>NZ_FCOJ02000058.1 GCF_001545035.1 Caballeronia glebae
GTGTACACCACGCGGCTCTGATTGTTGTAATAGACCGAGTAACGGTCGCCGCCGTGGGAGTTGAACGCATATTCGGTGCATTGGGAATGCCACGGGCCCCAATTTCCGTCAGGCGGCCCGAGATGGTCTTCGACATCCGCGCGCGTCATGCCGATCTTCACGCGGCTCATGTACTCGCGCGGATCGGGGTCTTTCACGAAGGCCGAACACCCGCTCAGGCCGATCAGGACAGAGACCAGCACAGAGATCAGCGCAACCACGCCCCACGTTTTCGATTCGAACATCGCTTCAGCCCCGCAAAAGGACTGAAAGTAACGGCATCGGGTGCGCGCGACAATCGAACTAGTCTGAAAGTGTGCGCGGATGTCGTCGCGCGATCTCCGCCGCGCCGATGCACGCCGCCAGCCACGCGCCGCCGGATGCGAAACCGCCGATCACATCGCCGGGAAAATGCACGCCGATCACGACGCGGCTCGTGCCGATCGCCAACACGACAAAACACGCCAGCGCGACGATGAGCGGGTCCCGGCGCGTCGGCGCGAGGCGCAGCAGCACGTAGGCGCACATGCCGTAGCAGACGATCGAACCGAACGTATGTCCGCTCGGAAACGCGAAGTTTTCGGGCAACGGCACCGTCGCGCCGGTGGGACGCGCGCGGCGCATCGTCGCCTTGAGCGCCTGGTTGAGCAGGCCGCCCGCGCTCGTGACCGCGGCGAAGTAGACGGCGAGACCGAAGCGGCGCGTGAGGACGAGCGCCGCGCACATGAGCGCGCACAGCAGCGTGAGAAACCACGGATCGCCGAGATGCGTGAGACCGGCGAACCATCGCGCGGCGAACGCGGGCGTGCCGTCGCGCACGGCGTCGAGCAAACGCTGATCCGCCGATGAAAACGCCGTGCCGTGGGCGATGCGCGTCGCGAGGGCGACGAACACCGCCGCGCCGGTCACGATCGCCACGCCCGCCGCGAGCGCGATGGCCGCGCCCGGCGCCCGCCGTTCGCGCGCGGCCCACGCCCACGCGCCGGCCGCAATGGCCGGACCGGCGAGGAGCACGATCGCGATGATCGCGACCGCATGGCGTTGCGCGAACGCGGTGTATTCCATGATGTCCGGTTTTCTCCTAATCCCGATGGCGCCGGCTCAGGACGCGACCGCGTGGCCCTGCGCTTCGAGCGGCCGTTCCCAGCCGAATGCCTGCACGCGCGCAACGGGTTTGTCCGCGACGAGCACGCCGCAGATTCCGCCGGGCATCGGCAATGTGAGGCCGTGCCAGTCCGCCCGATGCGCCTTCTCGCCGGCTTCGGCCCGCTGCGCCCGCGTTCGGCCGATGCGCGCGGCTTCGTCCCACATCGCCTGTCTCGCGGCCGTGTCATGCGCGCCAGACGTTTCGAGGGTCAAGCCGAGCCCTATTCTCGCCGATGCCACCGCGACCACGATCCAGATGCCCGAGTACGCGACATCGACGTGAACCGGGCCATCGGCATGCGGATGCGTAACCACGATGCGATCGTCCGGTTCGTCCTCGACGCCCACCAAGTGCGGCTCGCAATGGAACATGTGCGAAAGCACGAGCCGCAGCGTCGCGCGCGCGACGGCAAAACGCCGCCCGAGCGCCGAATTCGGATGCAGCCGCGCGCGTTTGCGCTCCGCCAGACTGAGCCAGTTCCCGATATTGGACGCCGACGCGAAGCGGAACTCGCTCGGCACCAGCCATAGACAGACTTCGCCGGGCGCGGGTGGTTCGTGAATCTGCAAGCGCAATTTGGCGAGATCGTAGTAGCGCCACGAGACATCGGTGGCGGGGCGCGGCGGGATGCGGTCGATGGAAGGCATGTGCGTCGGCGGAGACGGCGGCGCGCGCTCACGCCGAAATGCTCCGCATTCAGGACAAACTTACATTTTCCACGCTCGATGCTTATGGGACGCTTATCCCGCCAGCTTCGGAAATGGCTTAGGCCTCCGGCCTACGGGTCATCCCCGAGTTGAAGTTTCATCAATCCCACCCTCAAAAATCGTCGATTCCTCCCCGCGCGACGCCCGCCGCAGAATGCCTCAGAGCCATCGCCACGGTGGCCGAACCCTGCACATCACGCGGATACAAGGAAGGAGTCAATGGAAAAGAATCTGTTCATCGGCGAAGGCTTCGAAGGGCCGGGCGTCAATCTCGCTCACATCAACGTGCTGGTCGGCCCGCGCAACGGCCCGGCCGGTCAGGCTTTCGCGACCGCGCTCGCCACGCCTTCCACCGGTCACGCGCCGTTCGTCGTGATCGCGCAGCCGGGCGTGCCCACCAAGCCGCTCACGCTCTATGTCAACAAGGCGCAGATCGAAGGCGAGTTCCACGGCAACGCGACCTGGGGCGCATCGCAGGCGGGCATCGCGAAGGCCGTGGCCGAATCGCTCGAAAACGGCACGCTGCCGCCGCAAGCCGAGAACGACTGGGTCGTTGTCTCCGCGAACTGGGTCAATCCGAAGACCGACGATCTCGACGCCGTCTTCGAGAACAACTATCGCGCGTGCAAGAACGCGATCGTCGCCGCGATGGAAGGTCTGCCGCGCAAGGAAGCCGTGTTCAAGGCCGCCCGCGGCGTGTCGAATCCGTTCTACACGCCGAAGAAGTAAGGAGATCGCCAAATGGAATATGTGCGTCTCGGCCAGTCCGGCCTGAAGGTTTCGCGCCTGTGCCTCGGCACGATGAACATGGGCACGCCGCAATGGAAGCCGTGGATCTTCGATGAAGCGCAAAGCGAGCCGATCGTGAAGCACGCGCTCGACAAGGGCGTGAACTTCATCGATCTGGCCGATTTCTATTCGACGGGCGTCGGCGAGGAAGTCGTCGGCCGCATTCTGAAGCGGCTCGTGAAACGCGAGGAAGTCGTCGTGACGACCAAGGTCGGCTACGACATGGCGAGCCATCCGAACGCGGGCGGCCATTCGCGCAAGCACATCATGGATGGCATCGACGCGTCGCTCAAGCGTCTCGGCATGGATTACGTCGATGTCTACATGCTGCATTACTTCGACGTGAACACGCCCGTCGAGGAGACGATGAGCGCGCTCGACGAGATCGTGCGCGCGGGCAAGGCGCGCTATATCGGCGTGTCGACGATGTACACGTGGCAATTCGCGAAGATCATGCAGGCGTGCGAGCGCCACGGCTGGCACAAGCCGGTCAACATGCAGTTGCAGTTGAACCTCGCGTATCGCGAGGAAGAGCGCGAGATGATTCCGTACTGCATCGATCAGGGTGTCGGCGTGTCGGTGTTCAGTCCGCTCGCGCGCGGCCTGTTGAGTTCCGATGCCAAATCCACGCGCAATCAGACCGATTTCTTCACCGCGCAGATGTACGGCGATCGCGCGTCGCAGGACATTGCGGCATCGGTTGCGCGGGTCGCGGCGCGGCGCGGCGTGCCGGCGGCGCAGATCGCGCAGGCGTGGGTGCTGAGCCGCCCGGGAATTTCGAGCATGCTCGTCGGCGCGGATTCGGCGGCGCAATTCGATAGCGCCCTCGCCGCGCTCGACACCCGGCTCGACAACGACGAACTACACGAACTAGAGCGCAATTACACGCCTTGCGATCTCATCAACGATTACACGGCGGGGCGGCGCATCACGCGCGAGGCCCGCGCCGCGCAAGGCGCTTTCGAACACGAACTGGAGCACGCGGCATGATCGGTCTGTTGCAAACGAATCACTACATCGACGGTAAATGGCGCGAAAGCGCGAGCACGTATCCCGTGCGCAATCCCGCCACGGGCGAAGTCATCGCGAACGTCGCCCACGGCGGCGGCGGCGAAACGCGTCAGGCGGTCGATGCCGCGAAGCGCGCCTTCCCCGCATGGCGTGCGCTGACCGCGAAAGAACGCGGCGCGCGCGTGAGGCGCTGGGGCGAACTGATGCTCGCCAATCGCAACACGCTCGCCGAACTGCTCACCCGCGAGCAAGGCAAGCCGCTTGCGGAAGCGCTCGGTGAAGTCGCGTATGCGGCGAGTTTCTTCGAATGGTTCGCGGAGGAAGCGAAGCGCAGCTACGGCGACATCATTCCGAGTCCGAAGCCGAACTCGAAGATCGTCGTCACGCGCGAGCCGGTCGGTGTCGTCGCGGCCATCACGCCGTGGAACTTCCCGCTCGCGATGATCACGCGCAAGGCCGGCCCCGCGCTGGCCGCGGGCTGCACGATGGTGCTGAAGCCTTCCGAAGAAACGCCGCTGTCGGCGCTCGCTCTGGCTGTGCTCGCGCAAGAAGCCGGCATTCCGGCAGGCGTGTTCAACATCGTGTCGGGCGACGCTGTTGCCATCGGCGAGGTGCTCACCGCATCGCCCGATGTGCGCAAGCTCTCGTTCACGGGCTCGACGCGCGTCGGCAAGCTGCTCGCGAAGCAATCGGCGGATACGTTGAAGAAGCTGTCGCTGGAGCTTGGCGGCAACGCGCCGTTCATCGTCTTCGACGACGCCGATATCGACGCCGCCGTGCAGGGCGCGATGGCGTCGAAGTTCCGCAACACCGGGCAGACGTGCGTGTGCGTCAACCGCTTCTACGTGCAGGACGGCGTGTACGACGCCTTCACGCAAGCATTGACGCGCGCGGTGCACAAGCTTCGGGTTGGCAACGGGCTCGAAGGCGAGTTCGATCAGGGGCCGCTCATCAACGCGGCCGCGTTGAAGAAAGTGCAGACCCATGTCGCCGATGCCGTGAGTAAAGGCGCGAAGGTGCTGACCGGCGGCAAGCCCCACGCGCTCGGCGGCACGTTCTACGAGCCGACGGTGCTCACGGATGCCGCGCCTTCGATGCTGATCGCCGATGAGGAAACCTTCGGTCCGGTGGCCGCGTGCTTCCGCTTTGCGACGGAAGAGGAAGTCGTCGCCGCGGCGAACGACACGCCCTTCGGCCTCGCCGCGTACTTCTACACGCGCGACCTGGGCCGCGCGTGGCGCGTCGCGGAGGCGCTGGAAAGCGGCATGGTCGGCATCAACGAAGGGATCATCTCGACGGAAGTCGCGCCGTTCGGCGGCGTGAAGCAGTCGGGACTGGGCCGCGAAGGATCGAAGTACGGGCTCGACGAGTACATGGAGCTCAAGTACATGATGATGGCCGGCCTCGGCCGCTGATTCATCGCCACGCCGCGCACGCACGAACGATAACGCCATCGCGTGCGCGGTTTTTCTTGCGGCGTACGACGCGCCGCTCCGCCCGGAAGTGGAGGAGATACTCTTGGACATGCAAAGCCTGAGCGCGCAGCCGCTCGCACCGGGCGCCGCCGCGCCCTTCGATACGCCGCGCAATCCCGTCGCCCTCGACGACGTGCCGCTGAATCGCTTTCACGTGAAAATCGCGGGCCTGACTTTCGGCGCGCATTTCACGGAAGGTTATGCGCTCGGCACGATCGGTTACGCGCTGTCGTCGTTGAACCGGCAGATTCCGCTCGATGCATTCTGGATGGGCCTGCTCGGTTCGTCCGCGCTGATCGGCATCTTTCTCGGCAGTCTCGTGTTCGGCTGGCTCTCCGACAAACTCGGCCGCCAGAAAATTTTCCTCTTGAGCTTCATCATCATCACGGCGGCTGCATTCGCGCAGTTCTGGGCGACTACGCCCGCCGTGCTCGTCGGCTTGCGCGTGTTGATCGGCATCGGCATGGGCGGCGATTTCGCGGTCGGTCATGCGATTCTCGCGGAGTTCTCGCCGCGCAAACATCGCGGCGTGATGCTCGGCTCGTTCAGCGTGATCTGGACGATCGGCTATGTGATCGCGAACGTGCTCGGCATGCATTACGCGGACGCATCGCCGGATGCGTGGCGCTGGCTCCTCGCCTCCGCCGGCGTGCCTGCGTTCGTGGTGCTCGTCTTGCGCATCGGCACGCCGGAGTCGCCGCGCTGGCTGCTCGGCAAAGGCCGCGTGGACGAAGCGATGCGCATCGTGCGCAAGCACTTCGGCCCGAACGTGACGCTCGAAGCCGACTCGGGCGAGCATTTCGCCGGCAAGGGCGGCTTCGCGCGGCTGTTCGAGCCGGATTTGATCCGCCGCACGATATTCAACTGCGCGTTCTTCGTGTGCCTCGTGATTCCGTATTTCGCGATCTACACGTTCTTGCCGAGCATTCTCACGGCGATCCGTCTGCCCGAAGGCTCGGGCGCCGATCTGCTGCTCAACGGCTTTCTCGTGCTCGGCGCGTTGCTCGGAATCTGGCTCACGATCAAACTGTCGCGACGCTCGTTCCTGATCGGCTCGTTTGCGGTGTGCTGCCTGTCGCTGTTCGTGTTGAGCATGCTGCCGTCATCGGCGAATGTCGGGATGATCGTCGCGTTCGGCGTCTTCACGTTGACGATGTCGGCGTTCTCGAATCTGGTCGGCGTGTTTCCGCCGGAGTGCTTTCCGACCGAGGCGCGGGCGTGCGGCGTGGGCCTGTCGATTGCCTGCAGCCGGCTCGGTTCGGCGGTGGGAACGTTTCTGTTGCCGCTCGGGATCGCGCAGGCCGGCGTTCAGATGACAATGCTCGCGCTCGCCGCGGTGTTGCTCGTCGGCATGCTGGTGTCGATCGCGTGGGCGCCGGAGACCAAGCATCTGACGCTGAATCAGGCGAGCGGAGGCTGACGGATCGCTACGGCTGCGCGGCCTTTGCTCCCTCGCTGCGCAGCCATTCCGCAAACGCCTGAACGGAATCCGAACCGGCGAACGATGGCGCGATATCCAGCCAATAGCCGTAAGGCCCGATCGACTCGACCGGCGACAGCAGAACCAGCGCTCCGTCGTGCAACTCATCGGCGATCATGTTGCGATCGACGACGCCAGCCCCGAACCCGCGCGCGCCGCGTGAATCGCCTGATCGAGCGTCGAAAACTCGATGCCGTTCTCGCCGAACGCGCGCGGCAATCCGGCGGCATCGAGCCAGTTGGGCCAAAGCGTGAGCCGCGTGTCGTTGTGCAGCACATGCAGCGCGGGCAGCCGCTCCAGCAGCGCTTCGACCGACTGCCCCGCGAACCGCAACGCGCCGACGAGCACGTGCCGCTCGATGAACAGCAACTCCGACCGATGATCCGCCCGCGCCTCGTAGCCGAAGCGAATGCAGCACTGGCGGTCGTCCACGGCATCGGTGCGCACGGAGAGATCGATGTCGGGCACCGCGTCCATCAGCGAACCGAGTCGCGGCGAAAGCCAGCGCGTCGCGAAAGTAGGCGGCGCGATCACGGTCAGGCGCTTGCGTTCGCTGCGTTGCACGGTGGCTAAAGAACGCGTGACGCGCTCGATCGAATCGAACGCTTCCGACAGGCACGCGAGCAGTTCCTCGCCCTGCTTAGTCAGCCGGATGCCCTTGTGATCGCGATCGAAGAGCTTCGTGCCGAGCGCATCTTCGAGCAGGCGAATCTGGCGGCTCACCGCGCCCGGCGTCACGCACAATGCCGCCGCGGACTTGTTGAAGCTCATGTGGCGCGCGCTTTCCTCGAAGAAGCGCAACGCGGTCAGGGATGGCAGTCGCCGCACGATCGTCTCCGTTATTTGCGCGCGCCTCGTTTGCCGCCGAGCGCACGCGCCTGCTTCTCGATCTCCCCGCGCAGCCATTCGCGAAAGAGCGCGACCTGCGGCGCATCGTCCTGACCTGTTCGCGTGACGAGCCAGTACGACTGATGCCCGTCCACCTCTACATCGACGATCGGCACGAGCGTGCTTTGCCGCAACTCGTGGCCGATCATGTTGCGATCGGCGATCGTCACGCCGAGCCCGTCGGTGGCCGCGCTAATCGCATGATCGAGCAGATCGAACTCATAGCCGCCGCGCGTATCGACATTTTCGATATTCGCCGCCTTGAGCCAGTGCTGCCACGTGAGATAACGCTGATCGCCGGTCGCGAGCACATGCAGCAACGTGAAAGCGTTCAGATCGATGCCGGTCGTATCGCAATCGCCGAGCAGCGCGGGCGAGCACACGGCGATATGCCGCTCGTTCATCATCAACTGATTGTCGAGGCCTTCCCATTCGCCGTTGCCGAAGCGGATGGCGCAGTCGAGCGCGCCCGATTCGACGAGATCGTCCTTCAGGCGCGTGGTCAGCGTGATTTCGAGTTCCGGCGCGGCGGCGCGCAGCGATTGCAGACGCGGCATAAGCCAGCGCCGCGCGAAGGTAGGCGGCGCGTTGATGCGCAAGCGCCGCAAATGAGTCTTTTCCTGGATGCTGCGCACCGTGAGTTCGATGCGGTCGAACGACATCCTGAGCGCCTGCAGCAAGAGCCGCCCCGTCGCCGACAACTCCAGGTGATGATGACGGCGCAACAGCAACGGCTCGCCGAGTTGCGTTTCGAGTTGGCGCACTTGCCGGCTCACCGCGCTTTGCGTCACATGCAGCAGTTCGGCCGCGCGCGTGAAGCTGCCGGTGTGACCGGCCACTTCGAAAGCCCTCAGCGCGTTCAGGGCAGGCATCTTTCGCTTCAAATCGGTCTCCTTCCCGGCGTTCGACGCGCGCATTGAACCCGCATCCGGACCAGAACGTGCCGCTCTTGGGCGACATTTTACGAATCGAGGCAAATTATGCCGCTTCGGGGCGCGAAGGCGTTCATGCCCTCGCCCCCGTGACGATCAGGCGACTTCGACCGGCGCGGGGGCGCGTTCGACGAGTGGGCGGGCGTCGTCGAGAATCATGTCCGCGCCCTTCTCCGCGACCATCATCACCGGCGCATTGAGATTGCCCGACGTGATGTTCGGAAAGATCGACGCATCGACGATTCGCAGGCCTTGCATGCCATGCACGCGCAAGCGCGCGTCCACGACCGCGGTGCGCGCGTCCGGGCCCATCGCACACGAACCGCACAAGTGATAGATCGAGCCCGACTGCTCGCGGAAGTATTCGAGCATGTCGGCGTCGCTCGTCACTTGCGGCCCCGGCGAGATCTCTTCCGCCGTGATCGCGCGCAGTGCGGGCGAACGCATTATCTTGCGCACGAGCTTGCTGCCCTGCACGGCTTCGTGGAGGTCCTTCGGCGTCGTCAGCGCGTTGATGCTGATCTTCGCGGCATCTTCCACGCGGCTCGATGCGATCTCGATCGATCCGCGGCTCGTCGGCCGGCACGGATTGAAGCACAGCAGAAAGCCCGAATACGGCTCGGGTTCGAGTTGCGCCTTGCTGCTCTTCGGAATGCGATACGAGAGCGGATTGAAGTAGAGCTGCAGGTTCGGCTCTGTCTCGTCGTCATCGCCTTTGAAAAAGCCGCCCGACTGGTTCACGCTCATCGAGAGCGGCCCTTTGCGCGCCGTCAGATAACGCATCGCGGCGCGCGCCTTGCCGAAGAGCGTTCCCAGTTCGTCGTTCAGCGTCTTCACTGTCGCGCGATAGTAGAAGCTCACGCACAGATGATCCTGCAGATTCGCGCCGACGGCCGGCAGTTCCTGCACGACGGGAATGCCGTGCTTCGCGAGCAGCGCAGCGTCGCCGAGACCGGAAAGCTGCATGAGCTTCGGCGTATCGACGGCGCCCGCCGACAGAATCACCTCGCGCCGCGCGTGAAATCGCCGCGACTCGCCGTTGCGCGTCGCGGCGACGCCCGTTGCGCGCTTGCCGTCGAACAGCACGCGGCTCACGCTGATATTGCGCTCCACGCGCAGATTCCTGCGCCCGAGCACGGGATGCAGATACTCAAGGCTGCTCGACGAACGCTCGCCGTTGCGCGCGTTGAGGTCATAGACGGTCGCGCCTTCGTACTCCGCACCGTTGATGTCGCCGGTCACGGGATAGCCCGCCTGCCGCGAGCCTTCGAGGAACGTGCCGCAGATGGCGTGCGCACCTTCTTTCATCGACGAAATGCTGATCTTCCCGTTCGCGCCGTGATACGGCGTGTCGCCGGCCCAGTGCGATTCGAGGCGTCGGAAATACGGCAGCACGTCGCTAAAGCCCCAGCCCGCGTTGCCCGCGCGCGCCCAGTCGTCGAAATCGTGCGGCTGGCCGCGCACGTAGATCATCGCGTTGATCGAGCCGGAGCCGCCCTGCACCTTGCCGCGCGGGCAATACAGCGAGCGGTTCTTGAGTTGCGCTTCCGGCTCGCTGTAGTACATCCAGTTGAATTCCGGGTTGTAGTAGGTTTTCGTGAAACCGACCGGAATCTTGAACCAGAACGAATCGTCCTTGCCGCCCGCTTCGAGCAGCAGCACCGAGTGCTCGCCGGACTCGGTGAGGCGATTGGCGAGAATGCAGCCCGCCGATCCCGCACCCACGATGATGTAATCGAATTCCATGTTTCCCTGCTTTTCGTTCAGCCCTTCGCGGGCGCGAGATCTTTCACGTCGACGGGTTTCGCGGCCATCTGCAGATGCAGGCGCTCGCCCGTGTACGGCGTATTGGCACGCACGACGTCCATGTTCAGTTCGACGCCCAGGCCCGGTTCCGTCGACGGAACGATGTAGCCGTCTTCCCAGCGGATCTTCGTCTTGAGCACCTCGGCGTGAAAGCCGTCCCACGTGCCGATGCTTTCCTGGATCAGGAAGTTCGGCGAGCACGCGGCGATCTGGATGCTCGCGGCCGCGCCGACCGGACCGTTGTAGAGATGCGGCGCGATTTGCGCGTAGTACACCTCGGCGAGACTCGCGATCTTCTTCGCTTCCAGCAGACCGCCGACACGGCCGACGTTGAATTGCAGAATCGACGCCGCGCGCGTTTCGAGCAGCTTGAAGAACTCGTACTTGGTCGTGAGGCGCTCGCCCGCCGCGATCGGAATGCTGGTCTTCGCGGCGACTTGCGCCATCGCGTTTTCCTGTCCGGGCGGCACCGGCTCCTCGAACCACAGCGGATCGAACTTTTCGAGGCGCTGCGCAAGACGGATCGCCGACGACGGCACCATCTGACCATGCGTGCCGAACAGCAGATCGGCCTTGCTGCCGACAGCCTCGCGCACCTTGCGGCAGAACGTCTCGCAGCGATCCATCACTTCGAGCGAAAGCTGATGGCCGGAATATGCGGTGTAGGGGCCGGCCGGATCGAACTTCACTGCCGTGAAGCCGCGCGCGACGTTGTGCGCGGCGCATTCGGCGGCGAGATCGGGATCGTCGTAGTCGTACTCGCCGCGCGCGTTCTTCGGATAGAGATACGTGTAGGAACGCAGACGTTCATGCACGCGTCCGCCGAGCAGTTCATAAACGGGCTTGCCCGCCGCCTTGCCGATGATGTCCCAGCACGCCATTTCAAGGCCGCTGAGCACGCCCATCATCGTGAGATCGGGACGCTGCGTGAAGCCGCTCGAATACGCCTCGCGATAAAAGCGCTCGACATGATGCGGATCGTGGCCGAGCAGATAACGCTCGAACACGTCTTCGATGATCGGCGTCATCGCCTTCGGATGAAACGTGGCGGAGTAGATCTCGCCGACGCCTTCGATGCCGCACGCCGTGCGCAGCTTCACGAAAATCCAGTACATGCCGCCGACATGCGGTGGCGGCACCGCGACGATATGCGTTTCCAGCGCGGCGATCTTCATTGTTGCGCTCCCTGCTTTCCGAGTCGAAGTTTGAACATGATGGCCGCCACGCCGCCGAGCGCGGACATGAAGGCGATATAGCCGAAGTACAGTTGATATCCGTACACGCCCGGATAGGTCTGCGTCAGATAGCCGTTGATGAGCGGCAGCACCGCATCGGGCGAATAGCCGACGACGGACACGAGGCCGATCGCGAGACCCATCGTTTCGGGCGGCACCTTGCATTCATCGAGCAGCGACCAGTAGAGCCCGCGAATCGCGTATGTCATCACACCGATGAACAGCACGAGCACGGCGACGATCACATGATTCGAGATGCCCGGCGCGGCCATCAGCACGACGAGCGCGGCGGAAGCGGCAAACAGCGCGACGATGAGCACGGAGGTCTTCGAATAGCGGTCGCCGAGAAAGCCGCCGCCGATGCCGCCGATCGGACGCATCCACAGCTTGAGCGTCGTGATGAAGCCGGCCACGACCACGGTCAGGCCGATTTCCTTCTCATGCAGATAAGCGGAAAAGCTGTACGTTGACCAGAAGACCTGATAGCCGCAGAACACGATCGCCGAGAGCAGCGCGAGCTGCGGATTCTTCACGAGCGAGGCGAGATCACGCAGCACGTTGCGCTTTTCGCGCTTCGCCGTTGCCGCCGCCCGCGCGCCTTGCGGATCGCGCACGAGACCGAGCACCACGCCAAGCCCGATGCACAGGAACGCGTACATATAGACGACGAGCCGAAAGGCCACGGCGGTCGATTCGCCGCGCGTGCGCGTAACCCACGCGAAGAGCCCGATCGCGATGGTCGCGAGCAACGCCTCGATCAGGCCGCGCCCGCCGTCTAGAAAGCCGAAGAAGCGGCCTTGCTCGTCGGCGGCGGCGATCGTCTGCACGCGCTTGATGATCGCGGCCCAGAACGTGAGGCCGGTCGTCAAGCCCCATGCGCCGAAGATCACGATCAGCGAACCGAACGACGGCGCGGTGGAGTACCACAGCCCGAGCGCGCCCGTTGCGATCAGCGAGAAGCTGATGAGCAGGCGCGGCGCGACACGATCCGCGAGCCAGCCGCTCGGCAGATAGCACACGAGGAAGATCGTGCCGAGCGCGGAGTAGAGATAGCCGAGTTGCGCTTCGCTGATATGGAAGACTTCGAGCATCGTCGGCTGATAAACCTGCCGCAGATACAGAATCGGATAGATGGCGCCAGCGGCAACGACAAGCAGCGCGAGCTGGATATAGCGGTCGGCGCGCGTGCTCGCGAGCGGCGTCGCGACGCTTTGCCCGGATTGAGCGGGATTCGATGACACAGGCGTGCTCCTCGAAGGTCAGCGGCGCGCGGCGTGCGAACGCCGCGCGGCTGGGCCTTCAATATGTTTTATTAGAAGGTGAACAACGTGCTTGCTAGAAGGTGAACAACGTGCTTGCGGCCGTCAGCGGCCGCGAGATTCAGTACTTCATGACGACGAGACGCGTCTGCGTGAATTCGAGCATGCCGTGCTTGCCGTCGTCGCCGCCGATGCCGGAGCGCTTCCAGCCGGAATGGAAACCTTGATACGGATCGGCGGGCGTGCGGTTGATATACAACTCGCCCGCTTCGATCGAATTCGCGACCTTCATCGCGGTGCGGTAATTCTCGGTGTAGAGCACCGATGAAAGGCCGAACTGGTGATCATTCGCCATCGCGAGCGCTTCGTCGATGGTGGCGTATTTCAGCACCGCGAGCACGGGGCCGAAGGTCTCTTCCTGCACGATCTCCATGTCCTGACGGCAGTTCGACAGCAGCGTCGGCGGATAGTAGAAGCCCTTGCGGTCCGGCACTTCGCCGCCGGTTTCGAGCGTGGCGCCCGCTTCGAGCGCGCGGCGCACCATTGCGTGAACGCCGTCGCGCGACGCCTCGTTCACGAGCGGGCCCATGCAACTCGCGTCTTGATGGCGATCGCCGATGGACTTCGCGTTCATCTGCTCGCGCAGCAAACCGACGAATTCGTCGTAAATGCTCTCGTGCGCGTAGACCCGCTCGATCGCCGTGCAAAGCTGACCGCTGTGCGTGAGCTTCGAGGCGACGAGTTCGCGCGCGGCCTTCTGCAGATCGGCATCCGGCTCGATGATCGCGGGCGTCTTGCCGCCCAGTTCCAGCGAAGGTTTCGCGATGTTCGCCTTGCAGTATTCGAGCACCTTGCGGCCCGCGTTGACGCTGCCCGTCAGCGTGATCATGCCGACCTTCGGATGCGTGCAGACGACTTCAGCCGTCGCGTGATCCATCGCGACGACGTTGATGACGCCCGCGGGCAACGCCGCGCGCTCGACGGCGCGCGCCAGCTCGAACGCCGACAGCGGCGTGTTGTTGCTCGGACGCACGACGACCGTGTTGCCCGCGATCAGCGCCGGCGCGACCTTGCGCATCAGCGTGTAGATCGGGAAATTGAAGGGGATCAGACAGGCGACGACGCCGATCGGCTCGCGATGCAGCACGAGGTTTTCATTGGGCGTGTCGCTCGGAATGACTTCGCCTTCGATACGGCGCGCCCATTCCGCGTGATAGCGCGTGATCTGCGCGGCGTAGACGGCTTCGTTGGTCGCGTCGAGCAGACTCTTGCCGGACTCGGCCGCGAGCGCCGCGCCGATCTCGCCGGAGGCTTCGACGATGGCATCCGCGAGACGCTGCATATGGGCGCCGCGCTCGGCGGCCGGCATGACGCGCCACAGGCGTTGCGCCTCGGCGGCGCGATCGACGGCGAGAAGCGCCTGCTCGCGCGACGCGTTGTGAACGTGGCCCAGCACCTCTTCGGTCGCGGGATTCAGGATGGCGGTGACTTCATCGCTCGCGGGCTCGATGAAACGTCCGTTCACGAAATTGCGTTCTTGCTTCATGTGGCGGTTTCCTTGATCGTCGCGCGCCGCCGCGCCCGACTGCCCGCAGATCGGACAACCGCTGCGACAAGGCAACGCATTTGCGGCTCATTCTTTCGCGCCTCGCGCTGCAACGACAAGCGAAGAATTTTCTGGAAGAACATTCAAAAAACTCGCGCTCGCCGTTCGACTAAGCCCTTTATCAGTCCCGCTTTCATCGCGCACAATCGATCGCTCGCGGTTCCCGCCAACCCCGCTGGCCGGGACCTCTTCACGAATAAGTAAAAGACTTGGGACTTTCATGAGAATCAAAGCAATCGGCCTGGGCGCGCTCGCGTGTATCGTGACTTCAGCTCATGCTCAGAGCAGCGTGACGCTGTACGGCGTCCTCGACGAAGGGTTCGACTACACGAGCAATGTCGGCGGAAGTCGCGTCTACGAACTCGCGAGCGGCTATGCGTCGGGCAGCCGCTGGGGCCTGCGCGGCGTCGAAGATCTGGGCGGCGGCACGAAGGCCGTGATGCAACTCGAAAGCGGCGTCAATCTGAGCAACGGCGCGGCCGGCCAAGGCGGACGCATGTTCGGCCGGCAAGCCTACGTTGGCATGACCAATGACCGTTTCGGGTCGATCAAGCTCGGTCGTCAGTACGATTCGGTGGTCGATTATCTCGCGCCGACGACGGCCAACGGCAACTGGGCCGGCTACCTCTTCGCGCATCCGTTCGACAACGACAACACCGACAACTCGTTCCGCGTGAACAACACCGTCAAGTACGCGAGCCCGACGTTTAACGGCTTTCAGTTCGGGGGCACGTATAGCTTCAGCAACGACACGAACTTCGCGAACAACCGGCAGTACAGCGTCGGCGCGTCGTATGCGAATGGCGGCTTGCTGGTCGGCGCGGCTTACTTGCGCGCCGATGGCGTCGGCGCCAACGCGAACGGCGCGATCGCGACGAACGACGCGAGCTTCATCGCCCAGCGCATGCAGATTTTCGGCGCGGGCGTGAACTACACGTTCGGCAACGCGACGGCGGGCTTCGCGTACACGAACTCGAATTATCGCGATCCGACGACGAACGGTTATATCGGCTTGCCGCTCGCATCGGCGGGCAACACGCTCAAGAACCTCAGGTATCAGAACTTCGAAGTGAACGGGAAGTATCAGTTCAGGCCGGACTTCTTCGTCGGCGCGCAATACGTCTATTCGACCGAAACGTACGATTCGACCGCGGGCGCCGTGAAGCCGCACATCCACTCGGCCGGTCTGATGGCGGATTACTTCCTCTCGAAGCGCACCGATGTGTACGTGCAGGGCGCGTATCAGAAGATCGCGGGCAGTTCGACCGGCTCGACGATGGATCAGGCGTTCATTCCGGGCACGCAGGGACTGTCGTCGAATTCGGAGCAGTTCGTCGCGCGCGTGGCGTTGCGGCACGCGTTCTGACGTTCGGGCCGAAGCAATCGCTGTCCGCGTCTTTTGCGTGGACAGCCGAATCTCTCAGCGTTTTCCTAAGCATTTCCTAAGCTCTTGTCCTCTAATCTTGCGGCTTTCCCGAACGGGAGGATTCCGCGAGATGAAGCACACGCCCGCTCCCGCCGCCGCGCGCCGCCGTCGGACGCCATGACCGCACGGAGACACGCCATGAGGGTATTGCTCGTCGAAGACGACCGCATGATCGGCGAATCGGTCCAGAGCGAACTGCGCGAAAGCAGCTACGCCGTCGATTGGGTGCGCGACGGCCAGCTCGCGCTCACGAGTCTCACCACGCACGTCTACGACGCGATCCTGCTCGATCTCGGCCTGCCCGGCGCCGATGGCTTCGACGTGTTGCGCGCGGCGCGGCGCGGGGCGAATCACGTGCCGCTCATCATCGTCACTGCGCGAGACTCCGTCGAAGAGCGCATTCGCGGACTCGACGAAGGCGCGGACGATTACCTCATCAAGCCCTTCGACAT
Organism: Caballeronia glebae; assembly: GCF_001545035.1. Taxonomy (GTDB): domain Bacteria; phylum Pseudomonadota; class Gammaproteobacteria; order Burkholderiales; family Burkholderiaceae; genus Caballeronia; species Caballeronia glebae. The sequence continues at coordinate 16,253 of NZ_FCOJ02000058.1, forward strand.
CTCCGAGCTGAAAGCGCGTATGCGCGCGGTGATCCGACGCCGCGGCGGACAGGCCGCGCCGCTCTTGACGAACGGCGTGCTCACGCTCGATCCGGCGACGCGCGAGGCCACGTCCGGCGACATCGCGATACGTCTTTCCAGCCGCGAATTCGCGCTGCTGCAAGCGCTGATGATCCGCCCGGGCGCGATCCTCTCGCGCGCGGAAATCGAAGACCGCATCTACGGCTGGAACGAGGAAGTGGAAAGCAACGCGGTCGAATTCCTGATCCATTCGCTGCGCAAGAAGCTCGGCGCCACGGCCATCAGGAACGTGCGCGGCGTGGGCTGGATGGTCTCGAAGCAAGCATGACGCGGTCGCTTCAGTTCAAGCTGTCGGCGTGGCTGTCGGCGCTGATCGTCGCGATCGCGGCGGCGGGCGGCGTCATCGCGTTCCAGACGGCGTTTCACGAGGCCAACGAGTTGCAGGACGGGCAATTGAAACAGATCGCCGCGCTCGTCACGCCCCGCACGCTCGCGGCGATGGAGCGCGAGGCGCTCGGCCGCGTCGTCGGCGCGGACCCGGAATCGAAGCTCGTCATCCAGACGATCGCCGAGCGCGCGCCGCTGCCGGTCGCGGCCGATCTGCGCGACGGTCTGCAGAACGCGGTCGTCGCAGGCACGCGCTGGCGTCTCGCCGTCAAGACACTCGACGACGGCACGCGCGTCGTGATCGGCCAGAAAACGGCGGGCCGCGACGAGATCGCCCGCAACAGCGCGCTCGCTACCGTCATGCCCTTCGCCGCGCTCGCGCTCGTGCTGCTCGCGGCGCTGCATCTGATCGTGCGTCGCATGTTCCGGCCGCTCAGCGCGTTGTCGGCGGGGCTCGACACGCGGCCCGAACACGATCTCTCCGCGCTTTCCGGCGACGCGCTGCCGAGCGAAATCGCGCCCTTCGTCGTCGCGATCAACCGGCTGCTCGCGCGCGTGGAAACGTCCGTGGCGCTGCAACGCCGCTTCGTCGCCGATGCCGCGCACGAACTTCGTTCGCCGCTGACCGCGCTGTCGCTGCAGGCCGAGCGGCTGAACGCGGCCGAGATGTCCGACGGCGCGCGCGAACGGCTCGATGCGTTGCGGCGCGGTCTTGCGCGCACGCGTTCGCTGCTGCATCAACTGTTGATGCTCGCGCGTTTGCAACAACGCAGCGATGCGGACCTTGCGCGTCTGCGCGTGCAGGAAGTGTTTCGCAATGTTCTCGAAGACCTGATGCCGCTCGCGGAGGCGAAGGACATCGACATAGGCGTGTCGAGCTTCGACGACGTGTTCATCCACGCGCCGCAGGCCGATTTCACCGTCATGGTGAGGAATCTCGTCGACAACGCGATTCGCTATACGCCGGCGGGCGGGCGCGTCGATCTCGCGACGGGCGTTTTCAATGCGCGGCCGTGGATTCGCGTCGAGGATAGCGGCCCGGGGATCGCGCCCGAAGAACGCGCGCGCGTTTTCGATCCGTTCTATCGCGTACTCGGCAGCGATACGGACGGCTCCGGTCTCGGGCTCTCGATCGTCGGCACGATCGCGGCGCGCATGGGCGCGAAGATCGAGCTTACGGATGCTGAGTCGCGCGGACTCGTCGTGACCGTTACGTTCTAAACGGCGAGGCCGCGCCCGATCGTTAGCTGCTTAAGGAGACATGCAGCGCACCCCGCACCATACGCGAGCCGCATGTCGGGCGCGCGCGCGGCATGCTATCTTCGATGCGTCCCTCCGATGGGTCATTTCGATGCCGCCATCATGAGTCAAGTGCGCTATCCCCTCGGCCCCGACGACCGCGTGCATCTGCTCTGCTGGCTCACGTGCGGCTTGCTCGGCGCGTACTACATCGAAGGCGACTGGCCCGATACGTCGTTTCAGGTGCGCGCCGCGCATCGCTGGCTCGACCGGCATCATCGCGCGGCCGACTGGATCGAGACCGCGCGGCTTTCGGTGGCGGCGCACGCACTCGCCGCGCGCTTCTCCACGATGCTCGACGCAGACGCCTCGCGCGGCGACATCGAGCGCATTCTCGAAGGCGAGGATCTCGACTACGAAAGCGTGCTCGTGCAGCGCATCTATCACGAGTGCTGGATCGAATTGTCGAGCGGGCGCAGGCCTTCGCATTAACGCGGTCCCTTCTTCCTTCAGTCTTTTCGGCGCATGGCGGCGATCAATTTTCATGCCGCGGCGCACGCGCGTCCCAATGCGTCACGCGTTCGGGTGCGGACATTTTTTGCCCGGCGCGAATGTGCGGAACCCCACATAGGCGCATCGGACGCGGCGCTACCATCGGCGCCTGCTCGCACATCGATGTTCGCGCCCTCGGCCGAATCCTGAATCGCCGGGATGAAAAGCGGCTACACCGTCAGCGGCCAAGAACGATGAAAACGATCGACACCGACCGGAGGTCGCCATGCAGCGCAGCATTCGTCCGCTTGTTCCTCGAACCGGGATTCATTGCGCGCGCCTGCGGCCGCTCGCGATGCTCGTGCCACTCGTCGCGGGCCTGACATGCGCGAGCTTCGCCAATGCCGCGCCGCCTCTGCCGAGCGGCGGCCAGTTCGTCGCGGGTAGCGGCACGATCGGCGGCGGCGCTCAGGCGCTCACGATCAATCAGACGTCGACGCGCGGCGTCATCGACTGGAACAGTTTCTCGATCGGCGGCGGACGCCAGGTCACGTTCAACAACGGCAACGGCGCGACGCTCAATCGCGTGACCGGCGGCGATGCCTCTGTGATTCTCGGGCAACTCAGCGCGACGGGCAGCGTGTATCTCGTCAATCCGCAGGGCGTGCTGGTGGGGCCGGGCGGCGTCGTCGCGACGGGCGGGCGCTTCATCGCGTCGGCGCTGGACGTCGGCAACGACGCGTTCATGCAAGGCGGCCCGCTCACGCTCGCGGGCGGCGGCAACGGCATGGTCATCAATCTCGGCACGATCGGATCGAGCGGGGGCGACGTGTTCCTCGTGTCGCGCACGGCGGCGGTGAACGGCGGCAGCATCGGCGCGCCGCAGGGCACGGTCGAGATCGCGACCGGCAATCAGGTGCTCTTGCAGGATTCGTCGGGCGGACAGCAAGTTTTCGTGCAGGCGGGCAGCGGCGGCACGGCGATGAACGGCGGCACGATCCAGGCGGCGCAGGCAAACCTGCAAGCCGCCGACGGCAACGTCTACGCGCTCGCCGGCAACGGCAGCGCGATCCGCGCGACCGGCACCGCGACGCGCGATGGCCACGTCTGGCTCGTCGCCGATCAGGGCGCGGTCCACGCCAACGGCGCGCTCGCCGCGGCGAACGCGGACGGCAGCGGCGGCACGGTCGAAACGCGCGCGAACGCGCTCGACGTCGCGGGCGCGAACGTGCAGGCACGCACGTGGAAGCTCGGCGCGCCGACCTTCACGGTCGATCAGGCGAACGCGGACGCCCTCGCGCGCAGTTTGAGCAACGGCACATCGGTCGATGTCGAAGCGAGCGCCGGCGATCTGAGCGTAGGCGGCAACGTCCAGTGGAACGGCAACGCGACGCTTACGCTGGGCGCGGCGCACGGCGTGGCGATCGGCCCGGGCGCGAGCATCGGCAACACGGGCAACGGCAATCTCACGCTGCGCGCGGATTCGGGCGGCATCGACAACGGCGGCGGCATTGCGAACAGCGGCACGATCGACTGGTCGAAGAGCGGCGGCATCGTCAGCGCGCTCTACGACATGACCGGCAGCTATGCGCCGGGCACGCTGCTCACGAATAGCGGATGGACCGCCGCGCCGTACAGCGGGCTGCTCACGCAGGCGACCGCGTACAAGCTCGTCAACAACCTCGCCGATCTCTCCAGCGTGTCGAAAGACCTCGCGGGCAACTACGCGCTCGGCAAGGACATCGACGCAAGCGCGACCGCGTATCCGAACTACTTCACGGCGATCGGCGCGAGCGCGACGCCATTCACCGGTCAGTTCGACGGCTTCGGCCACACCATCGACAAGCTCGCGACGACGTCGAATCTCGGCGACGACCGCCAAGGCATGTTCGGCGTGATCGGCGCGCGCGGCGTGGTGCGCGACCTGAATCTCACGAACGCCGGCACGAGCGGCTATGCGTCGGGCGCGTATGGCTTGCTCGCGGGCCAGAACGACGGACTCGTCACCTACGTCAACACGACGGGCAGCGTCGGACAGTTCGGCTTCGGCGGGGCCGGCGCGGGCGGGCTCGTCGGCGTGAACAACGGGGTGATCGAGCGCTCGTCGAGCACGGCGGACGTCGGCTATCAGATTCCCGCGGGCGGTCTCGTGGGCGTCAACAACGGCACGATCGCGCAGTCTTACGCGACCGGCGCCACGGTGGCCGGAACGCATGGCGTGACCGGCGGGCTCGTCGCGTACAACAACGGACTCATCACGCAGTCGTATGCGACGGGCAGCGTGGGCGGCTTCGGCGGCGGCGGGCTCGTGTACGTCAACGGCGCGACGGGCGTGATCAACGAGTCGTTCGCGGTGGGGCAAGTCGGCGGCGGCGGACCTCCGGGCGATCCGGAAGGCGGCATCGCGGCGTCCAACCAGGGGGCGATTCACAACAACGTCTACTGGAACAAGGAGACGACGATTCGCACCAGCGCGGCCGGCTCGAATTCGGGCACCGCGCCGCCGGATTCGAACGGGCTCACGACCGCGCAGATGAGCAACGCGTCGAACTATCTCGACTGGAACATTCCGTCGGGCGGCGTCTGGGCGATACCGGCGGGCGCGACGCATCCGGTCTTGCAGTGGCAGCAGGCGCAGCCTTGAAACGCTAGCTTCCGATCACGAGGAATAGCTCCCCGACCGGCGCCTTCGATCCATTCGGCACGACCGCCTTCAACGGAAAGCCATACGTTCCGCGAAAGCCGACGAAGCGGCCGACCTGCACGCGAATGCCCGCGCCGACGCTCGCCAGCGACGCATTGTTCACTTCGCCGAATTCGGCGATGCGATTCCACACGTGCCCCGCGTCGAAGAACACGAACGGCTGCAGCGCCGCCGCGCCCGCCGATATCGCTGGCGCGCGCAATTCGGTTTGCAGGTTCCAGCCACGATCGCCCTGCGCGGAATACGGCTCGTAGCCGCGCACCGTGGCGTCGCCGCCGAGCCCGAGTTCCTCGCTCGGCAAAAGCGTGCTGCCGGTCCACTGCCACAACCCGCGCGCCGATATCGAAAAGCCCGATTTGCCGAGCGGCATGTCGCGCTGCGCCGACAACTGCATGTATTGATAGCGCGGCTTCGCGCCGAGACGCGCGGCGTCGTAGGCGGCGTCGTTGCTGGCGCTGTCGAAGTAACCGGGGCTCACGAAGAGCGCTGCGTTCAGATGCGTATCGCCCGATGCATCGCTCTTTGAAAGATCGTAGGCGAGCACGAACTGATGGATGTGCGTGTTCGCATTGAACACCTGAAAGCCGCCGAATTCGAGGTCGTTGTTCGAGCGCTTGAAGTCGTAGCCGAACTGCATCTGCTGTTGCCACGCGCCCGCATTATCGAGTGGCGGCAGGCGCCAGTCGTAGCGCAAGCTGAGCTGCGCGCTGAGACCGGTTTGGCCGTAGCTGTCGGGCAAACGCGGCGTGCTTTGCGCGAACACGCCGAACAACTCGACGCGATCGAGCCACGGCAACGGCGCGACCACGTTGAACGCGTGAGCGATATAACGCGGACGATCGGGCCGTCCTTCGATATCCGGATTGCCGCTCAATAGGTCGTTGCTCGCGGTCATTTGATAGCCGATGCGCGCATCGATGCCGAACAGATTGCCGTAGTCGAATCCCGCGAGAATGCGGTCTCGGCCGAGGTCGGGCACGCCATCGTTGTTGTAGCCGCCGTAGACGCGAAACGGAAAGCGATCTTCCGTTTGCAGCACGACATCGGTCGTGCCGGGCGCGGCGCCGGGCGCATAGACCACGTCCACGCGCCGGTACGGATTCGCGTTGAGCCGCGCGAGTCCCGCGGCGACATCGGCTTCTCGGATCGGCTCGCCGCTCGCGAGCGGCATCTCGCGCGCGAGCAGCGCGTCGGAGAAATGGCGATTGCCTTTCGGGATCACGCGCCCCGCGCGAAACTCGGCGATCACGATCCTCACGACGCCGCTGCTCACGTCCTGCTCGGGCACGTACACATCGACGAGCGGCTGGCCCGCCGCGCGATAGCGTTGCACGACGGCGCGCCGGATTTCCGCGAGACGCGCGAAGGTCAGAGGCTTGTGGAGATCGACGGAGAAGGCGTCGAGAAAATCGGGCGTGAGCAACGCAATGCCCGTCGACGTGATCGCGCCGTTCGCGCCCGATTGCGTCGCGGCCGATGCAGCATCCGCGCGCACGAACGCGATGCCGCGCAGTTCCGCAATCGCGACGGTGTGCGAGTCGTCACGCGGCTCGGGCGGCGATGGCGACGCGCGCGGCCGGTCGACGGCGGGCGGCGCAATCGGCGCGACATCGCGATACGACTGCGCGGTGGCATCGCGCGCGGCGACTATGCACGCGATCGTGGTCGAGAAGACCGTCGCGGCGATGCGTGCGCGCGTCAATCGCTCAGGCGCGCGCGGGGATCATGCGGCATGTCTCCTCCGGCGTTGGTCGCGTGTTGCTCGCGTGGGTCGGCAACGCATGTTAGCAGCGGGCGATGAAGCGCGTGCTCATGCTTCGTGGCGGAGCTGGAGAAGAAATAATGCAAAACGGCCGCGATCTCATCGATCGCGGCCGCTTTTACGACGCTGCGCTTAGAACCGGTGACGCAGACCTACGGTCGCCGCAACCTGATTCCCCGTCGACGACGGCGACAGCGTGTTGATCATCGCGACGTTCGCGCCTGCATTGCCCAGTTCGCCCGACGCGTGCTGGTACACGCCTTCGACGTACACATCGGTGCGCTTCGAGAGCGAGTAGTCCGCTTGCAGCGAAACGGTGTGCCACTTCGGATCGCCCGAGCCGTTCGCGCCCGACACCTTGCCGTCCGTGTACGTGTACGCGGCGTCGAGGCTCAGCGCCGGCGTGAGCAAGTAGCGGCCGTTCAACTCGAAGTTGTTCAGGTGCAGGTTCGAGGCGCCCGGCAGCGCGAACGTCGTGCCGCCTTGCGACGCGGCGAGCAGGTTGTCGTAGTGCGTGTTGGTCCACACGAAGCCGACCGTCGCCGGGCCATACGCGTAGTTCACGCCCGCGCCGAACGTGCGCTGCTGCTCGGCCGTCAGATTGGCGTTGTTGCCCTGACCCGCCGAAACCGCGCCGTTCGCATTCAGGTTGTTGCGCGAATTGTTCGTCTGCAAATAGGCCGCGGCGACGTTCAGCGGCCCGAGGCCGTAAGACGCGCCGACGCTCCATGCGCGGTTGTTCGCGAACTGGCCTGCGTCGTTCGAGAATCCATACAGGCCGCCGAACTTGAAGCCCGCGTAATTCGCACTCTGATACTTGACCGAGTTCTTGATCGAGAACGAATGATCGAGATTGTCGTTGTCGAACGGATGCGCGCTCAGATTATTGCCGTAACCCGCGCCTGCTTCCGAGATCGGCGACAGATAATCGACCATCGAATCGTATTGGCGGCCGAGCGTGACGGTGCCGTATTGATCATGCTGAAGGCCGACATATGCCTGACGATTGAACATCGTGTTGCTTTCGGAATAGCTGCCGTTATTCAGGTTGAAGCCGCTCTCCAACCTGAAGAGCGCGTGCAGCCCGCCGCCCAGATCTTCACTGCCTTTCAGGCCGAAGTAAGTATCGGAAACCGAGCCGCTGCCTTGCTGCCAGTTGCTATGGCCGGCGGAGTTGTTCGTATAGACGAGACCTGCATCCAGCGTGCCGTACAACGTAACGCTGCTCTGCGCGTGGGCCGCTGCCGCGAACGTGCCGAGAATGCCCGCGATGAGAAGGGTTTTTTTCATGGTTCTCTAGTGTCCTGTTTAATGCGGAAGCTTCCAGGGATCGAAGAGCCGATTGGATGGCGACTTGTCCTCGGGGAAACTGGGTCACACTTTATGCGACGGGCACTTGAATGTGTCCGCGTATCGGACGCAATAATCATTTGCCGATTCTGTGAATCGGCATGCAAGACGCTTCATATTCTTTTTAGCTCAAGCGCTTAGCGGCGATGCGGCGGTCGCGAGGCTGAATTGTCTGTTGCACATCGACGACGTTATTACTGCGCATTCAGGAAGAGTCCATTGCGGCCCATGCGGTTTATAAAAACAAACATGGTTTGTTAAGCTGGTTCCGGTCTAAAGTTCTCCGAGCGGATATTCTGCGGACACGGAGCGGTTTCGCGAGAGGAAACCGCTCTGTTTTAACACGCCTGCATTTAATCTGGCCGATTTCACGGCTGCCAATATCGCGCACATAATGCGCGTCTTTCAAATCCCCCTCTTTTCTTTTTGATCGTAATCGATCAGTTACCCGAAGCATTTGTCGGTTTTCATCGTTTCCTTTCAATTTGCTATCGAATACACGTATTTTCGATGCATTGGAACGAATCGCATTCAGATGGATCGAACTCAAAATTCCCTCGCGATATGTGTTCCTGAATATCGCGCGCGTTGAAATTTTTGCGCAGAATTCGCACGCGCCGAGGGCGACGAAGTTGCAAATATCGCCGCCGATCTTCGGAAATCAGGAACCAGTTCTAAAAAAAATGTAACTGTCCGGCAAACGTTTGCCGTGACGCCCAGTGGTTCTCGCGCTCCGGGCGTTTCATTTCGAAACAAAATGAATTAGCTTGAATCGCCTGTACGGAACATTGATTGCTCTAATAGAGGTCTCTGCAAATCTAGCCGGAAATAGCTACATGAAAAGAAGTGACACTGCAACGACCGTCCCAGCATTTCGACAGCGACGCCCCGCTCAACTCGCGGAACGCGAACTCATCCATCTGGAAACGATTCTGGCGAGTTTCGTAGAAGTCGGCGTGACTTCGGATCGTCTTCCCGCCAGTTATTGGGACATGCGCATTTCGCAACTGGATGCGCAATACGATCTCGTGCCGTCGCAAAGTCAGCGCGTGGCGTCGCTTCAACGCAAGCTCGCGTTGCTCGATGAGGCGCTCGATACCGCCGCCGACGCCCAGGAAGGGCAACAAAGCCGGCGCGCCGCCGCCTAGCCCGATCCGCATCGCATGACGAAGACGGCTAGCTTCGTCATCGTCTCGCGGCACGACATCACGCCGCTCGCATCAATTCGTCGACCAATCTGCATGCCGCCGTGTGAGCGTTCATCAGCGCATCCTCGACCGACGTGAAACTCGAATAGCGCGTGTTCTTGATCGATAACGGCGAAAACGCCGTGACCGGCCTTCCGGACCGGCTGATCGTCACGCTCGCCAGATAGCGCACTTCGCCGGGCGACGGCACGAGCCTGCTGCTCGATTCGATGGCGACTTCGAGCACGAAGCCTTTGTGGTTATACGACCGTATCATCGGGGCACCCCGTCATTCTCGGACGGCGCACATAGACGCGCCGCGAATATGGCGTGGCTTGAGCACGCGGCGTACCCGTGAATCGTGCTCGCGCGAAGCGGCTTATTTCGCGCGGCGAAGCGCCGTGCGCGCGACGTCCGCGGCGAGATCGGCGCGCAGTTCGGCCCATTTGCCGAGCAGCGTGGCGTCGTCGGTGAGGAAGTACGGCGCGTGCGTCCATTCGGCGACCTTTCCGCCCACGATGGCGAGTTCGAAGACACGCATGTCTTCGTCATCGCTCACGCCGACGCGCACGAGTTCGCGAAACGATCGAATATCGTGCAGCGATACGTGCTGCACACCCACGCCGAGCAACACCGCCATCACCGTTTTGCCGATGCGCCACGCGGCCTCGCGGCTGTCGGCGAGCACGAACGCGACGCTTTCGACAGGCGTCTCGAACTTCAACCGGTACAGCCGGGACTTACATTGTTCGCTGAATTGCGTGTTCATAAGGCTCAAGCCTGCGCTCGTCGCCGGAGGCCGAAACAATACGACGTCTCATGCGAGAGAGAGCGCTGTCGTGATCGAGAAGAAGGATGATCGCGAGCCTGTTTCGCCTGCACCGCTCGCCTGGAGCCGCGCGAGCAGGAGTCGTTCCCGCTCTAGCATAGGATGCCGCGTGCGCGAGCGCCTGTCCGATTGCACTGCGTTTCGAACGTAAGCTCGCGCACGGGTAGGTGAAAGCGTTCAGCGGTTGAGATCTTCGAGCCGCAGCCCGTTCGTCTTCGGTCCGAACAGCCCGATCGCCAGCACGACGATCAACATGCACACGGTGATACCGGTGAACACGCCCGGCACGCCGAAATCCTTCAGCAGCGACGCGATGATGAACCCCGACATCATCGCGCCCGCGCGACTCGCCGAGTAGACGATGCCGCTCGCCCGGCAGCGCACGGCCGTCGGAAAGAGCTCGGTCTGATACGCGTGATAGCACACCGAGATGGTTTGCCCCGCAAGCGAGATCAGCACGCCGAGCGCAATGAGCGCGACAGGCGATTTCATCTGCCCGAACGCGAGCCCGCTCGCGATCACGACGAGCGCGCCGCCGACGATCAGATACTTCCGTTGCACGCGGTCGGCGTAGAACATTGCGAAGAGCGGCCCTATGGGCAAGGCGAACGCGATGATGAACGAATACAGCAAGCTCTTCGTCACGGTAATGCCCTGCCCGATGAGCAGCGTCGGCACCCAGTTGGCGAAGCCGTAATAGCCGATCGCCTGACAGAAGTTGAAGACGACGAGCATGACAAGACGCGAGCGATACGGCGCGACGAACAGCTCGCCAAGCGACGCCCGCCGATGCGCCGGCTGCTCGACGACAGGCGCCGGCGGCGGCAACGCGGCGCCCGACTCGCGCTGAACCACGCGCTCGATGTCGCTCACGACGCGTTCGCTTTCCTCGTGGCGGCCGTGCATCGCGAGCCAGCGCGGGCTTTCCGGCACCGCGCGCCGGATGAACCACACGACGACCGCGCCGACCGATCCCGCGAGCACGACGACGCGCCATCCGTCGAGACCGAACACCGTTTCCGGCACGAGCCAGTACGAAAGCAGCGCTGCGACGGGCGCTGCCGCGAACATCACCATCTGATTGAAGGCCATCGCGCGGCCGCGCATGTGCTGCGGCACGAGCTCGGTCACGTAACTGTCGATGGTGACGATCTCGATGCCCACGCCGATGCCCGTCACGAAGCGCCAGAAGATGACGCCTTCCGGCGTCGTCTGAAACGCCATGATCGCCGAGCCGATCGAATACCACAGCAGCGAGAACGTGAACACGCTGCGTCGCCCGTAACGGTCCGGCAGCCAGCCGAAGAAGAACGTGCCGATGAACAGTCCCGCGAACGTCGCCGCGATGAAACCCGCGATGCCGGTGAAGCCGAAGAACGCGTGCGTGGCGGTTTGCAAGAGGCCGCTCTTCGCCATGCCCGGCGCGATATAGCCCGTGAAAATCAGATCGTAGATTTCGAAGAAGCCGCCGAGCGAGATGAGAAACACGAGCATCCACAGATGCCGCGTGATCGGCAGTCGATCCATGCGCGCCGAGATTTGCGCGCCGGGCGTCGTGTCGACGCGAACATCGGGCGAAGCGAGCGGCCCGGCGACCGTGCTTAAAGTTGGCTGCATTGTCTTGTCTCCTGAGTTGGCGACGGCGCTTCGTTTTTATATGCGCCTGTCGCGTTGCTTCATGCCGTGACGCGCTTCGACAGTCGTCCGAGCACTTCGTCCGTATGCTCGCCGACGCGCGCGAGCGGTTGCCGCACGCCCGGGCGACGTCCGCCCATCGTGAGCGGGAGCAGTACGACCTCGGTGGTGCCGCCGTCGTCGGTCTGCATCGGCACGAGACCGCCGCTTGCTTTCAGATGCGGATCGTCGAGCAACTGCTCGGGCCGCATGATCGGCGCATAGGGAATGCCGGCCGCTTCGAGCTTCGGCGCAAGCTCGTCCGCGCGATGATCCGCGAGAATCTCGCCGAGCCGCGCAAGCAAATGCGCCCGCACCTCGACGCGCATCGCATTGGTCGCGAACTCGGGCATCTGGGCGAGATCGGGACGTTCGAGCACATCGCAGAGCGTGACGAACTGCTTGTCGCTCACCGCGCCGATGAACAACTGCTCGCCTTCGGCCAGCGTGAACACGTCGTACACGCTCCATGCCGATACACGCGAGGGCATCGGCGGCGGCGCTTCGCGCGTCATCGCGTATTGCTGCATGTGTTGCGCTGAGAGGAACACGCAGTTCTCGAAGAGCGCGCTTTGCACTTCCTGGCCGCGCCCGGTGAGATCGCGTTCGCGCAGCGCGGCAAGCACGCCGATGGCGCCGAACATGCCGCCCATGATGTCGTTGACCGACGTCCCCGCGCGCAGCGGCCTGCCCGCCGGACCGGTCATGTAGGCGAGGCCGCCCATCATCTGCACGACTTCATCGAGCGCCAGACGCTTTTCGTAAGGTCCCGGCAGAAAACCCTTGTGCGACACGTAGATCAGTTTCGGATTCGCCTTCGACAAGGTTTCGTAGCCGAGGCCGAGCTTCGTCATCAAACCAGGGCGAAAATTTTCGAGCAGCACGTCGCATTCGCCGATCAGTTCGAGCGCGCTTTCACGCCCCTCTTCCGTGTTGATGTCGATGACCACGCTCTTCTTGTTGCGATTGAACGAGCGAAAGAAACCGATGCCGAGTCCCGGCAGATTACGCGTCTTGTCGCCGCCGGGCGGCTCGATCTTGATGACTTCCGCGCCGAGATCCGCGAGGATCATGCCGCAGGTCGGGCCCATCACCATATGCGTGAACTCGATCACGCGCACGCCTTCCAGCGGCAGAGTTGAATGACTCATATCGTCCTCAAAGCTTCGATTGCAGGATTCGATTCGTGGATGAGCGGCAAGCCCGCGAGCGCGAGCGCGCCGCGCAGCGTTTCGCCGCCGAGCCAGCGCGCGAGTTTCGCGCGCAAGTCCAGCAACGCGGGAATGTCGATGCCGGTGTCGATGCGCATATCGGCGAGCATGAACGCGAGGTCTTCGCTCGCCGCATTGCCGCTCGCGCCCGGCGCATGCGGACAGCCGCCGATGCCCGCGAGCGTCGCATCGAAACGCGCGACGCCGGTTTCCAGCGCGGCGCAGACATTGGCGAGCGCGAGGCCGCGCGTGTCGTGAAAGTGGCCGCACCAGAAGCGCTCGCCCGCGATATCGCGCGCCTTCGCGAAGAGTTCGCGCACCGCACGAGGACCGGCGTAACCGACCGTATCGGCGATGCTCACGCGGTCCGCGCCCGCATCGAGCAGCGCCTGCATGAAGCGAAGCACGTCGGCCTCGTCGACGCGGCCCTGCATCGTGCACCCGAACGCGGTGCCGATGCCGCCTTCGATCAGCGTCTTCGCACCCGCCGCGTCGCGCGCCGCACGCATGCGCCCGACTTCATCGACGACTTCCTCCGGCGTCTTGCGCAGATTCGCGAGACTGTGCGCGCGGCTCGCGGAAAGCGGCACGAGCATCAAATCGGCTTGCGTTTCGATGGCGCGTTGCGCGCCCTTCAGATTCGGCACGAGCACCGAAACCAGAAGACCCGGCAGCGTCTTCGCGTAGGCGACGAGTTCGGCTGTATCCGCGAGTTGCGGCAGCAGGTGCGCGGGCACGAACGAACCAACTTCGATTTCGCGCTGACCGGCGGCGTAGGCAGCGCCGATCCATTCGATCTTGCGTTCGGTCGGCAAGATCGTGCGAATGCTCTGCAAGCCGTCGCGCAGGCCGACTTCGCGGATTACGGCGTTCGGTGGGAACGCGGGCATGTTTCGTCTCCGGGTCTTGTGTGTATGGACTCGACTTTAGAGATTCCGCAAATGCCGTAAAAGCGGTAATTTGGCAGGCTCATGCTTCCCGTTCGGAACGTCAGAGGAATCGGCCATCACCATGCGCGATATCGACCTGAAAACGCTGCGTCTTTTCGTGACGGTCTGCGAGCATCAGAACATTGCGCGCGCGGCGCACGAGTCGCATATCGAGCCTTCCGCGATCAGCAAGCGCATCGCGCAACTGGAGACATCGCTCGGCGTGCCGTTGTTCTCGCGCTCGCGGCGCGGCGTCGAGCCGACGCCCGCGGGCATCGCGTTGCTCGAACACGCGCGCAGCGTGTTGTTCACGATGGAGCGCATCGCCAACGACGTCGCGGCGTTCGGCGGCGGCTTGATGGGGCGCGTGAGCATTTGCGCGTCGGCATCGGCGATTGCGGAGGCGTTGCTCGACGATATCGCGTCGTTCATGCGCGAGCCGGCCAACCAGAACATCAAGGTCGATGTCGAGGAACGGCTATCGAACGATCTCGTGCGGCAGTTGCGCGAAGGCGTGGCGTCGGTCGGCGTGTGCTGGGACAGCGTGGATCTGCGCGGACTGCAACATCGCGCTTATCGGCATGACCAGCTTGCGCTCGCGGTGCCGGCCGGTCATCCGCTCGCGAAGCGGCGCTCGGTGAGTTTCGAGGATTCGCTGGAATTCGAGCATGTCGGTCTGCCGCCCGCGACCGCCGTGCATACGATGTTGCAACGCGCGGCGGCGCAAGCGGGCAAGTCGATGTCGTATCGCGTGATCGTGTCGAGCTTCGACGCCGCGTTTCGCGTCGTCGCGGCGGGCCTCGGCATCAGCGTCGTGCCGATGGAAGTGGCGGGAACGTATCGGCAGGCGCTCGGCATCGAAGCCATTCCGCTTTCCGATGCGTTCGCGAAGCGCCGCTTCGTCGTGTGCTTCCGGAACTTCGACGCGTTGCAGCCCGCCGCGCAACGGCTCGTGAAGCATCTGGAAACGCGCGCGGCACGCTAGGTGGGCGCGTCGCAGAACACGGTTTGCGCGTCCGTTTTCTCGACCGTCAAGTTGACGGAGCGCGCGCCGCCCGGTCGCGTGCAATGCGGTTTGCCGGCGGGCACGGTCAGCAATTGCCCGGCGCGCAATTCGACGGCGCCTTCCTCGAACTCGATGACGAGCGTGCCTTCGACCGAAACGAAGGTCTCGTCGGAGTTCGGATGAAAGTGCCACGGATACGGCGCGTCCATCACGCTGATATGAACGTCGTGATCGTTGACGCTGGAGATAACGCGATTCATGTAGCCGTCGCGCGCGGCATCGGCGATGGCTGCGTAGTCGATGATTTGGGTCATGCGCTCAGGCTAACGCGGCGCGCGAGACGGGACAAACGAATCTTTTTAGCTTCGATGTGAACGCGATTGCGAAGCGCCGCGCCGCACGCCGCTTCACACGCCGTTCTGAAGAACCGAAGCATTCGCGTGCCCCATGATCGCCGCGATATTGCCGATGGCCGGTTCCGCGTAACGCACCGGCGGCGCTTCGGGCGGCAACGGCGCGGGACCGAAACCGGTCGCGCGGGCATAGACCGGCAACGGCGGCGCACTCTGCGCGCTCGATGCGACCGGAAACACCGGCCCGCCCACGATGCCCACGCCGATGAACGGATGCGCCTGCGCGACCGTCACGAGGCCGAAGGTCAGTTTGGCGGCCACTATCACGTATTGGATCGTCCTCATTTCCTGTCTCCCGCGCTGCAGTTGTTTGTCGATGGAGGCATTCTGCGCGGCGAAAATGAGCGAAGAATGAGAGCGCGGCGAGCGTCGAATCATCGGCGGAATCGACGTGAACTACACTTTTGGACTATGCGAAGCCGATTCTCCGCGATCCTCGTCGCCCTCACCGCCGCCGCGCTTTTCGGCGCGACCACGCCGGTCGCAAAGGCGCTGCTCGGCCCGCTGCCGCCGTTCATGGTCGCGGGCCTCTTCTATCTCGGCAGCGGCTTCGGCCTCGGCGCGATTCTGTTCGGCCGCCGGTTCTGGCGCGCGACCGGCCACGGCCTGCGCGCGCGGGAGATCGCGTGGCTTGGCGGCGCGATCGCGTTCGGCGGCGTCGCCGGGCCGGCGCTGTTGATGCTCGGCTTGACGAGCACGCCCGCCGCGACAAGCTCGCTCTTGCTCAACCTCGAAGGCGTGCTGACGGCGGCGATCGCGTGGATCGTTTTTCGGGAGAACGTGGATGCTTCGGTCTTTCTCGGCATGGCCGCGATCGTCGCGGGCGGCGTCGTGCTTGCGTGGGGAACGGGCGCGGGAACGGCTGCAACCCACACGACGACAGGCGCGCTGCTGATCGCTTTGGCGTGCCTCTGCTGGGCCATCGACAACAATCTGACGCGCAAGATCTCGACCGCCGACGCAATGGTCATCGCCTGCGCGAAGGGACTCGTCGCGGGCGCGACGAATCTGGGCATCGCCTTCGCGATGGGCGCGCATCCGGGCGCGCCGCGAATCGTCATGGCCGCGATGGCGACGGGCTTTTGCGGCTACGGCGTGAGTCTCGTGCTGTTCGTGATCGCGTTACGGCATCTGGGAACGGCGCGCACGGGCGCGTACTTCTCGGTCGCGCCGGTGTTCGGCGTCGCGCTTTCGCTCGCGATATGGCCGCAGGCGCCGGGCGCGCCGTTCTGGATCGCCGCCGCGCTGATGACGCTCGGCGTGTGGCTGCACGTGCGCGAGCGGCACGAGCACGAACACACGCACGAGCGGCTGGAACATACGCATCGGCATGTGCACGACGCGCATCATCGGCACACGCACGACTTTCCGTATTCCGGCGATGAACCGCACACGCACCCGCACGCGCATCTGCCGATCACGCACTCGCACGCGCATTTTCCCGACATTCATCACCGGCATTCGCACAAGCGCGGCTAGAACACCTTGCCCGGATTGAGCAAGCCGTGCGGATCGAGCGACGCCTTGATCGCGCGCATCGACGCGATATCGGCTTCGCGGCGCACGAGATGCAGATACGCGCGCTTCTTCAGGCCGATGCCGTGCTCCGCCGAAATCGATCCTTCGAACTCGCGCGTGACATCGTAGATGAGGGCATCGACGTCGTCGTGATCCTGTTTTCCTCGGCCGGGAATATCGACGACGATGTGAATGTTGCCGTCGCCGAGATGGCCGTAGGTCATCACGATCGCGCCCGGCCAGCGCGCGCGCAAACGCGCCTCGCATTGCGCGGCCGCGTCGCCGACTTGCGCGATCGAAAAGCTCACGTCGTACGCCGCGTGGTTCGGGATGAAGCGATCGTATTCGCCGGGCGCGTCGCGGATCGCCCAGAAATCGCGCGCGTGCGCTTCGTTCGATGCGATCGCCGCGTCGGTCACGATGCCCGCTTCGAGCATGCCGCCGAGAAATTCCTCGAAGGCTTCGCCGTGCCGCGCCGGATCGGTGCCGACGCTTTCCAGCAGCACGTAGAACGGATGCGCCCCGGCGAGCGGGGCGCGCAGGTTCTTGAGATTCGCGATGACCGTGTCGTGATAGCCGGCCCACATGACTTCGAACGCGGACACACCCGGCGCGAGGCTCGCCTGCGCGCGCGTGAGCAGCGTCGTCACCGCGGCGAAATCGGGCAGGCCGCACCACGCGGTGGCGGTCGCCGTGGGCTTCGGCCGCAAGCGCAGCACGACGCGCGTGATCACCGCGAGCGTGCCTTCGCTGCCGATCAGGAGATGCCGCAAGTCGTAACCGCTGTTGTTCTTGATCATCTTGTTGAGCCCGCCGACGATCTCGCCGCTCGCGAGCACCGCTTCGACGCCGAGCACCTGGTCGCGCATCATGCCGTACTTGATGACGCGGTTGCCGCCCGCGTTCGTCGCGAGATTGCCGCCGATGGAGCAACTGCCGCGCGCGCCGAGATCGAGCGGAAAGTAGAAGCCCGCCGCGCTCGCCGCTTCCTGCACGACTTGCAGCGGCGTGCCCGCTTCGACGGTCATCGTCGCGGAAATTTCGTCGATCTCGACGATGCGGTTCATGCGGTCGAGACTCAAGCTCACTTCGCCGCCAAGCAGATTCGCGCCGCCGACCAGTCCGGTCAGGCCGCCTTGCGTGACGACCGGCTGCTTATGCTTCGAGCAGATGGCGAGCGCCTGTGCAACTTCATCCGTGTTGCGCGGACGGACGATCGCGAGCGGTGTCGCGCCGGGCAAGCCGCTCCAGTCCGCGACGCGCCGCTCGCCGAACTCGTCAGGCAGCGCCACGACCTGCGCGCCGAGCGCTTCACGCAATGCCATCACTGCTTCGCTTACTGCCATGCGTCGTCTCCGTTCGTTGTTTCGGTTCGTTGTTTCGTTCGATGCCAGATGCGATAGTTTGACCCAAAACGCGCGAAAATTATCGGCAAGCATTCGGGAGATCGCGGCGATGGAACGGGCAGACTACGAAAGCGCGCTGGCTCAGTTGACCGGCGCGGCGCAATTGGTGGCGGCCGGCGTGGACGGCGATCTGCGCGCGCAGGCGTTCGAGATGGTGGCGTTTTATCGGCTGCGTCAGGGACGGATCGGGGAATCGAGTACGCGCGTCACATCGAACGATGAGCTTTTCAAGGACACCGCAATCGGCGCGCTCACGATGGCGGGCCGAAAGCAATTTCTCGCCGCCGCCGCGTTGCTCGAACAGGCGCGGGGGCTGTTGACGAACTGAGCGTCGGCCGAGGCCGGGTGTCGTCACGCGAGCGCGAGGAAATTGCGCACCACCGCCGACGGATCGTCGCGCCGCGACGCCAGCGCGAGCCGCGCGCGCAAACCGCGCGCCACGAGCGGACGATAGACCACGCCCGCGACGCGCACCTGCGTGATCGCCTTCGGCACGATGGAGATGCCAAGCCCCGCGGCCACGAGCGTGACGGCGGACGCCATCTGGGGCGCGGGTTGCGCCAGCCGAGGCTCGAAACCCGCCGCGGCGCATGCGGCGACGATGTCGTCGAATAGCGTGCCGCCCGCCGCGCGCGGCACTTGCACGAAGGGCTCGTCGATCAGTTCCGCCAACTCGATTCGCCTGCGGGAAGCAAGCGGATGACCGATGGGCAAGGCCACCAGCATCGGCTCGTCGTCCCAGCTTTGCTGCTGAACGATATCCGCGACGCGACGCTCCGGACGAACGATGGCCACGTCGAGTTGACCCGCTTCGATCTCGTCCAAGAGCACGCCGGAAGCCGCTTCGTGCAGCGTCAGTTCCGCGTCGGGATACGCTTCCCGAAATTTGCGGATCAGCCCCGACACGCGCTCGTTGAACGCCGCCGTGCCCGTGAACCCGACGCGCAGATGTCCGGTTTCACCGCGCGCCGCACGTTTCGCTGCTCGCGCGGCGCGTTGCGCGCCATCGAGCACGCGTTGCGCTTCGTCGGCGAACACGCGTCCGGCCAGCGTCAGTTCCGCGCCGCGCGCGGTGCGCTTGAAGAGCACGACATCGAGTTCCTGCTCCAGCGCTTTTATTTGCTGACTGAGAGGCGGCTGACCGATGCCGAGCATCTCCGCCGCCTTCGTGAAATTCGCGGTCTCGGCCACGGCCAAGAAGTAGCGCAAATGCCGAAGCTCCATTTCCTTGCTTTCCCTCTCAGATAGACGACGAAGCCAGTGCCAAACATATCGCTGGGCATGGTTTCATATATTGGACATATGAGCGCGCATTGGCAAGAATGAACCCGGTTACTCATCGACGGCAACGCCCATGTCCTCCCCTTCGATTTCATCGTCTGCGACCCAAGAAAGCGCAGCTTCGGCGCGCGCGCTTCCAGGCGGCGTTTCGCCGGCTTCGGCCGCGTATCGGCGCATCGCGTTCGCGCTCTTCCTCGCCGGCTTCTCGACGTTTTCGCTGCTCTATTGCGTCCAGCCGCTTCTTCCGGCTTTCGCGCGGGAGTTCAAGATCGGCGCGGCGGGCAGTTCGCTGTCGCTGTCGGTATCGACCGGATTTCTCGCGGTGTCCATTCTGTGCGCGGGCGCGTTGTCCGAGCGAATCGGACGGCGCGGACTGATGTTCGCGTCGATGACATCGGCGGCATTGTTCAATTTGCTGGCGGCGAGCGCGTCGAACTGGGACTCGATGCTCGTGTGGCGCGCGATGGAAGGCCTGGCGCTCGGCGGCGTGCCCGCCGTGGCCATGGCCTATCTCGCGGAGGAAATCGCGGCCGAAGGACTGGGCTTCGCGATGGGACTTTATGTCGGCGGCACGGCGTTCGGCGGCATGATCGGACGCATCGGCATGAGCGTTCTCGAAGAGTATTTCTCGTGGCGCACGGCCATGTCGACGATCGGTGTCGTGGATTTGATCGCGGCCGTCGCGTTCGTGATGCTGCTTCCGCCGTCACGGCGTTTCGTCAAACGCACCGACCTGACTCTTCGGCATCATTTCCAGCTCTGGAAAGCTCAACTGTTTCACGGCGTCCTGCCGCTCGTGTTCGCAATCGGCTTCCTCGCGATGGGCGCGTTCGTGACGGTGTACAACTACGCGGGATTTCGACTCGTCGCCCCGCCGTTCAACCTGAGCGCGACAGCATGCGGCCTGATCTTCGGGGCGTATTTGTTCGGGATGGTGTCGTCGTCGACTGCCGGCGCGCTTGCCGACAGGCTCGGACGAGCACCGGTTCTCGTCAGCGGTGTCGTGCTGTTCGCCATCGGTCTCGCGCTGACGCTTTCGACCTCGCTCGTGACGGTGATCGTCGGCATCGTGCTCGTGACGATCGGCTTCTTCGTGACGCACTCGGTCGCGAGCGGATGGGTCGGTCAACTGGCCGGCAGCGCCAAAGGACATGCGGCGTCGCTCTATCTGCTGGCGTACTACGTCGGTTCGAGCGTGCTCGGGTCGATCGGCGGGTCTTTCTGGCAACACGGCGGATGGCCGGCGGTCGTGGTCTATGCGGGCGTGTTGCTCGCGATCTGCCTTGCGGTGGTGAGCCGTATCGTTCAGAAGCGCGACCGGTCCTAGAACGAATGCGCGATTCCGACGGTCGCCGGTTCGCAATGTTTTTTCGGGCCGAGCGTGCGCATCACCGGGCAGCGGGTCGAGCAGTTCTCGGCGCTCGTCAGGCAGCCGAGCGCGGACTTGTCGCGCTTGCATCGCATCGCATCGCCTATGCGCCGGCAGCCAGCTAAAACAACTCCGTCTCCACCGGCAGCAGATTGATCCACTTCACCGCGGTGCGCCGCTCGACGCCATCGTCGTGGATCGACCGTATCATCACGCGCTGACCGCGCGCCTCCCCGAGTACTTCGACGATCCTATTGCGATATCGTGCAAGCGATCCGCGTAATGGCTTGCGCTTTCTGCTCTTGCGGGGAGAAACTGCGGGCATGGACGTGACAGCGATTTATGACGGCCACATCATAACGATGCTCACGCCTGCGCTCAAATATTCAACCTCCTCACTGCGGCCCGCCACACCATGCGTCGAATCACCGTCCGGACATCTCCGGTTCATGGCCGGGGCGTTTTCGCTCTCGCCGACCTGCCCACGGGCGCGATGCTGCTCGAATACAAAGGCCTGCGTCTGTCGTGGAAGCAAGCGCAGCGCCTCCACGCGAAATCGAATGCGGAAGATGGTCATACCTTTTTCTTCGGTCTCGATGACGGCACCGTCATCGACGGCGCGCGCGGCGGCAATTCCGCGCGCTGGCTTAATCACAGTTGCGCGCCGAACTGCGAAGCCGAGCAGGACGGCGAGCGCGTGTTCATCCGCGCGATCCGGCCGATCGGCAAGGGACAGGAGTTGTTCATCGACTATTGCCTGACCGTCGATGGCCGGCGCACCGCGGCGCTCAAGCGGCTCTACGCATGCCGATGTCTCGCGTCGGGTTGCCGCGGAACGATGTTGTCGCACAAATAACGATCGCATCCTGGAGCATCCTCGAAGCCTCGCCGCTCGTATCGTCATGAACCATGATGCGAGCCGCGAACCGCGATGCCACAGTGCGACACACTCAATCTGCTCATGACGGACACCTTTTCCGGCAGCACCGGCAACGTCGATCCGGGTTCCCCCGGCGACGCGGATCGCCTGCGCCGCGAGCGCATCGACCAGATGCTCGCGAAGGTCGCGAAGGGCGACGAGCAAGCGTTCGCCGAGTTGTATCGGGCGACTTCGGCACGCGTGTTCGGCGTGATCGTGCGCATGATCCGCGACCGCGGCGAGGCCGAAGACATTCTGCAGGAGGTGTTCGCCACGGCCTGGCGTCGCGCGGATACCTTCGATCCCGCACGCGGCAGCGCGATCACGTGGCTCTTGACGCTCGGGCGCAATCGCACGATCGACCGCATGCGGCAGCATCGCGAGGAGCTGCTCGGCGAACACGATGCAAGCGAGATCGCCGACGAAGCTCCCACGCCCGCCGTCGCGGCCGAATCGAGCCAGGAACGGCGGCGGCTCGAATGGTGCCTCGACCGGCTGGAGCCGCAGCAGAAGAGCGCGATCCGCGAGGCGTTCTTCACCGGCGCGACGTATAGCGAACTGGCGCAACGGCTCGCCGTGCCGCTCGGCACGATGAAAAGCTGGATTCGCCGCAGCCTGATGCAACTCAAGACTTGTCTCGAACAATGAACACGCCCGCTCGCAACGACGACGACGATCTGCGCTGCGCCGAATACGCGCTCGGCGTGCTCGACGCGCGGGAACGCGCCGCGCTCGAAGCGGATGTGTCGCGCGATCCCGCATTGCAGCGCGCGCTCGACGACTGGCAGCGACGGCTCGCGCCACTCGCCGACGATGTACGCGCGCTCGCGCCGCCCGAGCGCGTGTGGACGCGCATCCGCCGCGATCTGGGTTTCCTGACGCCGCAGAAGAAGCGCGAACGCTGGTGGGACAGCCTGAGCGTGTGGCGCTGGCTCACGATCGGCGCGAGCGTCGCCGCGCTCGTCCTGCTCGGCGTGACCTTCACCTTGCTGCGGCAAGCGCCAGAAGCGCCGGTGACGGCAGCCGCGCCGAGCGAATACATGGTTGCGTCGATCGCGCGCAAGGATGGCGTCGTGCACTGGACCGCGACCGTCGATGTGCGGGCCGCGCGCATGGTCGTCGTGCCCACGTCACGCGTGACGATCCCCGCGAATCGCGCGACGGAACTGTGGCTCATCCCGCCGAACGCGAAGCCGATTGCGCTCGGCGTCTTCCCGTCCGATCGTCCCGCGACGATGACGCTGCCGCCCGAGATCGTCGCTCAGTTGAGCACGCAGGCCGTGCTCGCGGTGTCGGACGAGCCGCCCGGTGGCTCACCGACCGGCGCACCGACCGGCCCCGTGCTCGCGACCGGTCAGATGCATTCGACCTGACCTGACGATTGCAGTCTTTGCACGCCGTGCGCCGCCCATCGCCTAACACGCGATGGCGGCGTCGGTGTCGCGTCGTGCCTTTTCTCACGGCAAGCGTCCATTTTTCGTTCGCTGCATCCGCGCGCGCTCGGCGTCCGTATTGCTCGGTGAACGCGTGTTCGCGGAGCCGCCATGCCTGTCGCCGTCGCTGTCCTCATCGTCGTCATTGGATTCGTGCTGATCTTTTCCGTCGCGTGGCTCTGGCAGTTGCGCACGGAAAACGCCGGCATGGTCGATCCGGTTTGGGCCGCCTCGCTCGGCGCGGCCGCGCTTTTTATCGGCGTTTGCGGGACGGGCGCGGCGGTCAATCGCGTGTGCGTCGCGGCGGGCGGCGCCGTCTGGGGCGCGAGGCTCGCGTGGCATTTGTGGCGGCGCAATCGCGGCAAGCCGGAAGACACGCGCTATCACGCGTTTCGTGAACGCTGGGGCAAACACGCCGCGCGCAACATGTTCGGCTTCTTCCAGTTGCAGGCATTCATTTCGATGCTGCTCGCCATCGCGTTCTTCGTGCCCGCCTACGCGCGCGATGCGCCGAGCCCGCTCTGCATCGCGGGCTTCGTCGTCGTTTGGATCGTCGCCGTTGCGGGCGAAGCGGCGGCGGATCGACAACTGAAGCGCTTCGTCGCCGATCCCGCGAATCGCGGAAAAGTGTGCCGCGAGGGTTGGTGGCGCTATTCGCGTCATCCGAATTACTTCTTCGAATGCGTGCACTGGATCGCGTACGCCGTGCTGTCGATCGACATGCCGTGGGACTGGGCCACGCTCGCGCCGCCCGTGCTGATGGCGTGGCTGCTGCTGAAGGTATCGGGCATTCCGATTCTGGAAGCGCATCTCGCCGAGACGCGTGACGGCTATCGCGACTACATGCGCACGACGAGCGCGCTGATTCCGTGGCCGCGCAAAACCCGCATGAACAAAGCAAGGACAAACCGATGAACATCGCCGCTCGCGAAACGCCCGCCGCATCCGTCGCCTCCGTCGCTCCCGCCGACATGCCCGCGTTCGACGAAAGCCGCATCATTCGCGCGTGCGAGCGCGGCCTCTTGCCCGATGCGCTCGTGCGCGCCGGCATGCGCATGCTGATCCGCCAGCGTCTCATCGACGAGCATGCGAACGACAACGCGTTGCGCACGCAAGCGTTCGAACGTTTCCTGAGCGAACTGCGCGCGAGCCCGATCGCCATCGATACGCACGCCGCCAACGCGCAGCACTACGAGCTGCCGGACGCCTTCTTCGAGGCGCATCTCGGACCGCGTCTGAAGTACTCGTGCGGTTTTTATCCGCGTGGCGACGAGACGCTCGCCCAGGCCGAACTCGCGATGCTCGAACGGTATGCGAAGCGCGCGCAACTCGCGGATGGTCAGCGCATTCTCG
Source organism: Caballeronia glebae (assembly GCF_001545035.1). Classification (GTDB taxonomy): domain Bacteria; phylum Pseudomonadota; class Gammaproteobacteria; order Burkholderiales; family Burkholderiaceae; genus Caballeronia; species Caballeronia glebae. The sequence goes on from NZ_FCOJ02000058.1 coordinate 40,736, forward strand.
ATCTCGGCTGCGGCTGGGGCTCGCTCGCGCTGTGGATGGCCGAGCGCTATCCGCGCGCGCAAGTCGTCGCGCTGTCGAACTCTCGCGGGCAGCGCGCGTTCATCGAAGCACGGGCGAAGCAGCGCGGGCTTATCAACTTGCGCGTCGTGACGGGCGACATCGTCGATTTCGATTTCGCGCGCGACGAGAGACCGTTCGATCGCATTTTGTCGATCGAAATGTTCGAGCACATGAAGCACTACGGCCTTCTGCTCGCGAAGATCGCTCGCTGGCTCGCCGACGACGGACGACTTTTTGTCCACCACTTCGCGCACGCGACGCTCGCGTATCACTTCACGTCGCGCGACGGCGGCGACTGGATGTCGCGCTATTTCTTCACCGGCGGCACGATGCCGTCCGCGTCCTTGCTGCTGCACTTTCAGGACGATCTGCGCGTGACGCGTGAATGGTGGGTGAACGGCACGCACTACGCGCGCACCGCGAATCAGTGGCTCGATTCACTCGATGCCGCGCGCGTTCGCGTCATGCCGATGCTTCGCGACGTCTACGGCGACGCCGCCGCGATCTGGTTCCAGCGCTGGCGCATGTTCTACATGGCGGTGGCCGAACTGTTCGGCTATGCGCGCGGCCGCGAATGGGGCGTCGCGCACTATCTGTTCGAGAAACGTCCGATGAAGGTGACGTCATGACAAACACGAAACGGGCGCTCGTCGTTGCGTTGCTGGCGGCTGGCGTCGTCGTGGCGGTGGCGGGTTGTTCGAGTCCGCCGAACCCGAATCCGCGAGCAAACCAGCCGCTTGAAACCGTGCCGGTCGACGTGCCGCGCTACATGGGACGCTGGTACGTCATCGCGAATATTCCGTACTTCGCGGAGCGCGATTTCGTCGGCACGCACGTGCAGTGGTCGCTGCGCGCGGACGGAAAAATCGACGACGTCTTTCACGGCCGCAAGAACGGTTTCGAGCATGAGGAAACGACGTATCACTTCATCGATACGGTGAAGCCGGGCAGCAACGGCGGCGAATGGAGCGTGCAACCTTTCTGGCCCATTCACGTGACGCAACTCACTCTCTACGTCGATCCGGATTATCGCTACACGATCCTCGGCTATCCGAACAGGAAGCTCGGCTGGATTTTCTCGCGCGAACCGTCGATGAACGACGACGTCTATCGCTCGATGCTCGCGCGTCTCGACGCGATGGGCTACGACACCGCGCGTTTTCGTCGCGTGCCGCAATCGCCCGGGCAAATCGGCCAGCCCGGGTTTCAAAGTCCGGGCCAGCGCGACTGACCTGACTCAAGCGCGACGCGCGTGCATCCGCGCGCGCGTCTCTCTCGTATCTGTCGGAAACAGCCACGTCCACGCGGCGCGAGGAGACCTTTTGGCGCGAGGAGACCGTCCAGCATGGATTCATCGACAAAAGAAGGACAGCTGCGCATCGCGGTGATCGGCGCGGGGATCGCCGGTCTCGCGAGCGCGTATCTGCTTTCGCGCGCGCATCGCATGACGCTTTTCGAAGCGGCCGATTATCTCGGCGGCCATACACATACCGTCGATATCGCGCTCGATGGCGTGCAACATCCCGTCGATACGGGCTTTCTCGTGTTCAACGACCGCACGTATCCGAATCTGATCGCGCTTTTCGACGAACTCGGCGTGGCCGCGCATCGCAGCGACATGTCGTTTTCCGTGTCGCTCGACGGCGGACGCTTCGAATGGGCGGGCACGAATCTCAATACCGTTTTCGCGCAGCGGCGCAATCTGTTTTCGCCGTCGTTCATCGGCATGCTGCGCGACATCGTGCGCTTCAACGCATCGGCTCATATGCATCTGGAACGGGTGAGCGCGAATCGCTGCTCGGTCGGCGAACTGCTCGTCGAGGGCGGTTATGGCGCGCCGTTTCAGCGCCACTATCTTTTGCCGATGGCCGCGGCGATCTGGTCGAGCGCCGCGAACGACATCCTGCGCTTTCCCGCCGCGACCTTTCTGCGCTTCTGTCTCAATCACGCGCTGTTGCAGGTGAACGGCCGGCCGCCGTGGAGAACGGTCGTGGGCGGCGCGCGCGAGTATGTGCGGCGGATTGCGGCCACGCTCGACGACGTGCGCACGCACGCGCGCGTGCGAGGCGTTCGCCGCGACGACGACGGCGTGATCGTGATGACCGACGATGCCGGCCCCGAGCGCTTCGACGCCATCGTGCTCGCGACGCACGCGCCGACGAGCCTGCGCCTGCTCGACGACGCGTCCGCCGAAGAGCGCGCGGTGCTCGGCGCCGTGCGCTATCAGCGCAACCTCGCGGTGCTGCATACGGATTGCGCGCTCCTGCCGCGCCGCCGCCGCGTCTGGTCGGCGTGGAATTACATCGGTGCGCGTGCGGGGCGTGCGGGCTTCGTGCGCGACGCGGCCGCGCCGGTCTGCGTGAGCTATCTGCTCAATCAGCTTCAGCCCTTGCCTTTCAGGACGCCGGTCGTCCTCACGCTCAATCCCGTCGATGAACCCGCGCCCGGCGCACAACTCGGCCGCTACGAGTACGAGCATCCGCTCTTCGATCTCGCGGCCATCGACGCTCAGGCGCGTTTGCCGCGCATTCAGGGCGCGCGCCGGACGTGGCACGCAGGCGCATGGACCGGCTATGGCTTTCACGAAGACGGCTTGAAATCCGCGTTGCGCGTCGCGCGCGATTTCGGCGTCCAACCGGCATGGGCGAAACCATGAGAACGGCGCAATGGCTGACGGGCCGCGTGATGCACGAGCGGCTGCGTCCGGCGCGACATCGCTTCGACTATCCGGTGCGATACGTCCGTTGCGATGTCGCGCGCCTCGATGCGCTGCGCTGCGCGTGGTTCGGCATCGACCGCATTCGGCCGCTCGCGCTTTTCAGACGCGACTACGGTCCGCGCAACGACTGCGATCTCGATCTCTGGATGCGCGCGTGCCTCGCGCAGGCGCGCATTCCCGCCGACGGCGAAATCCATCTGCTGACGATTCCGCGCGTGTTCGGTTACGCGTTCAATCCGGTGAGCTTCTGGTTCTGCCACGACCGCGCGGGCGCGTTGCGCGCGCTTTACGCCGATGTGCGCAACACCTTCGGCGAGCATCGCGGCTACTTGCTGAGCGCGAAGGATCACGCGCCGATCACCGACGACACCGTGCTCGTCTGCCGCAAGACGCTGCACGTCTCGCCTTTTTGCGATGTCGTCGGCGATTACGCGTTTCGCGTGCGGCGGCGTGGCGATCGTTTGAGCATCTCGATCGATTATCGCGACCGCGACGGTCTTCTGATCCGCACCGCGATCGGCCTCGTCGCGCAGCCGCTCACCGGCGCGCTCGCGTGGCGCGCGCTGCTGCTCGCGCCGCTATTCGCCGCGGGCGTCATCGTGAGGATTCACTGGCAGGCGCTACGGCTTTGGATGAAGCGCGTGCCTTTTCACGGCAAGCATCCGCCGAACGCGGAAGAAACGAAAAAAAAGGCTCGATCATGAATTTGCTGCGGTCCTTTTCCGCGCCATCGGCAATGCCGCTGTCCGCGCGGATTTTTCTCGGCCTCTTGCGCCGAATCGACGTGGGACATCTCGTGCTCGTCACGCCCGACGGCGCACGCTGCGTATTCGGCGATCCGCTCATGCAACCGGCCGCGTGTCTGTTCATCCACGACTGGCGCGCCTGCCGCGCGATTCTGCGCGCGGGCGACATCGGCTTTGCTCAGGCGTATCGCGCGCAATGGCTCGACACGCCCGATCCGTGCGCCTTGCTGCGACTCGCGCTCCGCAACGAGGCGGCGCTCGCGCGCACGGTCGCGGGCGGCTTCGTCGCGCAATGCTGGCACAACGTGCGGCATCGGCTGCGCCTGAACACGCGCGCGGGCAGCCGCCGCAACGTTCACGCGCATTACGACATCGGCAACGCGTTCTATGCGCTCTGGCTCGATCCGACCTGGACCTATTCGAGCGCATGGTTCGATGGCGACGCCGAGCTTGCGCTCGAAGCGGCGCAGCATGGCAAGTATCAGCGCATCGTCGATACGCTCGGGCTCGCGGCCGGCATGCGCGTGCTGGAGATCGGCTGCGGCTGGGGCGGCTTCGCGCGGCACGCGGCGCGCCTCGGCATCCGCGTGCACGGCGTGACGATCTCGCCCGCGCAACACGCGTTCGCCGTGGAGCGAATCGCGCGCGACGGACTGAGCGAACTCGCCGATATCGCGTTGCGCGACTATCGCGATTTGCGCGGCCAGTACGACGCGGTGGTGTCGATCGAAATGTTCGAGGCGGTGGGCGAGCGCTTCTGGCCCACGTATTTCGACGTGCTGCGCCGCTGCCTCGCGCCGGGTGCGAAGGCGCTCGTGCAGTCGATCACTATCGACGATGCGCGTTTTGCCACGTATCGCGCGTCGAGCGATTTCATTCGCGAGACCATTTTTCCGGGTGGCATGCTGCCGAGCCCGGAGCGCTTCGTGCGCGCGGCGCGGCGCGCGGGACTCGATGCGCGCGCGACGCTCTCGTTCGGCGCGGACTACGCCCGCACGCTGCGCTATTGGCGACATGCGTTCGAAACGCATACCGATGCGGTCCGCGCGCAGGGATTCGACGAAGCCTTCGTGCGCACGTGGCGGTTGTATCTGGCTTATTGCGAAGCCGGTTTCGATGAAGCGCGCACCGATGTCATGCACTTCGTGGTGTCGCGCGAGGCGTGTGGGCGTTGATCGTGTGCGGTTCTGTCATCAAGCGATGGCTTTTTCCCAACGCCATCGTGGATGGTGAAATCGCCAAAGCAGACGGGTTCTTCGTGTTGCCGAGATCTATTTCAGCGGAGCGTCGGGGTTGGTCGGACGGATAGAGGCATCACAGGAAAAGCGCTCTTGGCCTGATGGAGAATGCATGCCGTGAGGCAATTTGACGCCGTACTCGATGTGACGCCCTCCCGGAATCTCACCTTGCCCATAGCGGTATCCAGATACCAATGGAAACTTCTTAACGTACTCGCTCGCCGGCCCCGTTTGTTGAACGTAGTACGAGTCGGACGTTACCAATACTGTATATTCGCTTGTGTCTGTGTAGGGGTCGAAGGAGTGCATGAAGCGTTTTCCATAAAATGTACGTCCACCATCGGTCGAATAGATCAACGAGACGAAGCATCCACGATCTCCACAAACATATTGAGGTGGAGCTGATGAAGGAATCACAATATTCCTTTCTGTCGGATCGGCAATAATGAGTTTGCCTTGAAAATTCTCGATACCGGCACGACCCAAGTACGTTCGAACTGACGTCTTTGTGTCGTTGAAGTATGTGTCACCATAATTGCAGTCGCGATAGCGCTCCAAAGTGAGAAAACGATGATCGTCAATTCTATAAATTACTTGTGGGGGCGAATCGTAGGGCAGAACCTTTGATGGCCTTAAAGTCTCCATAGACGAACGGCCTCGGCCCGCTGCCCGCGCACGCTTGCAACATCGAGAAAAGCAGACCGGTAAGTAAAATTCTCTTCATGATATAGCCCCGTCCCTACGATGATATTCGGATCAATTTGCACGCTCGCCGGCACTCGACGTTTCACCTTGGGCCTTGCCGGCGAGCGAGAAAGTCGACGATGCGTTTTAACAACGCCATTATGGGTGGTGAAATCGCCAAAACGGACGGGGTTCATGTTGCAGAGACCTATTTTAGCGGAGCGTCGGGGTTGGTCGGACGGATAGAGGCATCACAGGAAAAGCGCTCTTGGCCCGATGGAGAGTGCATGTCGGAAGGCAATTTGACGCCGTACTCGATGTGACGCCCTCCCGGAATCTCACCTTGCCCATAGCGGTATCCAGATACCAATGGAAACTTCTTAACGTATGCTCCAGACCCTTCTGCTCGTGCTATATAGTATGAATCCGAAGTCACCAAAACCGTATATTCACTCGTGTCTTTGTACGGAACGAAAGAGTGTATGAAAGGGTTCCAGTCGAAAGTCACACCGCCATCAATCGAGTAGATCAGTGAGACGGAACACCCACGATCTCCACAGACATATTGGGGCGGAGCTGATGAAGGAATCACGATATTCCTTTCTGTCGGATCGGAAATAATGAGTTTTCCTTGGAAATTCTCGATACCGGCACGACCCAAGTACGTTCGCACTGAGGTCTTTGTGTCGTTGAAGTATGTATCACCATAATTGCAGTCGCGATAGCGCTCCAAAGTGACAAAACGATGATCGTCAATTCTATAAATTACTTGTGGGGGCGAATCGTAGGGCAGAACCTTTGCGCGCTCAAAGTCCGCGTAGATAAACGGCTTCGGCCCGCTGTTCGCGCACGCTTGCAACATCAAGAAAAGCACCCCAGTAAGTAGAACTCTCTTCATGATTTAGCGCCGTCCGTACAGTTCAAATCGCTGATCGCCTTCGAGCTTTTGCTTCAGTCTCATCGCATCGGCCTCATTCACTTCATCCCTTACGGTCTTCCAATCGACCGTAGAAGGCTTGGCGACCGGTTCAAACGTGCCCGAATTGAAGTACACGTCATAACCTTGCGTCCAGTCAGCTCGCTTAATTAGCTCGCTCCAGAATTCGACATCGTCAGCGGCATCGCAGAAACCGATCGGCAAGTCATAGGCAACCACCCGCTTCATGAACTCGACGCTGTCAGGAATTGTGCTGTGATTGGTCGGTTCGGGGTGGTAGTTGTTCAAGAACTCCATCTTTTCCTCCTCTGTTTCGCGGCTATACACCCGCCCTTGCGTGTATGGATCGGGGGCACGCTCTAGTGTTCTGTGAGGATCGACTGCCGAAGCCAGATACGGATTAGAAGGCTCGCGAAGGCGTCCTGTTTTTGGATCAATTGCACCCATCGCGGGTTGTTTGTTTCGCGACTGCTCAAAAGGACGCATGTCCTCGGCGCTTAATGGATTAGGTACGGATTCCGCATTGATACGCACCGTCTGGTCCAACGGTGGTTTAGCCCAAAGCCTCGGGATACCACGATTGCCGTTCCAAAAGGCGCTAGGATCAACTCCCGGAACGGGATCCTGGATAGGCGGCAACTTGCCAAAAGGCTTGACGCCCGGCTCATCCCCTACTGGCGTAACCCGCGCTAGCATGCGCTGCTTTACTGTGTCGTCCAGTTCGTCCAACAGCTTGGGCTCAACGCCCTGCCAGCCAATACTCTGGAGCGGCGTCATGCCCATGATTCGGTCGTGTGG
>NZ_FCOJ02000073.1 GCF_001545035.1 Caballeronia glebae
AGCAACATTCTCAGCTAAACCTCCACCGCCTCCAAATCCCCGCCTCGCCCCGAACACCAGTTTCGACCATAACTCCCCGCAGCCGCCGTGGTGGCTTTATCAAATTCCGTATCCAGCGATTTCAGTCACGGCCTGCACACAGGCGATAATGGTCGCCGCGCTCGAGGCGGCAATATGGGGCGTGGCCTACGTGGCCACGTTCGAACCGAAATCTGCGAAGTAAAACCATCGACCTCCCCGCAGTTTGGAGTCGCGATATGACTCGGCAAGCGCCGCAAGAATCCTGGCGCGTTCAATGCGAAGTTGTCTGGGCCGATTTCCTGAGCCGACGTACCGGCCTGGGCCGTCGACCGTCGAAGAGTTTGCGCTGATGTTGGCTGGAGCGGTCTCAGTCTCCCGACGGCCTGAAGCAAAGGAGTTGCCGGGCTTCACCACAACTAAGGACCCACTCAACCATGACTAAACGCTTTGAACTATTGATTTCAGACGACGACGTCGGACTTGTCGACCAAATGAGCGACGCGACGTTTAGCTTGAGGTCGAGCATCGGCCTGAACGGCGTTCGCATTAGTGTATTGGAGACAACGGACGAGGGCCTGGCTGCACAATGGGCGCACATTCTCGACCGTCGAGAAAGGGCGTACGTTGCGCGCGTGCTGGAAGGGGCAGATGTGGTTTCTGAGCGCTGCGTGCGCAACCCGAAGTGGCGGCAAGCTTAGCGGTTTGGTTTCGTCTGGTGCCCCTTGTGACGACCTCTGTCACGATGCGGCGAATCCGCACCCGCGGCGGCACAAAGGAGCCCCAATCGACAGGGCGTTGCTCAGGCTCGGGTGAGGTCGTGTTCTGACGACCCGCCTACGCTGTCGGTGGCGGCTTCGGGCGCGGCCATATCTACGGTCGAGAACCGAAACGCGCCCTTGCCTGACGCTTTCGCCTTGTACAGCGCCTGGTCGGCACGCTTCATCAGCCGCTCGAACGACTCACCCTTCTGCGCCAAGGCCAGGCCGACACTCGCGCCAATCGTCGCGGTGGTACCGCCCGACAAGGGATACGGTTCCGAAAGACGCTGAACAATCCGCCGGGCAAGTGTCGTGCAAGCGACGAACGTTGCATGTTCAACAATCAGTGCAAATTCATCGCCACCGAGCCGGGCAATGATTTCTCCGTGCCGCAGCGTTTTTTTTAGGCGAAGTGCGACGGCCCTCAGTACCTCGTCGCCCGCATCATGGCCGAGGTCGTCGTTGACCTTCTTGAAACCGTCGAGGTCGAGAAACATTACGGCCAGTGTCGGACCTTGGTCATCGCCGCGTCGCGACAGACGCTGCTGCATCTGCGCCTGCAGATAGCGGCGGTTCGCGAGACCCGTCAATGGGTCATGATGTGCGAGGTAAAGCACTCGCTCTTCGGATGCGCGGCGTTCCGTGACGTCCTCGATGATGATGACCGCGCTGCCATCGGGCACAGGATTGCGCGTCATTTCCAGCTGGCGGCCGTCATTGAGTTCGATGCCAAGCGGTCCGCGATTCGCGGACAGCCACGCCGTACACCGCTCGACCAGCTGCCGTCTGAGCGTCTCGCCAAACTTCGCGAGTCCCACATGCCCGATGAACTCCGGCAGTGGAACGTTGAGCCTGAGCATCTCAACGGTCGAGCCAAACAGTTCCGCGGTCCGCCGGTTGGCGATAATCACCTTGCCAGCCCGGTCGATGGTGCACAACCCGTGCGGCATGTGAGCCAGCGCAGCGTCGAATCGGGCAGCCAGTTCGGCATTCGCCTGTTCAGCCGTCATCAGGGCGACGAGCCCTGAATAGTGGCGACGGACAATAGAGGCCATCGCGACGATGTAGACGAGCAGCGGTGGCATGAGTACCCAGTAAGCATGGCTGGGTGCGAGCAGCGCCCCCAGTCCGAGAGGTGCGGCGCCCAGACCAATCTGCGCGACTGCGAGACGGGGCAGTGCCGCATTCCTTGATGCGACGCCGCCGAGCGTCCCCGCAGTCACCATGATGGCAAGCGCGCTCAGCGCAGCGTCGCCGGACATCAAGCACGCCGTCGAGCCGGCACCGAGCAGAGCCGACGAAAGCATCGCGAGCGGCGCGTAGCGCGTGGCCGCGCGATGCGGGCGAAGCGCTGCCGAGCGGCTAGCTGCAACGTACGCCTGCGCCACGTATATTCGGGCCGCGATGATGCCCACGCCTGCGAAGAGCCATACCGCCGGCCAGATGCGTTGCAGGGTGATGAACGACACCAGTGCGACAAACGCGCTGGCGGCGCCGGACATGGCCAACGAGCGCGAATCGTCAAACAACGACGATAGGAGCGACGACCGGATGGCGCTCGTGACGTGGTTATTGCCCACGGCCGGCGTCGCCAGAATGGAATTAAGGATAGAAGTTCTGCCTGACATAATGGCGCGACGCGTGTTGAAGATTGCTTTGCGGACCGCGATGGGGACGAGGGCTTGCCGGATAGACGGCAAAAACCGCGGCGGACTTGATGGTTGCACCGTCCGTGTTTACCCAAGGCGCGCTATTACTGTAATGAAATTCGAGGCATCGATGCCGTAGGATTCGTGGACAAGGCGAAGCTCGAGTCGGCTGGGGACCAAGCTGACCGTGCTATCAAGAGCTGAATAGGGCGGCAGTTCGACGGCGCGAGTCTCGTGGAAGTACCGGTCGGTGCGATGACATGCAAAAGCAAACGAGCGGCTGTCAAACACATCGCAGTGTTGCACGTTAGACCAATTCCGGGGGTAGGAGGGGTCGAGGTATTCATCGTACGGTGATGGACGAACCCGCCGGCTATGTCCTAGGCTGCCCCGGTGTTTTCGATTCGGCAAAGCAACCTGTTAAGCCTCTCTCGCTGTTCCGATATCAGTCCGGGCGTCGACAATGCCTGCAGCACACGTTCGCGCCAATATGTACGCGCGAATGCGGAATGAGCCCCCTCACCACCCAGTACACGCTCGAGATGACGGATTTCTGCCTCGATGCTTAGGGCACTGCATAACTGATTGCCCGCTGAATATCGCGGCATCTTTGTCACTTGCTCGTCTCCCCGCGCTAAATCATGGCCGCAAAGGTCTGGACATTGGGCACGTAAATATGCATGTAGTGCACTATTTTATGATGTGGGGTTGTCATCACTCTGCAGGTTTTTGTCTTCAAAGAGGACGCTACGGATTTCCAAATTGGGGCCGGAGCGAGCAGCCGACCATCGGCGATTCTTTACTTCGGTGGCGCCGGTTCGTCGTGTTTGAAGGCTCAGTCCGTTTGCGGCGACGTCTCTGGGCGGGGTCGAGTTCGGCGCAAGCGCCTGACCGCCGAGCCTCCGGAAGTCCTTGAAGGCTTCCACGTCAAATGTCCACGGCTCACTGCTGAAGCCGCTTGAAAGGCGTGGACTTTTCACTGCTCGCTCGAGCGGGCACCTGCGTCGGGTGGCGACCGTTCCAATAGACGCTGTATAGCGTCAATCAGTCGACCTATGGGAGCGGGCTTCAGCAAAAGTAAGTCCCAAAGGTGCTCCCGTGGACGAGGCGGCAGTGCCGCGGAGAGCATGACAACCGGAATGTCGGCCACTGCTGCGTCGCTCTTTAATCTTCGGCAGAGTTCAATGCCATCACTGCGAGGCATCATCCAATCGGTCACAATCAAACTAGGGTGCTCCGCGACGGCGACGGCCAATGCGACTTCGCCGTCTTGCGCGGTAAGTACGCGATAGCCTTCCCGCTCGACCAGCCATTGAAGCGGTCGCAGAATGTTCGGGTCATCATCAACCAGAAGGACGGTAGCCACGGTGAAACAGGTTCAGACTCACGCGTCGGCAAGGGTGATTAGCAAGGCAAGCAATTGACATACCCGGTTTCTCTCGCACGGGCAGCAACAGGGCCGGTTCTTTACGGGGTCGTAAGGGCTACAATGCATTCAGCACGGTAATTTCTTCCAAGCACTCTTGGCACCTGCAACCCGGAGGCTATATGGCCGAACCGTCGGCCGCATCCGCAGCGGAGCGAGCGCTACGCGCAGGCACGTTAGTTACTCCGGCGCTGAGTGTGCGTCCGTATCGTCCACCTAATTTTGCTGCTGAAAGCGAAGCCATGCATCGTCTGGCACAGGCACTGACATCCTCGAATGGGGCCATGCTACAGACGCTCTCGGACATGGCGGTCCAGCTCTGCAAGGCCGGCAGCGCCGGTATCGGCTTGCGGGAAAACGACGCCGCCGGTGTTCCCGTTCTACGTTGGGTCGCGGTCTCGGGTGAATGCGCCGCCGCCATCGGCACCACCACCCCGATTGCCGACAGCCCCAGTGGCATTGCGCTGGAATTGGCGGCCGGGCAAGTGTTTTCATATCCGCAGCGCCATTTCGCGTGTTTAGAACGCGTGACACCCGAAGTCGTCGAAGAGCTCGTGGTTCCGATTCCGGGCGAACCGGAGCCGTGGGGAACCTTGTGGGTAATGTTTCATGACGGGAAGAATGTTTTTGACGCCGAGGACTGCAGAATTCTAAGCAACCTCGCGAATTTCACGTGCGCGGCGCTGACGATTGGCCGGGCAAAAGCCGAGGCCGAAGCGCGCGCGGCAGAAGCGGAGGCGGCAAGGAATGCGCTGGCCCTTTCTGAAGCGCGCAAGGACGACCTGATTGCAACACTGAGCCACGAGTTGCGCAATCCAATTGCCCCGATTGACAGCGCACTGGCGGCAGTGCGAAAGCTCGTTACCGACATGCCCGCCGCGTTGTCTGCCCTGGACATCGCCGATAGGCAACTGCGGCTATTGAAACGACTCGTGGGTGACCTGCTCGATGCATCGCGGATACGTCACGGCAAACTTGCAGTGCGGCCGACGTACGGATTGCTGCAGGATACCGTCGCCGACGCGGTGGCTGCGACGAAAGCCGATATCGATAAGGGTCAGCGCCGTCTGACTATCACCGTTCCGTCGTACCCGGTGACGGTCCACGCCGACAGTGCCCGGCTCACGCAAGTTGTGTCGAATCTGTTGTCGAACGCCGTAAAGTACACAGCGCCGGGCGGCGAAATCAGTCTCGTGGTGGAGGCGCCGGAACCCAGCATCGAATCGACGCTTGATTCGTCACCCCGCCTTGCCGTCGTCACAGTGAAAGACAACGGCGCGGGGATTTCACCTTTACTGCTGCCGCACGTCTTCGAAATGTTTGCTCAGTCCGCCTCGGCAAGACAGCACGCGGAAGGCGGCCTTGGGATTGGACTCGCTGTCGTAAAGCATTTGGTGACGGCACACAACGGCACCGTCGCAATTGCAAGCGCTGGCGAAGGCCAGGGGACCGAAGTCACCGTCCAACTGCCCATCGTCTGTGCGAGGCCGGAGGGGTGGAACTTGACTGCGACGCGTGGGATGGCTCCGATGCGCATCCTCCTTGTCGATGACAGTGCGGACGCGACCGATGCTCTTGGAACGTTGTTGGAACTCGAGGGCCACGAGGTGAGGCGGGCTCAAAGCGGCCCGGACGCGCTGCGCGTCGTCGAGTCATTTGCGCCGGACCTTGCCTTGATTGATATCAGCATGCCCGGCATGAATGGTCTGGAGCTTGCACAATTGCTTCGCCTTCGCGCGCAGTGCTGCCAGACGAAGCTGGTTTCACTAACCGGCTACACTGACGGCGCCGGAAGGTTCGAGACCGACGAACGCATCTTTGACTGCCATCTTACGAAACCACTGTCGCTTGACGACCTTGCGGATGTTCTCACTCGTCCATAGATTGCAGAGTGCGGCCCGTCCGCTTGGGAATGCGCGGAGTAAACACGGGCGCCTATAGTGCCCAACGACATCCCGTTCCAGAAGAGTTTATAGCTCGACAGGGGCAAGGCGAGTGGGGAATGGAGGGACATTTCGGGACGCCACCTCGTCAATCACGCAATGTCGTACTCGCCAATCTTAGCGAGATTGAGCACATACCGACCCTCTAGTGCTCGGGTAGTCAGCATGAAGAATGCAACGGCACTTTCCTGGCCCGCTATCATCGTGCCGTTTCCTGGTCGCGCAATGCTCGCACGTCCCGGAGACTTCGGACTTCATTTCTAACGCTGCTTAATCCGAGCGCGCGGTCTTCACCAGGTGAGAAATCGCCGCTCCGTACCATCGAGGCTCTCCGAGAGGTCGGACCCGCAACAGACCCGGACCGTCGAAGTGCGTCGTCCGTGGGAATCGCGATATGTGTTGACCTACAATGTCCGTTGACCACACGCGGACATGTATTCATGGCTAGCCCGGCTCATCTCAGCGACATGCTGACATTGGAAGAAGTGCAGTCACTTGCAGACGTGAAGACATTCGCTCGTGGCAGAGCATACTTCCACGACGGCGCAGTATCAAAACTCGACGAGCGCGATGATGTTTTGCGCGCAAGCGTCAGCGGTTCGAGCCGCTACAGCGTAGAACTCAAGGTCGGACTTGGCGAGGAACTTGCCTACGCGTGCACTTGCCCGGTCGGACAAACAGGCACTTTCTGCAAGCATTTGGTTGCTGTGGCGTTGTCCTGGCTCGAAAACTCGGGAGCCGAGGTTTTTCATCAAGAAGGGCCAGCGCCGACGAAGACCAGAAAGAAGCGCAAGACCACCGAACAGCTAATCAACGAGTACGTGGCGACGTTGAGCGGCGACGCCATGCGCGAACTGCTGCTCGAAGCGGTAGAACGCGACATGGTGTTGCGCGACAAACTGCTTTTCGCAGCGCGAGCAGCTAGTGCGAACGACCTGACCAGCATGAAGGCGGCGGTGAAAGACGCGACGCGAATCGGGCGGCCGCTCGATTGGCGTGAGTCCGGTGCGTACGGCGACGGACTATTCTCGCTCGCCGAGGCGCTTCGCCAACGGCTCCAAGGCCCAGCAGCTTCTCAAGTAGTTGAGCTCGCCGAATTGGCCATCGCAGGTGCGGAGAAAAGTCTCGCGCAGATTGACGACTCCAACGGCGATGTGATGCCGGGAATCCTCGAACTGGCAGCAGTTCATCTCGAAGCGTGCAAGCAGACGTCCCCGGACCCGGTAAAGCTCGCGGACCGCTTGTTCCGATATCAATCTGAGGGAGCGTGGGACACGTTCTACGACCTATTGCCCAAGTACGCCGAGCCGTTGGGCGAACGAGGAATGCTGCGCTATCGAGCGCTTGTGGAAGAGGCATGGCGCCAATTTCCTAGCCTTGCGCCGAAGGATGGTTTGCGCCGGTCGTTTGACGGCAATCGAACTCGGCTCGAACATGCAGCTATCAGCCTCGCCGAGTTCGACGGCGACGTCGACGAACAGATTGCAATTCGACAGAAGGACCTCTCGGCACCGTATCGATATCTGCTTATTGCAGAGATTTGCGCCCAGAATGGACAATACGATGACGGCCTTGACCGGGCTCGGCAAGGGCTCGCTGCTTTCAAAGAGCCGGACCGACGTCTGCTTGACTTCTGCGTCACAGAATATTTGCGGCGCGATGACTCGGTCGAAGCGGATTTGTACGCCTGGGTGCGCTTCGAGCAGCGGCTAGATGCAGAAGGATTCGCGGCGTTGATGGAGGTAGCGCGAGCCACGCACAGCGTCGACCAAGCGCGCGAGCGAGCGTTCGCCCTTCTTTGGGCGCTTGTAAAGAAGGAGGAGGCTTCGGCTGCCGTCAATAAGTCGGCCTGGTACCACCCGAGGGCCCGTACGACTATCGTCGAAATCCTGCTCGCGGCGAAGGAACACGATACCGCTTGGGCCGTTTTCGCGGGTGGCCCGGTCGCGACGAGTCTCTGGGCAACCATGGCGTCAATCCGAGCGAAGACTCATCCTCGCGATGCTATCGCGCTCTTCCATCGTCTGCTGCCGATTGCGGCGGAGGAGGGCACGAGGAAAGCTCGATACGAAGAGGCCGTCGGGATTGTCCGGAAAATCCGTAGTCTTAGAATGGAACTGGGGGAGCACCTTGAGTTCGAGAAGGAGCTCGACATGTTTCGCAAGGCATACGGGGCCAAACGTAACTTTATGAAGTTATTGGCCACGTTGACGTGAGGTCGCAATGACCCGAAGGACGCCGGGCGCCATGAGCGAGCGCACTCGTTCGGTGAGGTCGCGTTACCAGCCGACGTCTCCATTGGACTCGAGCAGCTCGCCACGGCGCCAAGCGGGGCTTCGCCACAAAAGACGCATCAAACCGGCGCGAAGATGACAGCGTTGTGGCGCCCGATTTTTGTGAAGCTGCGTACAAAGCGATACGCTTGCCCGTCAATCGCGCAGTCGTTCGTACCTACGTGCGTTAGGCGAAGGATTTCGTCCACTGTGAGCTGTTCGACCGTCCCACAGATTTGCAAATCCGCCTCTCTTCCGAAAGGGTTGCCGACATACATCGCACATACATGACCCTGCGGCTCCGTCATGATGAGACTCTCACCCGCGTCTAACGAAAGCTCAAGGTACTTGGCCAAAGTCTGAAGGGACGTCGACGGCCGCTGTGTCTGGCGCTCGTCGCCGAGACTAATTATCATAATGTCGCCGCTCAGGGATTGGTTAGTTAAGTTGGGCAGAGTCGTTGCTCAAGGAGGCCGACCTAGCGGCAGCGGGTCGGTGGTGCGCAGCGAATTCTTGCAGCGCTGCGTCGAGACAGTCCAGCGCAGCTGCGAGCTGCCGCTCCCTGGCTCGAGCACGGACAACTGCCAGTCTGTCGTGCAGCAGCATGTCGAACCAGAGTTGATATTCCGCGATGTCTGCTAGGCGAACAATGTCTTCTTGCGTGCAACGCGCAGCATATCGGCCGTCGCTCAATGCACGTTGCCGCAAGACCGCACTGCGTCCGAAAAGGTCGTATGTAAACATTGCACCCCCATCGCGACAAACCAGGCGGTCGTCCAAATCGCCCACGTCACCTAAGGCGACTACAGCTTCGTAGGCATCCTTCTCTTATATTACTGTCCGATACTCTCCTGGAACAGGCATATGTGAGGTAAAGCACGAAACGAATGAGACACTTCTGGACAAAAGTTTGTCGTGCGGACAGTGGAAATTTGGATATAAAAACCACGGCATGGTCTTGAGAAGAACGACACTTGCGCTCATAGACGACGCTCGCTTCCACAGGCCAAGTGAACGCCCGCAGCAAGAAGAGCGCTAGTGCTTGCGCGGCAGCATGAAGCGCTCAAGGAGAGCGGAGGTCTGCTTTTCGGCGACATGCTGAAGCGCGGCTGGGAACGCATCGGCGGGCGTGCGGCTGTCGGCTCGTCCGAGACTTACGGTTTCCACGCTTGTTGCCTCGTTGATTGCGTCGCGGTGCGCGCACCATCCCTCGATGAAATTTACAAGGGGGCTCAAGCGGTCAACGATTGTTTTTAAACGAATGCCGTAACCCACGACCAAAGTGAAACCGAGAAACATGCCAGCAGCGAGACACCAGAAGGATGCAGTTCCGGCTCGAACAGTGTCCATTTCGCCAGCCAAAAGCATGATAGCCGCCGAATACCCGACGCCGGTGCCGATGCCCAAGCCCGCGAATGCCAATCCCAAGGCGCGCGTTTCTCGAAGTAACTCCTGGACGAGCCTCGCTCCGAATTGGTTATTGTTTGTCGCTGGCCCGAGCACCGGTCGTGTCCTTTTGCGTTCGTAGAATAAGTTAGTTCCAATAGTTCTTAGCGTAGGGGCTTGGCCAAAGCCCGTCCGTCGGCTGGGAAACATTCGGCCGGTTTTCGGACGACTTGCTCACTGCGGCGGCTCCGAGCTGGCTGGGGCAGGCGGTTATGGAGCGGGCTGAGCGCGAATTCGATGCATCCCAGGACCCAGCGGACGCGCCGTGCGAAGGCTCTCGCGGAGGCGCACGCGAGGAGGCTCTGGACAACGACGGTGTCAAGCCGAGCAAAGCTGCATTCGCGCGGGACAGTGGCTCCTTGTCCCGGCGTGCTAGCCAATGGCGCCGACCCTGGCACGAGGAAGCCCGCTACTGGAAGGCGTTTAGCATTGTCCGCAAGAGGCGAAGCTTGCGAACGGAGTTGGGCGAGCGGATTGAGCTTGCGAACGAGGGCGACGACATTCGGCATGCGTATGGCGCCGTGCGTGAATCAATGAAGTTGCTCACAACATTGACGTGAGGCAATACCTAACGCTGCCGGTAATGAGCAAGCCCTTGATTGCCTTCGGCTGAATCCATAGCGCTCTTCTCAGTTTCTGTCTCTCTCGCAATATCATTTGCCGAATGACTAGAGTATTGCTCCACGCGCGAAGACTCGCATTGCCTACCGCTCATATGGCATAGTGCGTTGATAGCAACCAAAAAGGGGAAATCATGGCGACGCTTGAAAGCATAGAAGCAAAGATTGCGGAGCTTCAATCCCAAGCTGAGGCGCTAGTGAAGAAACAATCGGCAGGAGTTCTCGCGGATTCATTCGTTGATGGCAAAGCATGGTCTGACGGTAGCTGACCTTGGACCAGCGCCTGATGGCAAGAAGCGTGGCAGCAAGATGGCAATGACGTCAGATTCAGCCAAAGGAACATCGAATGCGAAGTTTCGTGACCCGAAATCTGGCGCCACTTGGAGCGGACATGGCCGCGCGCCGGGATGGATAGCGAACGCGAAAAATCCCGACAAGTTTCTTATTGATGGCAACACGACGAGCACTTCGGCTGCTATGAACAAAGCATCGAGCAACGCCGCGAAGTCCGGCAACTACGTTCGTGGTCCGCAGCCTGCGCTTTATCGTGACCCCAAGTCAGGAGCGGAATGGAGCGGACGGGGCAGAGCTCCGGCATGGCTGGCGAGCGCTAAGAATCGCGACAAGTTTCTGATTGACAGCAGCGCGGGAAGCGCCCCAGTTGATGGCGAGAAGGCGGCGAAGCCAGGCAACTACGTTAGAGGGAGGCAACCCGCGATGTATCGCGACCCGAAGAGCGGCGGAGAGTGGAGCGGTCGCGGAAAGGCTCCGGGCTGGCTTGCAGGCGCGAGAGACCGGACCAAGTTCCTAATTGACGGTGCTGCGACCTCGGTTGCTGATGCCAAAAAAAGCACGCCGAGGGCGGCCGCGGCAAAGAAAGCAGCGGCGAAGAAGGCGACCGCGACGGTGTCAGCAAAGAAGGCGGTTGCGAAGAAAGCTTCGGCGACGTCTGCGAAGACGACTGTGCGCAAGGGCGCTGCTGCGAAGAAGTCGACGTCCGCGGCGAAGAAGGGACCGCAGGCTAGGAGCAATAGCGCCGCTGCCAAGAAAGTTCCGACGAAGAGGTCAGGTGCCAATGCGGCAGCGGAGATTGCTCCTGACTCAACGACGTTGATTCCCGCTAGTTCGAGCGATGCGAGTGCCGTGACTGCTACTGCTTGAAAACAGGACTCGACGGCTCAGACGGCAGTCCGCGAGAAAAGCGCGGACCGTCCGCCCAGATGACCGCGAAGGCCGTTATGGCAAATATCCCAGACGGCGTGCTTGACTTTTGCCGCCGATGCGGAATAGAAATCTGGGAGGAAGCTCAACTCAGTGACGTCGTGGAAGAACTGCGGCTTACTTGCTTATGATGGCGGGCGGGCGGTCCAACCCATTTTAATTCCAAGAAAAATTGCGCGCCTCAAGCTCTACAATCGATACCTCGCCATTGCTACATCGTTCAGGTGCATTTGCGCAACGCCCAGCGCCAATCTTACATCGCTGGGGTGCTCACGACTTCATGAGTCGGCGTTGACGCTGCTGTCGGAGGCGAGACCTTGCGCGCAGCTGTGTTGCGAGCAGACGCCTTTTTCGCAGTGACCGTTGTCTTTGCCGATGTCTTCGCTGAGGCCTTCCTTGCCGCCTTCTTCATGGCCGCCTTCTTCATGGACGTGCCCGTCTTCTTGGCGCCAATCTTTTTACTTACAGCGCCGAGCTTGCGTGCAGCCTTCGACTCGGTCGTCAAGCCAATCGCTGAGGAATCTGACTTAGCGTCAGAAACGTGTTCTATCAGAAACTTGGTCCGGTCCTTTGCCGCTGCAAGCCACTTGGGAGCAGGGCCGCGACCGCTCCATGTAGCTCCGGACTTGGGGTCCCGATATTTTGCTGACAGCGCACCTTTTGATTGCACCTTGCGAACCGAAGTCTTTGCGGTAGTCGTTCCAACCGTCTTTGTTGGAGATGCGGGACCAGCGCCATTGATGAGGAATTTTGTGCGGTCTTTCACGTCTTTTATCCAAGCTGGCGGTCGAGCGTGTCCGCTCCACGTCTCACCGGTCTTCGGATTCAGATACTTTGCCGGCAACTTTCCTTTGGTTGCGAGGGGTGCCTTAGCGCCTTTACTGGCGGCAGTGCGACCACCTGCCTTTGCGTCTCTCTTCGCTTTCGCCTTGGCTTCAATGTCTGCAGTCGTAAGCCCGTGCTTCAGCATCAGTTCACGTATCTGGTCCACTGCGGCTTGCGCGCTCTTGGCGACAATGGCCTCCGCTTGTGCTTGCAGCTTCATCACCCGCGCCTGGATTTGTTCTAGTGTGGCCATGGTCGTCTCCTTGAGGAACTTTTTGAACTATGACACCCTTATTAGAAATAGTACAGAAAGCCGAGCAGCCAAGCGCGGCTGTTTGGAGGATAGACGCAGTCAAATGACGAGCGAATTCACGTCGTGCGTCTCATGCGGTTAGACGTTGAAGGTCGCTTTCCCAATTAGCGATGCACTGAGCGTCGTAGGCGTCGACACTCAGGCTAGTTTGGCGTCGCGCTTAGCTCCTGCAGTCGATAGTTATCGCCGACGCCTGAACACGCCGCGCGGGCGTTGCGGCTGATATCCTCTTATGTTCCGTTGTCGGTGATGGGATTTGGGTTCAGGTGCCAATCTTCGAGCCTCGTTCGCCTGCGGAGAGCTTTCTAGCAACGTTCCCCTGTTCCACATCCATAACGGTAGAACTGTAATCACAGCGCCGTTGCTTAGGTCCTGCACGACGACGAAACATCGGTCATCAGGCCTGCTGTAGAGGAGACTTTGGCCTCGGCCAGCTGAAGCCTCACCAAGCCAGACGCATCGACCTTCATCAATCATTGCGCGAACAGAGGTTGCAGATAGGGAGCATCGTTCCGCCACACGCTCTTTCGCGTGAAGTGAAATCCAAGACCAGCGCGAGTTCGACCGTCTCTTCGAGAAATGCATGTCTTCCTCCGCACTTCGCCGCGGCCATCCGGTGACTCTGTTTTCGCGTCCGACACGTCGCAAATGCGGCAAGGGCTTTCTTGGCGCCGACGAGAGCGCGGTTAACCGTACCGCACCCCCGAGTAGTAGCCGGTGAAAGTTGACGGTTCGGTACACCGCACATCCGGATAGGCCTGTAGGAGGGCGTGCCGTTTCCGTCCGAAGTTATGGGTTCAGCACCGAAAGCTTACTCCTCCGACGAACCGTTGACGTGCTCGCAGACGACGCTCGCTATACGCAGACGACGCTCGCTATAAAAGGCCCGTTCGAATCGCGGCTGCAAAATGCGTTTAACACGCTTACCAGAACTCCCCGATTCAATACTCGCGCCTGTCATCGCCGTGGTCGCGATGCCAGTCCATCCGCGGGCCGCCATCGTCGCGGTGATGGCCCCAGTCGCCATGGTGTTCGTTGTAATGGTCCCGAGCATCGTGCCACTCCCGGTCACGATGTCGCTCCTCCCATTCCCGGCGCTGCCAATAGCGATGCCCGTCGTAATACCTTTCGCCGTACCAACCTGGACTGATGACGACAGGAGGGGGAGGTTCGGCATATACCGGCGGCGCAGCATAAACCGGCTCAGGCGCATATGTCGCGCCGGGAATACCAATGTCGACTCCGACGTCGACATGCGCGAGTGCGACGGACGACACACCAATTCCAAGGCTGGCGACTGCGTCATCGCGAACCGACGGCTGCGTAAAATGGCCATGATTTCTGTAGTGTGCAATGTAGGGTTGAACAATCGAATGTGCGCGAATTAGATGCAATCAAGAACGGTTGTAATAGCTCCGCCTGCAGGGACAACGATGCAGCCGCCCAACTCGCTTCCGAGAGATATGGCCAAAAGCATCAGCGCAGGAATTCGTTTCATGACGTGCCTCACTGGTCAGTTGCGAACGCACTATATTGAGACGGCAGATTACTGGTGTTTTTGTGTGTAACGAGGCGTGTAATTTGAAACATGGGCGCCTTCAGGTGCGACGCTCGCAGCCAGCGCGAAATATTCCGTTTCACAACTCACAGATGAAGCGTCAACAAGACGGATAAGGGAAGCGTTGAGGCTGGGAGCGGCAAGAAGCCGTCCCATCGACTCGACAGGAGGTAATCATGAAAACGCTGACTCAGAAGTTCGCCGCAATCGCTGCATTGTCGGTTTTCGTCGCAGGCACGGCGTCGGCAGCCACCACCTGGGATGCATCGCATCCGCGTCGCGCCGAGGTCAATCATCGACTGTCGAACCATGACCACCGGATTCATCAGGAAGTCCGCGAAGGTGAGTTGTCTCGCGGTGAGGCGATGCGCTTGCATCGTGACGACCATCAAGTGCGAACAGAGGCGCGTCTGATGGCAAGCCAGAACGGCGGCCATATCACCCGGCAGGAGGACCGCGCGCTCAACCAGCAGGAAAATCACGTAAGCAGGCAAATCGGGCCGTGACCCCGCCACCCGCAACGCCGGACCACCCCTTGATTCCCAGCGTTGCGACTTCATGTACACGGACACAGCGGCGGAGTTCGCCGCCTTCAACGAAAATGAGAGTGAAGCAATGAAGAAGATGATTTTGGTCGCGCTAGGAAGCGCCTTGCTTGCATCCGCCAGCGCCGCGAGTGCCGAGGGTTGCCTGAAAGGCGCTGTAGTCGGCGGTGTCGCTGGTCACTATGCTGGGCATCACGCCGTGGTCGGGGCGGTTGGTGGCTGCGTTGTCGGCCGGCATCTCGCTAAGGAGAAGCACAAGCAAGCTGACGCTCAGGTGCAATCTCAACAGCAGGCGCAGGTACAGCCGGCAGTCGCGCGTTGAACGACGGCGTCGCCACGTGCTGACTACAGGCGGCAATCGAATTGGCTGGAGGCCTGAGCATCGGACGGCGCGTCGCTGCAAACTCATCCACGAGCGACCACGTTAGGTGAGCGCTTTCTGAAAGCGTTTCTCAGGAGGCGTTCTTCTCGGTGCCCATGCAGGGTGAGCTGTCTGCTTGATTGCCGACGCGATGGGATGGAAGATACTGTAGAGCCGGACGGAGCGTTATTGCTTGCGCGGCAACACGAAGCGCTCAAAGATAGCTTTGGTCTGCTTCTCTGCATCTTTCTTGGGGCGCCGTTGGGTACATCTCGACGAGTTCGCACCTGACAACATCTCCGACACTTATGGTTTCGACACTCGTTGACTTGCTGGTATCGGCGCTAGCACATATAAAGTGGGTCATCCTGTCGTCGAGCATGGCTCAATAGAGAATGACCTAGTGTTCGCGAGTTGCTAACGTCGCGGGCGTACCTCAGTGCCACCCTGAAACCAGCCCCGCGTTGCATTGTCTGCAGCAAGGTTTTGTTACCGAGACTCTCGAAGCGGTGGGCGAGTTCGAAGTGAACAGTCCAAGGGTCGGCCCCGGCGCTCAGCGCGCTGCTCACGCGAGCGAGGCGAAATCCGAGTCGGCCCGCGCGCGCATGAAGTGCCGGATAGTACGGCCTGTTCGCAACGAAAACTTTGATTACCGTTCGAAGCCTTTCTCGTTGATGAAGTTCGCGTCGCGTTACGCCGGCGTGGTTGCAAAACTGAGAAGCGGTCAAGAGTTTCTGTAGGCGAACCAGCCGACGTAGCTCCCGACGGTTGCGGTGCATCTCGGCTTTCCCGAGTCCGTCAGAGAGGTCGTCGCAGCTGCTGCGCGAGCATCGCCACAAGGAAACGGTACGACCGTGGATGGGCACCTCAGCCAACCCATATTCGGCCGTCACGGGAGGGTTCTCGGGTACCACGTACTTGACCTGCATGCCGCGCCACTCGGCGCGCCGCTCCGCCAACGACTCGACCATTCTTACGAGGTCGCCAATTCGACCAATGGGATTGAAGGAACTTTTCGATTCGGCCCATAGACCCAAAATCAGCAATGGTTCCCTCTGGAAAGGGAGAAACCCGAGTGCGCCGCACGCTTCATTGATGACAGCGACGGCGCGTTGCATTGCGCTGAGCCGATAATTTGCCGATTCTTGAATGACTACAGGGCGCCACCCGAATCCATCGTCGCCGCCAGCGACGCACGTGAACGGCCGTTCCGAACGCCGTCTGCCAACAGGCTGCATCCTGCGGCGTGTTTGCAATGCCTCCTATCAAATGCTTTCATGAGTGATGCGGTAATGTGCCGATTCACGGGTACAATCCCGCTTCCTGTGGTACGCGCGCTAACTCGCGCAGCGCCCTGCGCGCAATTCTTTGGCGCTTGCGGCGATAGGTCTCGGCTTTTGCACGAAGCACAAACTTCCGGCCACGCCGCAATATCACGGGACGCAAAGCATGCTTGCGCAGCAACCTTCGCACGACGTAGCCGCGGCTCACATTCAAGAATTGCGCGAATTCAGCAATTGTCATCAAATCGCATTTGCGTTGTCGCTGCACTATCTCTGTCCTTCAAGGAGGCTGTTGAAATGTCCCTTCTTGAACGCGGGCCTGCCCGTTTGAACGAGGCGAAGCGACGTAGAGTCCCAACGAATTTGACGTCGAACTTCGTTGATTCAGGTCGCATTCTTCTCTGCGTTCGCTTTCATGCCGCCCGAGCGGTCAGCGTTTGCATACGCGTCAGGTTGTAGGCAAATTGCCAGGCTCACAGGGTCTATCGCGAAGGCCCCGGGACTTTGCGCACACGCTTTGTCGTACTGGAACTTCAACGCCTCAGAGTTAGCGTCGTCCTCGGTCAGCGAGAGTTCGTCGCACCGGACCCACGACGTGTCGATGTTTGCAAACACGGCAAGGTGCGAGATTTTGGTCATGGCAGTAAGCGGCGAGGTGAGTCTCCGGCCAACGCCCGGGCGTATCGCATCGCAGCGCGAAAGCCAGCAGCGCGGCTTATTACCTGCAGGAGACTGCGATTGTCGAGGCTCTCAAATCGATATGTGAGTTCGAGGTAGGCGCCCCATGCGTCGTTCATCCGACTCATTGCGCGGCAGACCCGAGCCAGTCGCAGCCCAAGTCGGTCGTTTCGGACGAAGAAGGCAGGATAGAGCCGCTCGCGACCTACCCTGATTGCGAACATCGACCCGTGCATCAATCGCGTACGTAGTTCACCTTGTGAGATTGCGGCATGCCGACAAAATTGGTCCGCCGTAAGAAAAAGCTTGCTGCGTACAAGCCGTCGCCGCGCCCGGCGAACACTACGCATAGCGTCGGGGTCGTCCGTCTCCGAGACGTTCTCAACCTGCTTTCCCGTGATTCGCATGGTTATGTGACGAGCTCTATGGACTACTGCTTCGCCAGCAGGCGAAAGACCCTTTCTGCGACTTCAACCACGGTCCCACACTCGCCCGAGTTGTTGAGCTTGAGCGCCAGGGGAGGGTCGGCCTCAGTCGACGCAGAGACGCGGATTTCTTCCTCGTCGATGTCGCACACAATCCGAGCTTCGAGTTGTGCGGATTCAACTCCGGCGGTATGTCGCTCGACTACTATCAACGCCGATGCGGGGCAACGCGGGACCTCGTGTGGAAAGCGAAAGCCCGGTGCGCTCACGGCAAGCAGAGCACGCTTCCAAAGCGGAAGGCGCGGGTCACCTTCCGCCGCAGTTGTGTAAATGGGTTCTTCGAGTGATGCCCTAGTTTGCTGCTGAGCGTCGAGTATCTTGACGAACGTTCTCGAAAATTCGGTCATCCATGCCGCGGCAAAGGCTCTGACCTTGCGATAGTCCTTGTTACTCTCGAGCATTTGCACTGGTCTGCGCTTTCCGAGCGCGCCCGACTCTGACGTCAGGAAGTCGAGGCGCTCTGAGGCCGAAGCCGGAGCCACTATGCTGGCAAGTTTCCAAAGTCTTTTAAGGTTCAGCTCCGGGTCACAAAGAATTGCGGGATAGGCGCTTTCGCCGTCAACGTCCAATGCGAACACGCGCTCCCGGCCAAGCAGGGTAGCGAGCTGTTCATTGGTCACGCCGAGCCTTTTTCGGAACTCACTTTCTCGAAGAAGCTCCCCGCTTGATAGCATCGCGCGGCGATTGTCTAATGCAGCATCGCGCACATCGTCCATCGATAATCGACCGGAACGCGCTGTTTCTGAGCGCACGAGGTCGAGGGTATTCTTTTCCGACGCCAGGACAACGACGTTCTCTAGCGACGATGTGTCGGTCGTCTCGTCAAACCCGAAGGCTGGTCCGTAAGTCGATGGGCGGAAATAGTCGTCCGCAGCTTGGCCAGGGCGACGATGCTGTTCATGAATCCACGGCTCCGTCGGCGCATATGCGAAGCGAACCTCTTCAGCGTAGTCCGCAACGGCTGAGAGTAGGAGCACGGTTGCGTCCTTATGGGCTCGGCTTAGGCGTCGAATGAGCTGATAGACCTTCATCTTACCTCCGGTAGCAGGGCAGGCTGGAAGCGGTTGCGATTCCGTTCAGTTCCAGGAGTCGTCTTGCCGCCAAGGATGGACTGCCCTTGGTGGTAGCACTTCGACTCCTGCCATCGAGACAATTACTCCCCGTGCGATAAGGTCCCAGGTGCTGCCGGATAAGCGGGGATAGTCGACGAGCTGACCGCAATACTTGGGCTTTTCCGATGCGCCTTCAATCACTTCGATGAGCTAGTTCGCGTATGCATTGTTTCTGCCCACGTTGATGATTCGGGTCTCTTCGAGCTTGCGTCATCGATTCTCGAATTCGAGTGGAAGTAGTTCAAGCGTGACAAGCAGCATCGAGCGTCTCCGAATGCTGAAGATGTTTCGTCTTACCGCGGAGGAAGGTCCGCTGCCAGCTTGGGCAGCTTCCGGCGCAAATTCACGAGCACTTGAGGGTGGTTGATACCAAAAATTGGATTGGTCAAAACGAGATGTGACACGCACCAAGGGGGCCACTCGTCATCATCGTCAAGCGCCAGCCATGACTCTGGTCTGCGCCGATGTACGTCGGCCCACACCTGCATCCAGCGAGGCGTCTGCCTGAACATATTTGAATTCATTCGCGAGTGGTACGTCGCTCCGACGACGCGCGATTGCAGTGCAGGCGTGAGCTTTCGCGCCAGCGTTGGCAGGCTCCCTCGATACCATGGCACCCACGCGCTGGAGAGGACGATGCGAATCCGCGGATAGGACGCAAGTTCTTGTGCCAGCAGGCCGCAGTGTTCAAAGAGCCGACGTTGCGGACGATGTAGCACTTGCGGACCGCGCCCGCGAATCCAATAAGCGTCGTCGGGGTTTAAAACGCCGTCAATGTCGAGATACAGAACTCGGCCTCCCATGCGGTGCGGTGGTGGGACGGATTCCCCGGGGGTAAAGAGGGGCGAGGACATTGTCAGCTCAATGTGACGCCAAGTAAGTCATGACGGCGACTCTGACCCTGTCGAGTAATGAAAGTGCGTCACTGATATCGAGCGGTGCTGGCGCTCCTGGTTCAAAGTCGTCCAACCAAACTCCCAGCGCAATAAGCGAAGTCTCATCACAATGCGGTATTTGCACGCGCCGCATGCCAAGGGCTAGGGCAAGCTTCCCCGGCAGTGCCGCTTTGAGCGCTACGGATGAGTCGAGAACGGAAAGAGCCAGGAGATAAGAGGCGGTATAGACACATTGCAGCCGCGTGTGCAGAGAAAGCTCGGAGCGCCTTGCGTCTGAGCGATAAGCCTCGCTGACGAGCATCCGACTTTGGCTCATGAGGTGGTCAATCATGGGCGCTCTCTTTGCGGGTTGCCCCGCCTGCTAAACGCACTGCGGCCTGCCCGAAATCGAGGACACGTGCATCATTGCTTGGGGCGACCTTTTTATTGCCAGCGCTGAGCAGTGGCTTCCGTTCGTCCGAGTTCTCGTCGAACAGCGAAGTCGACCAGACTGACGGCAGCGCCTGAGCTGTTGCTCTCATGTCCTCGGCGTCGGGGTAATGACGCAGCACGTTGGCCGCAACTGTGCGAACGAGGTCCCACATGACCGGCTCCTCTGCGGTGTAAAGCGTCTCGAGAAGCCATCGGGCATCAAGTATGGCTTTGCCTCGCTCGTTGAGCTGATTCATATGCAATCCTCTACGAATTTCGGAAGCTATTTGGCGTCTGCGGCCACCAAAAAAGTGGTGTGAGAGGGTGTGAGCGTTACTGTTCAACCGACCGAACGTATTCGGCTGTGACGTCAGCGACTTCCCGTACGCCCCATCTATCGCACCATGTGCGGAGCAAATAAGCGGAGTCCACGGTCACGCCTGGTGGTCCAACTAGCCGATACTGGCGACCGGTTGAGGTTACAGCGCTCATCGTATCGAGGTCGAAGCTCTTCACGTTACTGCTGATGCGCGCATCCCTCGTGTCGGTTCTCATACCAAGGAGATGGCGTTGACCGAACTCGGATTCCGTCTCGATAACCGCCCAGTCCTCCAAGCAGATGACAGGCTCGAGTCCAACGGGAAGGGTTGACCAGGTAGGCATGACGCCTCCGGCAAGGAGGGCCGGCACCGGTCAAAACGCTTCATGAAGCGTTCAACCGTCAGCCACCGGCGGCGAGAGGCGCCATTATCATTCGACTTCTGCGCGCCTGGTTTGAGTGAGACAATAATCTCACTCATAGTCTAGCTCCGGATTTGCGAAAATCAAGGCGCGCGTTGGTCAGACAATTGAGATGTCAGCAGCAGCGGCTATATCGGCAAGGTCGACGTAGCGCTCCAGTGAGGCAGACGTGACCAGGAAGGTCAGCTGCAAGAACAGCGACAGGGGAATCGTGCCCAACGTAACGTGCTCTTCTAAGGCTTCCTTTGTGGTAGTCGTCCCCAGCTTCTCTAGACGCTCGACTATCTCGTGGTAGTCGGTAAGCTGACCTCGCTTGAGCTCGGCAAGGACTACATCTCGAGCTTTTTCCGACCAGGCGGCTTTGCTCGAGAGGCTTGGGCGCCACAGAGCCGGCGGGGTCGCTGACATCAAGGTGAGGATGTGTAGGAAGGTACTCAGACGCAACGTGCCACGTGTGATGCGAAGTACCAACCCGCGTTCAGTTTCGTCGGGTTCGTTCGCGATGTAGGCCTTCACCAGGAGCGGGTACGAGTACTCCTTGCGCGCCATAGCGACGCGCACCACGCGGCAAGCAAGCCGCGCCCATGGAGTGTCAGCCTCGCTCACGAAAGTCCTTTGCCTTTTTCCAAGAGGGGACCTACATTTACGTTTGAGCGGTGAGATGAAAATCTCACTGCCACGACGACCGAAAAAAGTCGAATCACAGCTGAGGCACTCGGTCTCGCCGGCGCCTATCCGCATAGTTTAAATGAAACGGAAGGTGACGCCGCCGTGCACTTCGTCGGAGGTGCTCTATGGCAACTCAGCGCGTGCTCTACCTAACCGTGGAAGGCACTCTCTTTCCAACAGCGATGAACCCCACGAAATTAGCATCTGCCGGGAGCTTTCCTTGACGCGCATCTGCACCGGCTAAAAGGGCTGCTCGAGTCTTTCAACGACGTTCAAGTTGTACTCAGTTCGTCGTGGATAGCTCGGCACGGCTACCGTTCCGTCATTGACTGCCTCCCCTACGAATTAAAAATGAGAGTCATCGGAGCTACGATGCCCGGCAACAAAAGACTTGGCGCCGGCGCGAGCACACAAGGTACCTCTCGGCGAGGGCTGCTGGAGCGAGATTATTTAAAAAGACGCCCGAACGACGTCCTCGTTGTCGAGAGTGACGCGAGCTGCGTCCCAACACTTCTGCGTGAACACGCTTTTATTGTTGAAACAGGCCTTTGGAACGCGCGTGAACCGACGTGGATTGGTCTTGCCGAGGCGCTAAGAAGGGAGCTTGAAGAAGGATGCGCAAACAGGCGAGGGAGCGGTGAAAAAAACTATTGACGACCCATCACCCACCGGAGATAATCCAGTGCAGAGAATTCGGTCACAAGCAAATTTTTTAAAATTCTACGCGCAAAAATTTAAAAGCTCAAGCGAATTTTGAGAGGACGTGTGGTCGTCTTTTAAAATGTTGCACGCGAGAACAGGAAAACCATTTTGAATCATGGGGTTAGCTGACCTTTTAGAATTCTCGGGTAGAGCGCGCGGAGGTAGAGCGCGCGAGCGCGAAATTTAAAAAGCAACCAGTGAACTCATGGAAGCCTTGCCTGGCTTGGGTCAACGATGCGAGCACTCGATTGTCTTGCGGGACCCAGCATTTAGCTAACGGAACGATTAGGCGCCTCGATGGCTTTTCCGCGTCGGCGAATGACAAACGGACTGCAAGGATTTAAAAGGAGGAAGGAGAACGCTAGGAAGAGAAACTACCTAGTACCCCTGTAAACGAGGACGGCCCGTACGGCAGCAACCGCACGAGCCGAATGGCGTACCCCTTTCGAGGCACCCCACGCTTACGCGCGCGTAGGGTCTCATAATGGGGGCGTCTTGTCAAGCGCTGCCCTCGAGCGCTTGCAACCATGGACACGAGACCCATGAACCCAAGCACCCACGCTGACTCGCGGTTCTACGCCCGGTCGATGTGTCAGCAGCGCTCTGCGCTCCTGACCTCGACCGACAGAACCCCATCCCCGCTTTGGAATCGCGTTCCGGTTCGTCCGGCCCGACACGACCGTCCAATCTTCGTCGCAAACTTTCGGCAACTCCTGCGCTTCGCCGCCGCGTTGGCGACCTCAAAAGTCAATTTCCTTACTTTCCAGCTTGCCCGCGTCCGGCCACTCGTCGCGAAACATCCGACAAAGCGCCTGACCGGTCGCATCACGACCCGCGCCGTCGCAAAAACCAATCGTAGCTTGAGTTGGTCAAGTTGATTCGAGCGAATTGCCGCGAAGCCGTTGCCATTCCGGGCTGCTGTGTAGTGAGGCGGGAGCGGTCATAGAACTCATCCGTTCTAGATTGCGCTCGCACACCGCGCCTCCGAAATCTACCTCCAGGTACATTTCACTTCCTTGATGTTCAACCATCCTCCATGGAGGAATAAATGTAGGACTACTTTAGACATAGAGGCGGCTGCCTGAGCAGTGCCAGATTCAACTGAATAGGTCGCAGGCTGCATTCTCGGCGAGGTGGTTACCGCGTCATGAGAGTCGCAACGTGCACATAAGCTATCGCGCGATTTCTGTGGACGTCCTGGGCGGGCCCCCCAGAGTCGCGATGCGCCACCGAGATTAAGGAGTTCGGCCATGGATGATGCAAACCACCCGCACGTTGGAGAGATGACGAGCGAAAGAGGACATGCGTTGGTTAGTTCGGTGCAAGGCGAGTTGATAGAGCGTTCGCCGTTCGAGCTTGCCAACGCCAATCCTCTTGCCACCACAGAGTGCTACTTCAATGTCTCATCAGTGGTGCCCGAGTTGTTGGAAGTACTGCCGGCCAACTTGGTACGTCAAGAACTCATGAATCGCTGTGCGGAAAAGAGCACGACGCTCGTGCGTGCCGAAGAGCATGTAAAGATTGCAGCTCTGACCGCGTTCTCTGACGGATTCTCACCAATTGACGAGCATTACCAGTTCGCTATCACGATAACCGGCGCCATTGTGGAGCACACCAAGCAGAAGCGCTCGAATCCTAGATATGAGCGGCTGTACTACGCGTTACCGCATGTCATCAACCGGTCTCAGCCGCTGCCTGCAAGGAAGGATTACGGGTTGCTTGATGGGCGGAGCTTCGTCCTCAGAGGCGTCAAGCACACCGGGCGCAATGCGTTTTTGAGACGGCTGTGCAAGATGTACGGACCTCCAATCTGCGCTGAGCCAGTCGCCCTTGATGCGCCGCCGACCGTCTGGTACATCCCCACGCTAACGGTCAAGCTGGAAGAGTGCGAGAACCTCGCAGACGTCATCCATTCCATGAGGCAGACGTTCATAGCCGAAATCAAGGACCCGACCGACGCGCAAAAGGCAGTCTTCCGGTCTCTGGAGCGACGCGATGCAGCAAACGCGGCGATTGCAGCGTGCATTTTGTTAAACGTCGGCTTGTTCATCTTGGACGGTGCCGATGTCGAGCACATCGGGTGCGACTTTGAGAGCATCCTCGCCTTTGCCGTTCAATTGAAGTCATACGGGATACCAATCCTGCTCTCCTGCACCGAAGCCTTCTTCCGACGCGCATCACTGAGCACATCCCGGATTGGGAAAGCGCTCAGCGGCACCGTCGTGACCTTTCGCCCGTTCGGCCCGCCGGATGAGTTGGAAGAGGACATCACATTCGAGAGCGAGGGCACTGAACTCGATTTTGACGAGTGGACATCCTATTGCGTGTTCTTTTGGCTGGGTGGTCTGTTCGGCGATAAAAGTCGTCCCATGCCCAAGGGCTTACCGAAGTGGACGTACGAGATATGCATGGGTCGCATCGGGTGGCTCGCCGCCGGTTTCAAAGCGCTTCATGAGCAGCTCATCTGGTATCCCGGCACTGACCTGACGAAAGGTTTCGTGACCGAGATTTTCGAGGAGCAACTCGCCTACTGTGAAGATGCTCGGCGAGCCCTGCGCGATGCGGAGAGCGGAAACGGCGTAAGTGAGCTCAGCTTCACCCGGTTCATGGACCACTTCCCGGCTAACGCTGCCGAGAAATTCAAGCTCGTTCAATCCTTGGCTGTAACTCCGAAGGGCCGTGCGCGCCGCTGAAGTACCCCTCGTCCTGCGCCCGGCCTTCCCGGATGGCGAACTGGTCAATGGGTTTCTCAGGCGAGTGAGCAACCTGCATGAAAACCAGTCATTGGCACAGCTCTGCCGAAAGTTGCTTGCGAGAAAGACGGGACTTGATGGGATGCCGAGTTGCTTGGCCGAGTTTCATTCGTCGATAGGCCATCTGTACTGCAGTATCGAGATGCTTTTGGGCCGCCACACCCATCTCGACTACTTCAGCCGGGGCCTTCCTCGAAATCGTCTAAGCGAGCAGCGCGCTCGACTGTTGGGCAAGTTACATGGACCGGTGCGGCTGTGTCGACTGCCGGTCCTGTTCACACCTTCGGAAGGGGAGTACCTCGTTTGCGCCGAATGCCGTCGGTTGTCGGCAAAAACGTATCCCTTTGAGTTTGTTCATCGGAATCACGTGGCGCCATTCGTCACCGCGTGTGGGATTCATGGCCGCCCTCTGGAATCACCGGGCGCGCAGGGTCTGCTCTTTGACCAGCTATGCAGGTCTTCGC
Organism: Caballeronia glebae; assembly: GCF_001545035.1. Lineage (GTDB taxonomy): Bacteria > Pseudomonadota > Gammaproteobacteria > Burkholderiales > Burkholderiaceae > Caballeronia > Caballeronia glebae. The sequence goes on from NZ_FCOJ02000073.1 coordinate 25,154, forward strand.
CGACGCGCCATCAACTTTTGTGCGCAATCGAGTTCGCAAGACGTACGGCTGACTGCATCGACGATGGACTGCTTGGCTTGGTCTATCAGAGAGACAACGTGAAGACAGCCCTGACGGAAGCAGGATGGATTGCGGAGGGAGGCCGAATCCACCTCGCTCCGTTCATAGATGACTTCCAGCTGTTTTTTGACTCATCGTTTTCGGACGAGCGATTGTCGCTGCTACTGAGCTCACGCGACCACGTGCATAACGCGATTCGTGCGCTGATGCGGCATGACCACGCACTGCATCCGGTGTGGTGCATTTTGCTCGCTTGGTTTGCGCAAGAGTGCTTGCATTGGCGACGTACTCCAACGAACCGGGTGAGGGACGTACGGGTCGAGCTTCCTCAAGACCATGTCATCGCTCAGCTTCTGGAGACTCACGGCTCGCTGAACAAGGTGGCTCGAGAACTCGGCGTCGACGCGCATCGGCTATCGATGCGATGCAGACTTGTTGGCATTCCATTCACGCCACGTGAACGGCTCCTGGACGACAGCCAACTGCAGACGGTCTTGCGATTGTTCAATGAGGGCCGACGCCCGGCTGAGATTGTCCGGATGACTCGAATCTCGTCAGCGACCGTCTACCGGATTCTCGCCGCCTCGCCAGGTGTCCTGGCAGCGAAGCGAAAAGCTGTCGGCACCAAGCGTGTAGCAGTAGCCAAGCGTCGGTGGCTAGCTCTGTGTCGAACGCATCCCGTTGCGGGTGTGACCACCCTGAGAGCGAAAGCACCGCGGACCTACGCGGAACTGCGGCGAAATGCGCTCATGTGGTTGTCCGAGCATAGCCCGAAAGCGAGCAGACACCCGAGACGCTCGGGCGCACCACGGTCGTCGCAGCTCGCGAGGACGATGGGCCTGGCGGCCAATCGCGCCGCCGCGCAGTGCAATCGTGACTACCGCCCGCCTCAGAGGCGCTCGCGTTACCGCATCCAGCAGATGCTGGGGGTGTCCGAGTACGCACTCGCATCAACGGAGCATGTCGCCAAGAGCGTCTCGTTGATTGAATCGCGCGAAGCAGTGATTGCCAACAGGGTCGAGTGGGCAGCAAAGAGATTGCCGGCAGGACTCGCGTCGCCCGCGTGGCGGCTAGGCAAGACGGCGAGCCTGCGTCCGGCAACAGTAGAAAGCGAACTGAAGAGGAGAAACGATGCAACGTGAAGGGCTGGAAGGTAGGTTTTTCTTACGCTCGAAAATTCTGCCGGAGGAGGACCCGAGTGGCTTTTTGAATCGTATGCTTCACTACAGAGCCGCTCATACACGCGACCAAATCATCGAGCTACTCGGGAGCAGTTCTGGACGTCTCGCATGGTCGTTCCCGTCCAGATTAGACGTTGCAAAAGCAATGTTTCCGCGGGCACTACCTGAGATGGACGGCTTAGTGCACGGCTATACGCGATTTCCATTGTTTTCGCCTTTCCTCGTTAAAGCGACGCGAAGACGTCTGTACATGCATCATCGGAAGGAAGGCTACTCGTCGGTGGCCCAATCCTTTGGACTTCTCGACCGAGCACGTTTCGGAATATGCCTCAAGTGCGTGCAGGAGGATTTGCAGAAAACCAAAGGTGGTTTCGCTTACTGGCGAAGGGCTCATTTGATACCGGGTGTCGCCTATTGTGTAGTCCATCAAGAGCTTCTTTACACGCTTTGTGAGTCTTGCGAGCTTGGCCATCGACGCAACAGCGAGCCCGTATACCCGGGCCCCAAGTGTCTTTGTGGGAAAGCGGTTCAGAGGATGGTGAAGCCGAAGCGTCAAAAGTCAGAGGATGCATTGTTGGCTATTGACGCGATGGCTGTTGAATTGATGCAAGGGAAGTGCCCCGTCATGGTAGAGCCGGGATTGATTCCAATGCACGCTCGAGGTTACCTACTGCGTCAAGCGCATCCTAACTTCGTGCACTTGTTGCGAGAGTCCACCGGTCTTCTCAATCAGGTGATAGGAGGCGAGGCATTGGCCCTGCTGAATGTGCGCGGCCATACCGTTGAGCGCTTGCTCGGTCGGTTGGGGGATGGGCTGCATCTGATAAATCCCCGTCAGAACATCGCGTTCGTATACACCGTGTTTGGAGGCTGGCCTGGACTGAAGGAAGAAGTTGACCTGCGCGCGCAGGATGTCGAGGCATATGAGGCGTCGGGCCAACACGTTCCGAAGCGCATAAGGGTAGGCAAAGACACAAAAAGCGACCTTATTCGTAGATTCAACAACCTCGACGATAGGGAACTGAAGGAACGACGCAGGTCCGCCCGAGATTTTATACAGGCCGCATTGAAGGCTAACCGGTGTCTTACACGAACCGAGCTCTTCAGGATGCGCGGTGGGAAGACGCATTATTTGTTTGCTTTGTATATGGACGAAGCCTGGTTCTTGAAGGCATTGCCTCGCATAGTGCTGACGGCGCCTCGGCAACGGGAAGTAAGTGTGAGAGCAGCATTTCCAGGTCTTAAGCCAACAGGGAAGGATGCTGATTTTGCGGAAAGGATATATGAGGTGTGCGACGCCCTGCTCGAAACAAACCCGCTGAAACGTATAACCCGAGCGTGCCTGCTGAACAATTCGAGAAATGAATCGATTAAGGGCTGGGCAGAGAAGTCGCCCTCAGTGCGGGAGGCGCTCGAAGCATGTGTTGACTCGGACGAGGAGTTTATAGAACGACGTCTTGGATACGTCTGCGAGAAAGTCGCGGAAATCTCCATTCTCCATCCGTACGCGCTCAAGTCGTCGTATCGAGGCTTGAGCACACTGCAAATCATCCAACGCATCAAGAGGGCACTAACATGGCTGAAAAAACACTCAGGATAATCGGCGATTGCAGCCAGCTTCCGGGCTCGCGAGCAGAAGGTCAAAGACTTCGCGGAACGTATGTGGCAGCGGGCCATCGACCGGCCTCTATATCTCGATGGTCCTTGCCAATCGAGAAAGTCGAGCTCGCCGAGGTCATCAGCCCGCTGGAATACGACCCGAATGACCCAGCGTCTCTTCGCATCCGCCTACTTGGCGGACGACCAATACTCAGTTGGCCGATTGTCCTCCCTGAGACGGACCCGCGAGGCGTGCTTAGCGCAGACTCGTTTGAGTGCTGGAAGAAGGCCAGCGACAGCCGCAAAGGCATTGCCGGCTACCACCACAGTTTCAAGGGCATGGGGAAGGTGGCCTGTCACTCGTGGTTGGAGGCGCGTCTTCTTCGCTGGTTTGAGATGTGTCCATTCGTTGTCGAAATCCGCACTCAGTACCCGCAATGGAACAGGGCGGAATTCCTCGAATATTGTCGGGCCGGCTGCCGCTACCCCGAGAACAAACTACGCACTATCGACTTCATGCTGAGGCTATGCCTGCCAGGCCTGCCTTATCACATCTATCACGGAGTGTCGGTAAAGCCTGACGCGAAGCTGCTCGACCCGAAAGTCATTCGCCGGCATGAGAAAGAAGCCGCAGGGCTGTGGGAGTGGGACGGGACGCATGAAGTGATGACTGAGCTAACTGTTCCAGCACAGGAGACGACGAACTGCGAGCGCCTGCTTTCTTATATGGGACAGGCAAGCACCGAAGAGATTCGCCTACTTGCGGCGCCAGCCGCCGACTTTGGAAAGGCACTCAACAAGTCTGAAGCCAAGGGCCCAATGGACCGGGTGGTCGGAATGGTCGGCGCGCGGCGGCAAGGCTGGACCTTGAATGAGTCGTACCGGGCACTGGGGGTGGCGTTCTTTCTGGGTCACCTCCGTTGGGACCACAGGTACCAAGTCCACCCGCTAGAGCAAATGTTTCTCGTGAAGTAAAGCAGAAATTCAACCACAACAGGAGTATTCGATGCGAATTAAGGACTACGATGGATATGGGGCCATCAAATTCACCAAACACCAACCGTTCATCCAAATTTCCCCAAGTGGTAAGCAGACGCTGTATCGGTATCTTGGAGAAAGCGAGCACTTCATCTACGCGGTAAAGCTTGGCGAGCAGTCGGTCGGTGCGGCGCTTGTCCTCAATGAGGACGACGCCTCAACCAAAAACCGAGAGGTTTTCAAGCGGCGGAAAGCAGAGAGTCTGTTCAAGGCCGGCCTGCTCAAGCCTGTGATGGAGCGTGCGGTTCCGCTCGAGATGGAGGATGACAAAGCTATTGAGTCCCGCATCCGCTTCAAACAAGAGTTTGGCAAAGAGGATGTGCGAGATATGACGGCTCGCCGCCGAATGATGATGTACATCGACGGCACGTTCGGTGATGACCCGTTCCGCGACGATGCAACGTACTCGGAGATGGTCAAGTGCGTGAGTGACTTGTTTCAAACCGACGCAAAAACAGTACGAAAGTACTACGAGCGCCATCTGTTCTATGGTGGTCACAGAAATGCGACAGCGGAGCAGCACTGGAAGAAGGGAGGCAAAAGCAAGAAGCGTCGTGGGCTGAAGAAAGAAGGAGAATATGTGCTGCAGGGACGGAAGCCTTCGGCCGAGCGGCTAGACCCTGATTCCCACCTGGGTCGTAAGCAACTTCGGCCGCGGATGCTGACCCGGTGGGTGAATTTCATACGTGAGCATGCCCACAAGCTGTCACTGACTATCACGGAATTGCTCGAACGGTTCAAGCTCAAACTCGTTGGGTACAACCGTAACAAACAAGGAGAGGTTGAGTACCATCCCATCGACCCTCGTTACTACCCGCCCGATTCCTCGATGCTCGATGAAGGGCAAAAGGCACTGGTCGAGGCACGGATTGAACTTGACCGTCGCAAGAACGAGGGAAAGAGAGCGGGCAGCACGGCGCAACTAGCCGACGGGGACTTGAACGTATTCGATATTGATGGAACTGTTGCGACGCAGTTCCTCGAGTTCGGAAACGAACTTGTCCAAATCGACGGGGTCCTGAAGCCTACATTCCTTGTGGCGATGGATAGAGGCAGCCGATGCTGCGTCGGCTATTACGTGACCCTTGGGAATGAGAACGCCGATGCGTACCTTGCTTGCATGTTTAGCGCCTACACTGACAAGGAACGGGAGTTATTGCGCTGGGGGGTGCCGCATCTGGACGGGCTGGTCCACGGCTATGCGCGGAAAATCTTCGTGGACCGCTACGCCGGTATCTCGGAGAAGATGCAGCACGCGATTGTGACTCGCATGAAGGAACAGCTCTTGATGGCAGCGCCGGGTGACCCTGAAGCAAAAGGCGATGTCGAGAACTTAATTGGCTACTTGCAGAAGGAACTGGGGAATCTTCCTGGTTCGAGCTACCAAGAACCCGTAAAAGGCACGGGTGATGAGAAGGACGAGGCGCGAGCGCGGAATCGTTTGAAGCTGAAAGACGCGCCCCGAGGTGCCGTCATCACCTTCAGGCAGTTCATGCAGGCTTTCTTGACAGCCATCAGCAAATACAATCTGACGGCGGATGTGCGGCATCTCCGGACCAACGAGATGGCCGCAGCGAAAGTGGCCCCGGTTCCGAAAGACGTTTTCTTGTACAACCAAAGCCTCCAACGAGGAGATGCAGCGTGGGATTGGCCCGAAGAGAAAATCTTCCGGACGCTCTCTGTGCCGTTCGAGAGGTCGGCGAGTGGCGGCATCGTTAGATTGGGGAACAGGGAATACACCTCACCCCGTTTGCAACAACGAGCGCGGGAGTACAGTCAGCGAAACAGGGGGAAAGCGCTCCCGGTGAAGGGCTTCGAACTTTTCACCTCTCCATTGCACCTCTTATGGGAGGACGATGGGTACCTGGAGTGTCTCGATGCCAGTGAAGGCACGTTGAAGGTCTACGGTGATGGCTACAAGTTCCTCCACGACTATATCAGCACGCTGTCAAACGCCGATTTGGCGAAAAAGCGTGACAGAGAACGCTTCCATTCGACGGTCGCCAATGTCGTCGCGAAGCCGGTGTCGAAGGTCAAACAAGCGGTAATGGCGAAGGTCGATGGGTTGGTCAAGAAGGTGACCAAAACGGAGGCGAAGGAGGCTGCGGCCGACTTCGGTCGACATGCCGACACGCTAGACCTGATTGACCGACTAAGCGGGAACCCTGGCTCCAAGAACGAGGCTCCCACGGCGCCGCCTGCTACGGGGGACGTTCCGTCTCATCGTCCGCGTCGTCGCGTTTTGGCTGACTGGTAACGTCTTACTTAGGTTGGGCCTCGACGTACGAGGCTGCGCAGGAGTTGAGCCCGCGAGAATGGGTGAACGGAGGGGTGATTTTTCCCGAAAGCCCTTACTCAGCAAGGGCGAGGACATTATCAATTGCTTTTCGCCCCATTTTGGGGAATTTTCGAAATTTGGGGGGTGATTTCGGGTTTTTAGAAGCGTCCCCCAAATCTCGCTCACGCAGTTGTGGTAACGGTCTCCGCCATTCGCGAGTCTAGTCGAGGGACGCTTTAGTTCTTTGCGGGCACCTTCAAAGGAATTCAACACTTAGTCTGGCAGCGCGCCTCGCTGCGCGCCGCTTTTGCGGACTATTGTTCAAACACTCGCCCCTTTTAGAGCCCTTAACAAAATGAACGAAAGAGCTGTTAAGGCAATGCTGAACAAGTATCTGGATATACCGAAGCGGGCGCAGGACGTTGCAGGTCCGGGGCAATGATGCCTTTGTTTGCATGCATTGGCCGTCCTCGGGGCATCGCGCATGGGCCTTTGGGCCCGCGCATCGCTCATTACGGGCGTACCGGTGCCATCAATCGCTTGCGCGAGAGATAAATGTTGCTCAGTGCCAGCGCGACGAAGGCGCGATTGGCAGTCTTGGCCGGACCCGGGTAGCGTACCTTGTGAATCCCCACAGCCGCTTGACGACCGCGAACACATGTTCAACGCGTGCTCTGATCTTCGACTTGTTGCGATTTTTGCTGCGCGCAAGCTCGTCGACTTCTCCCGCACGGCGCCTGCGCTGATTGGTGAAACAGCGAGCGTGGGGCGCCTTCTCGCGAATCAGCGCTTTCTGGCTCGCATAGGCGCTTCGCCATAGACGCGCCGCTCCTGTCCATGCAGCAGTTGTGTCAGCGCGTGCTTGCCGTGTACGTTGGCCGGTGTGACCACGGCGCTATGCGTCAAGCCACTCTGGCTGTGCATGCCGATGTGCGACTTCATGCCGAAATACCACTGCCGGCCCTTGCGCGTCTGATGCATTTCGGGATCGCGCGCCTTCTCGCTATTCTTCGTCGAACTCGGCGCGGCGATCAGGGTCGCATCCGCGATAGTGCCGCTGTTGAGCTTCATCCCGCTGGTCTGCAGGACCGGTCCCACCTCGGCAAACAATCGCTCACCGAGTTTGTTTGCCTCAAGCAGGCGCCGCAACTTGAGCAGCGTCGTCGCATCCGGCACCGCCTCACAGCCCAGATCGATGCCCACGAAGCGATGCAAGCTGGTGCTGTCGTAGAGCGCCTCTTCGCAGGCGAAGTCAGCCAGATTGAACCAGTGCTGAACGAAGTGAATCCGCAGCATGCGCTCCAGGCCAATCGACGGGCGGCCGTTGCCGCGCTTGGGATAGTACGGTCCAATCACCGCGCACAACCCGCCCCACGGCACGATGGTGTCCATCGTGACGAGAAACGCGTCGCGCCGCGTCTCGAATCCCGCACCCTTCATCTGCGCCATTGCGAGCGTGCGCTGCCTCATCGCCTTTCTCTATCTTGTTGTATGTGCCCTCATAACGCTTGACAGGCATACGCGGTGGACTTGATCAGCGTTGCCTTAACCCTCGATGAATGCTGTTAACCTTTTCATTGTTTCGACGGTGAAAAGGACATGGCCAAGCCGCTATTCGACGACGACCTTTGGGCACTCATCGAACCGTTGCTGCCCCCTCCGAAGCCACGTCGGGCCCGTTATCCGGGGCGC
>NZ_FCOJ02000055.1 GCF_001545035.1 Caballeronia glebae
GTCGATGAGCGTCGCGGCCGCATCGGCGCCATCGAGCGTGACGGTTTCCGCGCCGAGTTCGGAGGCGAGCTTGAGCGCGTCGAGCGTGCGGCGGCGCTGGTCGTCGGAGAGACGCTGCAACTTCGGCGTTTCGACGTACACCGCGAGCCAGTCGGCCTTGAGCGCCGCGGCGAGCCGCGCGGCCGCGCGCACGAGCGTCGCGCTCTCCGGTCCCGGCCCGATGCACGCGATCAGCCGTTCGCGCGCGCGCCAGATGCGTTCGATCGACTGATCGGCGCGGTACTCGCGCATCTGCGCATCGACGCGGTCCGCCGTGCGGCGCAACGCGAGTTCGCGCAGCGCGATCAGATTGCCCTTGCGAAAGAAATTGCGCACGGCGTGCTCGGCCTGCGTCGGCAAATAGACCTTGCCTTCGCGCAGACGGTCGAGCAGTTCCTCGGGCGGCAGATCGACGAGCGTGACTTCATCGGCGAGATCGAACACGCGATCGGGCACGGTCTCCCAGACGCGAATCCCGGTGATGCGCCCAACGATGTCGTTCAGGCTTTCGAGGTGCTGGACATTGACGGTCGTATAAACGTCGATGCCCGCGTCGAGCAGTTCTTGCACGTCCTGCCAGCGCTTCATGTGGCGCGAGCCCTGGACGTTCGAGTGCGCGAGTTCGTCGACGAGAATGAGTTGCGGCTTTCTTGCGAGCGCGGCGTCGAGATCGAATTCGGCGAGCAGACGGCCACGATATTCGATGCGCGCGGGCGGCAGCGTTTCGAGGCCTTCGACGAGCGCCAGCGTTTCCTTGCGCCCGTGCGTTTCGATCACGCCGACGACCGTCTCCGCGCCCTCGTCGCGGCGGCGGCGCGCGGCTTGCAGCATCGCGAAGGTCTTGCCTACGCCAGCGGAAGCGCCGAAGAAGACCTTCAGCCTTCCGCGCTGGCGTTTTTCTTCCTCGCGATGGAGTTTGTCGAGGAGTTCGTCGGGTGTTGGACGGGGCATGGTTCAGGTTTTTGCTGGCGCTCGGGGGTTTTCGTTCGCCTGGGGTTTCGTGAAGCCCGGCCGACTCGATGAACCCGCCACTACTTCGCCGCATCCAAAGCGAGATTCAATTTAAGCACATTCACCCTGGGCTCTCCGAGGAGACCAAACTGCCGCCCGCTCGTGACCTGCGCGACGAGCGCCTCGACCTGCGCCGCCGGCATCCCTCGCGCTTTCGCCACGCGCGCCACCTGATACGCGGCCGCCGCCGGACTGATCTCCGGATCGAGTCCGCTGCCCGACGACGTCACCAGGTCGACGGGAACAGCCGCGCCGTTGCCCGGATCGGCATCGTGCAAGGCGGCAATGCGCGCCTTGATTTCATCCGCGAGCGCCGGGTTGGTCGGCCCGAGATTCGAGCCGCTCGAACTGCCCGCGTTATACGGATTCGGCGTCGTCGCGGATAAACGGCCCCAGAAGTATCGAGGCGCATCGAACTGCTGCCCGATGATCTCCGAGCCGACCGCGCGGCCGTCAAGCTCGATCAGACTGCCGTTCGCCCGATGCGGGAACGCCGCCTGTCCGATCGCGGTGACGACCGCCGGATACACCACGCCCGTCACGACGGTCAGCGCGACGAACAGCACCAGCATGGGACGCAATAAGTTCTTCATGATGTTCAACTCCAGCCAAGGGCCGTAATGACCATATCGATGAGCTTGATGAACGGGAACGGCAACACAAGACCGCCCAGCCCGTAGATCAGCAGGTTGCGGCGCAACAGCGACGCGGCGCCCAGTGCGCGATACTTCACGCCCTTCAATGCAAGCGGAATCAGGAACACGATGATCAGCGCATTGAAGATCACCGCCGACAGAATCGCCGATGACGGCGACGCCAGATGCATCACGTCCAGCACGCGCAACTGCGGATACGTCGTCGCGAACGCGGCCGGGATGATCGCGAAGTACTTGGCGACGTCGTTGGCGATGGAAAACGTCGTCAGCGAGCCGCGCGTCATCAACATCTGCTTGCCGATCTCCACGATCTCGATGAGCTTCGTCGGGTTCGAATCGAGATCGACCATGTTGCCCGCTTCCTTCGCGGCCTGCGTGCCGGTGTTCATCGCCACGGCGACATCGGCCTGCGCGAGCGCGGGCGCGTCGTTGGTGCCGTCGCCCGTCATCGCGACGAGCCGTCCCTCGGCCTGATGCGCGCGGATCGTCGACAGCTTCGCTTCGGGCGTCGCTTCGGCGAGGAAGTCGTCGACGCCCGCTTCCGCCGCGATCGCCGCGGCGGTGAGGCGGTTGTCGCCCGTCACCATCACCGTCTTGATGCCCATCTTGCGCAGTTCCGCGAAGCGCTCCTTGATGCCGCCCTTCACGATGTCCTTCAGCTCGATCACGCCCAGCGCGCGCGTCGCATCGTTCACGCGTTCGGCGACGACGAGCGGCGTGCTGCCGCGGCGCGCGACCTCGTCAACCGCGTTCTGCACTTCCTGCGGGAAGCGTCCGCCGCGCTCCTCGATATAGCGCTTCACGGCGTCGGCGGAACCCTTGCGAATCTCGCGCCCGGGCAAGTCCACGCCGCTCATGCGCGTCTGCGCGCTAAACGCGAGGAAGGTCGCGTGCAGCGTCGCCATGTCGCGCTCGCGGATGTTGAAGCGCTGCTTCGCCAGCACGACGATGCTGCGGCCTTCCGGCGTTTCATCGGCGAGCGATGCGAGTTGCGCCGCGTCCGCGAGATCGCGCTCCGCGATGCCCGGCGCCGCCACGAACATCGACGCCTGACGATTGCCGAGCGTGATCGTGCCGGTCTTGTCGAGCAGCAGCACGTCGACGTCGCCGGCCGCTTCGACCGCGCGGCCCGACGTCGCGATCACGTTCGCCTGCATCATGCGGCTCATGCCCGCGACGCCGATCGCCGAAAGCAGCCCGCCGATGGTCGTCGGAATCAGGCACACGAGCAGCGCAACGAGCGCGGTGATCGTGACGACGTGGCCCTGCTTCGCGGCATCGACGGAAAACATCGAGAACGGCAGCAGCGTCGCGGTCGCGAAGAGCAAGACGAGCGTCAGCGCGACGAGCAGAATCGTCAGCGCGATTTCGTTCGGCGTCTTCTGACGCTTCGCGCCTTCGACCATCGCGATCATGCGGTCGAGAAACGCCTCGCCCGGATTCACCGATACGCGCACGACGATCCAGTCCGAGAGCACGCGCGTGCCGCCCGTCACCGACGAGAAGTCGCCGCCCGACTCGCGGATCACCGGCGCGGATTCGCCCGTGATCGCGGATTCGTCGACCGAGGCGACGCCTTCGATCACGTCGCCATCGGCGGGAATCACGTCGCCCGCTTCGACGAGCACGACATCGTTTTTACGCAGATCGGTGGACGTCGTGATGCGGATCGGCGACTTCGGATGCGGCTCGTTGAGCTTCTTCGCCATCACGTTGTGCTTCGCGCTGCGCAGCGATGCCGCCTGCGCCTTCGAACGCCCTTCCGCGAGCGCTTCGGCGAAGTTCGCGAAGAGCACCGTGAACCACAGCCACAGCGCGATCGCGAGGATGAAACCCGCGGGCGCTTCGGCCTGGCCCGCGAGCGCGGCGATCCAGAGCACCGTCGTCAGAATGCTGCCGACGTACACGCAGAACATCACCGGATTGCGCAATTGCGTGCGCGGCCCGAGCTTCCTGAACGAATCGACGATCGCCGGCGTAACGAGCGCCGGATCGAACATCGAGCGTACGGCCGTGCGTGCCTGCCCCAGATTGTCGGGACGGTGCAGCGGCGTTTGATTCTCTTGATTCATGCTGTCCTCGGAAATCAATGGCCTGCGATCATCGTGATGTGCTCGACGATGGGCCCGAGCGCGAGCGCGGGCACGTAGGTGAGCGCACCGACCAGAAGGAGCGTGCCGAGCAGGAGCACCACGAAGAGCGGACCGTGCGTCGGCAGCGTGCCGGCCGTCACGGCGAGACGCTTCTTCGCCGCGAGCGAGCCCGCGATCGCGAGCACCGGCACGATCGAGCCGAAGCGGCCGAACCACATCGCAATGCCGAGCATCGCGTTATAGAACGGCGTGTTCACCGAAAGGCCCGCGAACGCGCTGCCGTTGTTGTTGGCGGCGGAGCTGAACGCGTAAAGCACTTCGGAGAAGCCGTGCGCGCCCGGATTGGCGATGCCCGCGGTGCCCGCCGTCGTGAGCACGGCGATCGACGTGCCCGCGAGCACGATGAGCGGCGTGAGCAGGATCGCGATCGACACCATCTTCATCTCGAACGACTCGATCTTCTTGCCGACGTACTCCGGCGTGCGTCCGATCATCAGACCGGCGATAAACACCGCAAGCAGCGCGAAGACGAGCATGCCGTACAGACCCGAGCCGACGCCGCCGAAGACCACTTCGCCGAGCTGGATGAGGAGCATCGGCACGAGGCCGCCCAAAGGCGTCAGCGAATCGTGCGTGTTGGAGACCGCGCCGCACGATGCGGCCGTCGTCGCGACCGTGAAGATGCCCGATTGCGCGATGCCCAGACGCGTTTCCTTGCCTTCCATGTTGCCGCCCGCCTGCAACGCGGACGCCTTCGTATCGACGTGCAGCGACGCGAAGAGCGGATTGCCCGCCTGCTCCGCCGAAATCTCGCCGACGCACGCGGCCGCGAACGCGATGGTCATCGCCGCGAGCACGGCATAGCCCTGGCGCTTGTCGCCTATCGTGCGCCCGAACACGACGCACAACGCCGCCGGAATGACGAGCATGGCGAGCATCTGCATGAAGTTCGAGAACGGCGTCGGGTTCTCGTACGGATGCGCCGAGTTCGCGTTGAAGAAGCCGCCGCCGTTAGTGCCAAGCATCTTGATCGCTTCCTGCGAGGCGACCGGGCCCATCGGCAGCGTCTGCTTGTCGGCCTTCACGTCCTGCATCACCGGATTGCCTTGGGCGTCCTTCACGGCGTTGCCTTGCGCGTCCGTCTTCGGCGTCTGATACGTCGTGACTTGCAGCGTCGACACGTCCTGATACGCCTTGAAGTTCTGGATCGCGCCCTGACTCACGAAGACGAGCGCGAACACCACGGCGAGCGGCGCGAGGATATACAACGTCGTGCGCGTGAGATCGACCCAGAAGTTGCCGATGGTCTTCGCGCTATGCCGCTTGAAGCCGCGAATCAGCGCGATGACGACCGCGATGCCCGTCGCCGCCGACAGGAAGTTCTGCACGGTGAGCCCGAGCATTTGCGCGAGATAGCCGAGCGTGCTTTCGCCGCCGTAGTCCTGCCAGTTCGTGTTGGTCACGAAGCTGATGGCGGTGTTGAACGCGGCATCGGGCGTCATGCCGGCCATGCCTTGCGGATTGGCCGGCAATACGCCTTGCAGACGCAGCAGCGCGTACAAAACCAGTGCGCCGAGCACGTTGAAGAGGATCACGGCCAGCGCGTAATGCTTCCATGACATCTCGGATTCGGGATCGACGCCGGCGATGCGATAGAGCATCGATTCGACCGGCCGGCCGATCCTGCGCACGACGACGGACGATCCATCGAGCACGTTTGAGATATAGCGGCCGAGCGGAATGGCCAGCGCAATCAGCACGACGATGAAAATCGCCGTCTGCATAAACGTGTTGGCGTTCATTCGAGATCCTCCGCACGCAAAAGCGCGTACACGAGATACACGAAGAGCAGCAGCGTGGAAGCCGCCGCGAGCCACATCATCCAGGCGCTCATGGACGGCCTCCCGTCGCGCGGCGGCTCAGTCGCTCGCAGCCGCGCGTAAGCGCCACGCAAAGTCCCCAGAACAGGACGATGCCGGCGAGGTAAATAAAGTCCATTTTGGTGTTCTCCCCTTGTGCGGTTCAGGACAGGGTGGAGATTAAGGAAATGGACGTAAAGGGCGGGAAAAGAGTCGGAGGCGGGGTGTAAAAATCGTGTAAAGACGCGGGATGCCGCTAAGCGGAACTAGGCGCGCCGCTCCGATAGAATCGAGCCTTCAGCGCACGGCCGCGCTTTACGAAGAAGACAGGCATTCATGAAAATCGCCACCTGGAACGTCAATTCCCTCAAAGTCCGCCAGCAGCACGTCATCGACTGGCTCGCGCTCTCGGGCGTCGACGTACTGTGCCTTCAGGAACTGAAGCTCCCCGACGAGAAATTTCCCCGCGCCGACCTCGAAGCCGCGGGCTACAAAAGCTGGTTCGCCGGACAGAAGACGTACAACGGCGTCGGCATTCTGGTGCGCGCCGACGCGGGCTTCGAAGTCGATGAAATCAGCGTCGTGCGCAACATCCCGGGGTTTGAAGATCTGCAGCAGCGCGTGATCGCCGCGACGATCGACGGCGTGCGCATCGTCTCTGCGTATTTTCCGAACGGACAGGCGCCCGGCTCCGAGAAATTCGCCTACAAGATGCGCTGGCTGGATGCATTGCGCGAATGGCTGCGCGAGGACATGGCGCGTCACCCGCAACTCGCGCTACTGGGCGATTACAACATCGCGCCGGAAGACCGCGACGTGCACGATCCGAAAGCGTGGGAAGGCCAGAACCTCGTGTCGCCCGAAGAGCGCGCGCACTTCGCGCAACTCGTCGATCTCGGCCTGACCGATGCCTTCCGCAAGTTCGAGCAGCCCGAGAAGCTCTTTACGTGGTGGGATTATCGGATGCTGGCGTTTCGGCGCAACGCGGGGCTGCGCATCGACCACATTCTGTTGTCGGCGGAACTGGCTGCGCGCTGCACGTCATGCGAAGTCGACAAGGTGCCGCGCAAGTGGGACCAACCGTCGGACCACGCGCCCGTGATCGCGACGATCGGCTAATCCCGCCAGAGACGCTCACGCGTCGAGATGCAACTCCTGAATCTTGCGCGTGATCGTATTGCGGCCGATACCCAGACGCTCCGCCGCCTCCACCTTGCGCCCGCGCGTGAAGTCGAGCGCCTCGCGGATCACCGCGGCTTCGAAACGGCGCGCGAGTTCGTCCATGACATCGGCGGAATTCTCGCGCAACAGACGCGCCACTTCCGTTCGCAAGCCGTTTTCCCACACGCTCGCCGCAACGCCGGCCGGCGCCGCCGCGATCGGTGCGGACGCCACGCCGTTGACCGAATTCGGAAGCGCCGCGACCGCGCCATCCGTCGATACGGCGAAACTCTCCGCGCTGACGTCCTGACGCGACGTGAGATCGGGCGGCAGATCCTTCTGCTCGATCACCTGCGCGGGCGCCATCACCGTGAGCCAGTTGCACAGGTTTTCGAGTTGACGCACGTTGCCGGGAAACGGTAGCGACGCGAGGTACGCAAGCGCATCGTCCGACACGCGCTTGGGTTCGACGCCCAGATCGCGGGCGCTTTTCTGCAAGAAGTGTCGCGTGAGTAGCGGAATATCCTCGCTGCGCTCGCGCAACGCCGGCAGACGCAGGCGAATCACATTCAGCCGGTGATACAAGTCCTCGCGAAACAGGCCTTGCCGCACGCGCGATTCGAGATTCTGATGCGTCGCCGCGATCACGCGCACGTTCGCCTTGAGCGGATTGTGCCCGCCCACGCGATAAAACTGCCCGTCCGACAGCACGCGCAACAGACGCGTCTGCAGGTCGAATGGCATGTCGCCGATTTCATCGAGAAAGAGCGTGCCGTTCTCCGCCTGCTCGAAGCGGCCCTGACGCATCGCCTGCGCGCCGGTGAACGCGCCGCGCTCGTGGCCGAACAGTTCGGACTCCAGCAGATCCTTCGGAATCGCCGCCGTGTTCAGGGCGATGAACGGCCCGTTCGCGCGTGGGCTATGTCGGTGCAAGGCGCGCGCAACAAGCTCCTTTCCGGTGCCTGATTCGCCCGTGATGAGCACGGTCGCCGCCGAATGCGACAGGCGGCCGATCGCGCGGAACATGTCCTGCATCGCGGGCGCCTGGCCGAGCATCTCGGGCGTCTCGGTCACGCGCTCGTCGATCGCTGCTTCGCCGCGCATGCTTTCGTCGACGGCGCGGCGGATCAACTCCACGGCCTTGTCGACATCGAACGGCTTGGCGAGGTATTCGAACGCGCCGCCCTGAAATGCGGCAACCGCGCTGTCCAGATCCGAGAACGCCGTCATGATGATGACGGGCAAGCCCGGCAAGCGGTCGCGCACGGTCTGCAGCAGCTCCAGCCCGGAGCCGCCCGGCATGCGGATGTCCGAGACGAGCACTTGCGGGCTCTCTCCCTCGAGCGCGGCGAGCGCGTCGCGCACGCCGGAGAAGCTGCGCGTCGTGAAGTTTTCTCGTGCGAGCGCTTTTTCCAGCACCCAGCGGATGGATTGGTCGTCGTCTACTATCCAGATCGGCTTCATATCGTTCGGCGAGAAGTCTTCGTGTGGTTCGGTGTGAGCCCGTCGAAACGGTCGGGCTGTGCGGCCCGATGTGTCACGTGCATGGCGTGAAGTCGCTGGTCGATCGTGATCAACTCCCAAACGGCAACAAGATGGCGAATTCGGTGCAGCCGGGCCGGCTCTCCACTTCGATCAAGCCATCGTGCTGATGCACGAACGACTGCGCGAGCGTGAGGCCGAGACCGCTGCCGTCTTCCCTGCCCGAAACGAGCGGGAAGAAAATCCGGTCGCGGATTTCGCTGGGGATGCCCGGACCGTTGTCAGTGATATGCAAGTCCAATGCCAGTTTGTGCAGCTTTTTGCCGATCGTCACCTTGCGCGCGATGCGCGTGCGCAACTCGATCTTCGCGTCGCCTTGTGAAATGCGTTCCTTAAGCGCTTCGGCCGCGTTGCGCACGACGTTCAGCAGCGCCTGAATCAACTGTTCCTTGTCGCCGCGCAAGTCGGGCACGCTCACGTCGTAGTCGCGCTCGATCGTGAGGCCGCGCGGAAACTCCGCGAGAATCACCGCGCGCACGCGCTCGCAGACTTCGTGGATGTTCACGTCGCCGACGATATGCGGATGCCGGTGCGGCTCCAGCAAGCGATCGACGAGCGTCTGCAAGCGATCCGATTCCTTGATGATGACCTGCGTGTATTCGCGCAGCTCGTCGCGTTCGCGCGCGCCCAGCTCGAATTCGAGCAACTGCGCCGCGCCGCGAATGCCGCCGAGCGGATTCTTGATCTCGTGCGCGAGATTGCGGATGAGTTGCTTGTTGACGGCGGTGAGATCGTGGATGCGCTCTTCGCGGTCCGTGCGCAGATGGCGCTCGTTCTCGAAGAGTTCGAGCAGCACGTAATCGGGCGCCGCTTCGAGATAGCCGACGATCGCGTGCACATGCACCGGCTCGCGATTTTGCCGTTCGAGCACCGCATCGAGCCGCGTCGCGTTGAAGCGATTCTCGGCAATCGACGCGATCGTGGTCGCCAGTTCGTCCGCGTTCGCGAAAAGCTCCGGCCAGTTCGTCTGCGTCAACTGCTTGCGCGACATCTCCAGCATGGCTTCGGCCGAAGGGTTCGCGTATGCAATCCTGAGATTGCGCATGTCCAGAACGAGCACGTTCGTGGGCAGCGCCTCGAAGCCCGGCAGCAGTCCGCTCGCCGCCAGTTGCGTGTCGTCGGAGAGCGCGTCGGCGTGGCCTTTGCGCGCCTTGATCAGATTCTTGAGCACCATCGTGCAGTCAATGAGGTCGTTCGTGATACCGATCTTCTTCTCGTTTTCATGACACTCGGCAGCGATTAAAAAAGGGACGGCGCGCCGTCCCTTTGGTTCACTGCGTAGCGCACGTCGCGCGCTTCATCGGACTGCTCATGACAAAACGCGCTTCGACCATGCTGCTTACAACGAGTAGTACATCTCGAACTCGATCGGATGCACCGCCTGACGATAACGCTGCAGCTCGTTGGTCTTCAGTTCGATGTATGCGTCGAGCATCGAATCCGTGAACACGCCGCCGCGCGTCAGGAACTCGCGATCCGCGTCGAGCGCGTCGAGTGCCTGGTCGAGGCCCGCGCACACGGTCGGGATCTTCTTGTCTTCTTCCGGCGGCAGATCGTACAGATTCTTGTCCGCGGCTTCGCCCGGATGAATCTTGTTCTGCACGCCGTCGAGACCCGCCATCATCAGCGCGGAAAAGCACAGGTACGGGTTCGCCAGCGGATCCGGGAAACGCGTTTCGATACGGCGGCCCTTCGGGTTCGAGACGTGCGGAATACGGATCGATGCCGAACGGTTGCGAGCCGAGTAAGCCAGCTTCACGGGCGCTTCGAAGTGCGGCACGAGACGCTTGTACGAGTTCGTACCCGGGTTCGTGATCGCGTTCAGCGCGCGCGCATGCTTGATGATGCCGCCGATGTAGAACAGCGCGAATTCCGACAGTCCTGCGTAGCCGTTGCCCGCGAACAGGTTCTGACCGTCCTTCCAGATCGACTGGTGGACGTGCATGCCCGAACCGTTGTCGCCGACGATCGGCTTCGGCATGAACGTCGCCGTCTTGCCGTACGTGTGCGCCACGTTATGGATGATGTACTTCATCTGCTGCAGCCAGTCCGCGCGCTGAACCAGCGTCGAGAACTTGGTGCCGATTTCGTTCTGGCCCTGGCCCGCCACTTCGTGGTGGTGCACTTCGACCGGAATGCCGATCTGTTCGAGCAGCAGACACATTTCCGAGCGGATGTCCTGGAACTGGTCGACAGGCGCGACCGGGAAGTAGCCGCCCTTCGTGCCCGGACGGTGGCCGGTGTTGCCGCCTTCGAATTCCTTCGCTGATGACCACGGTGCCTCTTCCGAACCGATCTTCAGGAACGTTCCCGACTGGTCCGTGTTCCACTGCACCGAGTCGAAAATGAAGAATTCCGGCTCCGGACCGAAGAAAGCGGTGTCGCCCAGGCCCGAGTTCTTGAGATACGCTTCGGCGCGTCGCGCGAGGGAACGCGGGTCGCGTTCGTAGCCCTTGCCGTCAGCCGGCTCGACCACGTCGCAGGTCAGCACAAGCGTCGATTCTTCGTAGAACGGGTCGATGAACGCGGTGTCCGCGTCCGGCACGAGCAGCATGTCCGACGCCTCGATGCCCTTCCAGCCTGCGATGGACGAACCGTCGAAAGCGTGGCCGCTTTCAAATTTGTCTTCGTCGAATGCCGAGACCGGCACCGAAACGTGTTGTTCTTTGCCGCGCGTGTCGGTGAAGCGGAAGTCGACGAACTTGACGTCCTCGTCCTTGACGAGTTGCATGACGTCGGCCACGGATTTACTCATTACCTATCTCCTGATTAACAAAAGTCGGCGAATCGCTCCGCCGCCCCGACCAATCCTGTACATCGATCCAATCGAGGATGGAAAAGCAGCTTCCGTGCCAAGCGCACCATCTTTGCGCTAAGCGCTTGAAGCAGCGCGCGTTTTGGGTGAAACAACTTCGCTTTTGGTTGCGGCTGTTGCTTGGTCGCTTGCGTGGCTCGC
This sequence comes from Caballeronia glebae, assembly GCF_001545035.1. Classification (GTDB taxonomy): domain Bacteria; phylum Pseudomonadota; class Gammaproteobacteria; order Burkholderiales; family Burkholderiaceae; genus Caballeronia; species Caballeronia glebae. Next base: position 11,318 of record NZ_FCOJ02000055.1, read on the forward strand.
ACCAATTCGGTGCGAGCCAGTTTGTTCGGTATTGCTCAGGCACTTTTATAGTGCATTCGTCAGACTTTGCACCAGTTTCGCGCGCGGCGTTTCTGCCATTCGCCACGCTAGAATGATTCTTTAGGCTTAACGGAGACCCAGACGCCATGAGCACGCTCGAACAGTTATATGCCCAGGCCGGCAAACGCGCCGCCGAAAATAACCTGACCTATGCGGGCGCACTCTCACCGGCCGAAGCCTTCGAATTGCTGCAGCTCGACCCGCGCGCACGCCTCGTCGATGTTCGCACACGCGCCGAGCTCGACTGGGTCGGCCGCCCCGCCATCGACGGCGCGCAGTACGCGCATATCGAATGGATTCGCTATCCCGGCTCCGTGCCGAACGCCGAGTTTATCGAACAATTGCGGCAGGTCGCCACCCCGGATACGCCTGTCGTGTTTTTGTGCCGCAGCGCCGCGCGCTCGAAGCTCGCGGCCGTCGCGGCGCAGAAGGAAGGCTACGCGCAGGCGTATGACCTGCTCGAAGGCTTCGAAGGCGACAAGGATGGGCAGGGGCATCGGAAAACGGTATCGGGATGGTGTTTTCGCAAGCTGCCTTGGATTGGGGCTTGAGCGGTTCGCTCAGGCTCGTGCATCGAGCAACGTCCGCGCGCGCCTCACTCTCGCTTCATCGACAGGCGCCAGCCCCTTTCCATCGACACGCACGCCCGAGCCGAAATGCACCGCGCGCACGCCCGTGGAAGCGACGAACGGCGCAACGGCATCGACCGTTAATCCAGCGCCCGCGAGCACCGTGCAGCGCGTTCCCGCCGCCTTTCCGACGAGCTTCGCAATCGCGCCCTCGGCGTCCAGCACGGAAGGCTTGCCGCCCGAGGTCAGCACGTTCGTGACGGCATCGAATTGCAGGAGCGTATCGAACGCGACGAGCAGATCGCGTGCTTCGTCGAAAGCGCGGTGGAAAGTGAGTTGCAAGCCATCGGCCGCTTCAATCGCGCGCGCGAGCCCGTCCGTGTCGACGGAACCATCGGCGCGCAACATCCCCACGACGATCGCGTTCGCCCGCGTCTTCGAGATCGCGCGCACGTCGCGCAGCATGACCGCGTAGTCGTCGGCATCGTAGACGAACGAGCGGCTGTGCGGCCGCACGATCACGTTCACAGGAATGGCGACCGCCTCGATCACCGATTCGATCAGGCCGATGCTCGGCGTCAATCCGCCCTCGCCCATCGCCGTGATCAGCTCCAGCCGGTTCGCGCCGCCGCGCTCCGCAGCGCGCGCATCGGCGACAGTCGTCGCGATGACTTCCAGCAGCGTCACTTCGTTTCCTCCGCCGGTGCTTCCACGACTTCGCCGCCGAGCGCGATCACGCCCTCGCGCAGCACCTCGAACGCCGCATTCGCCTTCTCCGGATCGCCTTTCACGCCCAGATCGATGTGCGCGCGCTCGTAAAGCGAACCGCGCGCGGCATCGCCGACGCTCGGCAGGCTGAACGCGCGCACGCCGTCGAAATCGCGCTCGATCGCGACCATCAACGGCGTGATGCGCGATTCCGGCAGACCGAACACCAGCAGCGAGCGCTCGACATGCGGGCTCGCGTGATGCAGATGCGCGTACTTCGTGTCGAGCACCCATTCCATCATCGGCCAGGCCATGACCGGGAAGCCCGGCACGAAGTGATGGTCGCCGAACGAAAAGCCCGGAATCCTGTTGTAGCTGTTCGGGATGATTTCCGCCCCGCGCGGGAACGTGCCCATGTTCAGCCGATGCAGGTTCTCGGGCGATTCCAGATCGGCCGGTTTGCCCGCCTGCGCCGCCGTATCGCGAATGCGCGCGCGGATGAGTTCCGCGGCCTCGGGATGCAGTTCGAGCGGCACGCCCAGCGCCTTCGCCGCGCATTGGCGCGTGTGATCGTCGGGCGTCGCGCCGATGCCGCCGGTCGAAAACACGATATCGCCCGATGCGAAGGTGCGCGCGAGCGTCGCGGTGATGCGAGCCGGATCGTCGCCGACGTATTCGGCCCAGTCGAGCGACAGACCGCGCGCGCTCAGCAATTCGATGATTTTCGGCAGATGCTTGTCGGTGCGGCGGCCGGACAAGATTTCGTCGCCGATGATGATGACGCCAATGCCCATGAATGCCCCTTTCTTCTTACAGTGAAACGTCGCGGGATTCGACCGTGATCGCCGGAAAATGCGGCTCGCTCGCGCGCAGACGTTCGAGCGCGTGCAGGCAGTAATGCGCGAACCAGAGCGCCGAAAACACGAGGATGAACGCATACGCCCAGATCGTCACGGCGGCGACGACCGGAAACAGCGGCAAGAGCCATACGGACCATGCCCAGAGCATCGTCGGCACGGAACTGAACAGGCCGCTCACGATGCCGATCGCAAGCAGCGGCCAGCGCGCGTCGCGCACTATCGCGCGGCGCTCGTCCGCGCTCGCGTGGACCGCGAGCGCGTCGTAGGTCATCACGCGATACGTCAGCCAGCCCCACAGGAGCGGTGGAATCAATGCGAAGAACGGCGGAATCAGCCATAAGGGCAGCGTGATGACGAGCAACACGAGACAAACGACCGTGGTCACGACCGAATGCCCGAGACTGCCGTACCACGAGCCGCCGCGCCGCTCTTCCAGCGACGAATAGTGACCTTTCGGCCGACGCGTGAGCAGTTTGATGACGCCGGGCATCGACAGCGTCGCGATGAGCAGCAGCACCGTCACGACGATCAGCGGCACGGTCATGATGACGACGAGAAACGGCGCGATGACCGCGTGCAGCGACGAAAAGCCGACCGCATCGAAGAGACGGTACATCCACGACGTCAGCGCCCAGCCGCTGAGCCAACTATTGGCGGCGCCGGTGAGCGTTTGCCAGAAGAACCAGAGCAATGCGCCCCAGAGCACGGTGGCGACGCCGAAAGGCATCAGCGTCAGCCAGAGCATGCGCGGATGAAAGACGTTCGCCGTCGCGCGCACGAAAGAACGCAGCAAGTCACTCATGCGTAATTCGTAGAAAAGAAAGAGGAACCGACAGGATAAACCAGCGCCGCGCATGGGCGCCGGTCTCGTGGGAAACGCTCAGACGGCGGCCGAGTTGTCCGAAGCGGACGAACCCGCGCGGCGGGCGGAAAGACGCGCGGCGATGCGCTTGAACGCGAGCCAGTGCTGCTCGATGAAGCCGTCGCCGTAATGGACGGGCTTGACGCCCGGCGCGGCGAGCTGGTCGCGGATGCCGGTCGGCTCGACGGTGCGGTCGAACGAGGCCGAGCGGAACAGGATGTCCCAGAACGAAAACAGCACGCCGAAGTTGCAGCCGTAGGTCGTGCCTTCGTGACCGAAGCCGATCGCATGATGGCGGCGATGAAACGCGGGACTCACGATGATCCGATCGCCCAGCCAGCCGAAGTGCAGCCGGATGTTCGCGTGCTGAACGCTCTGCATGAAATTGGTAATAGCGACGAGCACGACGAATTGCGACGGCTCCACGCCGATCACGAGCGCGACGCACGCGAAAAAGCTCGCCTGAAGGATGTCGTCGAGCAAATGGTTGCGGTCGTCCGTCCAGAGCGACATCTTCTGCTGGCTGTGATGCACCGCGTGCAGTTCCCACCAGATGCCGATACGGTGCTCCAGGCGGTGATACCAATAACCCGCCAGATCGAGAATGAGCAGATAGATGACGAACGTGACGAGCGGCTGCGTCGTGACGCCCGGCCACAGATTGTCGATTTCCAGATTCGGCACGTTGTGGAGGCGCAGCCAGCTCTGCATCGAATCGAAGAGTGGCTGGAACGTGAAGAAGAAAAACAGGTTGAGGATGCCGAGCTTGACGATCCACGTGTAGAGCACGTCCACGCGCACGCCTTTGCGGTCCTTCCACGTTTCGGCCGGGCGGAAGGCTTCGAGCGGGCGCAGGATCGCGTACATCGCGAGCACTTCGAGCACGCCGACGATCACCCAGTAGAGCGCGTCGTAGGTGTCCTCGTCGTAGTCCATCAGGCCGATCTGGTACAGCAGCGGCTGCACGACATCGACGTAGAGCAACGTCTGAAGCCAGGAAACGAGACCGTCCAGCGACGAAAGAATGGAATGAAACATGGTGCTCCGTGGTGCTTGCGGCCGTCCGGGTCCGGCCATACCTCAATCGTAGTACAGGGCGCGAAAGCGCGCCCCGTTTGCTTACGCCCCGTTCGGCGCTGTTACCGGCGCGCGGTTGTAGAAGTAGATGCCGTGCGGCGAGCGGCCGACCTTGATGGTTTCGATCAGCTTACGATTCGCCAGGTCGATCACGCCGACGTGCTTCGCGAAGCGGAACGTAACCCACAGATACTTTTTGTCGGCGGAAAGTTCCATATCGTCGGGGCCGGGCAGAAGACCGGTGATGTCGCCGACGTTCGTGAGCGAGTCTTCGTCGATGATGCTGATCGTGTTCGCCACGCGGTTCGACACCAGCACGTGCTTGCCGTCGGCCATCGAGCGGAAGTTGTGTGCGCCCTTGCCCGTCGTGATGGTCTTGACGACCTTCTGGTTGCGCCAGTCGACCACGGCCACGTAGTCCGCGCCGGTCATGCCCACGAGCAGATACTTGTCGCCCGGCGTGAGCCAGACGCCCGCCGGCACCTTGCCGACCTTCATCTTCCATTTCACGGTCTGCGTCGCCAGGTCGATCGCGGCGACTTCGCCCGACACCTGCAGCGAGATGAACGCCGTCGTGCTGTCGTTGGTGAACGCGATGTGGCTCGGCATGGTCGCGAGCGGCAGGCGCTTCGCAATGCTCAGGTTCTTGCCGTCGAAATGGTAGATGTCGAGGCGATCGAGCCGCAGGCCCGTCGACACGAACCACTTTTTGTCCGGCGAGAAGCCGATCTGATACGGATCTTCGATGTCCTGCACCCAGCGCTGGACCGTGCCGGTTTTCGGATCGACGAACATCAGGTTGTTCGACACCGAATTCGCGACGATCAGCGAGGAGTTGTCCGGCAGCGGCATCAAATGATGCGGCTCTTTGCCCGTCGGCACGGTGCCGACGACCTGATGCGTGTTTTCGTCGATGAGGCTCAGCGTGGCTTCCGCCGAGTTGAGCACGATGACGTTGTTGGCGAGTGCTGCGGAGGCGACCAGCGCGGCGGCGGTAGCGATGGCTGCGCGTGCGGTGATCGCACGCAAACGGCCGGAACGGAAAATATTGCGCATGAAATTAGGCTTCGGAGGGCAGGCGTCATTGTAGAACGTTTGCCTCGCGCGGCGGGTTGACCAGGCGCGGCTTTTTGCGCAACACGCCGAGTCGGCGCAAGAAACGGCCGGCTCCGGCGGACTTTTCAGCCCTCTCCTAGCGCTGCATCGAATCCCAGACCTTGTGGAGGCGTTTTACCGAGACCGGCATCGGCGTGCGCAGTTCCTGCGCGAACAGCGACACGCGCAGCTCCTCCAGCAGCCACCGATACTCGGAAAGCCGCGCATCCGCGACGCCGCCGCGCTGCGAAATCGCGCGCTGATAATGCTGCGCGAGCGGCTGCAGATCGGCGTAAAGACGCGCGTCGCGGGCCGGATCGGCCTTGAGCTTGTCGGCGCGCTGCGCAATGCCCTTCAGATAGCGCGGGAAGTGCGCAAGCTGCGCATACGGCGTGTCGATGACGAACCGTTTGCCGATGAGCGCGCCCGCTTGCGCCTGCATATCCGCGTAGGCCGACGCGAACGACTTCGCCTGCGCCAGCTTTTTGGCGAGCGCCGCGTACTCGGTCAGGATCGCGCCGACGAGCCGCGCGATTTCCTGCGCAAGCAGCGTGAGACGCCCTTTCGCGGCGTCGCGGCGAGCGTGGAAACTGGCGTCGTCGTCGGGCAAAGGGTCTTGCAGGCACGCGCGATCGAGCGCCGTCTCGACGATCTGATCGCGCAACTCGTCGGCCGTGCCGAGCGCCATGTATTGCATCGACATTTCGCGCAGGCCCGGCAGATTTTTCTCCAGATAGCGAATCGGCTCGCGCAATTGCAGCGCGAACAGCCGCCGCAGTCCCGCGCGATGGATACGCACCGCTTCCTCGGGCGAATCGAACACTTCGACGTCGCAATGCGTGCCGCGATCGACGAGCGCCGGATAGCCGAAGAGCGTCTGCCCGCGTCGCCGGATTTCGAGCAGTTCGGGCAGCTTGCCGAAATTCCACGTCGTGAGGTTTTCGTACAGCGCGGTGCCTTCGCCGGCCTGCTGCGCCGATTGCGTCTGCGGCGCCGATTCCGACTCCCCCGAAAGCGCATCGAAAGCCGCCGCCGACGTCAGCTTCTGGAACTGCTGCTGCGCCTGCCCGCCCAGTTCCGCGCGCAACTGCGCGAGATTGCGCCCCATCGCGAGCTGGCGGCCGTGCTCGTCGATTACCTTGAAGTTCATGAACAGGTGCGCGGAGAGCGTTTCGAGCTTGAAATCCGCGCTCTTCACGGCGACCTGCGTCTCTTCGCGGATATCGGCGATGAGCGAATCGACGAGCGCGCCCGCGCCGAATTTCGGCCCCGCATGACGCGCCGCGAAACCCGCCGCGTATTCCGGCAGCGGCACGACATGACGGCGCAACTTCTGCGGCAGCGATTTCAGCAGCAGTTGCGTCTTCTCCTTGATCATGCCCGGCACGAGCCATTCGACGCGGCGCGCATCGACCTGATTCAGCCCGTAAAGCGGCACTTGCAGCGTCACGCCGTCGCGCGCGGAACCCGGCTCGAAGTGATACGTGAGCGACATCTCGATGCCCGACATCGTCATGCGCTTCGGGAACAGATCCGTGGTGACGCCGGCGGCTTCGTGGCGCATGAGGTCGTCGCGCGAGAGGAACAGCAGCTTTTCGTTGCCGCCTTTCTTCTGCTCGTCGCGGTACCAGCGTTCGAACGCCGCGCCCGTCCACATGCCTTCGGGGATCAACGAATCGTAGAAACCGTAGATGAGTTCATCGTCGACGAGCACGTCCTGACGGCGCGACTTGTGCTCCAGTTGCTCGATGTCCGCGACCAGCTTGCGGTTATGCGCGAAGAACGGCAGACGCGTGTCGAATTCGCCTTCGACGAGCGCGCCGCGAATGAACAGCTCGCGCGCGTAATTCGGGTCCTGCTGGCCGAAGCTCACGCGACGCCGCGCGTAGACCGTCAGACCGTGCAGCGTCGCGCGCTCGTAGGCGACGACCTGAGCGGCCTTCTTCTCCCAATGCGCGTCGGAAAGCGACTTCTTCAACAGATGCGCGCCGACCGTTTCGAGCCATTCCGGCTCGATCTTCGCAATCGTGCGCGCGTACAGACGGCTCGTTTCCACGAGTTCGCCCGCCATCACCCAGCGCCCCGCTTTCTTCAAGAGCGCCGAGCCCGGCCACAGATAAAACTTGATGCCGCGCGCGCCGAGATAATGCGGCTCGTCGTCGGCCTTGAGACCGACGTTGCCGAGCAGACCCGTCAGGAGCGACAGATGCACTTGCTCGAAGGTCGCATCCGACTCGTTCAGACGCCAGCCGTGCTCGCGCACGACCGTGAGCAGTTGCGAATGCACGTCGCGCCATTCGCGCAAACGCAGATGCGACAGGAAATTCGCGCGGCATGCATCGGTGAGCTGCTTGTTCGATTTCTTGTGCGCGACCGCTTCCTCGAACCACTTCCAGATGCGCGTCCACTGCAGGAATTCGGAGCGCTCGTCGACGAATTGCCGATGCGCCTGATCCGCCTGTTCCTGCGCCTCGATCGGCCGGTCGCGCGGGTCCTGAACCGACACGGCGGCGGCGATGATCAGCACTTCCCTGAGCGCATGATGATCGCGGGCGGCGAGAATCATGCGGCCGACGCGCGGATCGAGCGGCAAACGCGCGAGCTCGCGGCCGAGCGGCGTGAGCGCGTTGTCGTCATCGACGGCGCCGAGCTCGTTCAGCAATTGATAGCCGTCCGCGACCGCGCGGCCGGGCGGCGGCTCGATGAACGGAAACGTTTCGATCGCCGTCAGATGCAGCGACTTCATCCGCAAGATCACGGCCGCGAGCGACGAGCGCAGGATTTCGGGATCGGTGAAGCGCGGCCGCGCCTGGAAATCCGCTTCGTCGTAGAGGCGGATGCACACGCCGTCCGCGACGCGCCCGCAGCGGCCCGCGCGCTGATTCGCCGCCGCCTGCGACACCGGCTCGATCTGCAGTTGCTCGACCTTGTTGCGATACGAATAGCGCTTCACGCGCGCCATGCCGGTATCGACGACATAGCGGATGCCCGGTACCGTCAGCGACGTTTCGGCGACGTTGGTCGCGAGCACGATGCGCCGCGCGTTCGATGGCCGGAACACGCGCTCCTGCTCCTGCGCGGACAGACGCGCGAAGAGCGGCAAAATTTCCGTATGCGGCGGATGATGTTTGCGCAGCGCTTCGGCGGCGTCGCGGATTTCGCGCTCGCCGGGCAGGAACACGAGCACGTCGCCGGGGCCGACGCGGCACAGTTCATCGACGGCGTCGACGATGGCTTCCATCAGATCGCGATCGGCTTTCCGATCGTTGCGCTTGGGCGTGCCTTGCGCGTTCCTGATCGCCTCGCTTTCCTCTTCGATCGGCCGGTAACGCACTTCCACCGGATACAGCCGCCCGCTCACCTCGATCACCGGCGCGGGCTTTTCATCGCTGCCGAAATGACGGGCGAAGCGCGCGGCGTCGATGGTCGCGGACGTTACGATCAGCTTCAGGTCCGGGCGCTTCGGCAGAATCTCTTTCAGATAGCCGAGCAGAAAGTCGATGTTGAGGCTGCGTTCGTGCGCCTCGTCGATGATGATCGTGTCGTAGGCCGTGAGCAGCGGATCGGTTTGCGTTTCCGCGAGCAGAATGCCGTCGGTCATCAGCTTGACGGACGCGCCCGGCGCGAGATTGTCCGTGAAGCGCACTTTGTAGCCGACGACTTCGCCGAACGGCGTGCCGAGCTCTTCCGCGATGCGCCTTCCGGTCGCCGAGGCGGCGATGCGGCGCGGCTGCGTATGACCGATGAGCCCGCCGCCGCCCGCGCCGAGACCGCGTCCGAGCGCGAGGCAGATTTTCGGCAATTGCGTCGTCTTGCCCGAGCCGGTTTCGCCGCTCACGATCACGACCTGATTCTCGCGGATCGCGCGCGCGATTTCCTCGCGCCGGCCGGAGACCGGAAGCGCTTCGGGGAAGGTGATCGGCGGGATGGGGTTCGGCGTGACGACGCGCGGCGGGCGTGGTGGGCGTGATTCTGCCTGGCGCTCGACCCGTCGCGCGGGCTCCGACGCCTCGCGTGGCGGGCGTGATTCGGCTTGGCGCTCAACCCGTCGCGTGGGCTTCGACGCCTCGCGCGGCGAGCGTGATACGGTTTGGCGCTCAACCCGTTGCGTGGGCTCCGACGCGTCGTCTCGCCGCTCGGCAATGCGCGGCGCCCGCGCCGGCTCCGGCTTGCGGCTTTCGGCAGGCTTCGCTTGCTGGACGCGTTCGGGGCGTTCGGTCCGGTTGGTGCGTTCCGATTGCTCGGATCGCTCGCGGCGTTGCGGCAGCGCGCCTCGTTCACCTTGTGCATCGTCGCGCTTCACATGCGGTTGCGCAGCCGCCTGCGCCGGATCGCTCGGTTTCTGCTGACGTGGATTCGATGACGGCAGCGCGACCTGCGCTTTCGCAGGCCGATCATTCGATTGCACCGGATCGCGCGGTTTCTGTTGATGTTGATTCGACGACGGCCGCGCGACCTCTTGCGCTTTCGCAGCCCGCTCATTCGATTGCGCCGGCTTCCGCGCGACAACACCCTGTTTCGGCTGCGCCGGCGCCGTCGCAGCCGCTTTCGCGCCCGCGAACCGCCGCGCGGCGAGTTCCTTCTTGCTCAATCCCGGCGCTTCGTCCGAGTCGCCGGATGCGCCCGCGCCCTCCCGCGCCTCGCGCAGCAGATTTTCACGCAGTTGTCGCAACTGCGCCTGAGGATCGAGGGATTTATCGGCGGACTGAGACTTGCCCGCCGGATCGGGACGTGAGGGACGAGAAACATTCGGCATAGCGTCGCATTATAATCCCGGGATGAATTCCCAAACCGACCTCACGATGACCGCGACGCAGCCGGCGGCAGAGCCCGAAGCGCCGAATCCTCACGCCCAGTTCGTCGACTGGATGCGTTCCGTCGCGCCCTATATTCACGCGTTTCGAAACAAGACTTTCGTCGTCGCGTTCGGCGGGGAACTCGTGCAGGAAGGTCGCCTGAACGCGCTCGTGCAGGACGTCGGCCTGCTGCACGCAATGGGCATTCACGTCGTGCTCGTCCACGGCTCGCGCCCGCAACTCGACGAGCAGTTGAGCCTGCACGGCGTCGAATCGTCGTTCTCGCACGGCTTGCGCATTACCGATGCCCGCGCGCTCGAATCCGCGAAGGAAGCCGCAGGCGAAGTGCGACTCGACATCGAGGCCGCGATCAGCCAGGGCTTGCCGAACACGCCGATGGCGCACGCGCACATCAGCGTCGTGTCGGGCAACTTCGTGACGGCGCGTCCGGTCGGCATTCTGGACGGCGTCGATTTTCAGCACACCGGCGTCGTGCGCAAGATCGACGGCGATTCCATCCGCCAGTCGCTCGCGTCGAACAAGCTCGTGCTGCTCTCGTCGCTCGGTTTTTCGCCGACGGGCGAGGCGTTCAATCTGTCGATGGAAGATGTCGCGTCCGCCGCCGCCATCGCGCTGCGTGCCGACAAGATCATTTTCGTGACCGAAATCCCGGGCCTCGTCGACTCGGAAAACGAACTCATCCGCGAACTGTCGCTCGACGACGCCTATCGCCTGCAGGAAAGCGGCGAATTGCAGGGCGACACGGCGTTCTATCTGAAGCACACGGTGCGCGCGTGCCGCGGCGGCGTCGCGCGTGGCCACATCATTCCGTATTCGCTCGACGGCAGCGTGCTGCTCGAACTGTTCCTGCACGACGGCGTCGGCACAATGATCTCGTATGAGAACCTCGAAAGCCTGCGCGAAGCGACGCCGGACGACGTCGGCGGCATTCTCACGCTAATCGAACCGCTCGAATCCGACGGCACGCTCGTGCGGCGCGGACGTCACCAGATCGAACGCGATATCGACCACTTTTCGGTCATCGAACACGATGGCGTGCTGTTCGGTTGCGCGGCGCTCTATCCATATACGCAGGAGCGCATCGGCGAAATGGCGTGCCTGACCGTCGCGCCGGAAGCGCAAGGTTCGGGCGACGGCGAACGCCTCTTGAAACGCATCGAGCAACGCGCCCGCGCGCGCGGCCTCACGCGCATTTTCGTGCTGACGACGCGCACCGAGCACTGGTTCCTGAAACGCGGTTTCGTGAAAGTAACCGTCGACGATCTTCCAGAAGATCGCCGACGTCTCTACAACTGGCAGCGCAAGTCGCTCGTCCTGATGAAACAGCTTTGAACACGATTTGAGAAGCGCGAACGCGCTTCGCCCCCGATACAGAGGAGAAACTCACAATGGCCCGAATGGTTCAATGCGCAAAGCTCGGCAAGGAAGCCGAAGGACTGGATTTCCCGCCGCTGCCGGGCGAGCTCGGCAAGCGCATCTACGAAACGATCTCGAAGGAAGCCTGGCAAGGCTGGCTCAAGCAGCAGACGATGCTCATCAACGAGAACCGGCTGAACATGGCCGATCCGCGCGCGCGCCAGTATCTGATCAAGCAGACCGAAAAGTATTTCTTCGGCGAAGGCGCCGATACGGCGTCCGGCTACGTGCCGCCGCAAAGCTGAAATCGCGCTTCGATCGCACTGTGAAAACCGGCCCACGCGGCCGGTTTTTTGTTGTCCGCGCGTCGGGAAATTGTTCCGCTTAGTACATCCGATCGCGACCGCGAAACTAGGCGCAATCCTAGGCCTGGCAAGGGTTCGAGCCTGTCCGACGAACCCATTCCGACATGCCGGTTTGCACATCGTCTGTCATCGTGTTATCATCTTGCTCGTTATCAACAGCAATTCACCATCATTCACGCGCTGGTTTTTCCGAGGCACGCTTCGGGCAATTGCGCGGTAGTGACAGTTTTCATACAAAGAGGCGCGTCGGTTTTCTAGCAACAACGCCGGCCTTTTTCGTCTCAGGTTGTTTTTTCACCGACGTCGCGGCTCACCCGCGGCAACGCAGTCCTTCAGCGCTGCGCTCGCCGTCCGCACGTCAAACTCGTTTGTTTCATCCCCGAGTGCAATTTCGCGACTACACCCGCGCGAGGCACCGGCACCGCGTTTCTTTTCGCTCATCGACTTCGCGCCGCTCGGCCCGTGGCCGTGGGAAGCCTTTGCTTTCGTCTTGAAGCGTTCGCGGCGCCGTCTCGAAACTGCACTTTCCCGGCAATTTGCGTCCGTCCTCCGCGGCGACGCGCCCGAAGCTCTCGCGAGTTCTCGGGGTCAAATACGGAGTTTTCCGCACTATGTCTGCACTTCACGAGGGCCTTTGGCGCAATCGCGATTCATCTAGTCAGAAGTCCGCTCTCACCCTCGACGACATCACCATCGTCGATCAGTCCCTGTTGAAGCGCGCGGTCGGCGCCATGGCCATCGGCAACGCGATGGAATGGTTCGACTTCGGCGTGTACAGCTACATCGCCGTGACGCTCGGCAAGGTGTTCTTCCCGTCGAGCAGCCCCGCCGCGCAGTTGCTGGCGACCTTCGGCACGTTCGCCGCCGCGTTCCTCGTGCGCCCGATCGGCGGCATGGTGTTCGGCCCGCTCGGCGACCGCATCGGCCGCAAGCGCGTGCTCGCAATGACGATGATCATGATGGCCGTCGGCACGTTCTGTATCGGCATCATTCCGAGCTATGAAACGATCGGCGTGATGGCGCCGGTGTTGCTGCTCGTGGCGCGTCTCGTGCAGGGCTTTTCGACGGGCGGCGAGTACGGCGGCGCGGCGACTTTCATCGCGGAATTCTCGCCGGACAAGAAGCGCGGCTTCATGTCGAGCTTCCTCGAACTCGGCACGCTCGTCGGCTATGTGCTCGGCGCGGGCGTGGTCGCGGTGTTGACGGCGGTGATGTCGGAGCGCGAGCTGCTGTCGTGGGGCTGGCGCATTCCCTTCATGATCGCGGGTCCGCTCGGCCTGATCGGTCTTTACATCCGGATGAAGCTCGAAGAGACGCCTGCGTTTCAGCGTGAAGCGGAGAAGGCGGAAGCCGTGTCGCACGAGACGACGAAGGAGCAGTTCCGCGAGACGCTGATTCAGCAATGGAAGCCGCTTTTGCAGTGCGTGGGCCTCGTGCTGATCTTCAACGTGACCGACTACATGGCGCTGTCGTATCTGCCGAGCTATCTGTCGGCGACGCTCAAGTTCAACGAGACGCACGGCCTCTTCATCGTGCTCGTCGTGATGGTGCTGATGATGCCGCTCACGCTTCTCGCCGGCCGTCTGTCGGACACGATCGGTCGTAAGCCAGTGATGCTCGCGGGCTGTATCGGCCTGCTGCTGCTGTCGATTCCTTCGCTTTCGCTGATCCGCATGGGCACGGTCCCGTCGATCTTCGCGGGCATGATGATTCTCGGCGCGTTGCTGTCTACGTTCACGGGCGTGATGCCGTCTTCGCTGCCTGCCCTCTTTCCGACGAAGATCCGCTACGGCGCGCTCGCGATCGGCTTCAACGTGTCGGTGTCGCTGTTCGGCGGCACGACGCCGCTCGTCACGGCATGGCTCGTCGACAAGACCGGCAATCTGATGATGCCCGCGTACTACCTGATGGGCGCGTCGATCATCGGTATCGTGTCGGTGCTCGCACTGCACGAGACGGCGAAGAAGCCGCTGAAGGGTTCGCCGCCGTCGGTGGGCTCGAAGTCGGAAGCGTATGCGATCCTGCGCGGCCATCGCGAAGCCGCCGAAATGGACGATGCATTCCCGGAAGGCGCCGTGCGCGCGTAAGCGTTGCGCCTCGAAGGTCGAACTGCGAAGGGCCGGTGCGTGAAGCGCCGGCCCTTTTTTTATTCGACCAGCGAAACGATGCGCGCGTGCACTTGGCCTTCGTCGATATCGAGCAGCGCGAGCGTGATCGGCAACTTGAAGCGGCGCGGCCCCGCGCTGCCGGGATTCACGAAGAGCACGTCGCCGCGTCGCTCGATGAGCGGCTTGTGCGAATGACCGGTCACGACGACATCAATGCCGTCGAGCTGCTTGGGCACATCGGCGATGTCGTGGACGACGTGGATCGTCACGCCGCCGAGTTCGATGCGCGCGTGGCGGGGCAACCGCGCGACGTCATCGCCGACATCGTTGTTGCCGCGCACGACGGTGATCGGCGCGAGAGGCGCGAGCGAATCGAGCACGTCGCGCCTGCAGATATCACCCGCGTGGATGATGTGCGCGCAGCCGCGCAATGCGTCGAGCGCTTCGGGGCGCACGAGGTTGTGGGTATCGGAGATGAGACCGACGCGCATCACGCTTCGTCGTTCGCGAGGATGCGCTCGATGCGTCGATCCGGCACGAGCCACACGGCGGCGACGAGCGCGTAGATGGTCGCGGCGATCCACGGCTGCCAGAACGATACGGCGATCGCGGTGAGATAGAGCAGCACGGAGAGCTTGCCCTTGCGATCCGCGCCGACCGCGCGTTCGAGCGCGGCGTTTTCGCCGTGCATCGATACGAGCGTGCGCGTGAGGATGTGCCACGCCACGGCCGTCATGAAGAGCACGAAACCGTAGCAGGCTGTCGGCACGGGAGTCAGATGATTCTCGCCCATCCAGTTGGTCGTGAACGGAAAGAGCGACAGCCAGAAAAGCAGATGCAGATTCGCCCACAGCACGCGGCCGTTCACGCGCCGGATCGCGTGACAGAGGTGGTGGTGATTGTTCCAGTAGATGCCGACATAGATAAAGCTCAGCACGTACGCACAGAAGACGGGCAAGAGCGGCGCGAGCGCGGCGAAGTCCTCGCCATGGGGCACTTTCAACTCCAGCACCATGATCGTGATGATGATGGCGATCACGCCATCGCTGAATGCTTCGAGCCGGGTTTTGCCCATCGTGTCCTCGCGCCTGTATCGGTGCCGCCGATTATGCGGGAGGGCTGAAATCTTGTCGAACGGGCTGCGTATTGGTAGCGCAGCGTGGCTTTGGCGCGACTTTGGCGCGATGGCCTGCAATGGTAGAATCGCGTCCGCCCTGCCGGGGTGATGAAATTGGTAAACATAGCGGACTTAAAATCCGCCGCCTCACGGCCTGCCGGTTCGAGTCCGGTCCCCGGCACCAAGTAGTTTTCACGCAACGGCAAAGTATCACCAGAAACCCCGACAGCGTATGGCTTTCGGGGTTTTTTGTTGCCCATCGTGCCCAAAGTTGCACCATTGACAGCGGGGGCATATTTGGGGGCACCGCGAGAAACCGCGGGGATGCCCCCTGATATAAGCCCTTCATCGACACTGCCGCACGCAACGCTCCGCGCGAGAAAGCCTGGCGCTTGTGGACAGCGCGGCCATGTATCTCGACGTCACACCTGCGAGCGGCAAGTACTAGCGCATAAAGTACCGGTTCGGGGCAAGGAGAAGCGCCTTGCGCTCGGGGTCTATCCAGACGTGACACCGGCGGCGGCCCGCAAGAAGCGCGATGACGCCCGCGAAAAGCTCGCACACGGCTTCGACCCTGGCGGAGCGAAGAAGGTCGATAAGCGCGCCGCCTTGCGGTCCCTGACAATCTCGGGTCGGCCTACAACCGGACAAAACTCAGCAAGGAACGGCGCGCGATGATGCAGACGCGGGCCGAATACTTGGATCGGATCAAGGCCGGAGCGCAGATCATTCCGCTGAACCAGGCCGCGAGTTGAATCGCGGATTGGCCTAAACAGAATTTAACAATCACCCGTTAGCCCGTCTCTAAGCTAGCCGATATCAAAAGTAACGCGACCGGGCGCGGCTGAATTTCCTGCTCGGGCGAACACGAGTCCGCCTGGCCATGCTAACAATTCCGCGATCGCAACAAGCGGAGGTCGCATGTCTTTTCCCGAATGGGGATATTCCTACAACGCGCTCTATGTGCCACTGTCCGGAGGCTGGCACTGTGCATTGATGCCGGCTCGCGAAGTGCAGGACGTGGATCGGGGATGGCGAATGTCCTACGAAGAGCGCAAGCAGAAGAGAAAAGAGCAAACGGAGCAGATCGAGCAAGATCGGCAGGACTTCGATCGCATGTTCAGGGTCCGCACTGGCCGGCGACACGCGCACACTTGCACCGAGTTTCGCGAGTATGTGGCGTTCATCAGCCGTCACCTACGCGTATCGAGTTGGGACTTGCTTGATGGCGAAGGCGTCACGCGGGCGCTGCGCGCAGCCGTGCGAGACGGCCATATCACGCCCGTGATTGCTCGGAACTGGCAGGGCGGGCGGCGCGTGTTCAAGCGCTACGCACCTCAACACTGGCCGACCGCGGGCGGCGGCGCGCGGACCACAAGCGAAGTTCTGAACTGGCGTGAGTTCGCGATGCTCAAGAAAGCAAATGGCGAGACGGGGTTCGGTTCTCACTTGATTGATTCCGACCTAGAATCCGTCGGCAATCGCACGTCACGTGTGAGCAGTGCAGGCAGCGGTGGAAGTTTCGACTGGTTGAGCGTGATTAAGGCGGCGGGCGGCGCGGTTGCCGGTGCTGCGCTCGATGGCGCGGACGATGCCAGCGACGTCAATCCACTGCTCAAGAGCTTAGGGGCAACAGACGAAGGCGGCTCGTTGTTTGGTAGCGCCCAGCGATTCGAGTACGTGCCGGACGACCCGAGCGGCGATATTGACGAGTTGGCCGGGATGCCTTTCAACGGCGAGCCGGGAGCGTGGATCTCAAGTATGCCGGGCACGATGACGCAGTTGCGTCAATACGGGCCGAACGGCACGCCGCTGACGGACTTCGACCTGGAAGCGCATCATGGCAATCCAAACCCGCACGCGCACAACTGGGACGGTTATCGCCGGGACAACGGTGCACCGGTTTCCCTTCTCCCTTGGTAGATCGAGATGAAAGATGAGGCCTTGCAGGCGTGGGGTTATTTCCACGACTGGTACTTGGACAGCTTGACCATTGGCCCGAACGTCGAACCTCGTGCGCTCGCGCTCGGGCTGCACCTCGGAAGCCGGCGCGCAGTGGTGACTTTCAATGGCGCGACGTGCGTAGCGGTTGATCGTCTCGGTTTGCTGAATATCGTTTATGGGATACACGTCATCGCACCGGATGACGCGAAGTATGAGCGCGCCTGCAGGGTACTTGCCGCCGGCGAACGCCTCACGGACAGGAAGGCGAACTCGCTAGCTTTCGTGTACTCGACACTGGGCGCTGAACTCGCCATTGAATGCGATTCGGTTGACGCGCGCGTATTCGATGAGGGTACCGTCGATCCAGTCTCGCTACCGCTCCCGTGAATCGGAAACGAAACCGCCTGGCCGGCGAACTTGGTTGTTTCGTGCGGAGCTATGCACGCAAGGCGCACGCTAGCCGCGACCCTAACGACCGCCAATATGACAAGAAAATCGAGAGGACTATGAGGGCTCTCCGGCCGGAGGCACTCTCGGAGTTGCTTTCCGGCGACATCAGCGAGGGCGGACGGTCAGAAACAATGGACGATGACACTCTCGGTGATGAATAGCGATAAGCGTCAGCGTGCGCGGCGGGCTCGTCCTTTCCGCGCTTTGTTCAAAGACGGAAACGCCGTTTTCCATGTGTACCTGGCTGCGTACCAGGCCGCACCAACACCCAAAGCACCGCCCCACCCTAATCGTTCAACGGCATCCCGGCAACCAGCGCCACGCCATTGGCCGCCTGCTTGCCGACGGCATCCGCGACTTCCTGAATGCTCCGATATCCCGTCGGCATCCAATAAAGCCACGTATCCTCCTGAACGTCGAAGCTTGCATCGCCGACCGTCACCGTTCCCGACAGCCACTCCGCGCCATCGAAGAAATTGAAGGCCATGCGCGCCGCATCGGACTTCGATCGCACGCTCGTGATATGAATCGTCACCGGCACGCCGTTCGGGTCGATTCGAAGTCCAAGATGAGCGGCGCGCACCGCGAATGCGGACATCATCGCGCTGCGAATCCATGGCGTCACGAGAACGCCATTGCTGTCGATCTTCGGCGTCTGGATACCCTTGACGATTTGCTGCTTCGTTTCGACGCTGCCCACGCGGGGAGAGTCGATGTCCGGTACGGTCGTCAGGCATCCGGAGAGGAACAGGGACAATGCGGCTGCGCTTGCAAAAGTTCTGAATGCCATTCGTCGTTCTTGTTTTCAGGAAAGGATTGGGTCTCCGGTATAACGACCCACCTTCCAAAATCTTGAGCGACACCCTCAAACCGCGTTCAGCAACCGCTCCGCATCCCGCACCGCGTCGAAGAGCGCCTCGATCGCCGTATCGCGGTCTAGCAGGCACACATGCTCGATATCGAACGGCAGCGCGTCCACGCCGATGAAGCGCACCGTTCCGCCGAAGCAATCGCGCGTCTTGCCGCTGCGCACCGAAGCGATGTAGTTCGGGGTGATATAGAGGGCAACGGGCATCATGGCGGCCTCCGCGAGGGTCCGGTCGATGAACCCGAGTCTAGCGACACGCGCCCTCACGCGGCACCCGCCGCACGCGGGGAGCCCTTCCCCTCTTTCGCAGCCCTGCCGCCTACACCGCATGCCCCAGCACGCGCGCGACGTAATGCCGGCCCCACGCCTCGCCGTGCGCGATCGCCTCGGCGACGGTCTCGAACGGGCCGCGGTCGCCCGTCATTTCGCCGGATTCGTCCGCGAGCTTCGAACCGTGCAGCGGCTTGCGGTCGAGGCGCGTCACGCGCACGCGGATCGCGTAGCCCTCGGACGGGGACGCCTGCGCGTCGCCCTCGGCCTCCAGCGGCCTGGGCACGGCCTGCACGGCGAGCAGGTAATCGCCTACTTCGATGTCCTTCTGCATGGCGGTCGTCTCCATCGGTGCGGAACGCGCTGGTCGAATGACAGTGCCGATTGTGCTACCGCATCGCTGCACAAAACAAGCGGTCGCGCGCCGCGATGCACTACAGTGATGCACTGCGGCACGCATGTTATAAAGCATCGCCCGACACTCATCACGCCCCGGCGCGCCTCGCCGCATCGGGCACCGACCGAATTCACCGATGAACCATCGCACCCGTCACCTGCTGCTCCTCCTGCTCGCGACGCCGCTCGCTTATCTTGCCGGCTGCACGTCCTATTACAAGAACGTCGAAGCCTGCAAGGAGAAGGTGCGCGCCGACTATCCCGACGCCGCGAGCGCGCCGCTGAAAATCACGGGTTCCGGCGCGAGTTATCATGGCTCGCGGGTCGTCGTGCACGCCACGATCCAGTATCCGCCGAAGCCGCCGGCCACCAAGCCTTTGCCGATGCCGGCCGCCGCCGAATGCACCTTCAGCGAAACGTCGATGACCGGCTTCCAGTGGCTCGTCCCCGCGAAGCTCGCGCCGAAGCCGCCGATCGCCGAAGCCGACGAGTAAGCCCCGCACCGTCCGCGACGAGGAGATCCACGCGCATGCTGCTCGCCCAGATCAGCGATTTGCACATCAAGCCGCCGGGCACGCTCGCCTACGGCCGCGTCGATACGGCCGCGTATCTCTCCCGCGCGATCGATGTCCTCAATGCGCTCGATCCGCGTCCCGACGCCGTACTCATCACGGGCGATCTCGTCGATGCGGGCGGTATCGACGAATATCGGCATCTGCGTGCGCTCCTCGACCGTCTCGCGATACCGTGGCGCGTGCTCGCCGGCAATCACGACGATCGCGCGAATCTGCGCGCGGTGTTCGGCGACCGCCCCGAACTCGCGGGCCACGACGGCTTCTTGCAATACGCGTTCGACGTGGGCGAAGTCCGCGTGATCGCGCTCGACACGCTCGATCCCGGCTCCGGCGCGGGCCGACTGTGCGCCACGCGCCTTGCGTGGCTTGAAACGCAGCTCGACGCCTGCCGCGAGCGGCCCGTTTTGATCGGGATGCATCATCCGCCGATCGCGTGCGGCATCGGCTTCATGGACGAGATCCGCCTCGCGCCCGACGACAGCCGCGCGCTCGACGCGCTCGTGCGACGTTATCCGAACGTCGAGCGCATCGTGTGCGGGCACGTGCACCGTGCGATCAGCGCGCGCTTCGGCGGGACGGTCGTCTGGTGCGCGCCTTCGACGGCGCATCAGGTCGCGCTGCAATTGCAACCCGGCGGCCCGGAAGCCTTCGTCATGGAGCCGCCGGCATTCGGACTGCATCTGTGGCGCGCCGACCTCGGCCTCGTCACACATTGCATGAGCGTCGAACAGGGCGGCGGGCCGCAGCCTTTCTAAGAGCGCTCTGCGCCGAGTGCGCGTCTTCAGTATGATCGGCGGCTGATCTTCATCGCCTTCGGTTCATGTCCACTTCGCCGCGATCGAATCCTCCGGAGCGCCATCCGCTGGGCTGGAGCGGCGTCTGTCGCGCCCGTCTCACCGCGACAAGTCTCGCGGCGTTCAGCCACTGGCGCGGGCGCGAGCGGCGATAGCGCCTCAGGGCCGCGCGCGCGCGTAGTCGTGCAAAGCGTCGAGCACGCGGTCGAATTCGAGCGATTTGTCGAAGAAGTGACGCACGCCGTACTGCAAGCAACGCTCGCGATATGTAGGCAACGCGTGATTCGTGAGCACCGCGACGAACGCGCGCGGCGCGCCGCATTCCTGGAGCCACGCGAGCACGTCGATGCCCGAGCCGCGCTTCAGTTGCAGATCGACGATCACGGCGTCGAACGTCTGCGTCGACAAGAGCGCGATGGCGTCGTCGGGCGTATCGGCGAACGCGGTCACGCGCCAAGGCCCGAGCGCTTCGATCGCTTCGGTCAGGCTGCGGCGGATGAGCGGCGAGTCCTCGATCAGCAACACCGCGAGCGGTATCCGCCGCGCGCCCGGCTGCTCGATTCGGTCGTCAGTGGTGATGTGATTGCCCACGGCGGGCGCCTCCGGCAGTGCTTTCGCGAATTCCGAACGATGCGCCGCTACTCGATCAGGCCGTTCTTGATCGCGTAATACGTGAGGTCGGCGTTACTGGAAAGCCGCATTTTTTCGAGCACGCGCGCGCGATACGTGCTCACCGTCTTCACCGACAAATGCAGTTCCTGCGCGATCTCCGTCGGAAGCTGGCCGCCCGCGAGCTTGCAGAAAATCTGAAACTCGCGCTTCGACAGCAGTTCGTGCGGGCGCTCGGCGGCGGGCTTGTCGAGTTTATCGGCGAGCGCATCCGCGATGAACTCCGACAAATAGCGATGCCCGCGCGCCACCGTGCGGATCGCGCGCACCAGCTCGTCGGGCGCGGTGTCCTTGTTCAGATAGCCGTTCGCGCCCGCCTTCAGCAAGTTGATCGCGTACTGGCTCTCCGGAAAGCCCGAGAGCATCAGCACGCCCTGCTCCGGACGGATCTGCTTGATCACGCGCAAGGTGTCGATGCCGTTCTTGTCGGGCATCGCGATGTCGAGCAACACGACCTCGAACGCCTGTGCGCGCACAAGCGCGATGGCCTCGTCGCCGGTGGCGGCTTCGGCCGCGACTTCCATGTCGGGCTCGTCCGCGACGAACTGCCTGAACCCGCTGCGCACGATGGCATGGTCGTCGGCTATCAATACTCGAATCATTCGCGTGGTCCGCGCGGCCGGCGGTTCTTGTAGTAGTGGATCGGCCATTTTACGCGTGCGCCGGACGCGCGCGACGCGTCCCCGGCCACCTCGTCATCATCCGTCGCGGCCTTCCAGCAGGTCCGCCATGTCGTCCGCGTGCTCTTCCTCGACGGCCAGAATGTCTTCGAAGATGCGGCGCGTCGTGACGTCCTTGTCGCCGAGATAGCGAATGATCTCGCGATACGTGTCGATGGCGATGCGCTCCGCGATCAGGTTCTCGCGGATCATGTCGATCAGATCCTTGCCTTCGCTGTACTCCGAGTGCGAGCGCGACGAGAGACCATCGGGCGCGAAATTCGGCGCGCCGCCCAGTTGCACGATGCGCTCGGCGAGCGTGTCGGCGTGCTCCTGTTCCTCGTTCGCGTGCTCAAGAAACTCCTGCGCGACGGCTTCCGAGTGAATCCCCTTCGCCATGAAGTAGTGGCGCTTGTAGCGCAGCGTGCAGACGATTTCTGTCGCAAGCGAGTCGTTGAGCAGCTTCAGCACGGTCTCGCGATCGGCGCCGTAGCCGGTCGTCACCGCGCCTTCGTCCATGTGCTGCCGGGCGTCGGCGCGGATTTTCTCGACGTCCAGAACGAAGGCGTCCGTGGATTGGCCCGGTTGGCCCGGCGCGGCTTTTACAGCAGACGATTTGGACATTTGGTTCGCTCCTCTGTGAACGGATGAAATGATGTTTTTCGCTGTAGCAGGCGCTTGGGTGCATCGGTTTGGCATAGCGCGCTGCTATCCAATCAGACAACGCGATGCACGCTCCATGCCTGGTCTCTCCGGATAACCGCGCGAAGTTGCTGAAACCCGCGCGCGGCTTGCTGGCTCATGGTTTGAGCCTTTCCGGGCGTCACGTTCGGAACACGCCGAGCAGCAAAGTGACCACGAACACGACGAGAAAAATGAAGAAAAGAATCTTCGCGATTTCCGCCGCGCCGGCCGCGATGCCCGTGAAACCGAACACGGCCGCGATGAGGGCGATGACGAAGAAGACGGCTGCGTAGTGAAGCATGTGCGCTCCTTTATGAATGTTTGAGAACGGTTCGACGATGCCCGCCAAGCGACGCTAATCGATGGCTTTTTTCGTGATGACGAAGCCGAGCACCAGGAACACGACGCACAGAATCAAGAACAGCACGAACAAAAACTTGGCGATGGCTGCGGCTCCGGCGGCGACGCCGGTGAAACCCAGCACGCCCGCGATCACGGCCACGATCGCGAAAAACAATGCCCACTTCAGCATGATCGTTCCCCGTAAGAATGAATGACTGAACCATCGTAGCCATGCATTTGGCGGCGCGCATTAGGGCAGGCTCCTTTTTTGCTGTGGGAATCCACCGACACTTGCTTTCAATTCGGCTGCTCGAAACGAAACGCCGAACGACCGACCCCATGAGCCACGTACCGCGCGCCGCGATGCCGCCGATCCTGCCCGACAACACGCCGCCCTTCGCGGTCGACGAACCCGCCATTAAGCCGCCGGTGCAGCCCGCGCCGACGGGCATCGCGCGCCGGGCAACGCGCCTGAACGAGTGGATGCGCCGCTATAGCTGGGCGGTCGCGATGACGGTCGCGATCGTCATCACGGTAGGCGGACTCATCATTCTGGAATCGGGGCGCATGCGCATCGCGTCGGAATACGAGACGGCGCTCGAAGCGAAAGGCGCGACCACGCAACTCTCGATGCTCGCCGCCGATATCGCCAGCCTCACCGCCGACGAACGCGGCTTCGCGCTAAAAGCTGACGGCGCGTATCAGTCGCATTTCCGGGACGCGACCGCGCGCGTGCGGCGCACGCTGGCGTGGCTCGATGCGTATTACCGGCGCATCGGCGACGACACCGCGCTCGCGAGCTTCGCGCAAATCCGCGCCGCCGCCGACGCTGCAATCGCGCAAGGCACGGCGCGCCTCACGAATCCGCCCAGCGACGCCGCCGCGCGCAACCGCACGCTCGCGCTGCCGCCCGACACGAGCGCGACGCTCGATGCGGCGCTCGCGCTTTTACGCCTGAACGAAGAGCAGCGCGCGCAACACGCGCTCGACGCGAGTCGCGCCGATCAGCGCATTTCGACGCTTTGCGTCGCCGCCTTGTGCGCGCTCAACATCGTGTTGTTCATCCTGCTCTTTCGCAATCTCGGCATTCAGCTCGACAAGCAGGCGCGCGTGCAGAAGGCGCTCATCACGCAACAGGAAGAGCTCGACAACCTCGTGTTCGCGCGCACGCGTCAGCTCGAAGCGCTCGCGTGGCATTTGCAGTCCGTCAGCGAAAACGAGAAGACGGAGCTTGCGCGCGAGCTGCACGACGAACTCGGCTCGATCCTCACCGCGAGCAAGATGGATGTCGCTTGGGTGCGCGGCAAGCTGAAGGACAGCGAGCCCGCGATGGCCGAAAAACTCGCGCGCGCGCTCGGCAATCTGGATCAGGGCATCGCGTTGAAGCGCCGCATCATCGAGGACATGCGCCCGACCGTGCTCGCCAACTTCGGTCTCGTCACGGCGCTGCGATCGCTCGTCGATGAAGCCGCGCAACGCAATGGCTGGAGCGTCGAATTCGATCTGCCGGGCGAGGACATGAAGCTCGGCGAGGCGGTCGAGATCGCGCTTTTCCGCGTCGCGCAGGAGACGCTCACGAACGCGGCGAAATATGCGCGCGCGAGCCGCATCCGCGTGGCGTTGACGATCGATGAAGCGAACGTGTCGCTCTCGATCACCGACGACGGCATCGGCATTCGTCCGCAGGATTTGAAGCGCACGCAGACGCACGGGCTCGTCGGCATGCGCCAGCGCGTCTCGGCGCGCGGCGGGCGCTTCGAGATCGAACGCGCCGCGCCGCGCGGCACGGCGATCAGCGTGTCGATGCCGCGCGAACGCAGCGCCGATGCGCCCATCGCAGAGCCGTCCGCGTAGGACGATGCCGACACGAAATGCGGACGCCGCCGACACGAAAATCGCATGCATGCCTACAGCCTGCGGAACGCCGCTTTTTTATGATTGATTACACCGGTAAGGCGAGATGTCAGTCAGATGTCCGTCAACCAGACACTGATGCGCGAACCCAATTCCTGTCACGCATTTCAACTCCAAGGGGAATCCACATGACTCGACTCATCGCTCTACTTCTCATCGCCGGCACCGCGGCTCTCGCAGGTTGCAACACTGTTTCGGGAGCCGGCCAGGACATCTCGAAGGGCGGCCAGGCCATCTCGAACTCGGCGGAGGAGCACAAGTAACAAGTAACGCGCGAAGGCGCCGCGTGATCGCGGCATGATCGCGGCGTTCCCGCTCAGACGTTCCATAGCGTTGATGCAGTGCCCTGTCTTCCCGCCACGTTTCGCGTGGCGGGAATTTTTTTATGTCGTCGCCGATTGCGCGACATTTGCGCGACATTTGCGCGACATGCGAAAAAAGGCCCGGTCGATTCGTTCGGCCGGGCCTCGCGTTGCGGAACGCGTCGTTACGTCATTGCGTGTCGGGCAGTTCGATCGCCGGCTGCTGCGTGTTGCCGCCCTGCGCGACCAGCACGCGAATCTTCTCCGGCACCAGTTGCGTGACCGCATTCCCCGAAGGCAGCGTCGTCACGAGCCAGTCCGCGTTGTTGCCGAGATCGAACGAGGCCGACGTATAGACCGTCGTCTTCGAGCCGGGCAGCGTCACGATCAACTGATACGTCCCGCCCGACACGTAGATCGAATCCTGCGTCGTCGCGGGCACGGCGTTCTTGTAGGCGACGCCTGCCATCGTCGGGCTGACGGTCGAGATGTTCGTGCCCGGTGCGACGAGATAGATGTCGAGGTTCGGCGCATTCGTCGACGCGTTGAACGCCCGCACCCGCGCGCTGCTCGATAGCAGGCCCTTGTCGAACGGGTCGTCGATCACCGCGATCGACGGCAGGAAGCCCGCGTCCGGCAGCGCAATCACCGTGTATTCGTGCCCTTTCGCCGCGTTCGTGATGCTCGTATCGGTGGCGAGCTGGGTCGTCGTGTTGACGGCCGCATAGGAGAAGTTGTGCTGGCCCGTGTCGATGTTCGCGAAGTTCGTCACTGCCTTGTAGGCGAGATTCGGCTGCAGGATCTTGGCGTTGTCGTAGAAGTCGACGTTCGGGCCGCTCGGAATCGCGTGAACGAAATGAACCTGCGGCTGAGTGACGCCGATTTCCTTGCCGACGTCGTCGGAACTTCCGCCGCAAGCGGAGAGCAAAGCGGCGACAGCGGCAAGCGCGGCAGCGGTGCGGATGAGCTTCATGGTTCCACCTTTCCTTGTTTTGATTTGATCGACCACATCGTCATCCGGGTCCGGACGATCAGGCGTCCGCAGGACTTTGCGCACTCGCTCGCCGGCCCCGATTCGGGTTTCCCTCTTGCCAGATCGACCGGCGCCGGAGCGCCGCCGAAGTGGCGTCTGCGTTCAGCAATGAGCATGCCCCGAGACGGTGCGGCAAAGCCGTGCGCCGGCCGGTGAGCCTTATGCAGCAAGGGTTTCGAATTCGTTAGAGGAAATGCTCTGGAGCGGAGGAACGCATTCGCCAAGCTGCATCAATCGATGCAACATAGCGGCCAAACGCGAAGTGGTTTTACAAGGAAGGAACGTTCAGAGTCGCCCGCGCCGCTGCTGATCGAACCAGAAGGAAAGCCCGACGGACAACAGAATCACGACCGTCGCGATGACGGTCCACCGCGTGACGATTTCGCCGAGCAGCGCGGCGCCGAGCATCACCGCGACGAGCGGATTCACATAGAGACAACTCGTCGCGACAATCGTGCTCGTATTGCGGATCAGGAAGTTGTACGCGATATACGCGGCCATCGAGCCGATCACGACGAGATACAGAAACGAAAATCCCGCGCCGACGCCGACATGCGCGAGCCGCTCACCCGACGCGAGCGCGATGGCCGTCGCGATCAATCCGCCCAGCCCGATTTGCAGCGCCGTCGACATCAGCAGATCGGAAGGCTGCGGCAGGCGCGTCGCCAGATGCGCGCCGCCCGCCCAAAAGATCGCGGCGCACAGAATCGCCAGCGTGCCGACCGTGGAACTCGGCGAAGGATCGCCGTGATTCAGCAATACGATTCCGACCAATCCGAGCGCCACCGCCAGCCACTCGCCCTTCGCGACGCTACGGCCACTAAGCGCGGTAAAGATGGTCGCGAAGAGCGGCACCGTGGCGACCATCACGGCGGCCGTGCCGGTTCCCACCGTGCGCATGCCGTAGGCCATCATTCCGCTCGACAGGCCTTCCAGCAACGTGCCGACGATCGCCGCATTGCGCACTTCGCGCGCGCTGGGCCACGCCGCCTTGCGATGCACCGCGATCGCGAATACCCCGATGCCGGCGAACAGATTGCGCAAACCGCCGAGCATGAGCGGCGGAAACGAATCGAGCGCGAGATGGATCCCGAGATAGGTCGATCCCCAAACGAGATAAACGACCGTGAGCGCAAGCGCGACCTGCCCTTTGAAGGAGCGCGGCGCGCGAAACGGAAAACGGTCGGGAAAACTGAACGGCAGGCGCGGCGGCCGAAGAGCGGACATGCATCACTCCGCGACGGCTGCGCGCCGGACGACTGCGGGAACGAACGGGAGACACGCTGCGGCAGAAACCAGACTGAACGACATGACGAAACTGAAGAGTGCGATTGGCGCGAAGGAGAACCGCGCGACTCCGGGAAAACCCGGAAATCCGCGGCGCCCGACATTATGCAGTAAGCGCACAACGCGGCCGCACAACTTTTCGAATGGTTGCCAAGACGCCACGCCGCGGTGTAACGTGTCGGCTGCTAACGCGGGGGTCCTGCGTTGCACATCGCGGTTTCGCTCGGTTTCATCGACGAAATCGCTTCGTGTGGCGTGGGTGAGAAATACCCTTTGAACCTGATCTGGATAATGCCAGCGCAGGGAAGCGTTCGGGTTCTACGGCATGCAGCATCCACGCCACTTCAACCGAACCCGTACCTTTCCGTCTCGTTCTTCCCTGTTTAGCTCCTGAATCAGCCGAGCTCGGCGACGTTCGTTCGCAGTTCGTCGAGCGCGGCAAATAAACCATCCCTACAGGAGAGACAGCACATGAATGCCAACCCCAAATTCCTGTCCGAGAACGCCGTCGTCGACGCCGCCGCCGTCGCGCCGCTGCCGAACTCGCGCAAGGTCTACGTGACCGGTTCGACGCCCGACATCCGTGTGCCGATGCGCGAAATCACGCAATCAGACACGCCCGACGGCTTCGGCGGCGAAAAGAATCCGCCCGTTTATGTGTACGACACGTCCGGCCCGTACACCGATCCGGAAGCGAAAATCGACATCCGCTCGGGTCTGCCCGCGCTGCGCGGCGCGTGGATCGAACAACGCGGCGACACGGAGGAACTCGCCGGTCTGTCCAGCGAATTCGGCCGCGAGCGCGCCGCCGATCCGAAAACGGCCGAACTGCGCTTCCCCGACCTGCATCGCCATCCGCGCCGCGCGATCGCCGGCAAGAACGTCTCGCAGATGCACTACGCGCGGCAAGGCATCATCACGCCGGAGATGGAATACATCGCGATTCGCGAGAACCAGCGGCGCGCGGAATATCTCGAAAGCCTGCGCACGAGCGGCCCCAACGGCGAAAAGCTCGCGAACATGATGGGCCGCCAGCATCCCGGCCAGGCCTTCGGCGCGGCGGCGTTCGGCCGTGACGCGGCGAAGGAAATCACGCCCGAATTCGTGCGCGAGGAAGTGGCGCGCGGCCGCGCGATCATCCCCGCGAACATCAATCACCCGGAAAGCGAGCCGATGATCATCGGCCGCAACTTCCTCGTGAAGATCAACGCGAACATCGGCAATTCGGCGGTGAGCTCTTCCATCGGCGAGGAAGTCGACAAGATGACCTGGGCGATCCGCTGGGGCGGCGACACGGTGATGGATCTCTCGACCGGCAAGCATATTCACGAGACGCGCGAGTGGATCATCCGCAATTCGCCGGTGCCGATCGGCACGGTGCCGATCTATCAGGCTCTGGAGAAGGTCAACGGTAAAGCCGAAGATCTGACGTGGGAAATGTTCCGCGACACGCTCATCGAGCAGGCCGAGCAAGGCGTCGATTACTTCACGATCCACGCGGGCGTGCGCCTGCAATACGTGCCGCTGACGGCGAACCGCATGACGGGCATCGTGTCGCGCGGCGGCTCGATCATGGCGAAGTGGTGCCTCGCGCATCACAAAGAGAGCTTCATCTACGAGCACTTCGAAGACATCTGCGAAATCATGAAGCAATACGATGTCTCGTTCTCGCTCGGCGACGGCCTGCGCCCCGGCTCCATCTACGACGCCAACGACGAAGCGCAACTCGGCGAACTGAAGACGCTCGGCGAGCTTACGCAGATCGCGTGGAAGCACGACGTGCAGGTGATGATCGAAGGCCCCGGCCACGTGCCGATGCAGCTCATCAAGGAGAACATGGACCTGCAACTGGACTGGTGCGACGAAGCGCCCTTCTATACGCTCGGGCCGCTCACGACGGACATCGCGCCGGGCTACGACCACATCACGTCGGGAATTGGCGCGGCGATGATCGGCTGGTTCGGCACCGCGATGCTCTGTTACGTCACGCCGAAGGAACACCTCGGCCTGCCGAACAAGGACGACGTGAAGGTAGGCATCATCACGTACAAACTGGCGGCGCACGCGGCCGATCTGGCGAAGGGTCATCCGGGCGCGCAGGTTCGGGACAACGCGCTTTCGAAGGCGCGCTTCGAGTTCCGCTGGGACGACCAGTTCAATCTCGGCCTCGATCCCGACAAGGCGCGCGAATTCCACGACGAAACGCTGCCGAAGGATTCCGCCAAGGTCGCGCATTTCTGCTCGATGTGCGGCCCGCACTTCTGCTCGATGAAGATCACGCAGGACGTGCGCGACTTCGCGGCGAAGCAAGGCGTGAGCGAAAACGAGGCGCTCGCCAAGGGCATGGAGACGAAGGCGATCGAGTTCGTGAAGAAGGGCTCGGAAATCTATCAGCCGACTTGATGCTTTTGCCGCGCTGACAACGGCCTGTCGCACGACGCGTGC
Organism: Caballeronia glebae; assembly: GCF_001545035.1. Classification (GTDB taxonomy): domain Bacteria; phylum Pseudomonadota; class Gammaproteobacteria; order Burkholderiales; family Burkholderiaceae; genus Caballeronia; species Caballeronia glebae. Next base: position 40,944 of record NZ_FCOJ02000055.1, read on the forward strand.
GACAGGCCGTTTTTTTGGGTGGTAACGGGCGCAAAGCCTTGTCGCACCTGATCGAACGGCTCATATGACGATTCGGGCATCTTTTCTGCTGAGCGAGTGAACGAACCGGCGAAAAAACGTGACGGCCACTTTGTTTCTCGGTCGACGCCGAAACGGTCGCGCCGCGCCTTCAGGATGGCGGCCGAACCGCAGCCGATTCATCTCATCATCGAACTGGAGAGTCGACATGAAAAACATCAAAGAGATCGGCGCCGCTGCAATGGTCGTTGCGTTTCTAGGAGGCTTGACCGCTTGCGGCGACATGACCACGCGTCAACGGGACACCGCTATCGGCGCCGGCGTGGGCGCGGCGGGCGGCGCGGTGATCGGCGGCAGCGCGCTTTCGACGCTGGGCGGCGCTGCGGTCGGCGGTGTCATCGGCAATCAGGTCGGCAAGTAGCGGAAGCCGCGTTTGAGCGACGAAATGGACGCGATTCGCCGCCATAAACAACGCCTTGTTTCATCCTTGTTACATAAAGGCGCGTCGTAATGCTTTGTGACATGACGCCGCGCGTCTCTGTGCTGCCGTTCGACTAAGCTGCTTCTTAACGGGCCAATCTCATTCGATCCGAAGCCCGCAAGTCGTAACGCAAGGAGCAGCATCATGATTTCCGCCCGCAGCATTCCCGGACCCCGGATGGCCGCCGCAGCGCTCGCCGCCGGGCTTCTTCTCAGCGGGTGCTACTACCCTTACGGGTATCCGGCGTATCCGCCTTATCCGCCGGCTTATCAGCCCGCGCCGGTCGTCGGCACGACCTACACTCAGCGCCAATTTTCGTTGCCTGCGTCCGGCACGGCGGCCACGGCCACGTCGTCCGCGACATTGCCGCCGCAGTACGAGTACGCGGTCGGCACGCCTTATTCCGACTACTACCAGACGTATCCGTATCCCTATCCCTATTACCCGCCGTATGCGGCTTATCCGTACTACGGCTATCCGGCCAATTATGGCTACGGATACGGATACGGCTATCCGGCCGTGTCTTTCAGCTTCGGTTATTGGGGCGGCGGCGGAGGTTGCTGCTGGGGCCACGGCGGCGGCTGGCATGGCGGCGGTGGAGGCTGGCATGGTGGTGGCGGCGGCTGGCATGGTGGCGGCGGTTGGCACGGTGGTGGCGGGGGTGGCAACAACTGGCATGGCGGTGGCGGTGGTGGCGGCGGTCGCGGTCATTGAACGTCATGCCGCGATACGCAAAATGAGACGAAAAGCGATTTGACGCGCCGCCGCGTAACACTGCTGCAACACTTTCTCGTCGACACGGGCATGTGAACGCGAATCGCCCGACCGTGCGGCAGCGCACTTTCCTTATCCGACAAGGCTTAGGCACTATTCGCCAGATGATTGGCACGATTTTGGCTACATAGATTCCCTGCATCGAGCCGCAACCGCGATTGAGCATCACGAAGTTCGCGACGCGGCATCGGCGCACCTTCAGCGCATTTTTCCGTATCGGGGGATCGGACATGATGGCCTTTGTGTTTTTTCTGCTGTGGATGCTCGCCTCGCTCGGCCTGTTGACCGTGTGGGTCTTCCGCCAGTCGCCACCGGCCGGCCGCGACGACCGCGCGCCGAGCGTGGCCGCCGAGGGCTGAAGAAGCTCGTCCGCCTTTCTCCGTCTGCATCGACGACGCGCCCGCAAGCGGCGCGTCCCTTCGCGCGCAAGGGCTTACGCCACTGCCGCAATGCGCGGGCATTCACGCCTTGACGCACGCCGTTCGCGCCCTATTCTTAGTGAGCGCGTTATGCGGTTGCTTAAGCCGGCGGCCGCCTGCTGACGAACATCGAACTCCACGCGCATCGCGGCTTCGCCTCGCGCCGCTTCGGCTCACCACAAATCGAAGGAGACCCGATGTTCCACCAGCTGCTCACTCCGATCGCCAATTCCCTGTTCGCGTCCTTCATCGTTGCCGCGCTGCCGATCATCCTCGTGCTCGTGCTGCTCGGCTGGGCGCGCCGCCCCGCGTGGCAGGCGTCGCTCGCGGGGCTGGTTCTCGCGCTCGTCATCGCCGTGGCGGGCTGGCATTTTCCGGTCGGGCTCGCGCTCGATTCGATCGCGGCCGGGGCCGTGTTCGCGCTATGGCCCGTCATGTGGATCGTCTTCGCCGCGATCCTGCTCTACAACGTCGCGCAGCGCTCGGGGCGCTTCGAGGCGTTTCGCCAGTGGATGGTCGATAACCTGCCGAACGACCGGCGCATCGTGCTCGTGGTGATCGGCTTTTCGTTCGGCGCGCTGCTCGAAGGAATCTCGGGCTTCGGCACGCCGATAGCGATCACGAGTTCGCTGCTGATCCTGCTCGGCTTCCCGACGCTCGAAGCGCTCACGTTCACGCTGATCTTCAACACGGCGCCGGTCGCGTTCGGCGCGCTCGGCGTGCCGATCACCGTGCTCGGCGCCGTCACGCACCTGCCGACCGATGCGCTCGCGAAAATGGTCGGACGCCAGTTGCCGTTCTTCGCGCTCTTCCTGCCCTTCTATGTGATCGGTATCTACGCGGGCTTTCGCAACATGATGCGCATCTGGCCTGTGCTGCTCGTCTCGGGCGGCGCGTTCGCACTGACGCAGTTCGTGACGTCGAACTACATCAGCTATGCGCTGACCGACGTGCTTTCGTCGCTCGTCTCGTTGATTCTCACGATCGCGTTCCTGCGCGTATGGAAGCCCGTCGCGGACGAGCGCTTCGCCGTCAACGTCGAGCGCATCGGCGCCGAGCGTTCGGCGATTCCGGGCGGCCAGGGCTGGCTGCCGTGGATCGTGGTGTCGGTGGTCGTGATCGTGTGGACGGTGCTCAAGATCTTCCTGATCGGCGACGTGAAAGTCGCGTGGCCGGGCCTCGACAAGGCCGTCTACATCACGCTCTACAACCAGCCCTACGGCGCGATCTGGGACTTCCAGCCGCTCGCGACCGGCACGGCGATTCTGGTGGCGTCGATCATCACCGCGCTCATCGTGAAGCTGCCCGCGCGCGAGTACGGCGCGGCGATCGTCGATACCTGGGTGCAAACGCGCATCGCCATTCTCACGGTGGCGACGATCGTCGGCCTCGCGTATCTGATGAACTACTCGGGCATGAACTACACGCTGGGTCTGGGCGTGGCGTCGGTCGGTCCGTTCTTCCCGCTCGTGTCCGCGTTCCTCGGCTGGGTGGCGGTGTTTCTCTCCGGCAGCGACACGTCGGGCAACGCGCTCTTCGGCAATCTGCAGGTGGTCGCGGCGAATCAGCTCAACCTCAATCCCGTGCTGATGGCGGCGACCAATTCCTCGGGCGGCGTGATGGGCAAGATGATCTCGCCGCAAAACATCTCGACCGGCGTCGCGACGACCGAACTGAAAGGCAAGGAAGGGCTCGTGTTCGCGCGCACCTTCAAGCATTCGATCCTGCTCACGATTCTGCTCGGCGTGCTCGTGTGGCTGCAGCAGAACGTGCTGACGTGGATGATCCCGCCGCATTGACCGCGCGGCTTTCTCCCGCCGTTCTCCCGCTTCTTGCGCTTTCGTTCGGCGGGCGCATTTTGGTGTGAACACGGTGCTAACATGCGCGGACTTTCGATGAACCTCCCGAAGTCCGCCCGCCATGTCCCCCGCCAACTTGTTGCAACTGATCGTGCTCGCCGCCCTGTGGGGCGCGTCGTTTCTCTTCATCCGCGTCGGCGTCGCCGAGTTCGGCGTGGCGCCGCTAATGGCCTTGCGCGTGAGCATCGGCGCCGTGTTCCTGGTCGCGATGCTGCTCTCCCGCCGCCCGCTCGCCGCCACCCTCGCGACGCTGCGCGCGCGCTGGCTCCCGTTGCTCGCGGTGGGCATTCTCAACTCGGCCGCGCCCTTCTGCCTCTTCGCGTATGCCGAACTGACACTGTCCGCCGGCGCCACGTCGGTCATCAACGCGACGACCCCGCTTTTCGGCGCGCTCGTCGCCTTCATTTGGCTCAAGGACCGTCTGACGACCGCGCGCACGATCGGCATGGCGATCGGCTTCGCGGGCGTGCTCGTACTCGTGTGGAACCAGATCGCACCGGAGCACGGCGCGCAAGACGCCGCGCTGCCCGTGCAAGGCATGCTCGCGGCGGCCGCGGCGCTCGCGGCATCGGCGCTTTACGGTGTCGCGGGCAACTTCGCGAAAAAGTACCTGATGGACGTCGACGCGATGACCAACGCGGCCGGCAGCATGATTGGCGCGACGCTCACGCTCGCGCCGATCGCGATCTTCACGTGGCCGTCCGCGCCGGTTTCCGCGCACGCGTGGGGCGCGGTGCTCGCGCTCGGCATCGCCTGCACGGGCATCGCGTATTTCATCTATTTCCATCTGGTCGCGGTCGCCGGCCCCGCGCGCGCGATGACCGTCACTTTCGTGATTCCGCTCTTCGGCATTCTGTGGGGCGCGCTCTTTCTCGGCGAGCACGTCTCGCTCGTCATGATCGCGGGCTGCGCGATCGTGCTCGCGGGCACCGCGCTCGCGACGGGCGTCGTGAAACGCATGCCGTTCGCGGGGCGGCGCAAGCTCGCGCGATGAACGTCGCGTGATCGAAAAGTAGCCTATTCTCCGCGCACCGGCCCTCGCCCCGCCTTGATCGCGCCGCGCTTCACCTTGCCTTCGACGCGGCGCGTCTGCGATGCGCGCGTCGGCTTGGTCGCGATGCGCTTGCGACGCGTGATCGACACGCTATGGATCAGCTCGTCGAGCCGCGCGAGCGCCGCGGCGCGATTCATGTCCTGCGTGCGATGCTGCTGCGCCTTGATGACGATCACGCCGTCGCGCGTGACGCGGCTGTCGGCGAGCGCGAGCAAACGCGCCTTGATGTGCTCCGGCAACGACGACGCGCGGATGTCGAAACGCAGATGGATCGCGCTCGACACCTTGTTGACGTTCTGACCGCCCGCGCCTTGCGCGCGCACGGCCGTCAGCTCGATTTCATTGGGCGGCACGGCGAGGCTGTCGGTGATGCTCATCGGTCGGCTCCTTTATCGGCCTTTTTGATACGCACTTCGCGCGCTCCGTTCATGTCAGGCGGCGCATTCGCGCGGCAAGCCCGGAATCGCGCCGCGTCGGTTCCCTGACGGCCTGCGCGAAGATCGCCGCCGATCCGATCACGTCGACCCTTCGTTTCGCCCGCGTGATCGCCGTGTACACCAGCTCGCGCGACAGCACGCGCACGAACGCGCCCGGCAACACGAGCGCGGCGTGCTCGAACTCCGAGCCTTGCGACTTGTGCACGGTGAGCGCGAACGCGGTGTCGTGCGGCGGTAGCGCGGCGGGCGACACATAACGCAGCGCGCCATCGGCCATGCGGAACGCGACGCGCAACAAGCCGTCGGCGCCGGGCAGCGCGATGCCGATATCGCCGTTGAAGAGCCCGAGCGCGTAGTCGTTGCGCGTGACGATCACCGGCCGCCCGGCGAACCACTGCGCACCGAGCGCCAGCGCGATGCCCGCCTGCTCGCGCACTTTCGCGGCGATGCGCGCGTTCACGTCGTCGACGCCGCGCGGCCCCTTGCGCGTCGCGCACAGCACGCGAAATCGATTGAGCGCATCGAAGAGTCGGGCGTGATCCGCCTGCGCGCTGTCGAGCACGGTCGAAAGCGCTTCGGCGTAGGGCGCGAAGCCTTTCGCGAGCCGCGCGAGCGTGCGTTCGGACAGCGCCGCGTCGCCATCGTCGAACAGCGCGGCCGCGCGCTCGCCGGACGGATCGAGTGCATCGAGCGCGGCCTGTTCGTCGCCGTCCCGGATCGCGATCGACAGACGCCCAATGTCGGAATCGAGCCCGAAGCGATAGTTCTTCTGCAACCACACGACGCAATCGGTGAGCGCGGGTTCCGCTCTTTCGCCGATGTCGCTCCAGTCGCCGGGCAGCCTATCGAAGAGATCGGCGTAGCCTTCGGAGTCGAAGAGTCCGCGTTGCTGCGCCCGCGTCTGTGCATGCGGCAACGCGGCTTCGAGGCGCTTCGCATCGACCGAAAGCGCAGCCGCGACGCGCGCCACGCCCGCATGGCTGAACGACGGCTCCGCGCTCAGTTCCGCGAACACCGCGCCCGCCTCCACCGCCGACAACTGATCCTTGTCGCCGAGCATCACGAGACGGCTTGCCGGCGCGACGGCTTCGAGCAAGTGCGCGGCGAGCGCGACGTCGATCATCGAGGCTTCGTCGACGACGATCACGTCATACGGCAAGGGATTGTCGCGATGATGCCGGAAGCGCCCGTCCGACTGCACGCCGAGCAGACGCTGCAAAGTGAACGACGTGCGCGGCAGGCGCGCGGCAAGTTCGGACGGCAACTTGTCCGCGCGTTCGATGAGCGCCTCCTGCATGCGCTGCGCGGCCTTGCCGGTCGGCGCGGCGAGCGCGATGCGCAGGTCCGGATCGGCATCGAGCAGGCACGCGAGCACGCCGACGACGGTCGTCGTCTTGCCGGTGCCCGGGCCGCCGCTCACGATCGTCAGCCGTCCCGCCAGCGCGACGAACGCGGCGACGCGCTGCCAGTCGATATCGTCGTCGGCGGGCGGACCGAAATAGCGCGCGATGCGGGCCGCCTGTTGCGCGATGTCCGCCTGCGAGACCGGCATGCGCGCATCGCGCGAGCGTTCGACGAGCGCCCGCGCGAGCCGCCGCTCGTAGTCGAAGTAGCGTGCGAGATAGAGCCGCCCGTCCTCGTCGATGACGAGCGGCAGCAGGTCGGCCGCTTCCGCGCGCGCGCCGCTTCGCACGAGGCACGCGACGCCGCTCGCAAGCAGCGCGTCGCGCGCCTCGTCAAAACGCGCGTCGTGACGGCGGGCGAGCGCGGCGAGCGGCAGGCACACGTGGCCTTGCGCGGTCGCGCGGCTCATCGCGCTCGCGGCGCGCCCGGCCCACAGTACGCCGTGCTCGCCCGCGCCGAGCCGCGCCGCGAGCGCGCTCATGCGCCGCGCGAAACCTTCGGCGAGCGCCGCGCTTTCGTCGGCGGGCGCGGGCACGGGGCGCGCCGCCTGCATGACATTGAGCGTGCTCATGCCGCGCCTCCCGACATCAATCGATCGAGCGCTTCGACCAGTTCCAGCGATGGCCGCCCGGAATGCACGCCGCTTGGCTGCCCGCCATCGCGCCAGCCGGGACGCACGCCGCGCACGAACAGATACAGATAGCCGCCGATATGCGTCTCATACGCATAGCCCGCGAGCCGCGCGCGCAAATATCGATGCAGCGCCACCACGTAGATGAGCGCCTGGAGGTGATACGCGTGTTCCGCCATCGCCACGGCGAGCGGCGCGGCGGCATAGTCCGATGCGGCATCGCCCAGATGATTCGACTTCCAGTCGATGATCCAGAAACGGCCTTCATGCTCGACGATCATGTCGATGAAACCCTTGATGAATCCGCGCAACGCGCCCGACTCCAGCGCGACGTCCGGAAAACCGTGCGCGGCGAGCACGCGGCGCAACGCGGTGAAATCGAGCGAATCGGCGGAGAACAGAAACTCCAGTTCGTTCATGCGGCGCGCCGGCGCGATGGTTTGAAGCCGCATGCCGGGCGCGATTTCGCTCGTCACGGTATCGGCGAGCAAACGCAGCATCATCGGACGCAGACGCGGCGCGAGTGTTTCCGGCGCGGGCGTCGGATGCTCGCGCAACGCGCGCTCGACGGCCGCCGGCCATCCCGACGGCTCCGTGAAATCCGCAAGCTCATACATGCGATGCAGGCACTCGCCCGCCGCCGCGCCACGCGGGAACGCGAGAATGTCGTCGGAATCGAGCGGAGCTTCGTCGCGCGCGGTGGAATCCGTGCGCATGGCGTCGTCGAGCGCGGCGAGTTCGTCGTGATCCGGACGCGCTTCCACCGGCTGCGCCTGATTCGCCTCGTCGCGCGCGCCCGCCGCGATCAGCGAACTGAAGCTCGCCATGCGCCAGCGATCGCGCAAGATGCGCCGATTCGTGCGCGCGGCGATGTCGTGTTCGTGAGACGCATCGGCCGCGAGCGGCTCGCGCACGTCGATAACCGGCAGCGGCGCGACGCTAATCGCGCCGTCGGACTGCGCCGCAACCGCATGCCACGCCGCGACGATCTCCGCTTCCTCCGGCGGCTCGTTGCAGAACGCATCGAAGTCATTCGCGCCGCCGGCGACAAGCCAGTTGAGCACGCTGCGCCGCGACTCCTTGGTCGACCGGTTCGACAGATAGAAACCCGCGACGACATAGCAGCGAAACACCGCGCGCGTCAACGCGACATACACGAGACGCGCGCGCTCGGCCGCCTGTTCGCGCGCGATGGCCGCGCTCGCGTGATCGTCTTCGTCGCCTTCCATGCCGTAATGCAGCACCGCCACGCCCGCGTCGTCGTGGTACTCGCGTGCATCGGGCAAGCCGGATTTCGACGCGTCGCGCGACGCGCCGTCGTTCAGGAACGGACAGAACACGACCGCGTATTCCAGCCCCTTCGACTTGTGCACGGTCACGATCTGCACGAGATTGCGATCCGATTCGAGACGCAGTTGCGCTTCCTCGCCGCCGCCCTGCTGCTCGCGTTGCGCGGCGAGCCAGCGCAGCGTCGGCGCGATGCCGGGCTGCTCGGCCGAACGCGCCTGCAGCAACTCCGCCAGATGATTCACGTTCGTGAGCCGGCGCTCGCCATCGGGCCGCGCGACGAGGCGCGTCGCGATCGACAGTTCGCGCGCAAGCGTGCGCCACATCACCGCGAAACCGCGCTCGTGCCAGATCGTGCGATAGCGCGAGAAGCGCTCGACCCAGCTCGTCGAATCGATCGGCTCGCCGTGCGGATCGGCGGCGTCCGCGTGTTCGAGCCGCCAGAGCGCGGCGGCGTCGAGCCCGAACCAGTCGGTCGCGAGCGCGGCGCGCAGACGTCGCAAATCGCCCGGCGTGTCGATGGCGGCGAGCACGCGCTCGATCTGCTCGGCGTCGAGCGAGCCGAACACGGACGCCTGCGCAAGCTCCACGCTGCCAATGCCCCACGCCGCGAGCACGCGCTTGACCAGGCTGCCTTGCCGATGCGTCTGCACGAGCACCGCGATGTCGCCCGCCGAAAGCGGCGCGTGGCCGATGGTCACTTCGCCGCGCTGCGCACCGCGCAACAGCCGCGCGATCTCGGCGGCGCACGCTTGCGCCGCGTCGCGCTGCGCATTGACCTTGAGCAGCGCCGATTCGCCGTGCGGCAACATCCAGACGCAAAAATCCGCGATATCGGAATAGGCGGCGGCCGGCGTGTCGTCGACGAACGGACCGCGCTTGCGCGTGCCCGCGCGCACCGGCTGATAGTCGAGCCCATCGAGAATGAACGCCGCCGGATTCGCCCCGAATACGCGGTTGCACGCCTCGATGAGCGGCGGCGTCGAGCGCTGGTTGACCGCGAGCGTATAACGCGCGCTCGCGCCGTCGCGGGCGGCGAGATACGTGTGCAGATCGGCGGCGCGGAAGCTGTAGATCGCCTGCTTCGGATCGCCGACGAGAAAGAGCGGCCCGTGCGGCGCGAACACGCGGTTGAAAATCGCGAACTGCAGCGGGTCGGTGTCCTGAAATTCGTCGATGAGCGCTGCCGGATAACGCGCCCGCAACGCCTCGGCGAGCCACGCGTGTTTCACGAGCGCGTGATGCAGGTTCGACAGCAGATCGTCGAACGACACGACGCGTCGCGCGCGCTTTCTCGCGGCGAGTTCGGCAGGCGCGTGATCGAGCCACTCGCGCACGATGCCGAGCCACGTCGCGCGCTGCGATGCCTCGGCCGCGACGGCGGACGCGGCGAGCGAGTCGGCGTGATCGAAGAAGACGTGCGCGGGCGGCGTGTTCTTCGCCTTCGTGCCCTTAGCGAGCGCCGTCGCGGTGAGCTTCAGCGCTTTCTCGGGCGGCGGCGCATGGCAATCCGCGTCGGCGAAGTACGCGGTCCACGCGTCGATGGCCGCGTCGATGATCGTGCGCTTGTGCGTCGTCTTGTTGAGGATCGCTTCGGCGTCGAAGAGCAGCTTCGCGATGCTGTCGCGCTCGGCGTTCCACAGCGCGCAGGCTTGGTCGAAGAGCGCTTGCATGTCGGCGGCTTCGGCGGCATCCATGTCGCCGAAACGCAGCGCCGCCAGCGGCTTTTTCAGACGCCGCGCGAGTTGCGCATCGAGCGATGCCGGTCCCGCGCCCTTCGCCACGAGCCACGACGCGAACGAAGGCGTGCGCGCCGCCACCGGCTCCACGCGCTCGCGCCAGAAATCCGCGGCAAGTTCGAAGCGCAGCGCGCTGTCGTCGGCTTCCATGTCGAACGCGAACGGCATCGCGGCCGCGAAGGGCGCTTCCTGCAGCGCGCGCTGGCAAAACGCGTGAATCGTGTGGATCGCGGCCTGATCGAAGGTCGATACCGCGATGCGCAGGCGCTTCGCGGCTTCGTCTGCGTCGATCTCGGCGAGCGTCGTGTCGAAAAGCTGCTCGATGAACGGATCGCCCGCCGCGTCGCCGTTTTCAATCGCATGCGCGACGCCCACGAGCCGCGAGCGGATGCGCTCGTGCAACTCGGCGGTCGCCGCCTTCGTGAACGTCACGACGAGAATCTGCTCGACGGACAAGCGCTTTTCGAGCAGCAGCCGCACGTAAAGCGCGCAGATGTTCCAGGTCTTGCCGGTGCCGGCGGAAGCCTCGATCTGGTTCACGCCGTCGAGCGCGCAAGAGAAGACGTCGAGTTCCCGCACGTCGATGTTATCCACGGATGAAATCACGTTCGTCATGCGCCGCTCCGCAGATGCTGCACGAGCGGTTCGAACACGATGCGCGCGAGCGCGGCGAAGGCTTCGTCGAGTGCGAGGTCCGCGCCGCGAAATGCGATACGGAACACGGGATCGTCGGATTCGGCGCGCGTGCGCTCGGATTCCCACGCGGCCTGCGCTTTGGCATCGCCCTCCTTCACCTTGAGCCACGCGCTCTTCGGAAAGAAGCGCAACGGCATGCGGCGTCCCGCGCGATAGAGCGACGCGAGCGCGGCAAGCTGCGCGAGCGGATCGGCGACGGGCAGCAACTCGAAATCCGCCGATGGCGAACCGCGCCCGTGCCAGATCGTGCGGCGCGGGCCGTCGGGCAGCGCCGCGCAATACGCGAGATGCGCGAGCCACGCGGACAAATAATCCCGCGCGCGCGGCGCGTCGTAGCGATAGATCACCTGGCCTTGCGGTGTGAGCGCATTGAGCGTGCCGACGAGCGTCATCGGACGGACATCGACGAGCGAG
>NZ_FCOJ02000056.1 GCF_001545035.1 Caballeronia glebae
GCAACACTCGCTTCGGCAGCTCAACCTCATGGCTCTAAACATTAAAACCGCTGTTGCACTTCAACCTTGAAACCGCCCAGCTGAAAAACTATATGAGGCAGTCAGTCGGTCGGAAGGAAAACTTCTTGAACCTTGGCCGCAATGCGCATCATGTCGGCGCAATATCGGCGCTACGGCTAGCGCCGCAGCCGGATCTATCTGGCCAGCCTAATCCCAGGAACGCGTCTCGAATCTCGGCAAGTCAGCCTGATAAAACGATTCGAGAAACGGCTTCTGCTTGTGACAAAGAAGATCGAAGTAGAAACCCTTCTGCATTGCGCAGTAGTTCGCCATATACGAGAGTTGCTCAATATCGGTGAGCGTGAGCGGCATTCCTACATGGTCGTAGACAATCACGTGCCGATACTCGGCTTCGCGAAGCAAGGCGACGATATCTTCCACGCGGGCCTTGCCATAAGTTTTCAGATGCCACGGCGAGAACTCAATGAACAAGGCGGCATTTTGCTCCGCAAGTGTGCGCGTCATTCCTTTCAGGACTTCCAGTTCAAAACCGTCGGTATCGATTTTGACGATGTCGACGCGGCGTCCGTCGATGATGTCATCGGTTGCCATAACTTGCGTCTTGTTTCCCTGGCCAATCTCATAAGACGTGGTGCCGAAGGAATTCCGCTGTGCCGAGGTCGATAGCAACGTTGTTTCCGCTCCAGCAAGCACGAGATGACATGAGGCATTCACGTTGCGCAGGTTCATCTGCAACACGGGGAAATAAGTCTCATCGGCTTCGATACAGATGAACGAGACCTTGTCGCCGCCGGCTGCGTGAACGAGCTTCGCCGTGTCCCCGATATTCGCGCCGATATCGACAAAGACAATGTCGCCCTTCGCGATCAGATACTTCACGAGCGACGGAAGCAAGCTGTCGTAGTAAGGATGCACCAATGCGTATTTCGGCAGCATGTGCGAAAGCGGCAGCATCATATCGGTCGAGCGAACCGTCCTTTTGACGAGCGGGTCGCGGAAAGGAAGTATGACGTTCTTGACAAGCTTGCTGAGACCGTACCGGAGCATTCGATTCGTGTATGTGTTCGAGCGGTAGGCGGTTTGCTCCAGGTCGCAGATGGCCGACATCATATTGGTCCGCATGGTCGTCTCCAAATGGCGGATGCCGTGCCTCTCAGTGCGTCGAACCCGCACGGATGCCGCACGTCGTACATTAGTGCGATCGCTATTCGCGGCGGGCTGCTGGCGTAAAACGGCAGGGGCTTGTCCGATATCTAACGGGCGACCGCTTCGAGTAAACACGCTCTGAATTTCTTTAGCAGGCCGTTGAAGTATCTCTTCGTGAACGCGCTTTTTTTCGAAAAGAGCCAGCGTGCCGAAGTATTTTCAACGCCGAAGCGCATCGCGCTACACCGCGTCAAACCCCCTCACGCCTTCCCTGCCCTGTCATCCCGCACCGTTCAGCGGCCGATTTCGCCATTTTCGGGTAAACGATGATGGCATTCCGTAGTATGAAATACCCAAATACACCCATTCCCAACGTTCGCGCCGCCCAGCCGCCATAGTCGTAAGAGATATTTAGCAGCCCAGCAAGCTTGCGGCGACTCGGGCTTCACGTCCTCACGAGCCGCCGTCGGCTTTTAGTCAAACCCATAGAGCTTCGTTGGGTTGTCGACGAAAATCATCTGCTGCCAGCCCGATCTGCCAATCCACCCCGCGATGGTATCGAGAAGACCTGCATCATCTGGCTTGACGCCCTTCTCTGTAGGATGCGGCCAATCGGTGCCCCAAAGCATGCGCTCTGGAGCCATGTCGATTAGCGTCTTCGCGACGGGCGCAACGTCCGCGTAAGCGGGCGCGCCGGTCTTCGTATCGACGTAAGGCCCCGACAAGGTAATGAACGTATTGCCCTTGTCGACGAGACGCTGCGCCGTCCGGAGCGCCTCCGACGAGAGACCGCCGGGCTCCGGAATATGCGCGATGTGGTCGATCACCAGCGGACAAGGAAGCGCTGAGAGACGTCCCTCCAACTCTGGCAGCCGGACGCCTTGCACCACGAGTTCGATATGCCACTTCATGGCGGCGATTCGGGCTGCAAGCGGCGCCAGCATCTCCACCGTCGTTGCGCCGGGATAACTGAGATTGAACCGTATAGCTCGAATGCCGCCCGCGTGAAGTTCGTGCAGCTCCTTGTCGCTTACCGAAGTATCGACGACCGCCACGCCGCGCGCGTTGCTGCCGAATCGCTTCAACGCATCGAGCGTGCAGCGATTATCGGTTCCATAGGTCGACGGCGTCACAACGACATTCCGGTCCACTCCAAGCCGTGCCTGCAGCAGCCGGTACTGTTCCACCGTTGCATTGGGCGGCCGCAGCGTCGTGCCGGGAGCAACAGGAAAGCGGGCATCGTACACATGCATATGGCAATCGACGGCTCCGGCAGGCAATCGGAGCGAGGGCTGCTCCGACCCGCTGGACCACGCTTCGGGCGTCTCGGCATGTGCCGGCAAGGTCGATGCCGCCATCAGCGCCCCACCCATCTTGAGGAACCCGCGTCTGGTCGCTTTTTGCATGGTCAGACGGTCTCCGTCTTGCGTGCCAGATGTTTCGTCTGTCCGTTGCGCGTCAGCATCAAAAGCGTTGCGACGCTGATGAGCGTAAGGACCGCGAGCGGCAACAGCGCCAACGCGTAGCTGCCCGTCGCTTCCTTGACCCATCCATACACATTGACCATCAGTCCGCCGCCGAGAAGGTTCGCGATCGCGTTGATGGTCGCGAGGCCCGCCGCAACCGCGCTGTTCGACAACATGTCCGTGGCAAGCGCCCAGAACGGCCCTTTGAAGGAGTAAGCACCCACGAGCACGGCGCACAGCATCAAAATCGTCGGTACGAGCGAGCCGCTCAGCGACGTTGCAAACAATCCGCCGCCGATCAAAAGCATAGGCACGACGGTGTGCCAGCGACGTTCTCCCGAACGGTCGGAACGGCGTCCCCAGTAGACCATCAGGACCGATGCCACTGCGTAGGGAATCGAATTGATGAGACCCGTTTGCATGACCGACAGGCCGAACGATTTCAGCAACTGCGGCTGCCACACCGACAACGTACTGCCGGCAGCCGAAGCGCAGGTATCGACGAGCGCGAGGCACAAGACATAGCGATTGCGGAAGAGCTTGGTCAGCGGCATGTCGAGCACCTTCTTGGGTGCCTTCGTCTCGCTGGCGAGCGCATCGACGAGCCATTTTCGTTCGTCGTCCGTGAGCCATTTCGCATCCGCGGGTTTGTTCGTCAGGACAAACAGGCAGACGACGCCGAGCAGCACCGTGGGAATGCCTTCGAGGATGAAGAGCCAGTGCCAGCCGCGCAGGCCCCAGAACCCGTTCATCTGCAGCAACAACGCCGAAATGGGTGAGCCGATGAAGCTCGCGGCCGGGATCGCGACCATGAACGTGGCGACGATGCGCGCCCGATACGAAGCGGGAATCCAGTACGACAGATACAGCAACACGCCCGGAAAGAATCCGGCCTCGGCCGCGCCGAGCAGAAAGCGCAGGATGTAGAAGGTGGTCGCGTTCTGCACCAATGCAGTTGCCGCCGACACAATGCCCCACGAAATCATGATGCGCGCAATCCAGATTCGCGCGCCGTACTTTTGCAGCGCAATATTGCTCGGCACTTCGCAGAAGAAGTACGAGATGAAGAAGAGGCTGCTGCCGAATCCGAACACTCTCGCCGACATGCCGAGGTCGTGATTCATCTGCAGTGACGCCATGCCCACGTTACCGCGGTCGATGAACGCCAGCAGATAGCAGATCATCAGGAAGGGAATCAGCCGCCATACGACCTTCCGTATGGTGCGGCGCTCAATGTCCGATTTCGCCATGACACCGGTAGCTTGCATGTTTGTCTCCAATATATTTTGCGCTTTAGCGCTGTTCCTTGAATCGTTGCCATGCGGCGATGGAAACGACGCCCACCGCCAGCACCACGGCCATCGCCGCGAATGTGTGACGCACGCCCAGCGCCTCGGATACCGTCCCCACAAGCAGATAGCCGAACGGCATCGTCCCGTTGTAGGCCATGCCGTACATCCCCACGAGTCCGCCGCGCACGTGTTCCGGGCACTGTCGCTGGATCGTTGCGTTGGTCGAGGTAGCGGCGAACGTCAGGCTGAAGCCCAGGATGAAAAACGCCGGCATGGACGCGGCGGCGGCATCGGTCGTCGCGAGGACCATCAATGCAGCGATGGCGAACCACGGCGCCCATGCGATGAATCGCGCCGATGCGCGCGGACCAAGCGCCGACGACAACAGCACGGCCGAGCTCAGCGAGCCGGCGCCCGCGCATGCGAAGAACACGCCGGTGAAGCGCGCGGCGTCGTGGAACGCCTTGTCCGCGAGCAGCGGGACCAGCGTTTGATAGCTCGCCGCGAACAAACCGATGCACGCGAGAATCGGCAGATAGCGCGCTGAAAAAGGGTCCGACATGACATAGCCGACCGCATCGCGCAGGCTGCTATCCGCGCGGGACGGTCTGGCAGCACCGGACAGTCGAATCGAGCGCACGCAGGTCGCCATGAAGCAGAGCGCCAATGCGTAGATTACGAACGATGCTCGCGGTCCTAGCGTCGGATAGACGAAGCCCGCGATGGTGGGACCGACCATCCGCCCGACGTTGTAGACCATGGTGTTCATCGCCACGGCATTGGACGTGAGGCTCGCGTCTCGCAAGCTTGTCAGCAGCAGCACCTGGCGCGCGGGCACTTCCACGGCGCTCGAAACACCTATCGCCAGCGCATGCGCCAGGATCAGCTTGACGCCCAGCACGCCCAACGCCGATAAGGTAATCAGGCTGCCGGTCAGAACGAGCGACACCGTCAATACGCAAAGCGTGACGCGCCTCGCGTTCTCGGAGCGAATCCGCGAACCCGCAAGCGGCGCGACAACCAGTTGCGGCCCATACAGCAGGAAGTTCAGCAAAGCGAGAATCGCCGCCGAACCCGACAGGTGATACACGAGCAGATTCAACGTCACGTTCTGCGTCCAGCTGCCTAGAACCGAAGCGACCTGCCCACTGAGATAACGCCGCAGCGCCGGCTCGGTCAGCGCGGGAAAAAGCCGGCTCACAATGCCCGATGATCGCCCGGCCGTGTTCATGACAGCGCCTTGCCTCGCGTCTCCGGCGCGAAGAACACGACGATGGCCGCCGCGATGAACGCAACGATGGTCGTCGATAGTCCGAGAACGAAGCCGCCCGATGTCGACGCCAGCGCGCCGATGACCAATGGCGCGATGAATCCGCCGAGCCGGCCGCCGTTGTATGCGAGCCCCATGTAGAACCCTCTCGACGCGGTGTTCCCGATGATCTCCGCGAGAAACGGCCCGGCCCCCGCGAATATGCCGTTCACGCTGAAGCCGGTGAAGAAGATAGCCACCATCAGAACCAGTGCGCTCGACGACATGATGTAGCCGAACACCGCAGCCGCGCCGACGAGCAGATACGCCATGAACATGGGCCGTCGGCCAAGGCGGTCCACGAACGCCGAGAACAACAGAAAGCCGCTGATCGCGCCGAACTGCAACGAAAGAACGAACTTGAGGCTGTGCACGAAGTCGAGATGTTTCACCGCGACGAGAAACGTCGGCGTCCAGGTGAACACGCCCCAGTAGAGGTACTGGAGAAAGAAAATGAACGTGAACGCCGTCACGAGGCCGCGAACGTTGAGCTTTTCGTCGCTCGCTGCTTTCTGCATCGCTGGCTGGGCGTTCGCGCGTTTGCGCTCAAGCCAGATCGGCGACTCGGGCGTCTTGCGTGCGACAAAGAAGAGGATGAAGAACGGCAACGCGCCGATCAGAAACAGCACGCGCCAGCCGTTCCCACCGAGGCCATCGTTGACGCTCGTGACGATGCCCGAAACCGTGATGGCGAGGATCGCGCCAATCGGCAGGCCCATCTGCATGAGCGCGCCGCCCTTGCCCCGACGACGCGCGTGCCAGGTTTCGGCAATCAGCGCCGCGCCGGCGGTCCACGTTCCGCCCATCCCCAACGCGCCGAAGAATCGGATCGTCGCGAACCAGTGCTCGTTCGGTGCAAACGCCAGCAATCCCGAGAACAGCGAGTAGATGCCGATGCAAAGCATGGCCGTGCGCACGCGTCCGAGCCTGTCCGACACATAGCCGAACAGAATCCCGCCGACGATCTGCCCCGCCGCCGTTATGCTCGTGAACAGCCCGAGCTGCGCTTTCGACAGACCGAACTGGAGGGCGAGCGTCGGCAGAAGTAGCGACAGCAGGAACGAGTCGTAGCTCTCGAACGTCCATCCGAGTCCCGCGAGAGAGAGCGATCGCCACTCGACGCGGGTGATGTCCCTGTAGCGGTTTTCCTCGACCTTGTTATCGGGCCGAACCTGCGCGAGGCTCGCGCTTGTCTTCATCATTTGTCTCCGTGAAGTGACAGTCGATAAGTCGCCGCCGCGGTTTCGCTGAAGAGCGCGGCCTTCTCTGCGGGTGTCATCGCACTGGCCAGTCTTTTGAAGGCGTTCCACAGGACGCCGTAGCCGAACATGCCCTTGTCGACGGGAAAATTGCTCTCGAACATGCAGCGCTCGACACCGAACAAGTCGATGCACGTATCGAAGTACGGCTGCCACGCCGCGGCGAGATCGCTGGAAGACGGCGGCATATCGCGGCGCGCGAAATCGGAGCCGAACACGCTCATGCCTGCGCCGCCGAGTTTGATGCGCGTATTCGGCAGAGTCGCCAGACGCGCAAGCCCATGCTTCCAGTCGGTGAAAACCTGTTCACGCCTGCCTTCATGTGGCCCGACGCCGACCGGTCCGCCAAAGTGGTCGATGACGATGGTCACGTCCGATGCAGCGCGCGCAAGCTCGTACAACTCGCCCAGCTGCGTGTGATATACCCACGCGTCGAGCGATAAGCCAAAACGAGCCAGCGTTCTCACACCGCGCTGGAAAGCGTGATCGAGCATCAGTTCGCGCGGCGGCGTGACCGGGCTCGAACTCACCTCGGGACTCTCATGCCACGCCAGCGGGTTGCGAATGCCGCGCAAGCGCCCACCCGAGACGGCAAGCATCGTTTCAAGCACGTTCTCCAGGTCGTCGCCCAGCGTGAGATCCGCGCCGCCGACGATGACCTCGCAAGCGCGCGCGGGCCCATACCCTCCACTCGCGAACATCGCCGCGATGCCGCTCGCGAACTCGATCTCGCCGACGGGTTTCATCGACTCGGGACCGTCGTGGCGCAACATCGATCGACACTGCACGTAGACAGTCGATACGACTCGATGACCGCAGCGCAGATCCTGGCCGAACTCGTCGGTCAGATATCGCCCCGTCTGACGATCCCAAAGATGGTGATGCGCGTCGACGATGGGAAGCTCGGGTTCGAGGATCGGCTCCTCGCGCAAGGCAAGCCAGTCTTCGCGGACGGGCAAATGAGGGGCATGGACTATTTGCACGGCGGTTGCTCGTCAGAACTTCTGGCGAAGGCCGACGGTGACGCCAGTCTGGTTATGACCCGCTGCGACCGTACCGTAGCCGTTCACGCCGAGCGCCGAGTTGTCCTTGTTGTGCGCGTACGCAATGGTCGCGTACAGGTCCGTACGCTTCGACAGGAAGTAGTCGGCGTTAAGTACGGCGAGCCACGGATCCGCGCCTGTCGAATGGACGTCGTGGTAATAGCCGACTGCGGTCAACTGGAACGACGGCGTGATCAGATACTGCGCGCCGAGCCAGTAAAGGTTCGCGGCATTGGCTTCCGAACCGTTGGCGACCGCGATCGGATTCGCGGGCAAGAACGCATTCGACGCGCGCAGATAGCGGTAGCCAGCGTAAGCCGTCACGGACCCGAAGTTATAGTTCGCAGCGGCCAGTGCCCGGCGTTCGGTGCTCGTATTGGTCGTGAGCGTATTGCTGTTGCGTTGCTCGTAGACAGCAGTCGCGGCAACCGGGCCGCTCGCGTATGTCAGGGCGCCGCTAAAGAACCGGCCGGTGATGAGCGCGCCGGGTACTTCGGCACCGTATCCCGTGTCATAGCGCGTGCTGTACATCGCCTGAGCCGTCACTGGCCCGAACTTCCCCGTGTACTTGGCGGAATTGTCGATGCGCGCCGCCAGCGCGTAGTCGAGCGAGAGTGCGGAGTACCGCGAAGACACGCCCATCGGGTCGAACACGATCGACTGCTCGTAGATGAGTGCGTTCTGCCGGCCCAACGTCAGTTGCTGGCCCTTGTAGGAAAGCCCGACCCACGCCTGGCGGCCGAAAAGCCGGCTGGTCGTTGTCGGATTCGCACCGAGACCGCGCGTCGATTGCGCGGTCGTACCGTCGTTAATGTTGAAACCGTTCTCCAACTGGAAGATGGCCTTCATGCCGCCGCCCAGATCCTCGACGCCTTTCAGGCCCCAGCGCGAGCCGGACAGGTTGCCCGACACTTCCCTGACCTGCGATCCGCCCGTCGTCGTGTTGTTGAGGAATTCGACGCCGACATCGGCGATGCCGTAGAGCGTCACGCTGCTCTGCGCGTGAACCAGGCTGGATGCGAATCCCAGGCTTGCCGCTGCGACGGCGCCAAGCGCGAGAGTGTTGTTCCGGTTGGCTTTCTTGGGAGCCTTCATCAAAAACATGGTGTCTCCAAACAGTTGGTAATAGGTTTTGTTTTATGCGACGCGCGTTACTTCTGATTCCCCGCCGATGCTTCGCCCGCATTGGCGCCGGGATCGCCAAGCCACGCGATGGTCGCCGCGCCGACGAGCATCACTGCCGCGATGGCGAACAACGGAACGGTGAAACCACCTGACATCTGCTTGAGCGCACCGATCATCGACGGGCCGACGAAGCCGCCGAGATTGCCGACCGACACGATCAGCGCGAGACCTCCCGCCGCCGCGCGGCCCGTGAGAAAGCCCGACGGAATCGCCCAGTAGGTGGCTTGAAACGACAGGATTCCGCTCACCGTGAAGCACAGGCACAGCAGCTTGAGGACGGCGCCGTCCACATACGTGCTGAGGCAAAGGGCAGCTGCCGCAATGACCAGGGCGCCCGCGACATACGGAATGCGGTTGGCCGCGCGGGCCGCGATCTTTGCCCACAGCAGCATGACCACGGCGCCCGCGACGTACGGGATCGCCGTCAGCCAGCCGACGACGGCATGATCCACACCGAGCTGCTTGATGATCTGCGGCATCCACAGACCGACGCCGATCGACCCGACGATGCCGCAGAAGTTGATGAAGGCAAGCACGAACACGCGCCAGTTGGTCATCGCGTCGCGCAGCGTGTTGCCGTGCTTGTTGCCGATGTCGCGTTGTTCAGCCGCAAGCCTTCGCGCAAGCGCTGCTTTTTCGTCGTCGCTCAGCCACTTCGCTTTCTCGGGCCGGTCCGCCAGCACGAACAGGCACGCGATGCCGAGCAACACGGCGGGCAAGCCTTCGATCAGCAGCAGCCATTGCCAGCTACGCAGCCCATGCAGGCTGCCCACTTGGAGCAGCGCGCCGGAGATGGGCGAGCCGATGATGTTGGCCACCGGGATACCGACGAGAAAGGCTGCCGTCACTTTGGCGCGCCACTTTCCCGGGAACCAGTGCGTGAAATAAAGATAGATACCAGGCGTGAAACCGGCCTCGGCGAGTCCGAGAAGAAAGCGTGCCGCCGCGAAGCTTTTCGGACCGACGACGAACGCCGTCGCCATCGACAAAACGCCCCAGGAAATCATGATGCGAGCGATCCAGATGCGCGCACCGACCTTCTGCATGATGAGATTGCTGGGAATCTCGAACAGGAAATAGCCGATGAAGAACATGCCCGCGCCGAATCCGAACTGCTCGGCGGTCAGGCCGAGGTCCTTGTTCATGGTCAGCGCCGCGAACCCGACATTCGTTCTGTCGAGATAGCTGATGACGTAGCACACGAAGATGAACGGCAGTATTCGACGGAAGACTTTCGCCAGGGTGCGCTCGCTCGCGGCATACTCGTCGCCGCTAATGCTCTGGACCGGCTTCGTGTCGGCCTTCGGCGAAGTCTGTGCGCCGTTCACGGATTGCGAAATGTTCATGTGTGCTCCTCCATCGCGCTCTTACGGCGCGAGGTATTTCTGTCGTGGCTTGGATGAGTTGGGCGCGCGGACTAGGCTTGCTTCGCTCGCTTCGGCAGTGGACCGGCGACCTTCATGTCGGCGCGCAAGATCGTTCCGGAGACCGATTCGGTCATGAAAAGCGTCTTCATATCGGCGCTGCCGTAGCAGAGATTCGTGAGCGAAGCGCCCTCCGGGCTCGTCAAGATCTCGACCGGTTCGGCGCGATGATTCAAGACCCATACGCGGCCAAGCCCAGGATTGGCGACCAGGATGCGTCCGTCGAGATCGACGGTCAGTCCGTCCGGGCCGCTCGGTCCGTACGACGTGAAAAACTGGCCGACCTTGCTCACGGAACCATCGGCCTGAAGCGGAACGCGCCATACGCAATTGCCACGCGTCATGCCGACGAACAGCACTTTTTCATCGGGCGACAGCACCAGACCATTGGGACTCGGGCAGTTGCCGAGCAGCACGTCCAGCTTGCCGTCCGGCGAGAGCCGATAAACGCGGCCGGTCGGATCGTGTAGCCCCGTCTGCCCCTGATCGGTGAAGTAGAGATTTCCAGCAGAATCGAAGGTCAGGTCGTTCACGCCCCGGAAGCGTTCTGTATTGCGCCGCTCCAGGTAGGGACGAACCTCGCCGCGCGCAATGTCGAGCAGCATCAGTCCGTTGCGATAGTCCGTAATGAGCAGATGCGAATCGTCGAAACGCTTCATTCCGTTCGGCTCGCCGTGGTACTTCGCGACGAGTTCCCACTCGCCCGCCAGCGAAATCCTGAAGATGCGACCGTGCGGTATATCGGTCACGAACAGAAAGCCGGCCGGGTCCCAGACGGGTCCTTCGAGGAAGGAGTCCGTAGACAATCCGCCGCGGTTCGCGCGCGCCCATTCCGTCTGAACGTCCGGCTGACGGAATTTCTGCGGCATGCGCGTGAAGACTTCGGCCGTGCGGACTTCGGGCGATGTGAGATAGAACATGCTTGACCTCTCTGACCGGATCAGGCCGCGTTGCGCGCGTTTTCCGCGACCACGGCCAGGACATTCGCCGCCGCGCCCTTGCCCATGTTCACGTAGGCGGCATCGCTTACTCCGCCGATGTGCGGCGAAAGGATGACGTTGGGAACCGACTGGAACGAGTGCGTCGTCATCGGCTCGACAGCGAAGCTATCGAGGCCTGCCGCGCGCAATTGACCGCTCGCGAGCGCTTCGATCAACGCTTCTTCGTCGATGAGACCGCCGCGCGCCGTGTTGACCAGAATCGCCCCGCGCTTGAATCGGCCCAGCGTTTCACGGTTGAGCATCGCGCGGTTCTCCGCGTTGAGCGGGCAATGCAGGGAGACGATGTCCGACGTGGCATAAAGCGCGTCGAGCGTCACGAGCGTCACGCCCTCGGGCGCTTCCTTCGCAAACGGGTCGAACGCCTGAACCTGCATGCCGAAAGCAAGACCCGCCTTCGCGACGCGACGGCCGATCGCGCCGAGGCCGACGAGTCCGAGCGTGCGTCCTTCGAGTTCGAAGGACTTATGGGTCGACTTGTCCCAGTGACCCGCGCGCATCCGCACGTCGAGGTGAGGAACCGATTTCGCGCATGCCAGGATGAGCGCCCACGCGTGTTCCGCGACGGCCGCGGCGTTGGCTCCGGCAGCCGCGCGAACCGCTATGCCACGCGCGGCGGCGGCCTCCTGGTCGATCACGTCGATGCCGCTGCCGTGCTTGGAGATGACTTGCAGGTTCTCGGCCGCGTCCATGATTCGGGCATTCACCTTGCCGTACCGAACGATGATGGCAACCGGCTTGTGCTGTGCGCACAGCGCGACGACATCGTCTTCCGTCGGCTGCTTGCCGGCGAACACGAGTTCGAAGTCGTCGAGCATCTCCAGCGCTTGCGGAGCGAGGTCCGCTGCCGTCACCAGCAGCACGGGCCTGGCGGAAATCGCGGCCATTACAGCACCTCGCCTTCTACGAGCATGCCCGCCGCGCGAAGCTCCTTCTCAAGCCAGCCCGCACGCGTGTCGCCTTTGCGGATCGCCGCGATACGAGCGGTCTCGGCGTCGAGCTTCTTTTGCGCGAGTTCGACGATGCGCGCAACGTCATTCTTCGGAATCACGACGACGCCGTCCGCGTCGCCGACGATGAGATCGCCCGGATTGACGCTGGCGCCCGCCACCGAAATCGGAAAATTGACGCGGCCCGCGACGCTCTTCGTGGGACCGCAAGGATTGAGGCCGGCGGAGAAGACGGGGAAGTCGCCTTGCGCGAGTTCGTGCGAGTCGCGCACCGCGGCGTCGATGACGAAGCCCGCGATACCCGTGGCGTGAGCCTGAGTCGCCATGATCTCGCCGATCAGGGCGCAGCTGACGTCGCCTTTTCCGTCCACCACGATCACGTCGCCCGGCTTGGCGACAGCGAGCGCCGCATGAATGGCCAGGTTATCCCCCGGCCGCACTTCGACGGTGATGGCGGGTCCGGCGACCTTCATCGTCGGCGCGAGCGGTTTGACGCGGCCATTGAGCGTGCCGCGGCGGCCGGCGACATCGGCGAGGATGGCGGCCTGAAATTTGGCAGCCGCTTCGACGAGCGCGGGGCTCACACGCTCGACACTGCGATTGATGGAAGAGTTAGACGTCGTGCTCATTTAGCTATCACCTCGGGTGAATGTTGTATCAGGTACAACAGTGGTGTACATGGTGAAACTATAGTAAGCACGATGCTCACGTGAAACCATCGGCGTTAACCCTTTTACTGTACGAAACGATGGTGTACACAGTACAACGATGGGGACGTCGTTTTACTGTGTAAAATGCGTCCTGAGACGAAAATCGGAGATAACAAGCTTGGGAAACGAAGGCGTGGCAGCGGTCGAGAAGGCCCTTTCGCTACTCGATTGCTTCAAACCAGGGGTAGAGTCGCTTTCACTTGCCGCGCTCGCGCAAGCGTCCGGCATGCACAAGACGACCGTCTATCGGCTGATGAACTCGCTCGAACGAATGGGTTACGTCGTTCGGTCCGATGCAGGGTCTTACTCTCTAGGTCATCGGGTTTTATATCTTGGAAAGCTGTACGAGCAGTCTTTCCACCTTTCCGCGATTGTCGAGCCGATCCTGCATTCCCTTGCTGCATCGACAAGGGAGAGTGCTTCGTACTACGTCATCGACAAGATGCAGCGTCTCTGCCTTTTCCGCGCGGAGCCGTCGGAAGGTCTGAGAGAAACCAGACTTGCGGGAACATCCTTGCCCCTGGATGACACGGCCATCAGTCAGGTACTCAGATACTGGGGATTGGGCGAGCCGCTTTATGACAGCGCACCTTCTTTGCCTCTCTTCACCTCGGGAGCGCGAGATGAGCACACTGCCGCGTTCGCAACGCCGATTTTTGGTGCGTCTGACAAGTTTATGGCCGCCCTTACCCTCTCCGGACCAGCGTCGAGGCTCAACGCCGCCCATAAGACCGGCGAGTTGATCCCGCTGCAACTGAACGCGGCCGCTGATCTGTCGCGCAAGCTCGGAGCGAGCATCGCGTTCTGCGAGCACATGTACGCCGCCCGCTGAACGTAGGGAGCCATAGCGCGCATGTGCCAGCCCGCGCCATTGGCGCGGGCGTTTGTTCGTTATCTTCTTCCCTGGTGTTCTCCACTCAGGCGATCAGTTCATCCGCTCTCGACAGAAACAGCTTCAGCACAGGCGATGCATTCGACCGGCTGTAGCCGATCGCGAGATCGACCGTGGGCGCGTCGCCTTCCAGCGGCCGGCTCACCACCGACCACGGCAGCAGATTGTTCGCGTACTCCGGCATCAACGACAATCCGCGCGTCGACGCGACGAGCGACATCGCCATCGCCAGGTTGTCGACGCCATATTCAGGCTTCGGATCGAGCCCGTTCTCGCGCAAATATCGCTCGACCACATCGTGCAGCACGCGGGCCTTGTTCGACGCCATGACAAACGCCTCGCCTTCCAAATCCGATGGCGAGATCGCTTCTTTCGCCGTCAGCCGATGGTCGCTAGGCATCAGCACGATCAGTTTCTCGCGATGGACGACGCGGTAGTCGAGGTCCAGCCCCGGCTCGCAGCGCACGAAAGCAAGGTCGAGCTTGCCGCGCGCGACGGCATCGGCGAGATCGGGCGAGTAGCCGCTCGACACCGTCACGTCGATATTCGGCAGCTCTTCCCGCAAGACCTGCATCGCGCGCGGTAGCCATGTCATTTCCTGACCGGTCAGAAAGCCGAGCGCGAAGACCTGTTTGGCGGGATGCGCGGCGCGGCGCGCGGCTTCGACGGCGGCATCGACCTGGGCGAGCGCGAGCCGTGCATGGTCCAGAAAAGCCTTGCCGGATGCCGTCAGCTCGACGCCCCGCGCGCTGCGGCTGAAGAGTTCCGTGCGCACTTCGTCTTCCAGATCGCGAATCTGCCGGCTCAGCGACGGCTGCGACGTGTACAGCCGTTGCTCGGCGGCGACCGTGAGGCTGCCCGTTTCCGCTACCGCAACGAAATAGCGCAGGTGGCGCAGCTCCATGTCTTCTCCCGTTTCGTCTCGGTGGGTCGCCATGCTTTCGAGGCATGCCCGCAAGCCTACAAAGTCTTTTTTCTTTGTGCAAGCGAGCGCTAGATTACATCCCAGCAGACATCGAGCAGTGCGGACGCCGCAGCAGCAGCCTTGCAGCCATACCTGTCGGCTATCGCTGACCGGCGCCGCCGACCCACCAGACGGAGCTTCGCCATGAACGATCTTGCTGGAAAAACCGCGCTCGTGACGGGCGCGTCTCGCGGCATCGGCCGCGCCGTCGCGCTCGCACTCGGACGCGCGGGCGCGCAAGTGCTCGTGCACTACAGCAGCAACGAAACAGCGGCCGATTCGACCGTCGCGGCGATCGTCGCCGCCGGCGGGCACGCGCAGAAGATCGCCGCCAATCTGCGCACGGCCGACGGCCCGCACACGCTCGCGCGACGCGTGCGCGCCGTGGTCGGCGGACGGCTCGACGTGCTGGTGGCGAACGCGGGCATAGCGAAGGCCGCGAGCATCGAAGACACGAGCGTCGATGACTTCGACGATCTCTTCGCCGTCAACGTGCGCGCGCCGTTCTTCCTCGTCCAGCAACTTCTGCCGACGCTCTGCAAAGGCAGCAGCGTCGTGCTGCTGTCGTCGCTGGCGGCGCGCGCGTCGGTGGGCGAACTGGCCGCGTATGCCGCGACGAAAGGCGCTGTCGATACGCTCGTGCGGCACTTCGCGTCGGCGCTGGGAGAGCGCGGCGTGCGCGTGAACGCGGTCGCGCCCGGCGTCGTCGCGACCGACATGTCGAGTTTCGCGACCACCGACGAAGGCCGTGACTACACGCTCGGCTTGCAGGCGCTCAAGCGCGTCGCGCAACCCGACGATATCGCCGACGCGGTGACATTTCTTGCGTCGGACAGAGCCAACTGGATCACGGGCGACACGCTCCGCGTCGACGGCGGCTCGAAGCTCTGACGATCACGACGCAACCGCAACGCATTGCATCGCATCGCATCGCATCGCATCGCTATTAATCGATAAGGTATCCATAATGTCAGGCACGCACCTCAAACTATTCTCTTCGACCCGAATCGGCCCGCTGGAACTATCCCACCGCGTCGTGCACGCGCCGATGACGCGCCTGCGCTCCGACGCCGACGACAGCCCGAGCGCGATGATGGTCGAGTACTACCGCCAGCGCGCGTCCAAAGGCGGATTGCTGATTACCGAGAGCGCGCATCCTTCGCACGACAGCCGTGGCTATCTCGGCGCGCCCGGCATCTATACGGACGCGCACGTCGACGCATGGAAGCAAATCACCGACGCCGTTCATGCGAGAGGCGCGCGCATCTTCATGCAGATCGCGCACGACGGCCGCCAGTCGCACGTCGATTTGAGCCGGGGCAACGCGCCCATTGCGCCGTCCGTCGTGCCCTATGAAACCACCGTGTTCACACAGAACGGCTGGGTGCCGAACTCGCCACATCGCGCGCTGAAGACGGATGAAATTCCCGCCATCGTCGAGTCGTTCCGCCGCGCGGCGGAGCGCGCCAAAGCGGCCGGTTTCGACGGCGTCGAACTGCATAACGCGAACGGCTATCTGGCCGACACGTTCCTTCAGGACGGCACCAACCGGCGCACCGACGCGTATGGCGGCACGATCGAAAAACGCGCGCGCTTTTCGCTGGAACTCGTGGACGCGTTCGCGTCCGTGTGGGGCGCGGATCGCGTCGGCGTGCGCGTGTCGCCGAGCGGCCGCTGGGGGGCGATATCCGACAGCAATCCCGAAGCAACCTTCGGCTATTTCGCCGCGCGTCTGAACGGCTACGGCCTCGCGTATCTGCACGTGATCGAGCCGCGCGTGATGGGCACGGAAACGCTCGACGAGAAGCAGCCGCCAGTCGCGTCGTCGTTCCTGCGCACCGTATTCGACGGTCCGATTATCGCGGCGGGTGGCTTCGACCGCGCGGGCGCCGAGCAGATTCTGCAACGCGGCGATGCGGATCTCGTCGCCTTCGGCCGCTGGTTTTCGTCGAACCCGGATTTGCCCGAGCGCCTGCGCCGCGACCTGCCGCTTGCGCCGTACCAACGCGACGCGTTCTGGGGCGGCGACGAACGCGCGTACATCGACTTTCCCGCCTATGACGAGACGAGTAACAACACCGTTGCCCTCGAACCGTCCGCCGACGAAACCGCCTGATTCAAGGAGGGAACTCATGTCCACCAGCAATGTTCCGAACCCGGCGCGCAGCGTGAAAACGCCCGGCCCCGATCATCCGATCACGATCGAGCGCAATCCTTCGCGTGTCGTGGTCACGGTCGCGGGGCGCATCGTCGCCGATACGCGCGACGCGCTGATGTTGCGTGAAGCGCACTATCCGCCCGTCTTCTACATCCCGCGCAAGGATGTCGACATGGCGCTACTCGAACGCACCGACCATTCGACGTACTGCCCATACAAGGGCGACGCCGCGTACTTTTCGATTCCTTCGGGCGGCGAGCGCGCCGTCGATGCGATCTGGACTTACGAGTCCCCGTTTCCCGCTGTCGAGCCGATCCGCGACCACCTCGCGTTCTATGCCGACCGTGTCGATTCGATCGAACAACACCAGTAAGGAACCAGCATGAACGAACAGGCAGTCGTACTCGTGACGGGCGCATTGAGCGGCATCGGCCGCGCCGCCGCCCTCGCCTTTGCGCGCGCAAAGGCCCGCGTCGTGATCTCGGGCCGCCGCGCGGACGAAGGCGTGGCGCTCGCCCACACGCTTCGCTCGCTCGGCGCGCAAGCGGAGTTCATCGCCGCCGACGTGCGGATCGAAGATGACGTGCAGGCGCTGGTCGAGCGCACGATCGCGCGCTTTGGAAGGCTCGATATCGCCGTGAACGCGGCCGGGACGGAAGGCGAATCGGGCCCCGTCGTCGACCAGACCACCGCGCGTTACGCGGACGTTTTCGATGCGAACGTGCTGGGCACCCTGCTCGCGATGAAGCATCAATTGCGCGCGATGTCGGCACAACGCAGCGGCAGCATCGTCAATGTCTCGTCGACGATGGGCGCGCGCGGCGCGGCGGGTGCATCGCTCTATGTTGCCAGCAAGCATGCCGTCGAAGGGCTGACGAAGTCGGCGGCGCTCGAAGCGGCGGCCTTCGGCGTGCGCGTCAACGCGGTCGCGCCGGGCCCGGTGCAAACGCCGATGCTCGACCGTCTCACGCAGACGCCCGAACGCAAGGCGGCGTTCCTCGACACCGTACCGCTGAGACGCGCGGGCACGCCGGACGAAATCGCCGAAGCAATCGTGTACGTGGCGTCGGCCAGTTTCATGACGGGCGAAGTGCTGCGCATGAACGGCGGCCGCACGGCGTCGTGAGCCATGCTTGCCAGGTATGCCGCGCAGCCTACAAAGTCTTTTTCCTGACGACGCGCGACGCCTACATTACCTCTCAGGACGGCGCGATACGAAGCACGAATGGGTCACGCGAAACATCGCAGCAAGTCGCAACCCATACGTTTGAGCTATATCGCGCCGCGCTACCTTCAACGGCTTTCTGAAAGGACTACCGCCATGACCCGCCACACTCACCGGACCGCGCCGACGCAATTCGTCGAGACCAACGGCATCCGTTTTGCGTACCGCCGCTTCGGCAATTCCACGGGCGTGCCGCTCGTGATGAACATTCACTTCACCGGCACGATGGATCACTGGGACCCGGCCGTCACCGACGGACTCGCGCAACACCGCGAAGTGATCCTGTTCAACAACGCCGGGATTTCGAGCAGCTCGGGCGAGGTGCCGGAGTCGATCGAAGAGATGGCGGCCAATGCGGGCGCGTTCATCGAAGCGCTGGGCCTGAAGCAGGTCGACGTGCTCGGCTTTTCGATGGGCGGACTGATCGCGCAGCAACTGGCCATTGCGAAGCCGCAACTCGTGCGCAAAGTGATTCTCGTCGGCACCGGGCCGCGCAGCGGCGAAGGCATGACCACGCTCACGCCGCAAGCGCAGGAGATTTTCGGCGCGTCGTATGTGCATCCCGACCATCTGTGGCTGCGCGTGCATTTCGCGCCGTCCGAAGCGAGCCAGGCGGCGGGCCGTGGCTTTATCGAACGCTTCCGTCTTCGCACCGATAACCGCGATCCCGAAGCCGACGACAAGGTCGCGCCCGCGCAACTCGCCGCGCTCGCCAAGTGGGGCGCGCCGCGCGAGAACCCGTACGACTATCTCGCCGCGCTGAAGCAGCCGACGCTCGTCGTCAACGGCGACAACGACGTGATCATCTATTCGATCAACTCGTGGATCCTGCAACAGCACATCCCGAACGCGCAACTGATCATCTATCCGGATGCGAATCACGGCTCGCTTTATCAGTACCCGGCGCGCTTCGTCGCGCATGTCGAGCAGTTTCTTTCCGAAGCGAACGTAACGTCCGCGTAACGCGCCTTCCCACACAACGCTCACTGGATTTTCATCATGACCTCTCTGACCTCTTTGACAGGCAAGACCGCGCTCGTAACCGGCGCTTCCCGCGGCATCGGCCGCGCCACCGCCATCGCGCTCGCCAAAGCCGGCGCGCGCGTGCTGGTTCACGCAAGCAAGGCGTCGCAGGCCGCCGACGATGTCGTCGAGACGATCCGCGCGGCAGGCGGACAGGCGGACAAGGTCGCCGCCGACTTGCGCGACGCGAACGGTCCGCATGAACTCGCAAAGCGCGTGCGATCGCTGACGGGCGAACGGCTCGACATTCTCGTCGCGAATGCGGGCATCTCGAAGGCCGCCTCGATCGAGGACACGACCGTCGAGGACTTCGACAATCTGTTCGCCGTCAACGTGCGCGCTCCGTTCTTCCTCGTGCAGCAATTGCTGCCGGTGCTGGGCGATGGCAGCAGCGTCGTACTGCTGTCGTCGCTGGCCGCGCGCGCGTCCGTCAACAACCTGTCCGCGTATGCCGCGACCAAGGGCGCGGTCGACACGCTCGTGCGCCACTTCGCCTCGGCGCTCGGCGAGCGGGGAATTCGCGTCAACGCCATCGCGCCGGGCGTCGTGGAAACAGACATGTCGAACTTCGCGAAGACAGACGCGGGCCGCGATTTCACGCTGGGCATGCAGGCGCTCAAGCGCGTGGCGCAACCTAACGATATCGCGGGCGCCGTGGTGTTCCTCGCCTCCGACGACGCGCGCTGGGTAACGGGCGACACGTTGCGCGTGGACGGCGGATCGAAGCTCTGATGCGCGCCCGCTCGGGCGCTGCCTTCTGGATCGCGGCGTGCGTGATCGTTCAGACGTTATGGACGAGCGCTGCGCCCGCGATGAGCTACGCGTGGTATGCGCGCGTCTGGCACGCGAGCAACGCGACGATCTCCGCCATCTTCGCTGCGTACCCCGTGGTCGTCGCGCTCACGCTGTTTGCGCTCGGCGGCCTGTCCGACGCCATCGGACGACGCGCGACCGTGCTGCTCGGACTCGCGGCATCGATCGTCGGTGTGACGGCGTTCGCGATGGCCGGCAGCGTCGGCCACCTTTTTGTCGGTCGACTTTTCATGGGACTGGGGGTCGGGCTGGCGGCGGGCCCGGCATCGGCGGAATTGCTCGACCACGCGCCTGCAGGGGACCGCGCGTTTGCCAGTGCGATCAACACTGCTGCGCAAGTGTCGGGGCTTGGGGCGGCCACCATCGTCGGCGGCGCGTTGATCCAGTACGCGCCCGATCCGGCGCATCGCACGTTCGACGTACTGCTGCTATTGCTGGTCGCCCTGTTCGTCGCGTGCTGGCGCTATCTGCCGCGTGGCCGGCAGTGTGTGTCGGCCGATCCGGGTCTGCGCGCTGCGCGTCTTCCGCCCGACATGCGCGCGACCGTGCTGAGCGCCGCGCCATCCGTGATGTCCGCGTTCGTGGTCGGCACCGTGATGCTCTCGCTGGGCGCGCAGATCGCGCGCGATCTGGTGCGCTCGCAAAACATGCTGATCAACGGCGTGGTGATCGCGTCGTTCGCGACCGTCTGGGGCGCGGCCAGTCTTCTATTCAAACGTCTGCCTTCTCACCTGGCAATTCGCGCGGGAGGCGGCATCGCAGCCATATCGATGCTGACGCTCGCATTCGCCGCGCACATCCATTCGTTAGCCATCCTGATCGTCTCCGTTTTCGCGGCGGGCATCGGGTACGCGCTGCTCTTCATGGGGGGAATCGCGCTCGTCGGCAATCGCATCGATCATCGTCACCGGGCCTTGTCGCTATCGACGCTGTATTTCGCGGGCTACGCGATGCAGGCGATCACCGCTCTTGCGCTAGGCATCGCAGCGTCGCACATACGCTTGCGCGATGCCGTCACCTTTGGCGCTATCGCGATAGCCGTGGCGTGCGTTCTGACGGCAGCGCACGCAGGAACGTTCGATACGCGTCGCGGAGACCGGGATGAGCGAACTGTCTGAACGAACGATCGGTTATAACGCATCGAAGTTGCGTACCCGTGCTTCTCGCGGGCATGCTTATCAGGCATGCCACCCAACCTGGAAAGTCTTTTTCAAAAAGGCACGAGGCGCATAAAGTTAGCTCTGTCATGCTCACCGAGCAGCGCGATACGAACAGCGTGTCGTGAACCCAACTGACAGGAGTCTCGAATGAACCAACCCGTCGTCCTCATCACTGGCGCCCTCACGGGCATTGGCCGTGCAACCGCTTTCGCGTTCGCCCGTTCAGGCGCGCGGCTCGTCGTATCGGGTCGCCGTGCAGCCGAAGGCGCAGCGCTCGAAGCCGAACTTCGCGAGGCTGGCGCCGAAGCACACTTCGTCCAGGCTGACGTGCGCCGCGACGAAGAAGTCCGCAATCTGGTCGATCAGACCGTCGCCCGCTACGGCCGGCTGGACGTGGCCGTCAACAACGCCGGCACGGAAGGCCGGCCTGGGCCCATCGTCGAGCAGACCGCCGACAGCTATGCCGATACTTTCGACACCAACGTGCTTGGAACGCTGCTGAGCCTCAAGCACGAGTTGCGCGTGATGACTAGCCAGAAGGCCGGCAGCATTGTCAACATCTCGTCGACTTACGGTCATGAAGGCGCGGCATTCGCATCGGTTTATGCGGGCAGCAAACACGCCGTCGAAGGCATCACGAAATCGGCCGCGCTCGAAGTTGCGTCGTCGGGCGTTCGCGTCAACGCCGTCGCGCCCGGTCCGACCGATACGGGAATGCTGGATCGCTTCACCAGCACGGCGGAGAACAAGGCAGCGCTCGCCGCCGCCGTACCCCTCGCGCGTATTGGTAAGCCCGACGACATTGCCTCGGCCGTGCTTTATCTCGCAGCGGATGGCGCCGCGTTCGTCACCGGTCAGATCCTGACTGTCGACGGCGGGAAGACGGCAGGCTAAAGCGACTTAACCCGCTCGCCTGCGTGCTCGCTGCCTGGCGGGCGGTTCAAATCCTCGTATCGGAATGGAACGTGCATGAAAACCGACCTCACGCTTTATGAATCCAAGGCATCGCCCAACTCTCGGCGGGTTCGAATTTTTCTTGCCGAGAAGGGCATCGAGATCCCGATCAAGTCAGTAGACCTCGGCGCGAAAAAGCAATTCTCCGATGCGTACATCGCGATCAATCCTCGCCGGCAGGTTCCCACGCTTGTATTGGAAGACGGCACGGCAATCGGCGAAGTCCCCGCAATCTGGAGTTACATCGAAGAAGCGTATCCGGGGAAACATGCTTTGCTGGGCGCGACGCCGCAACAGAAAGCGCTCATCGCGATGTGGGAGCGGCGCGCGGAACTCGACGGCATTGCGGCCGTGATGGAAGGCGTGCGAAACGCGGTCGCCGGACTGAAGGGACGCGCATTGTCGGGGCCTCATGCTTATAAGCAGATTCCCGAGATCGTCGAGCGCAGCAAGCTGCGCGTGGCGAACTTCTTCGCTGACTTCAACGAGCGCCTGAAGACGGTTCCCTTCGTGGCCGGCGAAGCGTTCTCGGCGGCCGACATCACAACGCTGGTGACGATCGACTTCGCGGCGGGCGGCATGAAGATTAACATTCCCGCTGACTTCGATGCATTGCGGAGTTGGTACGGCAGGGTATCGGACCGGGCATCGTCGAAGGCATAGGCGAGCGGACGTTGTTATCGCCGTTATTCGGTCGCATCGGACCTGAGCATGTCGGGGACCGATCTTCGTCCTCCACTGCCACGTGCCGGAGGTCTGGTCTCCAAGAGACGCCGCCAATCGAAAGTCTTGGCGGCTCCGCGGGCAAACGGCTGGAAGTGGCCGACCGTCGTCGTAGCCTCTGTCGCCCTGAACGACGTGCCGCCGAAATCAAAGCCGCCGAATGTTGCGCTGGTGCGTGCGCATCGTCGGCGCGCGGCGGAACTACGGACGGCGGGCGAACGCATGACGATGGCAGCATCGACCCCGGTGATGGGGGCCCGTTCGCGTTGGGAGCGGACGGGCGGTACCGGTTGGCAAAGACAGGGGCACTGCGCGTTGTCGGTCTTAGCAGTCGTTCAGGTGGTCGCACAAGCGAGGCAGCGTCGGGTCCCTTTTCCGTCGTTAGATGCTTTGCCCCCGCAAACGCTGAATCCATGGTCGGCAGTTGAGTCTTCGCAACCTGGAAGAGACCGTAGCTGAAAGCCAAAGCGGACACTCGCGCGTTCAACCGAAATCCGATCCACGTATGCCACAATTGCCGCCGAAGCTGTAACTTAACTCGATGGGCTCGGCCGCCACCACGGCATAGCATCCGGTGAAACCATGCTCAAACACAACGTTCAAGCGGTCTTGGATTCTTACTATGCGGAGGCGCTTACCGCGGCCGAGTCCGGCTTTATGGCATATTTTCACGAGTTGTCGGCGCCGTTCCTCCTTAGCGTATCTCAGGCTTACCTGGATGCGCCCCTCCGGGTAATGTTCATCGGGAAGGAAACCAACGGTTGGTGTGGCAAGCTGCGAGCCTTCTACGAGCGTCCAGACGGAATTGCCATTGCGAAGACTCGCTACGAGGATCAACAAGCCCGTGGCACCGGCAATAGTGAGTTCTTAAGGCAGTGGAAGCGGTTCGCTGATGCGTTCGCTGGAGGCAATCGAGCGGCTGTCTGCTGGAACAATCTAATGAAGATGGACTGGCACCGCCCGAAGCGCGGCTACTCTCGGACCTCGATTGGGCATTCCGCTCATTTGTTTGATTTCTCGGTGGCGGCCGTCCATTTCGAAATCGAACTGCTTAAGCCAGACCTAATCATCTTCGGTTGCGGCCACAAGTACGACCGCGCCTTGAAAGCCGTGCTTCCCGAGCGTCAAGCTGTGAAGGTTGAGCCAAAGGCTCTGTGGCATTTCCGGTCGAATGGCATCGAGTGTTTTAGGACATTTCATCCAGATGCGTGGGATTGCCACGCCCCAAGAACAATCAGACAGTACTACCAGGAGATTATCGACACCGCTTCGAAGGTGTTTGCTGAGCGCCTGCCGATGCAGAAAGGTTCGGCATAGGCTGGCTTCGTCTCAACGTAGCCCTTGAAAATCGATGTTCTTCCGCACGGTCGTCCGCGCACTGGCGGTGTTTTTATGAGCCGGAAGGCAGAAACCGACGCATGCGTGACCTTCTCCTGCTCACGCGTCTTCTAGTCGTTTGAACAAGTCTTTGTGCTGAGAGTAGATGGAGGCAAGTCGCAACCCATAGTCATCGTCCGCATATCCCTTCGTTCCGGCTGCAGGGTTGCGGGCCGCACGCCGCCGTGCTTGTCGTCTCTGAACAAGCTTTATCCGTACGTGCTGCTTCATGACGTGTGCGAGGTGTTGGGGATTGTTTTGAACTCGTGCTCGTGCCAGACATGGTCGCAAATTCCGACGCGACGCCGGCGCTCTGGATTCAAGTGTCGCTGGCTGTCGTGCTGGGACGGATTCTCGTCATCGTATCTTTCACTTACTTGGGATCCAAGTAGGACCGCGCCATTCCCGTCAGAATCTCGGATTAACGCGCTTGCGTCATCCTGTGCCAGGAATAGCCGATTGCGGGCGCTGCCATGAATTTTTCCTGACTCCGCTGCGCGAGCAAGCGCCGTCTTCGGCGGTCTGGCTGGTCGATTGTCCGAGATTCGCAGCCCAATGTCGAATGACGATTCCTAGCCGAGCCCTGCCGGATGGTCAATGCAAGGACCTCGGCCATAGCGGACGTTCGGGTATCGTCCTCCATGCGGCGGCTCCAGACTCCTTTCCCGTCTTTCAAAAGCTTCGCGAGCGCGAATGTCGGTTGTATTGACGCGTATGCGTATCCTCGACCTTTGCTGCCGTCCAGTCGGCCGCATTTGCAGGTCCTCTATCAAATACGAAGCGGACGCTTGCAATCCCAAGGAATCGGCCATGCACTATCGTCGAGCGATCCAATCGATTCGAGCTAGCACATTGCTTTATGATCACAGGAACTTCGCGCCCGCTCTCGCACAACACCCATGTCAACATCCAAAATTTCAGAGTCCGTCGCCAAATCTTGGGAAGACACTGACATTCGCAGAAAGCGCTCGGATCGCCATAGCATTCTATGCAACGGCGTGCGCTTCTCCAGTTTTACCGCAGCGTTGAAGCACTTCGGAATTCCCGATCCCACGAACAAACACATCAAGACTCGTGGCCTGTTGACCAGTGGGAAGAGTCTTCGGGAAATCTGGGTCCACGAAGGCAACGAATATGTTTTTGAACTTGCTGATCCTCTCGGCAACAGCGAACCGAGTGCAGCGGATTCGGACATGCCTGCAGCCACCGAAAATACATCATCGGACATGAACACTTCCCTCCTCAACCAGATCCTCTATGGGCCGCCGGGGACTGGAAAAACGTATCAAACCATTGAGAAGGCATTGGAGATTCTCGATCCGGAATTCCTCGTAGAGAATCAGGAGCGCAGTGCGTTGAAGCGACGCTTCGATGAACTCGTCGAAGCCCGGCAGATCGCGTTTGTTACCTTCCATCAGAGTTTCAGTTACGAGGACTTCGTAGAGGGTTTGCGCGCCAAAGTCGAAAACGGACAACTGTGCTACGAGGTCGAGGACGGCGTGTTCAAGAGGCTGTGCGAACGAGCGCGAAAATCACATGCCGATGCGAGCGACGCAGCGGACCCGGATGCGACGAATGAAGCGCGCTTCGTATTGGTCATCGACGAAATAAATCGCGGGAACGTTTCGCGCGTCTTCGGCGAACTGATCACGCTGATCGAACCGTCGAAACGTGCGGGCGCCGAAGAGTCGTTGCAGGTCGTGCTGCCTTACTCGAAGGACCGATTCAGCGTGCCGAGCAATCTACACATCATCGGCACGATGAATACCGCCGACCGTTCGCTGGCAGCGTTGGATCTGGCACTGCGTCGCCGCTTCACTTTTGTCGAGATGCCGCCCCGGCCCGAATTGCTGAACGACGTCGTGATCGAAAGCGAGGAAGGCGCGACCATCAATGTCGGCCACTTGTTGCGGATCATGAATCAGCGCATTTCCGTGCTGCTTGATCGAGACCATGCCATCGGCCTGTAGATTGTCAATTACGATGGCCGCCCGGGCGACAACTATCTTGGCCGGTCGACGGGGTTAGTTGTCGCTGCTCAGCTCGCCATAGTTGTCGCTCCTTCCGATTCGGGGTGGTGTAATTGACGCCGCCGCGCGCGCTTGTTGTCATCGGCACTGCGACGCCGGTAGCTTTCCACGTTCAGCTCGAAGATCGTCGAGTGATGGACCAGTCGGTCGATGGCGGCGACCGTCATTGAGGGATCGGGGAAGACATCATTCCAGCCGGAGAACGCGGCGTTGGCCGTAATGAGAAGGCTTCGACGCTCGTATCTCTCTGCAATCAATTCGAACAGCACGCTCGTTTCGGCCTGGTCCTTTCTGACGTACGA
Organism: Caballeronia glebae; assembly: GCF_001545035.1. Lineage (GTDB taxonomy): Bacteria > Pseudomonadota > Gammaproteobacteria > Burkholderiales > Burkholderiaceae > Caballeronia > Caballeronia glebae. The sequence continues at coordinate 26,425 of NZ_FCOJ02000056.1, forward strand.
CAGGTCATCCAGGATGATCAGATCGAAGCGATCGAGCTTGGCGAGCATCGATGGCAACAGCAGGCTTTGGCGTGCCGCCTGCAGCTTCTGCACGATTTCGCCGGTGCGTGTGAACAGCACCCGGTACCCGGCGTCGATCAGCGCATGACCAATGCCGGAGCCTAAATGGCTCTTCCCGGCACCCGGCGGCCCAAACAGCAGGATCGTGGCGCCTTTCTCGAGCCACGAGTCGCCGCTCGCGAGCGCCATTACATGTGCCTTGGACACCATCGGTACCAAGCCGAAGTCGAAGGCCTCGAGCGTCTTGCTTGGGTCCAGATGCGATTCGACGCGATGCCGCTCGATGCGCCGTTTCGCGCGCTCGGCCAGTTCGTGCTCGAGCAGCGCGCCGAGCAGGCGCGTCGACGGCCAGCCTTCCTTGTCGGAGCGCTGAGCGAACTCAGCCCATAGCCGCGCGATCGTCGGCAAGCGCAACTCGGTGAGCATCAGCCCCATACGGGCGGCATCGTAGATTGCGGGCGCATTCATACCGATACCTCCTCGCCAAGCAGCGCGTCGTAGAGAGCTGCCGTCGGCATGTCGACGGCCACGTCTGGGCATTGCGCCTGCCGCGGCGCAAATTCATTCTGTAGTTGCTCGAGATCGGGCAGCTCACCGACGACGAGCAATGCTTCGAGCCGCTCAGCAAGAACGGCCTCGACTCCGTGATTCGCGGCCAGCTCCAGCAAGCCGACCATGGTCTTGCAGGCTTGCCGCTGCGTGAGCCGAGCCTCAAGCCGCTCCCACGTCCGGCGGTACGCCTCGCGCGGGAACAAGTCGTCGCGAAACGCCAGCCCCTTGAACGCTTGGGGCTTGCGCTTGAGCGCCTCGATGAAGTGCCGGTAGTCGAGCTTGCGACGGCGGCTATTGGCCGCATGCGAGCCGCGTGCTGTGTTGTGCACGAGCGCGCCGGACAGATAGCAGTCGAGGTGATCGGCAAAGACGCGCACCTTCAGACGGTGACCAATCAGGCGCGACGGTGCGCTGTAGAGAATGCCCCGCACGGTGAAGGTGCCACAGCGTGTCACGCGCGCTTCCTCTTCGATGAAGTCGGTCGTGCGATGTGCGGGCAGATCTTGCAAATGTTCGCGCTCAGCGTTAAACGCCGCTGCGTTACGACGGTTACGGCGCATGACGACGTCGCGAACAAACGCCTCATAGGCAGCACGATCGTCGAAGTCGCGATGGCCACGCAGCATCAACGCCTGGTCGATCGCCTCCTTCAGATGGCGGTGCGAGGATTCCACACTACCGTTCTCATGGGCCACGCCGACGTTATTGCGCGTGCCGGCCATGCCGTAATGCACCAGCAGTGCGTCATAGCGAGCCGTGAAGTCCTCTTCAGTCTGCAAATTCTTGAACGCTGCCGATAGGCTGTCGGTGCGATGCTCATGCGGGCAGCCGCCGGCCTGCCACAGTGCGTTCTGTAATCCGGTGGAGAGGGCCTCGAAACTCTCACCACCTTCGAGGACATAGGCGTATTCCCAGTGCGAGAACGCGAGCACGAAGTGATAGAGCCGGTGATGGAGGGGCGCGCCGGCGACCGTCACGCGCAGATCTCGCATGTCGGTGAAGTCCGAGAGCCCCTGCACGCCGGGCAAGTGCTGCTGCGGGAAGAAGATCTCCTTGTTAGGGCCCTCGAGTGCGCGCCATTTGCTGACGCGCCGTTCGAGCGTACGCCGCATGCTGTCGGGGAAGAGGCCGGGATGCGCCTCTTGCAGCTTGGACAGCAGCGTGATGGCCTTGAGCCGGGGCGCGTGGCTCAGCAATGGCACGACCTCGCTCTCCCAAACTTCCGCGAACGGATCGTGACGTGTACGCCACGTGCGTGATGGCTTCTGCGACGGCAGACGGCCGTCATGCTCGATGCGCCGGGCCGTGCGAACGCTCAAGTCCGCCATCGCCGCGGCGACTTCCTGAGTGTGATGTTTGCGCTTGCTCATATAGAGTCGGACCTGCTGGTCCGTCACGTAGGTTCCAGACATGGCTGTTCGCTTCTTCTTCGACGCGATCAGCCATCGTAAAACCCCGCTACTCCGGCGCCGCCGGTAGTTCGTCGTCTCCGGCGGCTACGCCGCCTTCGACTCCTCACCACCGGCCAAGGTAACTGTCAAAGGACCGGCCAAGATAATTGTCGTTCTCTATCGGCCATGCCTACTTCATGAGTCTCATAGGCGATCCCCGTCTCGAACGGCTGACGGCGATATTTCGGAATAACGTCCTGCCGTTACTACAAGAGTATTTCTTCGAGGACTGGCAGCACATTCGATGGGTGTTGAATGATCATCGAAAGGCCTACGATTATCAGATTGTTCAGGAATGCACGGCCGATCTCGACCAACTGTTTGGCGTGGATATCGGCGCGAGGCAGGATGCGCTCGAATATCGGATCAACGCCGATGCGTTGGAGCGCGCCCAAGCATACTGGGAAATTGGTGGCAACGGCGGCGACAACCCGAACGATGCAGGTCGTGTCAGGCGCGAAGTCGAGTACTCGGGAAGGGTCATCCGGCAACTGACATCCGGCACGATAGAAGTCTTAAAGGACGGCCAATTGCAGAAGAACGCAATGTCGCAGTTGCGGGAATTGGCTGGCTCGCTGGGTGTCAGCATCGAAAACAATGGCGAAACTCGACATAACACACGGCAATTGGGGAAAAAGGTCATCGACGCCATTACGGAACAACAATGAATCCCATTGTCGTACGCGAATATGCCTACCTTACGACTTCGCTGGTGCAAAACACGCTGGACCATGCACAAGTCCCCGAATCTGCCTTCGACTGGCTTTGCGGTCTGGAGGAAAGACGTACGAAGGGCGGGCGGCTTTTGAGCGTCGTGGGCCGCAACGAATTGCAGTTACGCAGCTTCGTGGGTGTTCTGGAGTCGCCGTGCGGTCAAGTCATCGAAATCCTGCCCAAGCATCACGACCTGGACGACCCGGAGCCGGCACGAGCACTCATGTGCCGACTCATTGCCGGCGCGCTGAATCTTCCACCGCACGAAGCGGATGAGGCTGGGCTGAGACTGTTTCGCACGCCCCTGTCGGAATGGATAATGGGCCGATTCTTGACGGCGCTCGAGCATCTGCTCAAGCGCGGGCTGCGATTCGACTATCTGCGGGTGGAGGAGGAGTCTCGTTACCTGCGCGGCCAGCTCGATATCGCGCGCCAATTGCGTCAACCACCCCACAAGGGACATCTGCTTCACATCCGTCACGATGTCTTCCTGGCCAACCGGCCTGAAAATCGTCTCCTCAAGAAGGCGCTGGACGCGGTCGCCAGACGTACGAGAGATGCGCAGAACTGGCGACTATCGCACGAACTCAGTGGCGTGTTGCGCGAGCTGCCTGCATCGCAAGATACGGAGCAGGACTTTCGCAAGTGGCACGACGACAGATTGATGGTGCATTACCGGCCGGTGAAGCCGTGGTGCGAACTGATCTTGCGCCAGCAGCTGCCGCACTCGGTTCACGGAGACTGGCGCGGCATCAGCTTTCTGTTTCCGATGGAGCGGCTCTTCGAGGACTACGTGGCGCGATGGATACATCGTCATCTTCAGAACGGCGCTCGCCTCGTGACGCAAGCAAGGCGACATTCGCTGTGCCGGCATCGGGGACGAGAGATGTTCCAGTTGCGGCCCGATCTGCTGCTGGAGCAGGGAGATCGTCGCTGGGCGATGGACACCAAATGGAAACGGCTCGACGCGACGGCTCCGGCGCAGAAGTACGGGATCGCTCAGGGTGACTTCTACCAGATGTTTGCATACGGACATCACTATCAGGGCGGTCAGGGGGATATGGCGCTGATCTATCCGAAAGGCCGGGATTTCTCTGAACCTTTGCCGCCATTTGAGATGCAGCGCGGGTTGCGACTGTGGGTGCTTCCGTTCGATCTGGAAGCGAAGATGCTGCTTCTACCGCAAAGTTGGACGGACGAGCCCTTGCCGTTGAAAATTACTTCGGCCCGGGCACTTTAAGCGTATTCGAAGCGAACACTTCGGCCTTGGCCGACGTTCTACGAGGCTCGACTGGACGTTAGCAAGATGGCGTTTTGCCGACGGTAACGGCGTCGCGGCGCGGAACGGCCGCTTTCTGCATTCTTCAAACTCGCACTTACGATCCGAAAACCGTCTTTTGATCCAGATGGCATCTACGACTGGTTCCGAGCTAGAAGAATCAGTGGTGATCGAAGGATAATCGGCACCTACCGGGCAGGTTCAAGTTTAATCAGGACCGGTGCTGCCCGCAGCGCTGCTCGTCTTTGTCTCGTTGCACAGTTCGTCGGCCGCTACCTTCTTCAGCGGCGATCGACGTCGATCTTTTTGACCATTGATCTGCGCGGTTCAATCAGCCCCGCAACCGCTAAAATTGCGGTTTTAGCTCGGAATACGCGCATGTCTTTCGCCTCGCTTGGCCTGATCGATCCGTTGCTGCGTAATTTGCAGGACCTCAATTACCAGACGCCTACGCCGGTTCAGGCCAAGGCGATTCCTGCTGTGCTCAGCGGCAAGGACGTCATGGGCGCGGCGCAAACCGGCACTGGCAAGACGGCGGGTTTTGCGCTGCCGCTGTTGCAACGGCTGACGCAACACGGTCCGGCGGTGTCCAGCAACCGCGCGCGTGTTCTGGTGCTGGTGCCCACACGTGAACTGGCTGAACAAGTGCTGCAAAGCTTTATGGCTTACGGCAAAGGCCTCGACTTACGATTTCTGGCGGCCTACGGCGGCGTGAGTATCAACCCGCAGATGATGAAGTTGCGTAAAGGCGTGGATGTGCTCGTTGCCACGCCGGGCCGTTTGCTGGATCTCAATCGCCAGAACGCGGTGCAGTTCGATCAAGTACAAACGCTGGTGCTGGATGAAGCCGACCGCATGCTGGATCTGGGCTTTGCGCGCGAACTCGACGCCGTCTTTGCTGCCTTGCCCGCTCAGCGACAGACCCTGCTGTTCTCCGCCACATTTACCGATGATATCCGCGCCATCGCGGCGACCATTCTGCGCGGCCCGGTCAATATCAGCGTCAGCCCGCCCAATGCCACGGCCAGCAATATCAAGCAATGGGTGGTGCCGGTGGATAAAAGGAACAAACCTGAGCTCTTCATGCACCTTGTGGCTGAGAACAACTGGGAGCATGCGTTGGTGTTCGTTAAAACCCGCAATGGCGTGGATTATCTGGCATCCATGCTGGATGAAGCGGGCTATGCGGTCGACACCATCCACGGCGACAAACCGCAACCCGCGCGCCTGCGTGCGCTCGAGCGCTTCAAGACAGGCGAAGTAAATATGCTGGTCGCCACCGATGTGGCTGCGCGCGGGCTGGATATCGACGACCTGCCGCTGGTGATCAACGTTGATCTGCCGATCGTGGCGCAAGACTATGTGCACCGTATTGGCCGGACCGGCCGCGCGGGCGCCAGCGGCGTAGCGGTGTCCCTCGTGTGTGCCGATGAAGCACCGCAACTGGCCGCGATCGAAGCGCTGATTCGGCAAACGCTGCCCCGTGAAGAAGAGCCGGGTTTTGAGGCCGAACACCGCGTGCCGCAAACCAGCGCGACGGGTCAGATCATCAAGAAACCTAAAAAGCCCAAGAAGCCCAAAGCGCCGCAAGCGGTGCCGGGCGCTGTGCAGGTGCTTAACAATAAACCGCGTCCGCAAGGTGGCGAGAACAAACGCAAGCCTGCGGCGCAGCGCGCTGTGGCCGCGGGCGAAGGCACAAGCCCGTCCAGCGGTAATCCGTTCAGCGTGCGAAAGCCACGTAGCAAGCCCGCCAGCAAGCCAGCTGGTGGCCGCAGCAAACGCGGACCGTGATCCGTTGGGATTCTTGCATCAACAGGCCAATCGCCCTTTGCACGCCACTACCAGCGCACGTTGAACGTGTCGCACAACTCGTCAATCGCGGACTGATCGAGCGGGGCCGGACGCGGCGTCGTCATGAGCCACAGACGCGCCGTTTCTTCGAGCTCTTCGAGCGCATAAGAAGCGTGCGAGACGCTGCGCTCCCACACGACCGGCCCCAGCCGTTCGAGCAATACGGCTCGCACGGACGCCGCGCGCCCGGCAATTTCGGCGGCCACTTGCGGATCGCCCGGACGCCGGTACCGCACGAGCGGAACGTGGCCGACCTTCATCACGTAGTACGGCGTAATGGGCGGCAGTACGTCTTCATCGCTCCACACGCCCGCAAGCGTCAGCGCGACGAGCGAGGTCGAGTGCGTATGCACGATGCCGCGCGTTTCGGCGTTGCCCTCGTAGATACGCCGATGCAACTCCAGCGTCTTCGACGGCCGCGCGCCCGACACATGCCGGCCTTGCGCATCGACCTTTGCGATATCCGCGGGATCGAGCCGGCCGAGACACGCGTCGGTGGGCGTGATGAGCCAGCCATCATCGCAGCGCGCGCTGATGTTGCCCGCACTGCCCACGGTGTAGCCGCGCGCGTAGAGACTCGCGCCGATCGTGCAGATTTCCTCGCGCAGTTTCGCGTCGCCGTGTGCGCTGATCATGGCCTGGCTCACGAACGTTCTCCGTCGATAAAGCGCAGCGCCTTCGCGAAGAAATCGCCCGCGCCGAAGTTGCCCGACTTGAGCGCGAGCGCAAGCGGCGTTTCGCCCAGCGCGACGGTGACAGGCACGCCCGGATCGATCGGCGGTCCGATCAGCAGCCGGTCGACGCCGAGCGCCTGAACCACCGCACCCGAAGTCTCGCCGCCCGCCACCACGAACTTGCGCACGCCACGCGCCTTCGCCTCGCGTGCGATGGCGGCGAGCGCATCTTCGACGAGCTTGCCTGCGGCCGCCACGCCGAGTTCGCGCTGAACCGACACGACTTCATCGGGCGCGGCGGTCGCATAGATCAGGACCGGCTCTTCCGCATGGGTATCGATGAAGGCGAGCGCCGCCTCGACGACCGCTTCGCCACGCGCCAGCGCGCGCGGATCGACGCGATACGCGGGGCGCTTGGCGATCCATTCGGCAACCTGTGCGTTGGTCGCCTTCGACGCGCTGCCCGCCAGCACGAGCGCCGCGCCCGCGACGGCCGGCAAATCCGCCGCCTTCTCGTTTGGCTCGATGAGTCCGGCGCGGCGGAAGTTCTCCGGCAAGCCAATGGCGACACCCGAACCGCCCGTGACGAGCGGCAACTCGGCGCAGGCTTCGCCCAGCGTGCGCAAGTCGGCGTCGGTGAGCGCGTCCGCGATCGCGAGGCGCACGCCGTCCGCACGCAGACGCGCGATCGCATCGCGTACCGCGTTCGCGCCCGCCGCGACCGTCGCGCTCGCGATCAGGCCGACTTTCGATTTCGACTGACGCTGCAGAACGCGCACGAGATTGGAATCGCGCATGGGCGTCAGCGGATGGTTCTCCATGCCCGATTCGCTGAGCAGCGCGTCGCCGACGAACAGGTGTCCGCGATACACCGTGCGCCCGTTCTCCGGAAACGCCGGGCACACGATGGCGAAGTCGCCGCCGGTGCCGGCCGCGAGCGCATCGAGCAGCGCGTCGGCGACCGGGCCGATGTTGCCCGCATCGGTCGAATCGAAGGTCGAGCAGTACTTGAAGAAAAACTGGCGGCAGCCCTGCGCGCGCAGCCAGTCGAGTGCCGCGAGCGATTGCGCAACGGCTTCCTGTGCGTCGATCGTGCGCGACTTTAGCGCGACGACGAGCGCATCCACGTCATCGAGCACGCTGGTTTCCGGCACGCCGATGGTTTGAATCGTGCGCATGCCGCCACGGACGAGCGTGCTGGCGAGATCGCTGGCGCCGGTGAAATCGTCGGCGATGCATCCCAGAACGGGACGGTGCATGTGTGTGTGCATGGTGTTCCTCCGGCTGGCGATTGTATGCCTGTGTGAACGTTCTATGTGAATTCATGTTAATTAAATTGACTGTAATGATAAATATCGTTAACGTCTGAGTGATCCGTTGCAGACCTGTCTGCGGCCTCTTATCCCGTTCGCCGGCGAAGCGCTGTCGGCAACGCTTTCTGCGAATGCCAAGATGAACTTCGAACTTCTGTTTTCCGCGCCTTCATCGGCGCAGGCAGTCCAGACCGTGCGCTACGCCCTCACCGGCGCGAAGGGCGGCTTCGCCCGCACGCTGCTCGCGCAGACGCGCCTGATCGATCGTCTCGTGCCGGCGGCGCTGTGCGATCTCGGCGTCGCGGGCCTGCGCGCGATGTGCATCGAACTCGGTTTCGACGCGGCGTCGCTCGTCGAATGCGCCGATGCCGCGGGCGTGGCTGCGCTCACGCCGGGCCAGATCGCGCTCGTCGCCGATGTCGCGCTGCTCGCCGCAGCCGATTACGACATCCTCGTGGAAGCGACCGGCAATCCGTCGGTGGGCTATCGCGTCGCGGTGCAGGCGCTCGAAGCCAAACGTCATGTCGCGATGGTCAGCAAGGAAGTCGATTCGGTCGCGGGCGTCGCGCTCGCGCGGCTCGCGGAGCGGCAGGGCGTCGTGTATACGACGGCGGACGGCGACCAGCCGTCGAACCTGATCGGCTGGGTGACGTGGGCGCGCGTGCTGGGTCTGGAGGTCGTCGCGGCGGGCAAGTCGAGCGAATACGATCTGGTCTTCGATGCCGCGACGGGCAACGTCACGCAGCTCGACCAGACCTTCCCCGCGCCGGAACTCGCGGAGCTGATGACGCTCGGCGACGACATCCCCGCGACGCTCGCGGCCCGCCGTGAAGCATTGCGCGGCCGCAAGACCTCGGCGACGGCGGACTACTGCGAGATGAGCGTCGTCGCGACGAACACGAACCTCGTGTCCGACGTGGAACTGCTGCATTACCCGGTTGCGCGCACGACCGAACTCGCCGATATCTACGCGCTGCGCGAGGACGGCGGCGTGCTCACGCGTGCGGGCGTCATCGACGTGTTCAACATGCTGCGCCGTCCCGACGAGGCGAGTTTCGCGGGCGGCGTGTTCGTCGTCGTGCGCACCTTCGATGCGCCGACGTGGGAACTGCTCGCGCAGAAGGGCCACGTCGTGAGCCGCAACGGGCGCTATGCGTGCATGTATCTGCCGTATCACTTCATGGGCGTCGAGACGCCGATCACGCTGCTCGACGCCGTGCTGAACGGCCGGCCCTCGGGCGCGGCGAAGCCTGCGCAATGCGTCGTGCTGGCGGGGCGCGCGAATGTCGATATTCCCGCGGGCACGGTGCTGCACATGGGCGGCCATCATCATGACGTGACTGGCGTGCAGGCCGTCCTGCTCGATCGTCGCGCCGCCGCTCCCGCCGATGTCGCGCCGCTGTATCTCGCGGCCCACGCGACGCTTGCACGCGAAGTGAAGGCAGGCGAACTGATCGCAATCGCCGATCTGCACAACCCCGACGATGCGCTGCTCGGCGCGTGGCAAGCCGGCTGCGAATAAGCGCGGCGCGCACTCGAACTACACCAAATCATTCAAATACCGAGTCAATAAGAGGAGACACCATGCGGGGAGAATTCGGGACGATCGCGATGGCCGCGTTTGCCATCGTCGTGCTGATCGTATTGATCGCACGCTGGCGGCTGAGTCCGTTCATTGCACTTACGTTGACGGCGCTCGGGCTCGGGCTCGCGGCCGGCGTGACGCCGGAACACGCGATCGACAGCTTCACGAAGGGCTTCGGCGGCGCGCTCGCGCGTACCGGACCGGTCGTCGGCCTGGGCGCGGTGCTCGGCGGCATCATGATCGGCACGGGCGGCGCGGACCGCATCGCGAATGCGTTCGTCGGCAAGCGGCCCTTGTGGCTCGCGCCGTGGACGGTCTGCGCGGCGGCGCTGCTGATCGGCATGCCGCATCTCTTCGATGTGAGCTTCATCATGCTCGCGCCGCTCGTCTACACGATCGCGCGCCGCACGGGCAGCCATCTGCTGTATATCGGTCTGCCGCTCGCCGCGGGCCTCTATGTGTCGCACGGTCTGCTGCCGCCGCATCCGGCGCCGACGCTCGCCGTCACCGCGTACCACGCCAACACCGGCCTCACGCTGCTCTATGGCCTGATCATCGCGATTCCGGCTGCCGTGATCACCGGCCCGCTCTTCACGGCGTTCGCGCGGCGCAGCTTCGGGCCGGCGCCCGATCTGTCGAAGGGTCCCGGCGGCACGCGCACCGACGCGGAGAACGGCAGGGACGTGTCGCTCGCGTTGTCCATAGTCTGCCTGCTGATTCCGCCTGGGCTGATGCTCGCGGGCACCCTCGGCATGGACTACAGCGCGAAGGGCACGGCGTTGTATGTGTTCTTCCAGTCGCTCAACGATCCGATCCTGTCGCTGCTCGCGGCCGTGATCTTCGCGTTCTTCGCGCTCGGCATCAAGGGACGTTTTGCGCTCGACGAGATGCAAAAGATGATCGGCAAGGGCATTGCGCCGCTCTCCGCGATCCTGCTCATTCTCGGCGCGGGCGGCGGCTTCAAGCAGATGCTCACGTCGATTCACCTGGACACGATCATCGTGTCGCACACGGCGCACTGGTCGGTGAGCCCGCTCGTGCTCGCCTGGGTGATCGCCGCGTTGCTGCGCGTGTGCGTCGGCTCGGCGACGGTCGCGACCGTTGCGGCATCGGGCATCGTCGCGCCGCTTTTGGTGTCGCATCCGGGTGTATCGCCGGAACTGATGGTGCTCGCCACGGCATCGGGCGCGGTGATGCTGTCGCACGTGAACGATTCCGGCTTCTGGCTCTTCAAGGAGTACTTCCAGCTGACCGTCGCGCAGACCTTGCGGACGTGGACGCTGATGCTGTGCCTCCAGTCGCTGGTGGGGCTCGCGGGCGTGATGCTCATCAGCATGTTCATCGGCTAAGATAAGCGACCCGTCGTGCAGGCGGGCCGCTTAACGAAGGTCTTCCCATGTCGAGTCAGGTCAAACCCGATGCATCCGATGTCCCGCTGATTCCCGATCAGCGGCGCGAGGCCATGCTGCGCCAGTTGCGCCGGGACAAGGTGCTGTCGGTGCATCAGTTGATGGAGTCGTTCAACTGTTCGCACATGACGGTCCGGCGCGATATCGCCGCGCTGGAAGAAGCCGGATTTGTCTATACCGTGCCGGGCGGCGTGCGCATCGCGAGTCATCTGAACAGCGAGCCGAGTCATCAGTCGAAGTCGGTGGTCGAGCAGCCGCAGAAGCAGGCCATTGCGCGTCGCGCGACCGAAGGCCTGCGCTCGGGCATGTCGATCTACCTCGATGCCGGCACGACCATGTTGTCGTTCGTGCCGCATATCGTCGAACTGTCGGACATGACGGTCGTGACCAACGACTTCCAGATCGTGCGCGAACTCGCGAGCGCGACGCACGTGAACGTCATTCATATCGGCGGACAGTTGGACCACAAGAATCTGTCGAGCGTCGGCACGCTCGCGGCGGCGACGCTGCGTCAGGTCGTGCTCGACGTGGCTTTCATATCGGCGAGCTCGTGGGATCTGCGTCGCGGCGTGACGACGCCATCGGCGCCGAAAGTGGAAGTGAAGCTCGCCGCGATGGAGTCCGCATCGCGCACGGTGCTCACGGTCGCGAGTTCGAAGTACGGTACCGTCGGGCTCTACAAGGTCGCGAGTCTGGAAAGCTTCGATCAGGTGATCACCGACGACGGGCTCGCCCCGGCCGCCGCGACGGGCATTCGCCAGTCGGGCATCGATCTGGCGCTGGCCGAGGTGGAGTGATGTGTGGGGGTACTGCTGTGCTGTAGGCGGCGAGGGCGTTGCGTGTGACGAACAGGAAGGCACGCGGCCGCAATGGCTAGCGATGACAGACCGCTCCTTACCGTCGTTCCGCTCCTGCGCTAGTAGGACCTTCCCATACAGGGCGAAGCGGAGCCGCGCCGCAAGCGGTCTCTGTTTCTGCCAGCCTCTTACTGCTGTTCTAGACACAATGAACAGGTAGAGATCCGTCGCGAAATTGATAGCGCAACAGACGCGGATGTGCGCACGACATCGGGTTAGCGAAGACACCTTCTTCGTGACATCCATCTGACTATCTGCCTAGGTCGGCCTCAGAGCGATCCTGCGCCACGTGTTCGCGGAAGTCGCCGTCGTTAGAGAGACACCACGTTGCCGTTTCCGTCGGTGATCCCAAGAAACTTCCTTAGTTCGGGATACTGGGTCGCAAACCAGAGCAAAGCAGTCCCGCCGAACCTGCGGGCAAATTCATCATCGATGGGCTGCTGCGGTCCGACTTCATGTTCCGCTACCAAATTCATCCTGACGTTGTCAAAGATACGGGAATCCACGAACCCGGTCTTAATGCTCTGCGATTCGGGGTCAAAATAAGAGACAAAATATTCGATCATAGGTATCCTCGGCACGCTTGATAATCTCGAAATGCTTGCTCTTTGCAAGTGAAATAGGTGCGGGCATCGCCGCCATACATTTTGCTTAACGCGGTGCAATAAGTCATACGGGCCTCATACATTGCGTCGCATTCAGCTTCTTGCGCTGCACTGACCCCTCGGGCCGCCAGTTCCGTTACATCGTCGCCCAACAGTGAGTCTTCAGAATACTCAAACGGCGACGCATCACCCAGGGGCGCGCTGTCATCTCCGGAACTCATCGTCGATCCGTTATCGCCTTCCGACGCGTATCCTCCGAGAGCTGCCCCTGCAACGTCATCCACAGCGCCGAGCCAATCGAATCCACTGCTGCCGCCGACGCTGTCCATGAGAGAGCCACCCGCACCGGATTTCGCCGCAACTCCGTCAAGGCCACGACTTCCCACTAATCCACCGCTGGCCGCTAGCCCGCCGCGCTGGCTGATCGGAATGTAATAGGGATCTCGCGGTGCGTATTGGAAGTCGACTTTCTTCGGCCAACGCTGCGGCGCGTCGGATGGCACATCGACTCTCGGCGACAGGCGCCATCCCCGATCCACCACCGGGATCAACTCGCCATCGCGCACGGCCTTGCGAAAGAATCGCTCGATCTCTTTGTTCGAGGCTGGCTGTTTCCAGTGGACGACATTCAAGAAAATTTGAAGGAAGCGCTGAATAGTGCGCAATGCTTTACCGCCCGCGACCGTGCGCAAATCGAGGTTCGGCCGGAAGTATCGATCGAAAGCGATGCGATCTTCATCGACCGTCTTACGCGCGTCTTTTTTCAGGAACCAGAATTCTGTGCCGCATTGACGACGCGGAACGAGCGTGCATTGCCATCCAATATTCAGCGGCACGTCCAACGTGTTGAAGGACGGCCTCCATTCGCCAAAACCAAAGCCCATTTGGATCGGAACCTCTCACTTCTTATTGAGAGCACAGAATAAACGTGGCCTTCGGGCGGGAGCGTCAAAAATTGTCAGCCGCCCGATACGCGCCGCCGGGTACACGAACCCTCGCGCCATCGGAATGTCGGACGGGTCCAGTGTCGACTTGGAAATCTCGCGGCAGCGCCTATACTGGAAATAGCCGCGCGGAAGCCGGCCCCGGAGATAAAAGCGGATGAGAAATCGTTCGTTGGGGCGCGGTAGCGGGCCACGGAAACGCCTGCGTGTAGCGCGGGCGTTTTCTTTTTAAGCGGTCGCAGACGAATGTGGCGATCGAAGGTGAGCCGTGATTGATGATCGCCCTCAGTCCGCGTCCGAACCACCACGTACCTTCGATTCTCTGACGACGTAGTTTTTCAGTATCGCAGGCAGCACGACCCCTGCGGCCGACGCGCATCGTTCGATCTGGCGAGCCTGTTCGAGTGCGACTCGATTCGCCGCAACCAATCTTCTGCCGAATCTCGCGGAGTCAGCCGGTCCAGCGCGTCGTGCTGCGTGCTGGTCTCTGCCGCGCAAACGTGAGTCGCCGCTTGCAGTAGCGCCCTCGTTCGCCCAGCCTATGTGAGCGATTTAGATTGCTCGCCAAGGCAATTCCTCTTGTACGAAATCCGTCCATTACATATCGTAGGAGTATCTGCAAGACGTCGCGACGCGGGATGTTCTTCCGACGCCGCGTTCCTTTCGGTTGCACAGGCAAATGTCTGCCCGCTCGCAGCCACGCGCGCGGGCAAGGTGAACGCCATGGAATTCGTTCTTCTACTTGCGATTTTCCTCACGTCGAGCGGATATCTCTTCAAAGCTTCGATGCCGCCCACGCCGCCGACAGCGAATGCACCCGCGCCGCCGACGGCCACTCCCGCTGCCACTGATTCCTTGAGCGAAAAGAAGGCAACGCTCCACTAGCGAAGCGTGGAGCCACACGTTGGGCGCACTGCATCGAATAGCTAGATGACGCTCAGTCGCGGCTGCGCGTTGTTCGCGCACGAATATGCGTTCAACGCTGTTTTCGCCACAGGCGTGGCACTGACGCGCGAAGACCTGACCGCGACGGCAGACAAGGATCGACCGACCGTCGCCAAACGCGCACCAGCGCTGGCTCCGCATCCGCCGCATCGGCGTCTTTCTTCCCCTACGTTTCAGCTAAAAGCCCATCGCGCTTCCGTTCGTCCCACATGGCGCGAGCGCCACGCCCCTCGTCGCAGGCCATTCCAATCGCAAAGCCAGCGCCTCCATCGGCACGCGGATTGCTAACGCATACGCACGTCCGGCTTCTGTCCAGCGCGCCTCGCGCCGGGACGATGCATTCCAGAACCCTGATGAGCGACCATGCAGAGCGCACTGAATCCGGCGGGCATTCAGGCCAGCCGCATCCTCGACCTTTGGCATCTGACGCTGGCCGTCTGCTGCGTGGTCTTCGCGGCGATCCTGCTTGCGTGCATGATCGCGATGCTGCGCACGCCTCGCGCCAATCGCGCGACGCCCGCGGATCTCTCCGTCGTCGGACATCGCGAGCCGCGCGTGCGCTCGTGGGTCGTCGCCGCGACGGGCGTGTCCACGTTTCTGCTCTTCGGCCTCGTTCTGGCCGACGTCCTCACCGACCGCGCGCTCTCGCGCCTGCCCGTCGACAACGCGCTGCGCATCGAGATGACGGGCTATCAATGGTGGTGGCAAGTGCGCTATCCGGCCGATGGCGAATCGTCCGGCTTCACGCTCGCCAACGAACTGCACGTGCCGGTCGGACGGCCGGTGATCGTGTCGCTGAAAGCCGCCGATGTCATCCACACGTTCTGGGTGCCGAACCTGCACGGCAAGAAGGACATGATTCCCGGCCGCGACGCGACCATCGAGTTTCGCGCGGACAAGGCGGGCGTTTATCGCGGGCAATGCGCCGAATTTTGCGGCTACGAACATGCGCTGATGGCGTTCCAGGTCATCGCCGATCCGCCCGCGCAGTACGAAGCGTGGGCCGCGCGACAACGCACGCCAGCAGCGCAGACATCGGATGAAATCGCCACGCGCGGCCGCGACGTGTTCATGAACCAGGACTGCGCGCGCTGTCACACCGTGCGCGGCACCGACGCGCAAGGCACGGTTGGCCCCGACCTCACGCACGTCGCGAGCAGGCAGTTCATCGCCGCCGGCACGCTGTCGAACAATCGCGGCAATCTCGCGGGATGGATCGTCGATCCGCGCACGCTCAAACCCGGCACGGTCATGCCGCCGACGCGCCTGCCGCCCGCCGATCTGCAAGCGCTGCTCACCTGGATGGAGACGCTCAAATGAGCGACGAGCGCAACGCCAGCTATCCCGTCGACGGTCCGCATGCATCGCCCGCCGTGCGCGCTGCGCTCGCGGCGACATGGAGCGATCCGCCAGGCTTCATCGGCATGTTGAGCGCGGTCAATCACAAGACGATCGCGCGCCGCTTCATCGTGACGACGTTCGTGTTTTTCGTACTCGCTGGACTTCTCGCGCTCGCGATGCGCACGCAACTCGCGCGTCCGGACCAGCGTCTCATCGGCCCGAACCTCTACAACGAACTCTTCACGATGCACGGCACGACGATGATGTTCCTCTTCGCCGTGCCGGTGATGCAGGCGGTCGCCGCGTACCTCGTTCCGTTGATGATCGGCGCGCGCAGCATCGCGTTTCCCCGCATGAACGCCTATGCGTATTGGGTCTTCCTGTTCGGCGGACTGCTGCTGTTCGCGGCGCTCGCCGTGAACACCGCGCCGAACGCGGGCTGGTTCAGCTATGTGCCGCTCGCCGGACCCGACTATTCGCCGAACAAGGGCGCGGACATCTGGGCGCAGATGATCACCTTCACCGAGTTGTCCGGCCTGCTCGAAGCCATCGTCCTCATCACGACGATCTTCAAGTTGCGCGCGCCCGGCATGTCGCTCAATCGCATGCCGCTGTTCGTGTGGGCAACCCTCGTCACCCAGTTCATGGTGATCTTCGCGATGCCCTCGATCATGCTGTGCAGCACCGCGCTGATTCTCGACCGCCTCGTCGGCACGCATTTCTATAACCCGGCCAAGGGCGGCGACGTATTACTGTGGCAACACCTCTTCTGGTTCTTCGGCCATCCCGAGGTGTATCTGATTTTCATCCCGCCGCTCGGCTTCATCTCGTCGATCATTCCGACCTTCGCGCGCCGTCCGGTGTTCGGCTATCCGGCGATGGTGCTGTCGCTCATCGCCACCGCGTTTCTGGCGTTCGGGCTGTGGGTGCATCACATGTTCGCGACGAACATTCCCGAGTTAGGCAAGAGCTTCTTCACGGCCGCGAGTTTGATGATCGCGATTCCGTCGGCCATTCAGATCTTCTGCTGGATCGGCACGCTATGGACCGGAAAGCTCAATCTGCGCGTGCCGCTGCTGTTCGTGCTCGCGTTCTTTTTTATCCTCGTGATGGGCGGCATGACCGGCATCATGGTCGCGTCCGTGCCGCTCGACCTGCAGGTTCACGACACGTATTTCGTCGTCGCGCATCTGCATTACGTGCTGCTCGGCGGCGCGGTGTTTCCGCTCTTCGGCGCGTTCTTCTACTGGTTCCCGAAGTTCGCCGGGCGCATGCTCGGCGAGCGGCTCGGCAAGTGGCAGTTCTGGCTGTTCTTCATCGGCTTCAACGTGACCTTCTTTCCGATGCATGTGCTCGGACTCGAAGGCATGCCGCGTCGCGTATGGACGTATCCGCACGGAATGGGCTGGGACGGCATGAATCTCACGGCGACGATCGGCGCTTATATGATCGCGCTGAGCGTGCTTCTCTTTATCGTCAATGTCGTGAGGAGTCTGCGCAGCGACGAACGCGCCGCCGCCGATCCGTGGGGCGCGGGCACGCTCGAATGGAGCGTGCCGTCCCCGCCGCCGCCGCATAACTTCGATGCGATTCCGGTCGTGCATGGCCGCGATCCGCTATGGGAGCCGTCCGCGCAGCCGGCCTTCGTCGCGGGGCTCGCCGCCGACGCCCGCGAGGTGCTCGTGACGAGCGTGCTCGATGCGCAGCCGGACCATCGCCCGATTTTTCCGACGCCTTCCATCTGGCCGTTCGCGAGCGCCGTCGCGACGACGGTGCTTTTCATCGGCTCGATCTATACGCCTTGGGCGGTCGTGTGGGCGTCGCTGCCGGTCGCCGTGGCGATGATCGGCTGGTTCTGGCCGAAGCGCGGCGAGAACCGGCTGGCCGTCGCCCGGGAGCGCAGGCCATGAACGCCGATACGCGCACGGCGCGCACCCGTCCCGAAGATGGCGAAGATAGCGACACGCGCGATCTCGTGCTCGACGTGCGCGCGCTGCCGAGCTTCGCGTTCGGACACCGCAGCGTGATGTGGTGGAGCACGATGGGCCTGATGCTGATCGAAGGCACGGTATTCGCCATCGCGGTGATGATGGTCTTCTATCTGCGCACGCGCGCCCCCGCCTGGCCGATGGCCGCCGACGCGCCCGGCCTCCTCTGGGGCACGCTCAACACGGCCGTGCTGCTCGCGAGCCTGTGGCCGAACCAGCTCGCGAAAAACGCGGCGGAACGCGGCGACCGCGCGAAGGCCGCGCTATGGCTTTCCGTTTGCCTCGTGTCATCCGTCGCGTTCCTCGTCATCCGCGGATTCGAATTCGCGGCGCTGAACGTGAACTGGTACGCGAACGCATACGGCTCGGTCGTCTGGTTGCTGCTCGGCCTGCATACGACTCATCTCGTCACCGATACCGTCGATACCGCCGTGCTCGCGGTGTTGCTTTTCACCGGACCGTTCGAAGGCAAGCGCCTCGTCGACGTCAGCGAGAACGCGATCTACTGGTATTTCGTCGTGTTGAGCTGGTTGCCGATCTACGGCGTCATCTACTGGGTCTCGCGATACTGACTACGAATATGAAAACGTGGCTCGCGCTGCTTGGCGCACCGTCGATCGTGCTGGCATGTCTCAGCGTGAATTACGCGCTGGTGACGCCCGCTTGTCGCCTCGGAGGACACGCGCTGCTCGACGGCGTCAGCGGCGCGAGCTTCATCGTCTGCACGGCCGCGACGCTGCTCGCGTGGCAGCGCTGGCGCGAAACGCGCCGCTCGCCCGCGCCATCGGCCGATTCAACCGCGCGGCCCGCGCGCGCCGGGTTCATCGCTGCGGTGGCGGCCGGTGTCGGCGCGTTGTCGGTTCTGTCCGTGATCGCCATATCGATACCGCAATGGCTACTGTCCGCCTGTTGAAATGCGCGTTTCTTTGCGCGCTCCTCGCGTGTGCGGATGCCCACGCCCACGCCGCCACGACGGAGGCGTCGCCGTTCGCGTGGACGTTCGAACCGTGGGTCGTCATCGCGCTTGCCGTGAGTCTCGCGCTCTACGTCGCGGGTTACGTGCGGCTCCAGTCGCGCGGCGCGCAAGGCCGCGCCGGACGCACGGGGCGCCTCGCCGCATTCGTCGCGGGCTGGCTCGTGCTCGTCGTCGCGCTGGTGTCGCCGCTGCACGCGCTGAGCGAATGGCTCTTTTCCGCGCACATGTTGCAGCACGAGCTTTTCATGCTGGTGGCCGCGCCGCTGCTCGTGATCGGCCGGCCGCTCGCCGTATGGCTCTGGGCGTTTCCCGCCGCCGCGCGAATGCGCATCGGCGCGGCGACGCGTTCGCGCTGGATCAGGCGGCCGTGGCGCTGGCTCACGCTGCCCCTCGTCGCATGGATACTGCACGCGGCCGCCCTCTGGTGCTGGCACGCGCCGCGCTTCTTCGAGGCGGCGCTCGCGCGTCCGGGTATCCACACGCTTCAACACGCGAGCTTTCTCGCGAGCGCGCTGCTGTTCTGGTGGACGGTATTCGGCCGCGCCGCAGATGCGCACGGCGCGTCCAATGCCCACGCGATGCTTTCGCTTTTCACGACGATGGTCCATACCGGCGCGCTCGGCGCGCTGCTGACGCTCGCGCCGGGCGTCTGGTATCCGTCGTGCATCGAGACGACGCGTGCGCTCGGCTTCGATCCGTTGCAGGACCAGCAACTCGGCGGCCTCGTGATGTGGGTGCCGGGCGGCCTCGCGTACCTGACCGGCGGGCTTTTGATCGGCGCGCGCTGGCTGATGCGCCGTCCGCCGCCGCGCGTCGAGATCGGCATGTCGCGCGAGGGCTGATCTCATGCGAATCATGGAAATCGCGCTTCTGATGCTCGCGCTGACGGCCTGCACCGGCGAGCCGCCTTCATCGGACGCGATCACCGGCGGCAATCCGCGGCGTGGCCTCGAAGCAATCCAGCGCTACGGCTGCGGCGCGTGTCATCGGATCGACGGCGCGCCGGGCGCATACGGCACGGTCGGGCCGACGCTTCAGCGGATCGGCGAGCGCGCCTACATCGCGGGAAAGCTGCCGAATTCGCCCGGGAATCTGCAGCAATGGATTCGTTTCCCGCAACGCATCGTGCCTGGAAACGCGATGCCCGATCTCGACGTAAGTGAAATCGACGCACGCGATATCGCCGCTTATCTCTACCATCAATGAACCCTCTCTCACGCCTCGTTCTGTGCCTGCTGCTATGGCCCATCGCCGTCATGGCCGACGCCAACGCCGATGACGGGTCGCCGTCCGCGCAACTGATCGCGCGCGGCGCATATCTCGCGAAAGCGGCGGATTGCGCGGGATGCCACACCGCGGCTTCGAACGGCGCACCTTATGCGGGCGGCCTCGAAATGACGTCGCCGTTCGGGACCATCGTCAGCAGCAACATCACGCCGGATCGCGAGACGGGCATCGGCGCGTATAGCTACGAGGATTTCGCGAAGGCATTGCGCGAAGGCGTCGGACGGGGCGGCAAGGGTTTGTATCCCGCGATGCCCTATCCCGCTTTCGTGAAAATCACGGACGACGACATGCGCGCGCTCTACGCGTTCATGATGCACGGCGTGCCGCCCGTGAAGCATCGGCCGCCCGAAACGAAGGTGCCGTTTCCGTTCGATCAGCGCTGGGCGTTGCGCATCTGGCGGGCCGTGTTCGCGCCCAAGGAACGGTTCGAGCCGCACGCCGGTCGCGGTGCGGACTGGAATCGCGGCGCGTATCTCGTACAGTCGCTCGGGCATTGCGGTTCGTGTCACACCCCGCGCGGCATCGGGTATCAGGAACGCGGCTACGACGAGTCGTCGAAGACGTTTCTGTCCGGCGGCGTCAACGACAACTGGTTCGCACCGAACCTGCGCGCCGACGCGGGTTCGGGGCTCGGCCGCATCGCGCGGGAAGATGTCGCCGCGTTTCTCAAGACGGGGCACGGCGCGGGCATGGTTGCATACGGAAGCATGGTCCAGACGATCGAGGACAGCACGCAATATCTGAGCGACGACGATCTGCGCTCGATCGCCGTCTATCTCAAGACACTGCCCGCCACCAACGCCGCGGACGGCGCCTTCGATCCGGCGTTCGCGCAGCCGGGACGCCTGAAGACGCGCGCGCCCGACGTCCCGCCCGAGCAAGGCGCGGCTGTGTATGCGGGGTTCTGCGCGCAATGTCATCGAAACGATGGAAAGGGCGTGCCGAATGCGTTTCCGGCGCTCGCCGGCAATCCTTCGGTCATTAGCGAAGACACGACTTCGTTGATCAGGCTTGTCGTCGAAGGCGGCAACAGTCCCGCGACGATCCACGGTCCAGCACGCCAGCCGATGCCCCCATTCGCCGGACGCCTCACCGACGCGCAAATCGCGCTGGTGCTTACTTACGTGCGCGCGTCATGGGGCAACGACGCTCGCCCGGTCACGACGAACGACGTCGCCTCGTTTCGCGCCACGATTCATAAATAGCGAGAGCAGCCGAAAAGCGTGGCACACGCGTTGCTAATTCGCATTCAGGCCGATGTCACCGAACCGAATCGGGCACCGGCCCTTAATGTCACGACGCGGACTTCCCCCGCGATACGCCAGCGCGAATTCTTCGCTCTGAGACTCGCAGCAGCATGACCGTAAGCGACCTTCGAGGTCCTCTTGGTCGCTGCGAGCAAAACCGTTCTCTTTAATGATTCGCGCCGAGACCGTGAAGGGTTTCGTGCGCTCAAAAAATGGAGTCGTCCAAATGTTCGTTCATAACAAGCGTCTGCAATACACCGTCCGCGTGGGCACCCCCAATCCGGGTCTGGCCAATCTGCTGCTTGAGCAATTTGGCGGTCCGCAGGGCGAATTGGCGGCCGCCTGCCGGTACTTCACGCAAGCTGTCGGCGAAGACGATCCGGGCCGCAAGGACCTGTTGTTCGATATCGCCACCGAGGAACTCAGCCACCTCGAAGTGATCGGCTCGATCGTCGCGATGCTGAACAAGGGCGCGAAGGGGCAACTCGCGGAAGCCGTGGAGTCGGAGGCCGAGTTGTACCGGTCGCTCACGGGCGGCGGCAACGATTCGCACACCACCGCGCTGCTCTATGGCGGCGGCCCCGCGCTCACCAACTCGGCGGGCGTGCCCTGGACCGCCGCTTACATCGACACCATCGGCGAGCCGACGGCCGATCTGCGCTCCAACATCGCAGCCGAAGCACGCGCGAAGATCGTCTACGAACGTCTCATCAACGTGACGGATGATCCGGGTATCAAGGAAGCGCTGGGCTTCTTGATGACGCGTGAAATCGCGCATCAGAAGTCGTTCGAAAAGGCGCTTCACTCGATTCAGCCGAACTTCCCGCAAGGCAAGCTGCCGGGCGTGCCGGAGTTCACGAACGTCTACTTCAACATGTCGAAGGGCGACGACGCGCGCGGGCCGTGGAACGAGGGCGGCGACTGGAAGTTCGTCGAAGATCCGCAACCGGCCGTCGATGGCGGTGACGGAACGGCCACCGTGACGGTTACTGAACGGGACGTGGAAGTGCTGCAGGCGATGGCGTCGCGCACGGCTTCGGACCCGTCCGCCGACCCGACCACGGGCGCGGATCTGGGCGCGGGAAAGGCCAACGAAATGTAAGACTGACCGGCGCTGCTGCAACTTGGGGCAGCGCCGGTCGTGGCGCTATCGAGCGCCCGACATTTGATCGCTCGAAACATCCTTGCCTGCGATGAACGTTTGCCTGTGCTGACGCGTAAAAGCCGGCGTGCCGCTAACGCGTGCGCCGGCCGCTCGCGCTCTCATTGCGCGCCGACGCTTTCTTCGCTTCCATTCTTCCGCGCGTTCCTCGCGTGCGCCTTCGCGAGCCGACGCGCGATCTCCGCCGCAGCGCCGTCGTCATGAGCGGACGCTGCGTCACCCTCCTTCTCCGCGGCAAGCTGAAGATACGCGGCGGCGAGCTTGCGCAGATCGTCCTCGGTCGCGTCTTCGATACCGATCAGCTGATTGCTCGCCCCCTTGTCGGAGGCGAGCAGTTCGTTCAACTTCAGGTGCATTGCGACACTGTCCTTGTTCGCGCTTTGCTGAATGAGAAACACCATCAGAAAGGTGACGATGGTCGTGCCCGTATTGATGACCAGTTGCCAGCCCTCCGAGAACTTGAAGATAGGACCGGCCACGATCCACACGACGATGGAAATGACGGCAAGCCCGAACGCAACCGGCGAGCCCGCCCAGCGCGTCACGGTGCTGGCGAACGCATCGAACGCGCGCGCGACGGGGTGCGCCTTTGCGTAGCCCGGGCTCGACGTCGATGGGACCGTGTCCATCGGCGCGGCATCGGGAAGGGGATTTTTCAGGTTCATGGTCGTGTCTTCGATTGGCAATGAACCAATGTATCAACCGCAGCTTTCGAAGCACATACGTCCGGCGCCTTTCGGGTCCGGTTCATGCCTCCAACTCAATTCATGCCAGACTTGCTTGCCGCTCAGCGGACGAAGGATACGGCTGTATAAGTCGCGGCCCCTGGAAGGCGAAAGACCGAGGACGCAAAGGGCGCCCTCGATGCTTATATCTCCTTAGGCGTTCACTTTTACTTCGCTAATCGCGCCGTGGTTGAAGGTTGGGCCAGCGTCCGAATTCTGAACTGGATTGCGCTGCAAGTGCTCAAGAGCACGCTTGATGTCGTCCAGCAAAAGGCTGATGAGATCTCGGCTTACGCCATGACGAATAAGCACACGCTGGACAATGACTTCTTGACGATCCGAGGGAAGAGGATACGAAGCAATTTGCCATCCTCTCATGCGGACTCGTTCAGACACGTCATATAAGGTGAAGCCGTGCTCTTTTCCTTCTTTTAGCTTGTAGCACACCGCGGGGAGGCCGCCGTTTCCGTCATAGACCAATTCCAGTGATTCGATCGTCCGGATCTCTTCAGCTAGCCATTTTCCGGTATCGATGCACGCCTGTTGGATTCGCGTATATCCCTCGCGCCCGAGCCGCAAGAAATTATAGTATTGAGCGATAATCTCGCCGCCAGGGCGGCTGAAATTAAGAGCGAAGGTCGCCATATTGCCGCCCAGATAATCAACATAAAAAATGAGATCTTCCGGAAGGTCAGATCGTGAGCGCCATACGACCCAGCCGACGCCAAGGGGTGCCAGGCCATACTTATGCCCCGAGGCATTAATGGATTTGACACGCTCAATGGCAAAATCCCAGTCAAGCTCTTTTTGGACAAAGGGCGCGACGAACCCGCCACTAGCGGCGTCCACGTGAATGGGAATGTCAAGGCCGAGATCGCGCTGCATGGCGTCGAGTTCTGCCGCAAGATCTGCCACAGGCTCGTAGATACCGGTGAATGTCACACCGAGGGTCGCGACAACTCCGATTGTGTTTTCATCACAGTATTCCCGTAAGTCGGAAGGCTGCAAGCCAAGCGCGTCCCCTCGCAGAGGCACTTCACGAATCTCCACGTCAAAATAACGTGCGAATTTCTTCCAACAGACTTGGACCGGTCCGCATACGAAGTTCGGTTTGTCCGTGGGTAATCCCGCCGCTTCACGCTTTTTTTTCCAGCGCCATTTCATAGCGAGACCGCCAAGCATGCATGCTTCACTTGAACCGGTAGTCGAGCAGCCAACCGTGTCCCACGATTTTGGCGCATGCCACAAGTCTGCAATGATATGCACGCAGCGGTTTTCTATCTCTGCTGTCTGCGGATACTCGTCCTTATCGATCATGTTCTTATCGACCGAATCCGCCATTAGCCGTTGAACTTCAGGCTCTACCCAAGTTGTGCAGAATGTAGCGAGATTTTGCCGAGAGTTGCCGTCGAGCAAAAGCTCGTCGCGAACAAGGTTATAGGCGGTAGCAGGGGCGCTGGAATGTTCCGGGAGCCGGAACTTTGGCAAACTCCGCTGGGAAAAAGGGTTTGCAGAGTAAGAGGTGTTAACAGAATGACTTTTGCAGGTGTCGCCAGCATATGATGCAGCAAGCGATTTTCATGAAGGCTTCGTGGATGAAAGCGAGCCGTTCGAAGCGGATGCGCAGTCTGCGGAAGTTGTGAAGCCACGAGATGGTCCGCTCCA
This sequence comes from Caballeronia glebae, assembly GCF_001545035.1. Lineage (GTDB taxonomy): Bacteria > Pseudomonadota > Gammaproteobacteria > Burkholderiales > Burkholderiaceae > Caballeronia > Caballeronia glebae. The sequence continues at coordinate 51,055 of NZ_FCOJ02000056.1, forward strand.
CCACCCAGCGTGTTTTGCCTAATCCGCTACCGTGGGGCTGACCGCGCCGAGCG
>NZ_FCOJ02000129.1 GCF_001545035.1 Caballeronia glebae
GCTGTTGATACTGGGTCTTTTCGTGCATCGCAACACCTTATACGAAACAGGTGTTGCACTTCAGATTTGAGGCCGCCGTCATATTATCAACAAGCGCACTAGCTCTACCCGGTAAAAAGGAAGTCCAATCTACGTCATTTCCGCAGATTGCTTGTTTCCAACGCGGCCGAGCGGCCTACTGCGTTTTTTCAAACTGCCACGCGCGCGAGGCGGACGCAAATCCAAACGACCGGGGGGCGGGTATGGACTAAAGGAATGATTCGCGATTACGTCTCGCCGCCGCCTCAAAAACCTGGCTCAGCTTTCCCCGCTCGTTTCTCGACGAGGCGAAGCCCGGTTGTCGAACACGACTTTAACGAGCGTTGCGGCCTTCAACATTACAGACCAACGAAGTGCTGGGTCAGGTCGTGCATGGTCGAAGATGAATCGGTCCGGTTGTGCAGGGTCGGAGCGCCACGGTTACAAATACAGCGTGCTTTAGGCATGGGCACGGCACGGGTCATTTCCGAAACGAACATGTGCGGAAAGGATGCTCATTTATGGGCCGCTACTCTTTCCGCATCTGTTATCGTTCAATCTCCTGAATTCACCGTCGTCTATCTATTCGAAAACCATGAATTCGACTCCGCCCGAAGAAAGCATCAGACATCGCGCGTATCTGCTGTGGGAAGCCGACGGCCGGCCTGACGGCCGCGACGAACACTACTGGCAATTGGCGTCGTCGCAGCTTCGAAACGGCACTACGGCGCCAGCACCGGATGGAGCCGTCGCAGACCCCCGCACTGTCAAGTCCAGAACTCCTAAGAAGAGCGCCCCCCTGAAGAAAGGAAAGAGGCAAAGCGCAGACGAAGCCAGCAAGAGCGCGCCGGGCGCAAAGCTCCAGGGTTCGGCTGCAGCATCTCAAGCTCCGGCGTCGACAAAAGCGGCCAGTAAGAAGACCAAGGCGCAGGCCAAAAAGGCGCAAAGAGGCGGTGGCTCAAACAATCAGGTTGAGGCGTAGATGTCCGTAGGCTGCCTAGCCCCGACGCTCACCGCCAACCCAAGCAATCAACAACGCGCGTGCAGATGCGGGCCTTCGGTGCGGTCGTTGGACAGCAGTTCGCCGAGATGAACTGCTTACGCGACCGATTTTGGAGTTGTGGAGGCGGACGTGGTCGTGCGAGTCGAACGTCTTCCCCGTGGTTGCTGCGCACGGACAGTGTCGGCAGGCGTGCGGCTCTCTGCGCCATATCTCAGTCGCGCTCTTCAACTCACGGTCCAAGGCGCCAAGGTCCGCCGAAAGCGCTGAACGGTCGTCCATTATCCCGACCTTCAGCGGAAGCCTGGGCGCACGACCTTTCGGGAGCGCACGCGGGAAGCGCTTCTGTAGCTTCTTAATCGTGTGGACGACGGTGTCAGGGAGCGCCGAAGGAGTGGTCGTCGCTGGCCGCTGCTTGTTTGCAGTTTCCTTCTTCGACGCGCTCTTGGCTTGTTGCTCGAGCTGCTGCTTCAGAGAACCGAGCTGTTCAAATTTCAACATGTCGTAAAATGTGAGCAACGATTCTAACAGTCGCCGAAATCAGGCGCATTCATCGAAACTATGGCATATCACAGCGTTGAAATCGCCCAGCTGCAGGCACAGCAAGAAGCGTTGGACAAGCAATTGCCGGAAGCCAAAGAAAAAGAAACACAGCATACACTGCGGGAAATTGTTCAGAAAATGCGCGAGTACGGCATTACCCTGAATGAACTAATGGGTAGCGAACCACGCGAGCAGCCATCGGAACCAACAGCAAGATATCGAGACCCGCTCAGCGGCGCGACATGGAGCGGACGCGGAAGGGCGCCACACTGGATTGTAGGTAAAAACCGGGATGATTATCTTATTGACAAGCGCGGCACATCCCGCGCCATGGTAGAAGCGGCGCTTTTTTCCGAGGAGCGCTCACTCGATTGAGCGTTTGTCTAAGCTCTGGCAGCTGCAGCTTCGAAGGTGTCCTTCAATGGTTCCTTGCTTAATATTGTTTGAGTCCATACCGTGCATGGCGCTTCGCCGTGACGGCACCGAAGGTCGTGAGAAAAAGATGGCTTTTGATAGTGATGCTTTTGAATTCCGTCGCCGCACCTTTGGTAGTGGGAATCGTGTGCAGTCCGCCCGATTTACCGGTCCACTTTGAAGCGCTGATTGGCAAGTTACAGGATACTGACGCAGTGCTTGCTTGCCCACGGTTGACTGACATTGCGGTCGGCTCATCGACTCGCCGGTCATATCCACGGAATAACTCGCCGCTCTCGTCATCAGAGGCAAGGGACGTTGCGGTCGCAGTATCGCGTTTTCAGCATCGCGTTCTCAGCCCTGGTCCCGAATCTCTGCTGGGCCTTTTCCCGTCCATCCCTTCAGCCCTCGCCGGAAATTGACGGTGTCCGCAAAGCCAAGTAGCATGGCGACCTCGTCCGCACTGAGCGTCGTTTTCATCAGGTATCCAGTCGCGAGGGAGCATCGGACATCGTCGACGAACGATGTTCCTTCTGACTCGATGCGTCGTCTCAGCGTCCGACTATTCGTCTTCAGCGCAGTAGCGACAGTCTCCATGCTCGGGAGCTCTCCAGGCTTATGAGTTAAGACCTGATAGGCCTCCGCTTCGCGCGATGAGAATATTGAAGGGCGCGCCGGGCTCCCGTCACATGAGCCGAGAGTCACGTTGGCCTATTCATCCGGTCGACCACCATCCGTCCGCAAGCCGCGACAGTGCCCGCGACGACGGGAACCATAAATGCCGGCACGCCCCATTCGGCAGCGGTCGTGTCGCGCAGCAGTTGCTCAGAGAACTCGTGGAACACTTCCGAGCATGCTATTTCAGGACACACGTCGTCCGTCCTGAGCCTTTGATGCAGACTGGCATAGTGCAAGACGCACCGGCTGATTGCTACGCTGGTCAGCTGTGCCCATGGCGTGGTCTCCCGACCAGCGAGGCTAAGTTGGACATCCTGGACGGCTCGATATAGGACGTCGGCTAACTCCTTTGGAATGCCGAGATACTCGTACCCTGCGGCTCCATTCGCCATGATTGCTCTCCCTATCAGGGCAACTATGCTCGCCAACGCCCGCAATCGCTATGCCGAATCCCGAGTATCTTGGACGTCACTAGCTTCGCCAGCATAGTCCTCCCTCGCTGCAATTTTGGAAGACGGCGCCAGTGCACAGCTTGCGGCAATCACGCCTCGGCACGGATACCGAAGGTACCTTCGCAATGCGAGCAAGCGCCCGTGGGCTGAGCCCGTACTACTGGGGTCCGGAGAGAAGGGCCAATCAAGATAGAAATTGAGTTCTCGGTTCGCGTCGCAGCGTGCTTCATCGTTCTTATTGCAATGTGTGCATGGCTTCGGCGTCGCGTTCGAACATCGTGATGGTCGATGGGTCGACAATCACGCACGCACTTTTTGCACTGGCAATGGAGACAGCGCGTCGAACGGACGGGAAGACGCCTATCCGCATCTCGCGCGCGCTATCGGTTCGGGCGACGCGACGGCGAGGTCATTTGGCGCCGGGGCTGTTCGATGCCGGGACGACGCGGCACAGCGATGACCTATATCCTGCGCTCCGGTCGCCGTCGAGCTAGCCATGACCACAGCCAAAGGCAAATTCGCCGGGTTACTCAGTGCCCGTTGCAAAGCGCTGGCCAATCCATCAACGACATCGTGCGTGCTCGCAAACGTCCGAATACCGTGGTAAATAATTCCAGCAACGTTCGTTTGTCCAGCCCGCGTCGAATGACCGAGGCTGTCGGCTAAGACCACCTCTACTACAAAGACGAAGATAACTCGCAAGCATCGAGATTGCGAAGGCGGTGCAGGCGCGTCTCTCGCTGACGGCCGGCGGCGGGCGTCCCTGCGCGTGCGAAGGAGCGTTGCGAAATCCGCGAAAATGCCTTTATTCACCGAAGCGAACGGCGCGGTATGCCTAATGCTGAAGCGAAAGCACAAGGACGGCGCGCTCGCTCTGGGTCCGTTTCAAAGCACAGTCAGACTGAATTCAGCGACGAATCTCCGACTGTCTGCCAAAATCCCTCTCTCGCCGTCGCTGGTCGAGGTGACCGAGGAGGGTTGCACCGACGCGCTGCCATCGACTGTCATGTCAAAAATAGCGAAAGTTCAGGGCGTAATCTCGTTAATCGTTGCACTTGCGCTCTTCATTTGCATCGACCGCTATTACAAACTTGCGGCGGCTCACCCGGGTAACTTCGTTTTCCTTTGGCTTTGTGCGCAGTACTGCCTTGCGGTAGTCCTTTTTTGTTTTATGCCGACGGCGTCGTCGAGGACGCTGAAAGAGAAGCTGCTCATCGCTCTACTGATTGGCGGCTTCATGGGTGGCGCGACCTTGCCAAAAGTCTTCGCTGCGTTCGATGCATTCGGCGGCCCGCAGGAGTTATTGTCAAATCTGGTGTTTGCCAGGCGGGGCCCGGTCAGGCGGCAAGCGGTTGCTGAGCCGGTGTGCTGTCG
>NZ_FCOJ02000063.1 GCF_001545035.1 Caballeronia glebae
TCGGCGCGCAGGGTCATCGGGTGGAAGCCTTCGCCATCGAATTTCATGCCTTCCAGCGTCCGCGCCACCGCGAGCGGGTCCGCGCTTTTCGCGCGCGTCATCGCGGCGGCGAGCATTTCGACCATCAGCGGCATGCGCGCAACCAGATAATCGTCCGCGGCGGCGGGATAGCGGGCACGAAACGCGCGGTAGTACGCGTCCGATGCCGAGCCGCCCGCGTTCGGATGCCAGTCCGCCACGGCGATCACGCGCGCGACGCCGGCATCGCCCAAGGCGGCCGGCGCGCCCAGACTGTTGCCGTAGAACGTGAAGAATTTCGTGTCGAGCCCCTGCTCGCGCGCCGCTTTCACGAGGAGCGTCAGATCGTTGCCCCAGTTGCCGGTGATCACGGCATCCGCCCCGCTCGCCCGAATCTTGGCGATGTACGGCGCAAAATCCTTCACGCGGCCGATCGGATGAAACTCGTCGCCCGCGATCGCGATATCCGGGCGCCGTTCCCTGAGCGCGCGCTGCGCCTCGCGGCTCACGTCGTGGCCGAAGCTGTAATCCTGATTGAGCAGATAGACCTTCTTCACCGCGCGATCGGCTTTCAGCGCGTCGGCGAGCGCGTCCATGCGCATGCCGGCGTGCGCGTCGAAGCGGAAATGCCAGAAGCTGCACGCGTCGTTGGTGAGCGCGGGGTCGTCAGCGGAATAGTTGAGAAACAGCACGCGACGATCGGGTTCGCGCGCGTTCTGCTTGTCGATTGCCGCGACGAGCGCCGCCGCCACCGCCGAGCTGTTGCCCTGCATGACGAAGCCGATCTTCTCGTCGAGCGCCGCGCGCAGTTGCACGAGACTCGCCTCGCTGCTGCCCTTGCCGTCGAGTACGACGAGTTGCAGCGGATGCGCGCCGTCGGCGAGCGTCACGCCGCCGCGCGCGTTCACCAGATCGACGCCGAAGCGCAGATTGCGCTCGACCATCGCGCCGGCGTTGGCGAACGGGCCGGACATGCCTTCGATCAGCGCTAGCTTGACCGGCGGCACATCGCCCGCATTCGCCGCCGTGGACAAGACAAGCCACGCCGCTGCCGCGATGCGCAGCCATCGCATCGCGCGTGCGCTGATTCCGTTACTCATGGGTTCCCGCCAATCCGCCGAAAGCGCGGATCATAGGCCGCACCGGGCGCGCCGCGCAAGTCCGCCATTGCCGACACATCTGCCCGAATGCCGCAGCGTTTCGGAGAATGCTTTGCCGCGCGTGCGTGTCAAAATCACGGGACACATCGAACGAACGCTTCTCGCGACCGCGAGGAGCAAGCACGTGGAGGCTTCAATGCTGCACAAATTCAACCGCATGCGCGCGTCGCTCGCATGCGCGAGCGTCGCACTACTTCTGTGCGCCTGCGCGCAGCCGTGGCAGAACTATCAGGCCGGCGCCGATGCCTCGACGATCACCGCGCGCCTCGGCCCGCCGCGCGAAGTCTACGATTTACCCGACGGCGGCAAGCGCCTGATGTGGCCGACGCAGCCGCTCGGCGAATTCACCACCGCCGCCGACATCGACGCCTCCGGCAAGATCGTGAACGTGAGGCAAGTGCTCGACGAGAACGAGTTCTACAAGGCGCAGATCGGCACGTGGACGAGAAAGGACGTGCTCGTGAACTTCGGACGGCCCGTGGAGACGTCGTACTTTCCGCTGATGAAGCGCGAGGTCTGGACCTATCGCTACATGGAGGCGAACATCTGGTATCTGATGTACAACTTCTACTTCGACGATCAGGGCATCTTGCGCATGACGCAGAAAACGCCCGATCCGCTGCACGATCCGGACCGGCGCAATACGTTCTGATCGCATTCGCGCCGCGCCATCGAAAAAGCCCTCTTACGAGGGCTTTTGCATGTCAGGCGAAACCGCACCCTCAAAATCAAAGCTGCGGATTGAGCTTCTCGACCTTCGAATGCAGCTTGTTCAACGCGGCGATATACGCCTTAGCCGATGCCGCGACGATGTCCGGATCGGTGCCCACGCCGTTCACGATGCGTCCGCTCTTCGACAGACGCACGGTCACTTCACCCTGCGCCTGCGTGCCGGTCGTGATTGCATTGACCGAATACAGCACAAGTTCCGCGCCGCTCTCGACCTTCGACTCGATCGCGTGCAGCGTCGCATCGACCGGACCGTTGCCTTGTGCTTCGCCCGTGACTTCGGCGCCTTCCACCGCGAACACGACCTTCGCTTGCGGCTGCTCGCCGGTTTCCGAATGCTGCTTCATCGACACGAAGCGGAAGTGCTCCTTCGCCTGCGCTTCGGCGGATTCCTCGGAGACGATCTGCATGATGTCTTCGTCGAAGATTTCGGCCTTGCGGTCGGCGAGCTCCTTGAAGCGCGCGAACGCTGCGTTCACATCGGCTTCGGATTCGAGCGTCACGCCCAGTTCTTGGAGACGCTGCTTGAACGCGTTACGGCCGGACAACTTGCCGAGCACGATCTTGTTCGCGGCCCAGCCCACGTCTTCCGCGCGCATGATTTCGTAGGTGTCGCGCGCCTTCAGCACGCCGTCCTGATGGATGCCCGACGCGTGCGCGAACGCATTCGCGCCGACGACCGCCTTGTTCGGCTGCACCACGAAACCGGTGATCTGCGAGACGAGCTTCGAGGTCGGCACGATCTGCGTCGTGTCGATGCCCAGATCGAGGCCGAAGTAATCCTTGCGCGTCCTCACCGCCATCACGATTTCTTCGAGCGACGTATTGCCCGCGCGCTCGCCCAGACCGTTGATCGTGCATTCGACCTGACGCGCGCCGCCGATCTGCACGCCCGCGAGCGAATTGGCCACCGCCATGCCGAGGTCGTCGTGACAATGCACCGACCAGATCGCCTTGTCGGAATTCGGCACGCGCTCGCGCAGCGTCTTGACGAGATTGCCGTAGAGTTCGGGCACGCCGTAGCCGACCGTATCCGCGATGTTGATGGTGCGCGCGCCTTCGTCGATCACCGCTTCGATCACGCGGCAGAGGTAATCGATGTCCGATCGGCTGCCGTCTTCCGGCGAGAACTCGACGTCATCGGTGAATTTGCGCGCGAAACGCACCGCGAGGCGCGCCTGGTCGTACACCTGCTCCGGCGTCATGCGCAGCTTCTTTTCCATGTGCAGCGCCGACGTGGCGATGAACGTGTGGATGCGGAACTGGCTGGCCGGCTTCAGCGCGTCGGCGGCGCGCTGGATGTCCTTGTCGTTCGCGCGGGCGAGCGAGCAGACCGTGCTGTCCTTCACGAGCGACGCGATAGTGTTGATCGCGTCGAAATCGCCGTTCGAGCTGGCGGCGAAGCCCGCCTCGATCACGTCGACCTTCATGCGCTCCAGCTGCTTCGCGATGCGGATCTTCTCTTCCTTCGTCATCGAAGCGCCGGGCGACTGCTCGCCATCGCGCAAGGTCGTGTCGAAAATGATCAACTTGTCTGCTGCCATGTTGGACTCCTGTGGGGAGATTTATCGATTGTTGGAGATGTCGAGATGAAACTCAAAAGGGAGTTCGGGTGTTCGCGCCACCGCTGGCGTCGAAAACCTGAATGGACGAGCAGACGGGAGGCGTGAAGAATTAGCGCGGTAGGCGCGCTAGCAGCGATAGTGCGCGTAGCGACGCACCAGCCGGAAAAAGCGAGAAGGGGAACGAGAAAAAGTCCATTCAAAAACTATAACGGCTTTTGGAGGCGCGTGCAATGAGGCTTTCCGATCGCTCCAATCGACGCTTCGTGCGTCGTGCTCCGGCGGAAAACAAAAAAGCCTGCGTCCCGAAGGAGGCAGGCTTTTCTTGGCGCCGGACCGACGATCAGTAACCGCCGATCGACGCGCTCACGCGCTGACGCAGTTCCGCGCCGTCGCCGAGCTGCGCGTTATCGATGCGGCGCGCGCCCTGAAAGCGCTTTTCCCAATAGCCGTCTTCCATGTCGTCGACACGGATCGTGCTGCCGGTGGACGGCGAATGCACGAACTTGTTGTCGCCGATATAGATGCCGACGTGCGAGAACGAGCGACGCATCGTGTTGAAGAATACGAGATCGCCCGGTTTTAGATCGGCGACAGTCACCTTCTCGCCGACGCGGCTCATTTCCTCGGCGCGGCGCGGCAAGGTCATGCCGAGCGTGTCCTGGAAAACGTAGCGCACGAAGCCGCTGCAATCGAGGCCGGAATCCGGCGTGTTGCCACCCCAGCGATAGCGCACGCCGATCATGTTGAGCGCGCCGACGACGACGTCGCCCGCTTTGCTCGCTACGCCAGACAGAAACGACTTCGCGCCGCTCGGGCTGCTAGCGGCGTCTGCGTTTGCATCGGAAGATCTGCTGGACGAAAACATGCCTTTGTGGGCATTTTGGCTGCTACTGTTGACTTCGTCGGCGATCGCGCCGGAAGTTGCTGTCATCAGAAGGCCGATTAACATGCCCGCGGCGGCGCGCGCGCATGTTTGAGTCAACGTTAGTGGCTGCATCGGTCGGTAGGTTTTACAATTAAAGGCTGCTAAATCAGGGAGATACGTGAAAGTTTGGAGGGATACTAGCCACAAAGTATTTAACTGTCAAAAGAAATAGAAAAATACAATCGAGATGGGCACCCAATTGGTGAAAAAGAAAGATTTTTAGGAATCTGGTGCTGCTTTCAGAAGCTTTCTTGTGTATTCGTCAGAAGGGTTCGCAAAAATCTTCTCCACTTCCCCCGACTCCACGACAAAACCATTCCGCATGACTGCGACGCGGTGCGCCATCGCGCCGATCACCTGCAGATCGTGGCTAATGAAAACGTAACCGAGATTGTGCTTCTTCTGAATGTCGGCGAGTAGCGCAAGTACTTGAGTTTGAATGGAAACATCGAGTGCGCTGGTCGGTTCGTCGAGAATCAGGATGCTCGGCTCCAGCACGAGTGCCCGCGCGATCGCAATGCGCTGGCGCTGCCCGCCGGAAAATTCGTGCGGATAGCGATCGAGCGCCGCGCGCTCCATGCCGACCTCGCGCAACACGGCGACCACTTTCGCGCGCCGCGCGGCGGCATCGAGTTCCGGGCGATGCAGCGCGAGCCCTTCCCCGACGATCCGCTCCACCGTCTGCCGCGGCGACAGCGAACTGAACGGGTCCTGAAACACCACTTGCAGATTCGAGCGCAGCACGGTTTTTTCGCGTCCGCGAAAATCGCCGATCGCGCGTCCCTGAAACTGCACCGTGCCGGTCGAGACGCGCTGCAGGCCGAGCAGCGCCATCGCGAGCGTGGATTTGCCCGAACCCGATTCGCCGACGATGCCGAGCGTCTCGCCCTGGCGCACGGTCAGCGTGACGTCGTCGACGGCCTTGAAACGCCCGCGCCGGAACCAGCCGGCAAAACCCGGCAGGCGCATCGGATAATCGACGGAGACACCCTTCGCGTCGAGCAGCACGGGGGCGATCGGCAGCACCGGCAGCACGGTGCGCTTCGGCTTGCTCGCTATCAGCCGCCTGGTGTACGGATGCTGCGGCGACGTGAAAATCTCCTCCACGGCGGCGGTTTCGACCAGCACGCCCTTCTCCATCACCGCAACGCGCTCGGCAAAGCGCCGCACGAGATTCAAATCGTGCGTGATGAGCAGCACGGCCATGCCGCGCTTTTCAGCTTCGTCGCGCTGAAGTTCAAGCAGTAATTCGACGATCTGCGCGCGGATCGTCACGTCGAGCGCGGTGGTCGGCTCGTCGGCGAGCAGAAGCCGCGGACGGCACGCGAGCGCCATCGCGATCATCACGCGCTGACGCTGCCCGCCCGACAACTGATGCGGATAGCTGTCCACGCGCCTTTCAGGTTCGGTAATACCGGTGCGCGCAAGCAGCGCGATCGCGCGCTTTCTCGCCTCGCGCGGGCTCGTGCCGTCGTGCAGTTGAATCGTCTCGCCGATCTGGTCGCCGACCGTGTAGAGCGGATTGAGCGCGGTCATCGGCTCCTGGAAGATCATCGCGATGTCGGAACCGCGCAGGCCGCGCATCGCGTGCTCGCTCTTCGACAGCAATTCGTCGCCGGCGAAGCGGATCGATCCGCTCACTTCTGCTTCGCGCACGAGGCGCAGGACCGCCAGCGCCGTCACGCTCTTGCCCGAGCCGGACTCGCCGACGAGCGCCACACGCTCGCCCGCGCGAATGTCGAGATTGACGCCATCGACGGCGAGCGTGTCGCCGAAGCGCACGCGCAGGTCTTCGATCGAAAGCAGCGGCTCGCTCACTGGCCGCCTCCGGCTTTCACGGCATCCGCAATACGCGTATCGAGCGCGTTGCGCAATGCATCGCCCATGAAGGTCAGCAAAAGCAGCGTCGCGACGAGCACGCCGAACGTCGAGAGCGAGATCCACCACGCATCGAGATTGGCCTTGCCCTGCGCGAGCAGTTCGCCGAGCGAGGGCGTCGGCGACGGCACGCCCAGGCCGAGAAAATCGAGGCTCGTCAGCGCGAGAATCGCCCCGCTCATGCGAAACGGCAGGAATGTGATGACGGGCGTCAGGCTATTGGGCAGCACGTGCCGCCAGATGATCTGCCAGTTCGACAGGCCCATCGCGCGCGCGGCGCGCACATAGTCTTGCGTGCGATTGCGCAGAAATTCCGCGCGCACATAATCCGACAAGCCGATCCATCCGAACAGCGACAGCAGGATGATCAGCAAAATCAGGCTAGGCTCGAAAATCGACGCGAAGATAATGAGCAGATAAAGCTCCGGCAACGCGCTCCATATTTCGATCAGACGCTGCCCGGTGATGTCGATCCGCCCGCCGAAATAACCCTGCACCGCGCCCGCGACGACGCCGAGCACCGTGCCGATAAGCGTCAGCACGAGCGCGAACAGCACCGACACGCGAAAGCCGTATACGAGCCGCGCGAACACGTCGCGGCCGCGATCGTCGGTGCCGAGCCAGTTCTCGCGCGAAGGCGGCGCCGGGTTCGAGCCCTTCGAGAAATAGTTGAGCGTGTCGTAGTAGTAGTGATTCGGCGGATAGATCGCGAAATTGCCGGGCGCGCTGAAGCGGTCGCGCACGAACGGATCGAGATAATCGGCGGGCGTCGGGAAGTCGCCGCCGAAGGTCGTCTCCGCATAGGTCTTCACGAGCGGGAAGTACACGTGTCCCTGATAGCGCACGACGAGCGGCTTGTCGTTCGACCACAGCGGCCCCGCGAGGCTGATGACGAACGCCGCGATGAACACGATGAGGCTCCAGTACCCCAGCCGATTGCGCTTGAAGCGCAGCCACACGCGCCGCCCGGGCGGCACCGGCGCCGCGCCGCGTAACGGTTGGGCATCGCTGCCGTTGGCGGCGCGCCGTGACGATTCCGATGAAGCGGCTCGATTCAAATCAGCGCTCCAGTTGTTCGAATTGAATGCGCGGATCGACCCAGACGTAGCAGAGGTCCGAGATGAGCTTCGTCGCGAGGCCGATAAGCGTGAAGAGATAAAGCGTGCCGAGCACGACCGGATAATCGCGCCGCACGACGGATTCATACGAGAGCAGCCCGAGGCCGTCGAGCGAGAACAGCGTCTCGATTAGCAGACTGCCCGTGAAGAACGCGCCGATGAACGCAGCCGGAAAGCCGACGATCAGCGGCAGCAGCGCGTTGCGGAACACGTGCTTCCACAGCACGCGCCGCTCGCTCAGGCCTTTGGCGCGCGCGGTCAGCACATATTGCTTGCGGATTTCGTCGAGGAAGGCGTTCTTCGTGAGCATCGTGATGATGGCGAAGCTGCCGACCACCGACGCCACCACCGGCAAGGTGATGTGCCACAGATAATCGAGAATCTTGCCGCCGGCCGAGAGCGTCGCCCAGTTGTCGGAGGTGAGATTGCGCAGCGGAAACAGTTGCCAGAACGTTCCGCCGCCGAAGAGCACGAGCAGCAGCACGCCGAGCACGAAGCCCGGAATCGCGAAGCCGACGAGCACGATGAGACTCGTCGCGACATCGAACTTCGAGCCGTTCTGCACGGCTTTGGCGATGCCGAGCGGCACCGATATCAGATACGTGATGAAGAAGGTCCACAAGCCGATGCTGATCGACACCGGCAACTTGGACACGATGAGCGACCACACGCTCTGATGCCTGAAGTAGCTCTCGCCGAGATCGAAGCGCGCGAATTTTCCGAGCATGAGGAAGTAGCGTTGCAGCGGCGGTTTATCGAAACCGTAAAGCTTCTTCAACTGCTCGACCTGCTGCGCATCGACACCCGAATGCGTGCGCAAGCCGAAACCGCCGCCGCCTTCTGTCTGACCGCGCCGCAAGTCATGCACGGCCTGCTCGACCGGACCGCCCGGCACGAACTGGATCACGACGAACGTGAGCGTCAACACGCCGATGAGCGTCGGGACCATCAGCAGAATGCGTTTAAGGATGTAGCTCCACATGGCGCGTCCTCGTTACTTCGCCGCGTGCGCGGGCTTCGCCCACCACGTCGATATGACCCACTCCTCGGCGCCGTAATACAGCGGCAATGTCGACGGAACGCCAAGCGTATTGCGATACGCCACGCGATGCGTCGCCGAGTACCAGTGCGGCACCACATAGTAGCCGTTCATCAGCACGCGATCGAGCGCGTGCGTCGCGTCGACGAGTTGCTCGCGCGTCTGCGCGGAGATGACTTTCTGCAGGATCGCATCGATGGCGGGCGACTTCACGCCCGCGAGATTGTCCGAGCCCTGCTCGTCCGCGGACTTGCTGCCGAAACGCGAAACCTGCTCGGTACCGGGCACCTGCACGTCGGGCATGCGCACGCTCGTCATGTCGAAATCGAACGCGTCGAGTCGCTTCTGGATCAGCGCGTAATCGACGGTGCGAAAGTTCATCGTGATGCCGAGCTTCTGCAGATTGCGCCCGAACGCGGCCGCGACCGGCTCCATCGACGCGCCGCCGCCGGTGTCGTCCAGTATCTCGAAGACGAAGGGCTCGCCCTTCGCGTTGCGCAGCGCGCCGTCGCGATAGGTCCAGCCGGCTTGCGCGAGCAATTCGCGCGCCTTGATGAGATTGGCGCGCAGCGAGCCGGGCGGATCGGTGTCCGGCTGACGCGGCATCTCGCCGAACACGGCCGGATCGAGTTCCTGCTTCAGCGGGTTCAGTATCGCCAGTTCGCCTGGGCTCGGCGCGGCCCTTGCTTGCAGATCGGTGTTGACGAAAAAGCTGTCGATGCGCTTGTACTGATTGAAGAACAGTTGCCGATTGAGCCACTCGAAATCGAGCGCGAGATCGAGCGCCCGACGCACGCGCGCGTCCTTGAAGAGCGGCTTGCGCGTGTTCATGAAGAAGCCCTGCATGCCGGTGCCGTTGTGCTGCGGGAACTCGCGCTTGATGAGCTCGCCGCTGTCGAAGCGCTTGCCGATATCGCGCCGCACCCAGCTTCGGGCAACATACTCGACGAGCACGTCGTACTCGCCCGCCTTGAACGCTTCGAGGCGCGCGGTCGGATCGCCGTAGAGCTTGTAGTCGATGTGCGCGAAATTGAACGTGCCGATGCGCACCGGCAGCGCCGCGCCCCAGTACTGCGGATTGCGCCGGTACGAGATCGTGCGGCCGTTGTCGTATCGATCGATCAGATACGGCCCGCTGCCGACGGGCTTCTGAAACGCGAGCTGATCGAAGGCAATGCGCGTGCCGTCCGGCTTCATGCCCCACTTGCGCGAGAACACCGGAATGCCGCCCGCGAGAAGCGGCATCTCGCGCGTCGCGATCTTGAACTCGAAGCGGATCGTGAGCGGATCCACGATCACCGCACGCGCGATCTGCCCGAAGTAGACCGAGAACTGCGGCGCGGCGAGCGGACTCTTGAGCGTCTCGAACGAGAACTTCACGTCTTCCGCCGTGACCGGATCGCCGTTGGAAAAACGCGCTTTCGGATTGATATGGAACGTGGTCGACATGCCGTCGGGCGCGACCGAAATGTCGTCGGCGAGCAGACCGTAAGCGGTCGCTACCTCGTCGGAGCTGCCTGTCGTCAGGCTCTCGAACATCAGCGAAAGACCGGGCGCGGGATTGCCGCGCAGCGTGAACGGATTGAACTTGTCGAAGCTCGTCAGCCGGTTTGGGTTCGCAAGGACGAGCGTGCCGTCGCGCGGCGCGTCGGGATTCACGTAGTCGAAGTGCTTGAAACCCGCCGGATATTTCGGCTCGCCGTATTGCGCGATGGCGTGAACCGCGTAAGCCGGGCTCGCGAGCCATGCAATCGATCCGCCGAGCGCAAGGGCGATGAACATGCGTGAGGCGCTGGATGAGCGGATCGTCGTGCGAGTCGTCATGGGCCTCTTGGCGCGATGTGAACGGGTGACGCGGTTGCGTGGCTCGGGCAAAAGCCCGCTGCCAATGCCGCGAGAAACCTCGGCAAGGCATTGCGATGTGAGAGAATTCTACCCAAAATCACGCACCGTTCGGCTTCCCATCTAAGGGTTTTCGACTAAGCCGATCGCGCAACGTACGACTCCGCGCGGCATTGGACATCCGTGCGCCCCGCGACACTGACATCAAAGAAGGAGCATTCATGGGCTTTCTCGCTGGAAAACGAATTCTGCTGACGGGCCTGCTGTCGAACCGCTCGATTGCTTACGGCATCGCCCAAGCCTGCAAACGCGAAGGCGCGGAACTGGCGTTCACGTATGTCGGCGAGCGCTTCAAGGAGCGCATCACCGAGTTCGCGACCGAGTTCGGCAGCGATATGGTCTATCCCTGCGACGTCGCCGACGACGCGCAAATCGACGCGCTCTTCGCGTCGCTGAAAGAACGCTGGGACTCGCTCGACGGCCTCGTGCATTCCATCGGCTTCGCGCCGCGCGAAGCGATCGGGGGCGACTTCCTCGACGGCATGACGCGCGAGAACTTCCGCGTCGCGCACGACATCTCCGCGTACAGCTTCCCCGCGCTCGCGAAAGCCGCGCGGCCGCTGCTGAAAGACGGCTCGTCGCTGCTCACGCTCTCCTATCTCGGCGCCGAGCGCGCGCTGCCGAACTACAACACGATGGGACTCGCGAAGGCGTCGCTCGAAGCGAGCGTGCGCTACATGGCCGCGTCGCAGTCGCTCGGCGGCAACGGCGTGCGCGTGAACGCCATTTCGGCCGGCCCGATCAAGACGCTCGCGGCGAGCGGCATCAAGAGCTTCGGCAAGATCCTGAACTTCGTCGAAGAAAACGCGCCGCTCAAGCGCAACGTCACGATCGAGCAAGTGGGCAATGTCGCGGCTTTCCTGCTGTCGGATCTCGCGGGCGGCGTGAGCGCGGAAGTCGTCCATGTCGACGCCGGATTCCATGCGGTCGTCGGCGGAATGGGCGGCGAGGCGGAATAAGCGCTCGTTCGCAGCGCCAAAGCAAAGCGCCGCTCACTTCACGTGAGCGGCGCTTTTTCATGTACCGCGATGATCGCGCGCTGCCCTCAACGATGGCCGTGCGAACCACCGTGTCCATTGCCATGTCCGTTGCCGTATCCATTGCCGTGTCCCGGCGGCGGACCGTGCGGACGCGGCGGCGGCGGACGGCCATGCCCGTAATGGCGATAGTAGTCGTTGCGGTTCCAGTAGCGGCCCCCGTCCCAATATCGACTGCCATGCCAGCCGATGACGACGGGCGGCGCATACATGGGCATCGGCTGGTAGACGACGGGCGGCGGAGGCGGCGCATAGACCGGCGTCGGCACGACGTACACCGGCGCGGGAATGCCGATATTCACGCCGACATGCACCTGCGCGTGCGCGATGCTCGTCGCGCTCAGCGCGGCCATCGCCAGCGCGTACGCCACGACGCGTCCCGGAAACTTCTTTTTCATATGCAATCGGACCTCGCTTTCTGCTTGTTCGTTCGGGACAAAATATAACGGAAAGCTTTCGGCGCAATATTTCAGTTCTGTAAGTTATTGCGCGATCGAGCTTAACGTCTGGAGAAACCTTACCTTTTGTTACATCGCACGGGCGAGCCATGCGCGCCTGTGTTGCTTACCGGCGAATCCGCTCGTCGAAAATCAGGCGGCAATAAAAAAGCCACCCGCGGTAAACGGGTGGCCTACGGCGCCAGGCGCCGATGGTGCGGAACGATCAGTGTCCGTTGTGATGGCCGTGGTCGTGGTCGTCGTGACCGTGGCCGTGGTCGTAGCCATGACCATGATCGTAATGACGGTAGTAATCGTCGTGATTCCAGTAGCGGCGACCATCCCAGTAACGATCGCCGTGCCAGCCGACCACGATGGCCGGTTGCGCATAGACCACCGGCGGAGGCGGCGCGTACATGACGGGCGGCGGCGGCGGCGCATAGACCGGCTGCGGCGCAACGTACACGGGCGCCCCGAGGTTGATGCCCACGGACACACCACCCGCACTGGCCGCACCCGACGCCATCAGACCGCCGATCATCACGACGCCAGCCAGCACGGAAGCCTTCGATACCTTGTTCATGTGAAGCCCCACCCCGATGGGTTGTTTGTTGTGTTGACCGGACTATATCGGACGAACGCGGCACCTGCTGTTCGACTTCGTAACCTGCTATTACCGAGGAAAAACTTACGAAAAGTAAGCTTTCGCGCTTAAAAAACGGCGACCTTCGGATCATGAAGGCCGCCGTCTGCAAAAGCGGTGTTCGTCAGTTCGGCAGTTCCTGTCCCTTGGTTTCGGGGGCGAGCGGAATCACCGCGAGACCAATGAGAAACGCAATCGCGGTGAGCGCGATCGGCACGCCGAGCGTTCTTCATGTTGAGCACCATCGCGTCCATGCCGAAGTTCACGATCGCGCCGAAGAAGCGCCCGACCGACGTGCAGAACGCAAAGGCCGTCGCACGCACGCGGGTTTCGAACTGCTCGGGCAGCCACAGCGAAAAGCGTGCGAAGTTGCCACCGAAAAAAAACCAGCACGACGAGCAGCGCGATGAACGACACGAGCCCGTTCGGCAGATAGAACGCCCCGCCGAACGCGCGCGCGATCGACGCGGCCATGCCGACGAAACACACCGCGAGCGTCTTTCTGCGGCCGATCTTTTCGGCCATCGGCGCAGCGCGAGACAGCCGACGATCGTGCCGATCGAAAGCAGCCCGGTCGCGATCGACGCCATGCGCGGACGCGCTTCACGCGGCCCAACGCGGCGCGAAGCGCGTGATGCATAGCGGCGGCGCGGGTACGCAGCAAGGACGCGCCGCGCTCGTGCGGCTCGACGCCGAATCGCTGGCGTTGAACGCATCGCCCGGCGGCGCCGCCGATCTGCTCGCGGCGACACTCGATGCGCTCAAACTCGTGCGCCTGCGCGCCAGGCTGATGGAAGACGCTTATCCGCGCGGCTACGGCATGCTCGCGGTGCTCGGGCTCAACGAAAGCGAGATCGCGCGCGCGATTGCCGACAGCGGCGCCGATGCCTGCATCGGCAATCGTCTCGGGCAGCGATGCCGCACTCGCGCAAGTCCGCGACATCGTGCTGTCGCGCGCCGTGCGCCGTGCAGAACGACTATGCGTGAGCGTGCCTTCGCACTGCGTACTGCTCGAAAGCGCCGCCGAACGGGTGATCGAGGCGGCGAGCAAGGCGCGCGTCGATGCGCCGCGCATCGCGTATGTCGGCAATCGCGGCGCGCGCGTGCTGCGGCGCGCCGACGCCATCCGCGAAGGCCTCGCCACCAATCTGCTATCCGATGCGCTGGCACGATTCGACCATTGCGCTCTCCGAACTCGGCGCGAAGGTCTTCGTCGAAATGCCGCCGGGACAGACACTCACGCAACTCGCCGCCGAGGTCCTGCCGGACGCGGCGTCGATCGCGATGGACGCATCGTCCGTCGCATCCGTCGCCGTGCGCGTGCGCGCCGCGTGCCGGCGAGCGAAGGACTGATTGATTCGCATGCCGTGCGCGACTGATTCGCGCTTCGCGCTGGCGTTTTATCGAATTTGACAACAAATTCAGAAGTTTCGAATAGCTTACGTCTAAACTTTCATTAGCATTTCTGTGCGCCGGCGCACCTTCGCGCCGTAACGACCACAATGACAAGTTAAAGGCAAAAACTATGACGATTTTCCGCATCGCATTGGCGGCATCCGCCGTGTTCACGCTCGCGTCGTGCAGCAGCATGAGCAGCATGGATCCGACGCAACTGATGCAATCCGGCCAAATGGCGGCTCAGGCGCTGTCGCTCAGCGACGCCGATGTCCGCACGCTGTCCGACAAATCCTGCGTCGAGCTCGACAAGGAAAACAAGATCGCGGACGCCAACAGCCCGTACACCAAGCGCCTGAACAAGATTTCGAAGCAACTCGGCGACAACATCAATGGCGTGCCGGTCAATTACAAGGTCTATCTGACGAAGGACGTCAACGCGTGGGCCATGGCGAACGGCTGCGTGCGCGTCTATAGCGGCCTCATGGACCTGATGAACGATGACGAAGTGCGCGGCGTCGTCGGCCATGAAATGGGCCACGTCGCGCTCGGCCATACGAAAAAGGCGATGCAGGTGGCGTATGGGACTTCGGCGGCGCGCTCGGTGGCGTCTTCGGCAGGCGGCATGGTGGGAACCTTGTCGGCATCGCAGATCGGCGATCTGTCGGAGAAGTTCGTCAACGCGCAGTTCTCGCAATCGCAGGAATCGGCCGCCGACGACTATTCGTTTGATGCGCAGAAGAAAAAGGGCTACGACCCGAAGGGGCTCGTCACGGCGTTTCAGAAGCTCTCGACCGTCGATGGCGGCAAGTCGAGCATGCTGAGTTCGCATCCGTCGTCGCCGGCGCGCGCGAAGCATATCGAAGACCGGATCGCGTCGGGGAAGTAACGCCGACATGAGCACGATGCGCGCGGCCAGAGGCGCGCGCATCGGCGATGAGACAATCAGAAGAAGTAGTAATGCACGCCCATGGTCACGCTGTCGTTGTGGCGATGACCGTTATCATAGCTCGCCGAATCGCGGGTGTATTCGGCTGCCACGCTCCAGTTCTTCGCGAATTTGTATTCGACGCCGCCGCCGTAATGCAAACGCGTGTCGGGCCACGTGCCCGTAAAGCCGACGCGCCCATACGGCATGATGTTTCCATGGACAGGCATGCCGAGCTTCAGGTCGATGCCGCCGTCCTTGTACGTCGTCGAGCCGCCGTGGAAATCCATGAATCCTTCGAAACCGACCACGAAACGCTCGACGTCGTAATTGACGCCGGCCACGATACCGGGGAAATACGTCGTATGCGTGGACTTCGGATTCTGGCCCGTGATGTCCGACCAGTTGACACCGAACTTGGCGCCGACAAAAGGACCGGCGAACTGGCTATGCGGCCCGTACACGCCCATCAACTTGAGCAGCGTCGGATCGAGGCCTTCGGAATACGCCTGTGTCGCGCAAAGCAGCGACAAGAGCGCTGGCGCAATGAGCTTTCTGATACCTGCCATGACTGAACCTCAACCTCGATAAAGTTGTTGCCTGACGGCGTCGGCGCATCCGTGCAACAACCGTCAATTAGGATAACGAACGCGTACGTTGCGTTGCATTTTGCTTACTAACGACAAGCAACCTGCGAGATTAGTTGTGTATGCTCAGTATCGAAAGCGGAATTATCCGAAAGCAGGGTTGCTTTTCGTCGCGGCCGAGTCGCGCAGGATGCCGAATCAATGCGCAAATGCTCGCGCCAGCCGCGCCGCAAAAAGAAAAAGCCCCGCAAGTTTTTAACCTTGCGGGGCCTTTCTACGACAACTGGCGGAGACGGAGGGATTCGAACCCTCGATCCAGTTTTTAGCCAGATGCTCCCTTAGCAGGGGAGTGCCTTCGACCTCTCGGCCACGTCTCCCAAACTTTTCGTCGCACCGGGAGTGCAGTGCAACGAGATCGAAATAATAGCGTGTTCGCAGGCGCGGGTCAAATTCGCATGAAGATTTTTTTCGAAAACGGTCGATATCGAATCGTCCGGCGTCGCGAACCGCAAAGCCGCGAAGCACTCAAACCCGCCCGCGAGCCTTCACCCACGCGTCATTTCGAACCGACCAAACTTACGCGCGATCCAGCTCGAACGCCTTGTGCAGCGCGCGCACGGCGAGTTCCGTGTACTTCTCGTCGATCAGCACCGAGATCTTGATTTCGGAAGTCGAGATCATCTGGATGTTGATGCCCTCTTCCGACAGCGTGCGGAACATCGTGCTCGCGATGCCCACGTGCGAGCGCATGCCGACGCCCACCACCGACACTTTCGACACCTTCGGGTCGCCCAGCACGGTTTCCGCCTGGACGTGGCCCTTCACCTGGTTGTTCAGGATTTCGAGCGCGCGATGATAGTCGCCGCGGCCGACCGTGAACGTGAAGTCGGTCTTGCCGTTCACGCTCTGGTTCTGAATGATCATGTCGATGTCGATGTTCGCATCGGCGACCGGACCGAGAATCTGATACGCGACGCCCGGCTTGTCAGGCACGCCCATGACCGCGATGCGCGCTTCGTCGCGCTGGAACGCGATGCCAGAAATGACTGCTTTTTCCATGTTCTCGTCTTCTTCAAAAGTAATCAGGGTGCCGGAGTGCATCTCGTCGGCGAGCGGAATCAGCGGATCGGTCAGGCTGGAGAGCACGCGCGTCTTCACCTGATACTTGCCGGCGAATTCCACCGAGCGGATCTGCAGCACCTTCGAGCCGAGGCTCGCCATTTCCAGCATTTCCTCGAAGGTCACGCGGTCGAGCCGCCGCGCTTCTTCCACGACGCGCGGATCGGTCGTGTAGACACCGTCGACGTCGGTATAGATCAGGCACTCGTCCGCCTTCATCGCCGCCGCGATCGCGACCGCCGAGGTGTCCGAGCCGCCGCGTCCGAGCGTGGCGATATGGCCTTCCGGATCGACGCCCTGGAAGCCCGTGATGACCACGACCTTGCCCGCGTCGAGATCCTTCAGCACGCGCTCGCCGTCGATCTCGCTGATGCGCGCCTTCGTGAACGCGCTGTCTGTCTTGATCGGCACTTGCCAGCCGGCATAACTCACGGCGTCGAGGCCTTCGGCGTGCAGCGCGATGGCCAGCAAGCCCACGCTGACCTGCTCGCCGGTGGAGGCAATCATGTCGAGTTCGCGCGGGTCCGGATCGGCCTTGATGTCTCTCGCGAGACCGAGCAGGCGATTGGTTTCGCCGGACATCGCCGAAGGCACGACGACCATCTTGTGGCCGGCCTTGTGCCATTTGGCGACGCGCTTGGCGACGTTCTTGATGCGCTCGACCGAGCCCATCGAAGTGCCGCCGTATTTGTGTACGATGAGTGCCATTGTCGTTTTGAACTGGAGGGAAAACCGCGCTTCACGCGCTCAACGCGAAAGCGCTCGAGACTCGTGCTCGATCGCTTCAGGGGATGTCGAAGCCGGCTACGATACGCGGGCGCTGCCGCACGCCCGTCGCGCGCTCGCACGAATTGATAAGCGACGCGCACGGATGCGTCGTTGCGGGCGAAATCGAGTCTTTTGAACGGAGATGCCGCGCAAAAACGCGCTTGGGCGAAACGAGTTACCGTACCCGATCGAGGCTGAAATTACAAGATGGAGCGCCCGTGACGGCAATTTTACCGGCTTGCGCGCAACGCTTGACCGGAAGCCCCTACGCGAGCAGCAGATCCGGCCGCCACGAAATGCGGCGCAGCGGTCCGTGCGCGGCGCTCGGCGCGGCTTCGCGGTTCACGCCCACGTGCGGCACGAACAGCAGCGCCTCGCCGATGAAAAGCAGCGGCACATCGCGCTTCCACGCCGGCACGCCGCGCTCCTGGAACAGGTTCTTCAGCGTGCGGCTCGGCGCCTCGGCCGCGACGCGCATGCGCTCGCCACCCGCACGCGAGCGCGCGACGAGCGGCGCGGCGCGCAATACGCCCTCGCCGACAACGTCGTCAGCGGAAGAATCGACGAGCTCGAACACGAACGAGCCGCGCCATTGCGGCAGACGCCACACCTCCTCGCCGCGCCACTGCAGTTCCGCCGGGGCTTTGAGCGCGGGCGCGTGTTCGTCGAGATCGGGCGCATCGCTGCTATCGCCCGCTTCCCAAAACAACAGATTGCGATACACGCGCAGGCAGTGCCCCGCGTGATCGACACGCAGCGCGTGGCCATCGCGCGCGACGGCGGCATCACGCATCTGACGGAGCATGTCGGCGATGCGCGCCGTCGATGCTGCGATCAAACCGCGCGAGCGGATCCAGAAACGCATGAGATTGATCGCACGTTCGTCGTCGAGTGCGAGCAGCGCGTCCAGCATGAGCGCGCCCTCCTCGTCCGCGCTCTGCACGTGCGCGAGATCGATGCGCGCGAGTTGATCCAATAAGCGCTGCGCCGACGCGGCATGCGATGCGGTGCGCGCGAGCGCATCGCGAAAGCCGGGAAAATGCACCGCGAGAATGGGCAGCACGTCATGGCGCAGCGCGTTGCGCGAATAGCGCGTGTCGGCGTTGGATTCGTCATCGATCCAGCTCAGGTCGCGCTCGTGCGCGTACTGCTCCAGTTGCGCGCGCAGCAAGCGCAAAAGCGGACGCAGGCGCGGCGCCGCGCCGTCCGAACGCTGCGGCGCCATCGCCGCGAGGCCCGCAACGCCCGCGCCGCGCAGCAGTTGCAGCAGCACGGTTTCGGCCTGATCGTCGGCGTGATGCGCAATCAGCAGCGCCGCCGCGCCGTGCTCGTCGCAGAGATCGTCGAGTGCCCGGTAACGCGCGTCGCGCGCCGCCGCTTCGAGACTTTCGCCGCCGGCGCGCGCAACATCGACGTGCCGCGCGGCGTACCGCACGTCGAGCGACGCCGCGAAGCGCTCGCAATGCGCGGCCCACGCGTTGGCGTTCGGGCTCAGACCGTGATGAACATGCAGCGCGATCACGCGCCGCGCGCCGAAGCAGCGCACGGCCGCGTCGAGCAGCACGGTCGAGTCGAGCCCGCCGCTCAATGCGACAGCGAGAAGTGAATCCGGGGGAAGATCCGCATCCGAAACCGCCGCGCGCACCGCCTCGAACACGAGGCGGCCGGCTGGGGTTTCGTTATCGGATGTCACGAGAGTTCGTGATGGATGAGATGACGGAGATGACGGGACTACGCGCCCGGCAGCGATTCCTTGAACTTGCCGTAAGCCATCAGCTTTTCAAAGCGGCGTTCGCGCAAGTCGTTGACGCTCATGCCCTGGAACTGGCGCAGCGAGTCGGCGAGCGCGCGGCGCAGGAACGCGGCCATGCCCTTCGCGTCGCGATGCGCGCCGCCGAGCGGCTCGTTCACGATCTTGTCGATGAGGCCGAGCGCCTTCAGGCGATGCGCCGTGAGACCGAGCGCCTCGGCCGCTTCCGGCGCCTTCGCCGCGCTCTTCCACAGGATCGACGCGCAGCCTTCCGGCGAGATGACCGAGTACGTGGAGAATTGCAGCATCATCACGGTATCGGCGACCGCGATCGCGAGCGCGCCGCCCGAGCCGCCTTCACCGATGATCGTCGTGATGATCGGCGTCTTGAGTTCCGCCATCACATACAGGTTGCGGCCGATGGCTTCCGACTGCCCGCGCTCTTCCGCGCCGATGCCCGGATACGCGCCCGGCGTATCGACGAACGTGAAAATGGGCAAGCTGAATTTCTCGGCGGTGCGCATCAGGCGTTCGGCCTTGCGATAGCCTTCAGGACGCGGCATGCCGAAGTTACGCAGCGCGCGCTCCTTCGTGTCGCGGCCCTTCTGATGACCGATCACCATGCACGGCTGACCATTGAAGCGCGCCAAACCGCCGACGATCGCGAGGTCGTCCGCGAAGGATCGGTCGCCATGCATTTCGTGGAAATCGGTGAAAAGCTCGCTCACGTAGTCGAGCGTGTACGGACGCTGCGGGTGACGCGCAATCTGCGAAACCTGCCACGGCGACAGGTTCGCGTAGAGATCTTTTGTGAGCTGCTGGCTCTTCTTCGACAGCCGCTCGATTTCTTCCGAAATATCGACAGCGGAATCGTCCTGAACGAAGCGGAGTTCTTCGATCTTCGCTTCGAGTTCAGCTATCGGCTGCTCGAAATCCAGAAACGTGGTCTTCATATGTTCGAGTCCTAGGAACATCGGGCAGCGCGTATTCTAACCGCGTCCGTCCCTCAAAAATTCGCGCGCGAACTATCGATTATAAAGCAACGATAGGTCGCGCTTGTCGCGTCGACTTCTCGCGTCTTCGCGCGTGTGTATTTTAGTGATCTGCGGGAATCGGATTGAGGCTGCGCCACATATACCAGGTCGCGACCGTGCGCCACGGTTCCCAGTTCGCCGCCACTTCGCGCGCCTCGCTGCGCGTCACCGGTTCTCCGCTGAAGTAGTTGACGCTGATCGCCTGAATCAGGCCGAGATCGTCGAGCGGCAAAACGTCCGGGCGCGACAGATTGAAGATGAGGAACATCTCCGCCGTCCATCGGCCGATGCCGCGAATCTGCGTGAGTTCGGCGATCACGGCTTCGTCGTCCATCGACGTCCATGCATCGACATGCAGCGCGCCGGATTCGAAATGCTGCGCGAGATCGAGAATGTACTCGGCCTTGCGTTTGGACAAGCCGCACGCCTGCAGCTTGTCATGGCCGAGCTTGATGAAATGCGCCGGGTGAACCTCGGGGCATGCGCCCTTCACGCGTTCCCAGATCGCCTGCGCCGCCTTCACGGAAATCTGCTGACCGGCGACCGAGCGCGCGAGTGTGGAGAATGGATCGCCGAGATTGACGAGATGAATCTCGCCGAACTTCGGGATCAGCTTCTTGAGTATGCGGTCGCGCCTCATGAGATCCGCGCACGCTCGATCCCAGTAGTCGGGACGAACGACCTCGCGCGTGAGTCCGCCGATCTGCACCGGCACCGCGGCGTCGGACGTGACGACGCGCGACTTGCGCACCACCTCGCCACGTTCCGCGACGAGCGCCTGCGCACTCGCACCGTCGCCGGCGATCGCGCGGCCGTTGCCCTTCGCGGGCGACGCTTCGGCTTCTTCCGTGCCCGCCTTCGATGCGCGCGCAGCCCCGTTCAGGCGCGCCGCCGTCTCGGGCTTCGTCGCCTTGAGCGCGGCGCTTCGGCCGAGCTTCGCGCCGACGCCGGCACGCGTCGCCGCGGCCTTGCCCGTTGCACCTGCGCCATCGATCTGCTGCGTGTCCGCTTTCGTTTGTGCGCTGCGCGTGCGCTTCGTTGCGCCCGACACATCGCTGACAGACGCGGGTCGCTTGACCGGCGTCTTCCTGGCCGTTGCCATCTTGCCTCCTGCCTGGTGAGTCGATCAGAGGGTTCGAATGGCCGCGTTCAAACGCGGCGCCATTCGGTCGACCCACCCGGTTTGTCTTCAAGCGCAATACCGGCTTCGAGCAGTTCAGCGCGAATCCGGTCTGCTTCGGCATAGTTCTTCGCCTGCTTCGCGGCGATGCGCTCGGCGATCTTCGCGTCGATCTCTTGCGGCAAAAGTCCCTGCCCGGAACCCGTACCGCTTGCTTGCTGCAGGAATCCACGCGGCTCGCGCCCGAGCAGACCGAGCACGCCCGCGAGACCCTTGAGCTGGCGAGCGAGCGCGGCATCGCGCGTACGGTTCACTTCGCTCGCGAGATCGAACAGCACCGACACGGCTACCGGCGTGTTGAAGTCGTCGTTCATCGCAGACTGGAAACGCTGCGCGTTCGCTTCGCTCCAGTCAAGTTGCTGATTGTCCGGCTCGACATCCTTCAACGCCGTATATAGGCGCGTCAACGCGTTCTTCGCGTCGTCGATATGCACATCGCTGTAATTCAGCGGCGACCGATAGTGTGCCCGCGCAATAAAGAAGCGCACGACTTCCGCATCAAATTTTTCAAGAACTTCGCGGATCGTGAAAAAGTTGCCGAGCGACTTCGACATCTTTTCACTGTCGATCTGCACGAAGCCGTTGTGCATCCAGTAGTTCACGAACTGCTTGCCGGTTGCGCCTTCGCTCTGCGCGATCTCGTTCTCGTGATGCGGGAACTGGAGATCCATGCCGCCGCCGTGAATGTCGAACTGATCGCCGAGCAAGGTGCAGCCCATTGCGGAACATTCGATGTGCCAGCCCGGACGCCCGCGGCCCCACTTCGAGTCCCAGCCCGTGTCGTCCGGCTCGCCCGCTTTCGACTGCTTCCACAGCACGAAGTCGAGCGGGTCTTCCTTGGCGTCGTTGGCCGCGACGCGCTCGCCCGCGCGCAAGTCTTCGATCGACTTGCCCGAAAGCTTGCCGTAGTCGGCGAACTTGCGCACCGAGTAATTCACGTCGCCGTCTTTGGCCTGATACGCGTAACCGTTGGCGTGCAACGCATCGATCATGCCGAGCATCTGCGGCACGAACTCGGTCGCGCGCGGCTCGATGTCCGCGCGCGCCACGCCGAGCGCGTCCATGTCCTCATGCATCGCCGCGATGAAGCGATGTGTGAGCGACTTGATGGGTTCGTTGTTCTCGACCGCGCGACGAATGATCTTGTCGTCGATGTCCGTGATGTTGCGGACATAGGTCACCTTATAGCCGATCTCGCGCAACCATCGCTGCACGAGATCGAATACCACGAACATGCGCGCGTGCCCCACGTGACAATAGTCGTACACCGTGATTCCGCAGACATACATGCGCACCTCTCCGGCGCGAAGCGGCGTGAAGGTTTGCTTGTCACGCGCGAGCGTGTTGTAGATGCGCAGCGAGTTCATAGAAGGCGAGGCATGGGCCGGAATCAACCGTGTGCCGGGCAGCAAGCGGCGTGCGCGATGCGTGCGGGAGCGAAAGGACCCACACGCGAGCGCGAACACGACGGTCATGCGACCAGGACGGAGACGGCCACGAGTGGCGAAAGACAGTCTGGAGTCGGCGCGAGATGCTCGCCTGGATAACCAGGCGCGAGACACGTGCGCGGGACGTGCAGACCTTTTGTTAGAATGGGTCGGAGTATAACACCGGGGCCTGAGCCTATGAAATCTCGAAGCGGCCGCGCGGCGGGCATTGCAAGCCGCGCTCCGGGCCGGGCTGAAAGCCTTGCCGGACACCATGCCGCATCGGGCGTTTCTGCTCGTTCTCCCGTGCTCGCACGCATTCACGTGCTCAGGCGCTCGCCGTCCCTTTCGCCGCTTTCGTGGCTTCTTTCGCTGCATCATTCATTGACTCGATTCCAAGTGACTCATCGCATAGTGCGCAGGCCTCTGCAACTCTCTTGCCGGCTCGTTTCCCGGACGCTCGCCATCGCGGCGCTCGGCTTCGCCGCATGCGTCGGCATGTCCGGGGCCGCGCTCGCGCAGATCTCGACCGCCACGCGCGACGACACGCCGCAGATCGATTCGGCCATCGCGACCAAGGACTGGAACGCCGCGCTCACGCAACTCGACGCGCGCATCGCGAGCAATCCGCGCGATGTGCAGGCGAAGTTCAAGCGTGCCACCGTGCTCGCACGGCTGAATCGCGACGACGATGCCATCGCCGCTTTCACCGAGCTCACGCAGGCCTATCCCGAACTGCCGGAGCCGTATAACAACCTCGCCGCGCTCTACGCGAAGAAAGGCCACTACGAGGAGGCGCGCGCCGCGCTCGAAACCGCGGTCAAGGCGAATCCCGGCTATGCGCTCGCCTACGACAACCTGGGCGATCTTTATCTTCGTCTCGCGAGCGAGTCGTACAAGCGCGCGCAATCGCTCGGCTCGAAGAGCCCGCTCACGAGCCAGCGCATCGCGGCGATCCAGAACATCTACACGCCGCCGAAGAAGCGCGCGGGCGCGGCGAACGCTGCGTCGGGCACAGGCGCGGCCACCGCGCCGCACCCGGCCGCGGACGAATGGGCGCCCGCGTCCGGCGCCGCCTCGCCGACCATGCCCGGCCCCGACGAGTACGCGCCGTTCGGCGGCCCGACCAGCCCGCTGCCGACCACGCCTTACGTCGCGCCGCCAGCGCAGCCGTAAGCACGCGCGCTTCGCAGTCGACTGTTTGCATTCACCACACGAGGATCGATCCTTCATGAAATTCCTGATGTTGGCGCTGTCGAGCGCCGCCCTGATCGCAAGCGCACCGGCGTTCGCCCAGCCGAATGCGCAGGCCGCGCATCCCACCGTGCTCTTCAAGACCACGCAAGGCGACATCAAGGTCGAGCTGTATCCCGAGAAGGCGCCGAAGACGGTCGCGAACTTTCTTGATTACGTGAAGTCCGGTCAGTACAGCGGCACGATCTTTCATCGCGTGATTCCGGGCTTCATGATCCAGGGCGGCGGCTTCAGCACGGCATTCGCCGAGAAGCCGACGCGCGCGCCGATTCCGCTGGAGAGCAAGAACGGTCTGAAGAACGCCACGGGCACGCTCGCGATGGCGCGCACGAGCGACCCGAACTCCGCCACCGCGCAGTTCTTCATCAATACGGTCGATAATGCGGGTCTCGACTATCCGAGCCCGGACGGCAACGGCTATGCCGTGTTCGGCAAGGTCGTCGCGGGCATGGACGTCGTGAAGAAGATCGAAGGCAGCCCGACCACCACGCGCGGCCCGATGCAGGACGTGCCGCAAAAGCCGACCGTGATCGAGTCGGCCACCGTGGTCCTGCAGTAACCCGAAGCGCCTGTCGCTGGCCCGGCGCGCGCTGCGCCGGGGCTCAATCAAACACAATGGAGAGAAACATCATCATGGTCGAACTGCATACGAACCACGGCGTCATCAAGCTCGAACTGGACGCTGAGAAGGCGCCGAAGTCCGTCGAGAATTTCCTGAACTACGTGAAGAAGGGTCATTACGACAACACCGTGTTCCACCGCGTGATCGATGGCTTCATGATCCAGGGCGGCGGCTTCGAGCCGGGCATGAACCAGAAGCCTACGGATGCGCCGGTCAACAACGAAGCCAACAACGGCCTCAAGAACGACAACGGCACGATCGCGATGGCGCGCACGAACGATCCGCATTCGGCGACCGCGCAGTTCTTCATCAACGTGAAGGACAACGAGTTCCTGAACCATTCGTCGCCGACGCCGCAAGGCTGGGGCTATACCGTGTTCGGCCGTGTCGTCGAAGGCATGGACGTGGTCGAGAAGATCAAGAAGGTCAAGACCGGCTCGAAGGGCTTTCACCAGGACGTACCGGTCGACGACGTGGTGATCGAGAAGGCCGTGGTGGTCTGATCCCCGGCCATTGCATGATCGATACGAAGACTTCATTCGATCGCGAAGCAGCGGGCGCAGCGAAAAACGCGCGCCCGCTGTTTTTCATTGGCGACCTGCATCTCTCCGAAGAGATTCCGAGAACGGTCGCCGCCTTCGAGCATTTCATCGAGGTCACGGCGAACGACGCCGATTCGATCTTCATTCTCGGCGACCTGTTCGAGTTCTGGATCGGCGACGACATTCTCGACGGCCCCGCGACCGACGCGCGCGCCAATTTCGCGCGCCGCATGACGCGCCTCATGCATACGCTCTCGGAGCGCGGCATCGGCCTTTACGTGATGCACGGCAATCGCGATTTCCTGCTGGGCAGGCGCTTCATGAAAGATGCGGGCGCGCTGCCGCTGCCCGATCCGTTCGTGATCACCGCGTTCGGCAGACGCATCGCGCTCGCGCACGGCGACGGCCTTTGCACGGCCGATCACGCCTATCAGCGTTTTCGCGCCGTCGCGCGCAACACGTTCGCGCAACGGCTCTTTCTGGCATTGCCGTTCGAGACGCGCCTCGGAATCGGCCAGCGGATGCGTACGAAAAGCGAGGGCGCGCGTGTGACCGGCGTGATGGCGAAATACGACGTCACGAAGAAAGCCGTCACCCAGCTCTTCATCAATAGCCGCGCGAATACGCTGATTCACGGCCACACGCATCGCCCCGCGATGCATCGGGAAGTCGAAGGCGTGCGCTGGGTCTTGCCCGACTGGGAACTGGACGCCCACACGCCGCGCGGCGGCTATCTGCGCGTCGACGAAGAAGGCGTGCGCGCGCTGCCGCTCTAGCGTTCGAGGGGCGCGGCGCGCTCCTCCGCCAGCTTGCCGTCCATCGACGTGCACAGACGTTTGAGATCGACGAGCGCGGCGCCGTCGACTGGATTGAGCGCTTCCACGCGCGCACCGAGCCGTTCGAGCGCCGCGACGATCTCATCGACGCGCTGCGTCTGCGTCGACGCGTGATCGATCAGGCCGTGGATCGCGAGCGAAACGGGATCGTCCGCGTTCGGCGTGATGCCGTAAGCGCAGAAACCGCTCTTCGCGGGTTCATCGGATTTCTTCTTTTCGACGGCGGGCATCACGATGCGCGCCGGATTGCCGACCGCCGTGCCGCCCGCCGGCACCGGCTTCACGACCACCGCATTCGAGCCGATCTTCGCGTCCGCGCCGACAGTGAAGCCGCCGAGCACCTTCGCGCCCGCGCCGACGATCACGCCGCGCCCAAGCGTCGGATGGCGCTTCGCGCCGCGCGTGAGCGAAGTGCCGCCAAGCGTCACGCCCTGATAGATCGTGCAGTCGTCGCCGATTTCGGCCGTCTCGCCGATCACGACGCCCATGCCGTGATCGATGAACACGCGCCGTCCGAGCGTCGCGCCCGGATGAATTTCGATGCCGGTGAGAAAACGCGCGAACTGCGACACGAAGCGCGCGAGCCAGCGCCACTGCCCGCGCCAGCACGCGTTCGCCACGCGATGCAGGACGATCGCGTGCAGCCCGGGATAGCAGGTGATGACTTCCCAGGCGCTGCGGGCGGCAGGATCGCGCTCGCGGATGGCGGCGATGTCTTCGCGAAGTCGGTCGAACATGGCGATGTCTCTGAAGGGGGAACAGGCGCTTTGCACGAATCGCGCAAAGCTTATATCGGCGGTCGCCGTTTTTCGCCGATTGTAGGACGAGCGCGGACACTCTGCCCCGATGCCCCCGTTGGCAGCGCGGTCGCTGCGAGCAAGCACGCGCGTTCAGTCTTTTCCGGATCGAAGCAGAATGTGCTTGGCGATGCCGCGCAGGATGTTCACTTCTTCGCGCTCGAGCCCTGAACGCGCGAACATTCGCCGAACGCGCGACATCAGTTTCTTCGGATTGGCCGGATCGAGGAATTCGAGCGCGACGAGCGCCTCTTCGAGATGCGCGTACATCCCTTCGATTTCATCGCTCGCCGCGCTCTGCTCCGCCGAGTCCACCACGGCGAGCGGGCTCGCGGGCGTCTGCGTCTGGAAAGCGACTCTCAACTCGTAGGCGAGCACCTGGACGGCCTGCGCGAGATTGAGCGAGCTGTAGGCGGGATTGGCCGGAATATGCGCGAGCGCGCTGCAGCGTTCGACATCGGCGTTGGCAAGGCCGGTGCGCTCGTTGCCGAACACGAGCGCGATGTCACCGTGGCGCACGAATTCGTGCGCGCGTTCGGCGAGCGCTCGCGGCGGCATTTGCGGCGGTCCGAACTCGCGCATGCGCGCGGTCATCGCGACGGACCAGCGCACGCCGACGAGCGCATCGGCGAGCGTGTCGACGATGTGCGCGGACGCGAGCACGTCGTCGGCGCCCGAGGCCATCGCGATAGCTTCGGGCTCGTTCTTGACGTTGGCCGAGCGCGGCGCGACGAGCACGAGGCGCGCGAAGCCCATGGTTTTGAGCGCGCGCGCGGCCGCGCCGACGTTGCCCGGATGACTCGGCTCGACGAGGATAAAGCGCGTGGACGTGAAGCCGCCGGCGGGCGCGGAAAGTTCGTTGAGTTCCAAGGCGCGGTTCGTGCAAAAGTTGAAAAAGGTGCCAACCCGCTATGTTAACGCGCTTTGCCCAGGCGTCGAAACCGCGCGGGCACTTTCGGGTAAAATGTCGCCTTCGCGCGCCGCGAACGGTTTTTGCATCCAGTCGAACCTTCGCGCGAACGCCTCGCTCTTATTCAATTCGTCTTTCGTCGACATAGTCGTTGTCGCCATTTTTTTCGCCTGCGCGCGTTCGTGTTTCGCGAGCGCGTCCGGCGATCAGAGGATTTCGCTCATGCATCCGATGCTCAATATCGCTGTCAAGGCCGCGCGCCGCGCCGGACAGATCATCAACCGCGCGTCGCTCGATCTGGACCGCATCCAGATCACCAAGAAACAGCACAACGACTTCGTGACGGAAGTCGACAAGGCGTCCGAAGCCGCGATCATCGAGACGCTGCACACCGCCTATCCCGATCACTCGATCCTCGCCGAAGAATCCGGCGCCACGGATCGCGAATCGGAGTTTCAGTGGATCATCGATCCGCTCGACGGCACCACCAACTTCATCCACGGCTTTCCGTACTATTGCGTGTCGATCGCGCTCGCGCACAAAGGCATCGTGCAACAGGCGGTCATTTACGATCCGACGCGCAACGACCTCTTCACCGCATCGCGCGGCCGCGGCGCGTATCTGAACGAGCGACGCATCCGCGTCGGCAAGCTCGATCGTCTGGCGGATGCGCTGATCGGCACGGGCTTTCCGTTTCGCGACGGCCAGGGACTGAACGGCTACATGCGCCTTTTCAGCGAGATGACGCTGTCGTGCGCGGGCCTGCGTCGTCCGGGCGCGGCGGCGCTCGATCTCGCGAACGTCGCGGCCGGGCGTCTCGACGGCTTCTTCGAGCAAGGCATTCATCCGTGGGACGTGGCGGCGGGCAGCCTCCTCGTGGCCGAAGCGGGCGGCCTCGTCGGCAACTACACCGGCGAATCGGACTTCCTGTTCAAGAACGAAATCCTCGCCGCCAATCCGAAGGTGTACGCGCAGATGATCAAGATCCTCGACATGTACTCGCGCACGCGTCTGACCGGCGAATAAGCCGCATCGACGGGGCGCGTCTTGCGCCCCGCTGTTTTCCTTCCTCCCGCGCCCCGGGCGCGCCGCCTGCTCTGCAACGAATGCAGGGCTCCGTTACAGTGCAAGCTTTGCCCTCGTACCGGCAAGGGCGATGCGCGCTTTCTCCCGCCTGCCCCGATCTCACGCCGCGCGCCACACGCGCCATACGCGCCACACGTCACGCACGCTCATGAAGAAAGGCTTCTATACGATCATCGCCGCGCAGTTCGTTTCGTCGCTCGCCGACAATGCGCTTCTGATCGCCGCGATCGCCATGCTCGCCGTCGTGCATTCGGCACCGTGGGTCACGCCGCTGCTGCAGATCTTCTTTACGGTTTCGTATGTTCTGCTCGCGCCATTCGTCGGCGCATTCGCCGATGCGATCCAGAAGCGCCACGTCATGTTCACGTCGAACGCGCTCAAGGCGGCCGGCTGCGCGATGATGATCGCGGGCGTGCATCCGATGCTCGCGTATGGCGTCGTCGGACTGGGCGCGGCGGCTTATTCGCCCGCGAAATACGGTATTCTCACCGAGCTTTTGCCGCCGCAGAAGCTGATCGCGGCGAACGCGTGGCTCGAATCCGCGACCGTCGGCTCGACGATTCTCGGCACCGTGATCGGCGGCGCGCTCGTGAGCCAGGTGGTCGGGCGCTGGGTCGTGCATGCGCATCTGCCGTTCGTGAGCACCGCCGCGCACGCCGCGCTCTTCGCCGTGATGGTGATCTACGCATCGGCGGCCGTCATCAACGTGTTCATCCCCGACACCGGCGCGCGCTATCCCAACGTCCTGAACGAACCGACGAAGCTCGTCCACGATTTCTCCCACTGCTTCATGGTGCTGTGGAAGGACAAACTCGCGCAGATTGCACTGTGGGTCACGACGCTGCTCTGGGGCGCGGCCGTCACGCTGCAGTTGCTCGTGCTGAAATGGGCCGACGCGAACCTCGGCCTGTCGCTCTCGAAAGCCGCCGTGCTGCAGGGCGTGACGGGCCTGGGGATTGCGCTCGGCGCTGCGGCGGCGTCCGCGTGGATCGTGTTGCGCCAGTCGCTCAAGGTGTTGCCGGTGGGCGTGCTGATCGGCGCGGTGGCCGTCGCGATGGCGTTCTACAACAAGGACCTGTTTCCGGCCGACTCGGGCGTGCATATCGGCCCCCTGTTTGCGCCGGCGTACATCCTGATGGCGTATCCGCTGATGATCGCGCTCGGCAGTCTGTCGGGATTTTTCATCGTGCCGATGAACGCGATCCTGCAGCATCGCGGCGCGACGCTGTTGTCCGCCGGACATTCCATCGCGGTGCAGAACTTCAACCAGAATCTCGCCGTGCTCGCCATGCTCGGCGCCTACGCCCTGCTTTTAACGACCAAGGTGCCGGTGCAATGGATCATCGTCGTGTTCGGCGTTTTCGTGTGTTTGATGATGGCGCTCGCGATGCGTCGCCACACGCAAAACGAGCGCGAAGCCGATCTCGTTGCGTTCGCCGAGGAATGAACTTTGCTCAACGGTGTATTCTGGGTCGAACCCGCGCCGGCTCACGGAAGGAAGGGAGGGAACGCGGGCGGCGGGGTTGGGTCGTAACGTTATAAGCGGCGCGCCGCGGCCGATCGCGCCGAGTTGCATGGCGTATCGCGGTCCGGACCCGGCAAATTAATCCTTCGGCAAACGTCAATAAAGGAGCATGAAAATGGGATTGTTCACACGTTCGACGCTCGACAGCAAAATCGACGGCGCAGCCGACCTCGGCCAGCGCGCGGTGCGCGGCGCGAGCGACGCGGTCGATTCGGCGAGCAGCCAGTTGCGCAGCCTGCTCGATGATCTGGAAAGCTCGATTTCCGGAGCGAAGGACATCGATGCGGACAAACTCCGCAAAGAACTGCAATCGCGTTTGAAGACCGCGCGTTCGCAGATGAACGGCGCGAGCAGCGCGGTGTCCGGCAGGCTGAACGACGCAGCCGGTTATGCCGACGACTTCGTCCATGACAAGCCGTGGCACACGCTCGGCGCGGTGGCGGGTCTCGCATTGCTCGTCGGTTATCTCGCCGGGCGCGCGTAACGCGATCCGTCGTTCTCGAAAATCGCCGCTGGCACGGCAGTGCGTTCGTGCCGGCGGCTTGCTTTCAATACTTTCCCCTGGCTGCTGGTGGCGAGAAATAGAGTCCTCGACTCTACATTCGCCGCCTCACGTTGCGCGTGATGCCGGCCATCTCAGAGCGCTTATTCGGCTATTTTTTTAAGGCCGTGGCGAACGCAGTAAAACCATCCTGCGATCACGACCTGAAGCCGAGCGAGCCTCTTTCTCCCATTCGTCTCAAGAGAAAGAGCCGTGCTCTCCGAGCTTCGCTAATGTATGCCTTGTCGTGGTCAGAGCGTCGACCGCATCAATCGAAAGTAACGAAGACTTCACGGGCGACGGCAAGTCTGCTGCAACACAACTCCACCGCAGGCATGAATCGCCGACAGCCGGTCGAGATCCGTATCGGCTCCGTCGAAACCGCACCGAGAAGGCGAGCACCCTCCGCCGCGACACGGAGGTTAGCCAAAATAGCGTTAGCGTGCGCTTCTTCGTCACTTGCAGCGAAGAACGCTTGTAAGGCTCCTCGCATGCGCCAACGAAGTCATCCACCCGTCGAAACGATTCCAACACGGAACCGGAGCGAGATTGGCATATGTCCTCTAAAGCTCTAGAGCGAGTGATCCGGCCTGTACAGCCAGCGATGATGTAAACGCTGCGACTTCCATCATCGAACGCAGCGCCAAGCTCCGTTAGCCATTTCAAACGAAACTAAGCACTACAAATTATCACCAAACGCTTTGCCATCCAAACCGCGAAGCTCAACAGGAAAACGCGTCTCCTTTGACCAAACATCGGTCTCCAATCCGGAACTGTTGACCGTCATCACCCATCGATTAGTACATCGATGCAATGATTTAATCCTTTCCTACAAAGGAGCAAATCAGAATGGTACTTCCGCTCAGCGGCATCAAGGTCATCGACTTCACAGGCGTACAGGCGGGCCCGTCCTGCACTCAAATGCTGGCCTGGTTCGGAGCCGATGTGTTGAAAATCGAACTTCCAGGAAAGGGGGACGTGACGCGCCAGCAACTGCGCGACATCCCGGGTAAGGATGGCCTGTATTTCACGATGCTCAACTCGAACAAGCGTTCGCTGGAGTTGAACACCAAGACGCCCGAAGGCAAGGAAATCCTGACCAAGCTCCTGGAGCAGTCCGACATGCTCGTCGAAAACTTCGCGCCTGGTGCGCTTGAGCGCATGGGCTTTGACTGGGATCACGTACACAAGATCAATCCGCGGCTGATCTACGGAACCGTCAAAGGCTTTCCCGAAAACTCCCCCTATGGCGATCTGAAGACCTACGAGGATATTGCGCAGTCGGCCGGGGGCGCAGCCTCGACGACAGGCCTCGTTGAAGGCTCGCCACTTATGTCGGGCGCCGCGCTTGGCGACTCCAACACCGGCATGCATCTTCTGATCGGTCTGCTCGCTGCGTTGCTCCATCGCGAGAAGACCGGCGAAGGCCAGAAGGTCTACATGTCGATGCAGGATGCGGTTATGAACCTGTGCCGCATGAAGTTGCGCGACCAGCAGCGCCTGGAGCGTAACGGCGAGCTGACCGAATATCCGCAATATCCGCACAAGCCGTTCGGGGATACGGTGCCACGCGGCGAGAATGCGTCGGGCTCGGGCGTCCCGGGCTGGATGCTGAAGTGCAAGAACTGGAAGACCGATCCTAACGATTACGTCTATGTGATTTTCCAGCCTTGGGGTTGGGAGAATGTCTGCAACGTGATCGGCAAGCCGGAATGGATCACCGATCCGAAGTTCGCGACGCCCGATGCACGCATCCCGCATCTGTTCGATGTCTACGCTGCCGTCGAGGCATGGACGATCGACAAGGATAAGCATGAGGTCGTCGAAATCATGCGCAAGTATGAGATCCCCTGCGGACCGGTGCTGACGACCAAAGAGTTGTTGCACGACGAATCGCTGCGCGCTAACGGCTCGATCGTGGCTGTCGAGCACAAGGAACGTGGAACCTATTACACCGTGGGATGCCCGCCGAAGTTTTCGGCCTTCACGCCGACGATTACGGCTTCGCCTCTCCTGGGCGAGCACAACGAGGAAGTTCTGCTGGGACTCGGTTACTCGAAAGATCAGATCGCGAGCCTTCGTGAAAAGAAGGTGATCTGATTTTCTTTCGCAGCGGGCTACTTACTCACCGAAACGGGGATTCAATATGGCAGATACTATTTCGCAAGCAGAGCTAACGGATGGCTTCCATCTGGTCGTTCAGGCGCTGAAGCTTAACGGCATCGACACCATCTATGGCGTGGCCGGCATCCCGATCACGGACCTGGCGCGCCTTGCACAGGCCGAGGGAATCCGTTACCTCGGCTTCCGTCACGAACAATCCGCCGGGAACGCTGCGGCCATCACCGGGTATCTGGAGCAATGGCCCGGCGTGTGCCTGACCGTGTCGGCGCCGGGCTTCCTCAACGGCCTCGTGGCTCTTGCCAACGCCACGACGAACGGCTTTCCGATGATCCAGATCAGCGGGTCCAGCGACCGCGCGATCATCGATCTTCAGCAGGGCGACTACGAAGAGCTTGACCAGATGAACGCAGCCAAGCCTTTTGCCAAGGCGGCGTTCAGAATCAACCGTCCCGAGGATATCGGCATAGGTGTCGCCCGTGCAATCCGTGCGGCGGTTTCGGGACGGCCCGGCGGCGTCTATCTGGATCTCACGGCGGCGGCCCTGGCTGCAACCACCGACGCAACGTCTGCGCAAGCCGCCCTCATCAAGGTCCTTGACGCGGCGCCTGCCCGTATCCCGTCTCAGGGGTCGGTGGCCCGCGCGCTATCGCTCCTCGCAAGCGCACAGCGTCCGCTCGTGATCCTTGGCAAGGGCGCGGCCTATGCCCAGGCTGACGACGCCATCCGGGCGTTTCTTGAAGAGACGGGTATCCCCTTCCTGCCGATGTCCATGGCCAAGGGCCTGCTGCCGGACGACCATGCGCAGTCCGCAGCGGCCGCGCGTTCCCTCGCGCTCGGCCAGGCCGACGTCGTGATGCTGGTCGGCGCACGGCTGAACTGGTTGCTCGGGCATGGGAAGTCACCGCAATGGTCGCCTGACGTAAAGCTGATCCAGATCGACATCGAGTCCACCGAGTTCGACAGCAACCGCGCGATTGCCGCGCCCGTGGCGGGTGATATCGCTTCGGCGATGGCAGCGTTCAGGACCGGATTGTCCGCTACGCCAGTGCACGCGCCGAAGGCGTGGACGGAGGCGATCGGCGAACGCCGTAACCATAACGAAGAAAAGATGGCGGCGAACCTGCGCGCCAATCCGGACCCGATGACGTTCCAGAGCGGACTGCGTGCGGTGCGCGATACGCTCGCGTCGCATCCCGATGTCTATCTCGTCAACGAAGGCGCGAATACGCTCGACATCGCGCGAAACATCATCGACATGAAGTTGCCGCGCCGGCGACTCGATGCGGGAACGTGGGGCGTGATGGGTATCGGCATGGGGTACGCCATCGGGGCTGCGGTAACCAGCGGTCATCCGGTCGTGGCGATCGAAGGTGACAGTGCGTTCGGCTTCAGCGGCATGGAGATCGAAACCATCTGTCGCTACCGTCTGCCGGTGGTCATCGTGGTGTTCAACAACGGCGGCATTTACCGCGGCGACGATGTCAATCGCAGCGGCGGCGCTGACCCGGGTCCGACGGTCCTGATGGCCTCGGCACGATACGACAAGTTGATCGAAGCCTTCGGTGGCAAGGGCTACAACGTGACGCGGCCGGAGGAACTAAGCGCGGCGCTGTCCGCCGCACTCGAAGCCAAGACGCCGGCGCTGATCAACTGCGTCATCGATCCGCATGCGGGCACGGAGAGCGGTCACCTGAAGAACCTCAATCCGAAAAGCGGGCTGGCGGCGACGAAGTAGAACGCCGGGAGGTCATGTTGCCGGGGCGGCCAATGTTTCTGTGGCCGCCCGCCAGTCACCTCAAATCACGATGAGAAAAACAATGAACGCTTCAGCAGCAACCACGCGGCCGGACGGCCCGTTTTCCGATGTGCTCGTCGTCGATCTGACGCACGTGCTCAACGGCCCGTTCGGCACGAACATCCTGACCGATCTTGGCGCACGGGTGATCAAGGTCGAGCAGCCTGGTCATGGCGACGACACTCGACTCCTCGGCCCTTTCGTGGGCGACCAGTCGCTCTATTTCAGCTTCGTGAACCGGGGCAAAGAAAGCATCGTCCTCGATCTGAAGGCCGAAGCCGACCGTGAGATTTTCCTGAACATGGTGCGTCGGGCCGACGTTCTGGCGGAGAACTATCGCCCCGGCACGATGCAGCACCTCGGGTTCTCCTACGACGAGCTTTCGCGCATCAACCCGCGACTCATCTATGCGTCCTCTTCGGGCTTCGGCCAGACCGGGCCGATGGCCACCTTCCCCGCTTACGACACGATCGTCCAGGCCATGAGCGGCATCATCGATGCAACCGGTTTTCCGGGCGGCCCGCCGACCCGCGTCGGCACATCGCTTTCCGATCTGTGCGGCGGCATCTTCATGTTCAGCGGCATTGCAAGCGCTCTTTACGATCGCGAGAAGACGGGCAAGGGTGCGCATATCGACGTTGCCATGTTCGATGCGACGCTTGCGTTCCTGGAGCATGGATTCATGTCCTACTCGGCAACAGGGAAGGCGCCAGGGCGCATCGGCAACCGCCACCCTTATATGGCGCCTTTTGACATCTTCGAAGCGCGCGACAGGCAGTTCGTGATCTGCGCGGGCAACGATTCGCTT
Source organism: Caballeronia glebae (assembly GCF_001545035.1). Lineage (GTDB taxonomy): Bacteria > Pseudomonadota > Gammaproteobacteria > Burkholderiales > Burkholderiaceae > Caballeronia > Caballeronia glebae. Next base: position 35,480 of record NZ_FCOJ02000063.1, read on the forward strand.
TTTGTGAAACTCTGCAACGCGATCGGTCGGCCGGAACTCTTAACCGATGCGCGCTTCTCCGACAACCACCATCGCATGGAGCATGTCGCCGACCTCAAGGAAGCGCTCGAAGTGACGTTGCGCGGACAGGACGCGGCTCACTGGCTGAAGGTGATCCATGAGGCGGGCGTGCCTGTGGGACCGCTGCTCGACATTGCCGAGGCGGCGGCGCTACCGCAGACGGCAGCGCGCAACATGGTGATCGAAGCCGGCGGTGTAAAAATGCCGGGCAACCCGATCAAGATCAGCAATTACGCCGATCCGGCGGTACGGCCCGGCGCGCCGTCGCTGGACCAGCACGGGGCCGCCTTACGCGCCGAGTTTGAGACAGACGGCCGCAGTTCATCCGCGCGGGGAGAATCCTGATGGACGTCGCAGTCGCCCCCCCGGCCGCACTCCCGCTGCGCGTCAATGTACGGCGCGTCGTTGCGCTCACCACCGTTTGCGGTTTCGTGGAGGTGATCGGGTACAAGGACGTAGGCGGGATCTATCCGGCCATCATGACAGGCAACACCGTGCAACTGGGCTGGAGTCTGGCACAGGGAGCATGGTCCCGGTTTGCGCTCCTTGCTTTTGCCATCGGCGCGTTTTTCATCGGCTGCATGATCGCGAGCCTGATCAGGCGTCACCTCAAGCGGCCGCCACTCGAACTCTGCATCATGGCTGTGTTGCTCGTCGTGGCCGGAATCGTTCGCGGTGATCCAGCGCTGCGGGTGTCCGTCGAACTCCCGCTTCTGGCACTCGCGCTCGGCATGCAGGGGGAGACGATCAGCCGGTTCGGCGCTGTGTCGTTGCAGACCTTGGTCGTGACCAACAACATGGTGAAGTTTTCCGACACCTTCGTCGGTCGTTACTTGAGCGGCAAAAATGCAGCGAAGCGGCCTTCGCTGGCGGACGTGCTCCTGCCGGGCCTCGCGTGGTTGACGTACAGTCTCGCGGCCGCCGTGGGTGCCATCGTTTCAGGCCTGGTGTCGCAACCGCTCATCATTCCGGCGCTGATCCTGGTTTTCGTCTCGTTCGATCTGATCCGGTTTCCGGACCATTGAACGCCCGGCACGATGAGGCCATCAGACCTTAACCAAACTTAATATGAGGAAGCGATCATGGCGGACACCGCGGCACTGGATACGTTGATCGTCGGGCAGGCCCCCGATGCGCTGATCTGTTCGGATCGGGAAGGCGCAATCATCCGCTGGAACACGGCAGCGGAAGCGTTGTTTGGCTATCGGGCCGACGAAGCGCTGGGACAGAGTCTCGACCTGATCATTCCGCCTCATCTTCGCGCTGCGCACTGGCGTGGCTTCAATCAGGCGATGGAGTCAGGCGCGACGAAACACCACGGGCACGCGGTCATGACCGGCGCGACGCACAAGGATGGAACCCGCATCTACGCGGAGGTCGCGTTCTCGCTCGTCAAGACCGACACGGGAGAAGTCACCGGTGCGGTTGCGATCGCCCGGCCGAAGAAACGCGAAGCCTGATACCGATCGGCTTTCGGGCACACTCCCCCACCCGCGCGGCGGAACGTTTGTGCGATCTTCTCAGGCCCAGTCAATGTGAATGCCAGAACCACCATCGAGATATGTTGATGGGTCATTCACCCGATAACAGCACGCCGATTCCGGCGCTGCCTCTCTTCTGGCCGCCGCCTTCCCGTTGATCGTCTCGAACGCCTGGACCACCTCCTCGTCCAACAGGTCGTTGATCCGCTACGATGGGCGGATCTGAGCGAGTTTTCGCACGGCCTTGTCGAAAGACCGTAAACTAGACCCCTTTGCCGGACGCGTTCGATGCACGAGCTCGTGCCTGTACGCGTCTAGCACCTGATTCAGCGTCAGATCCCGTTCGTCCGGCAGAGCGCCGATGTGGCAATCGGCCGCGTGGTCGCGGTGATAAGCATTTTCACGGGTTGTCGCGCCCCAAGTATTGACGACTTCGGCTGTATTCACGGCTCAGAGCCGTAGCTTGTAAGCTATGACACACGAATACGCCCGACATACTTTCTACTGGCGGCTGTTGTCGAGAAACGACCTCCGCCCAGCTTGACGAGATCGCCTAAAGGCTTGAGCAGCATGGATTTGAACGATTTGACCGAACCGAAAGACGCGCCCGTTAAGGGAATAGAAAACCACACGCCGATGATGCAGCAGTATCTGCGCATCAAGGCGGAGCATCCCGGCACGCTCGTTTTCTATCGCATGGGCGATTTCTACGAGCTTTTCTTCGACGACGCCGAGAAAGCCGCGCGTCTGCTCGATCTCACGCTCACGCAGCGCGGCGCATCGGGCGGCAATCCAATCAGGATGGCGGGCGTTCCGCATCACGCTTGCGAGCAGTACCTCGCGAAGCTCGTGAAGCTGGGCGAGTCGGTTGCGATCTGCGAGCAGATCGGCGATCCGGCGACATCGAAGGGGCCGGTCGAGCGCAAGGTCATGCGCGTGGTCACGCCGGGCACGCTCACTGACGCGGCCCTGCTCTCCGACAAAAGCGACGTTTATCTGCTGGCGCTCTGTCCCGCGCACAACCGCCGCGGCGTGGTGACGAGCGTCGGCCTCGCATGGCTCAATCTCGCGAGCGGCGCATTGCGCCTCGCGGAAGTCGCGCCGAACCAGGTCGGCGCGGCGCTCGAACGCATTCGTCCGGCGGAAACGCTCGTCGCCGATTCGATCACGGACATGCAGGCATCGCTCGGCGTGACGAATCCCGGGGCGACCACGCGCGTTCCGGTGTGGCACTTCGACGTCGGCTCGGGCACGCAGCGCCTGCGCGAGCAACTCGATGTCGCGAGCCTCGACGGTTTCGGCGCGCAGACGCTCACCTGCGCGTGCGGCGCGGCCGGTGCACTGCTGCTCTACGCCGCCGCCACGCAGGGCCAGCAGTTGCGCCACGTGCGCAGCCTCAAGGTCGAGTACGAATCCGAATACATCGGGCTCGATCCCGCCACGCGGCGCAATCTGGAACTCACCGAGACGCTGCGCGGCACCGAATCGCCCACGCTTTTTTCGCTGCTCGATACCTGCTGCACGACGATGGGCAGCCGCCTGTTGCGCCACTGGCTGCATCATCCGCCGCGCGATGCATCGATCGCTCAGACCCGTCAGCAGGCGATCGGCGCATTGCTCGACGCGCCCACGAGCGGCGGCCTCGACACGTTGCGCGGCGCGCTGCGCGCAATATCGGACATCGAGCGCATCACGGGCCGTCTCGCGTTGCTGTCGGCGCGCCCGCGCGATCTGTCGAGCCTGCGCGATACCTTCGCCGCGTTGCCCGATCTGCGCGCGCGCGTCGCGGCCGTGGCCGCGCATGCGCTAGCGTTGGAGCGCATCGACGCCGCACTGGAGCCGCCGCACGAGTGTCTCGATCTGCTGACGAACGCCATCGCTGCCGAGCCCGCCGCGCTGATTCGCGACGGCGGCGTGATCGCGCGCGGCTACGATCCCGATCTCGACGAGTTGCGCGATATTTCGGAGAACTGCGATCAGTTCCTGATCGATCTCGAAGCGCGCGAACGCACGCGCACCGGCATCGCGAACCTGCGTGTCGAGTACAACAAGGTGCACGGGTTCTATATCGAGGTCACGCGCGGGCAGACCGACAAGGTGCCCGACGACTATCGCCGCCGTCAGACGCTCAAGAACGCCGAGCGCTACATCACGCCAGAGCTGAAGACGTTCGAAGACAAGGCGCTCTCCGCGCAGGAGCGCGCGCTCGCCCGCGAACGCGCGTTGTACGACGCGCTGCTGCAGAACCTCTTGCCGTTCATAGCAGATTGCCAGCGCGTTGCAAGCGCGCTCGCGGAACTCGATCTGCTGTGCGCCTTCGCCGAACGCGCCCGCGCGCTCGACTGGGTCGCGCCGGAATTCACGGCCGATGCGGGCATCGATGTCGAACAGGGACGGCATCCGGTCGTCGAGGCGCAGGTCGAGCAATTCATCGCCAACGACTGTTGTCTCAGCCAGGACCGCAAGCTTCTGCTCATCACCGGCCCGAACATGGGCGGTAAATCGACCTTCATGCGTCAGACCGCGTTGATCGCGCTGATGGCCCATGTCGGCAGTTATGTGCCCGCCAGGCGCGCGCGTTTCGGCGCGCTCGATCGCATCTTCACGCGCATCGGCGCGGCCGACGATCTCGCGGGCGGGCGCTCGACCTTCATGGTCGAGATGACCGAGGCAGCGGCGATTCTCAATGACGCGAGCGCATCGAGCCTCGTCCTGATGGACGAAATCGGGCGCGGTACCTCGACCTTCGACGGCCTCGCGCTCGCGTGGGCTATCGCGCGGCATCTGCTCACGCACAACGCCTGCTACACGCTCTTTGCGACGCACTACTTCGAGCTGACGCAGTTGCCCGCGGAATTCGCGCAGGCGGCGAACGTGCATCTGTCGGCGGTCGAGCACGATCACGGCATCGTGTTCCTGCACGCGGTGAGCGAAGGTCCGGCCAATCAGAGCTACGGTTTGCAGGTCGCGCAACTGGCCGGCGTGCCCGGCGCGGTGATCCGCGCGGCGCGCAAGCATCTCGTACATCTGGAGCAGCAATCGATCAGCCAGCCGGCCGCGCAATTCGACCTGTTCGCGAGCCGGCCGTATTCGCCCGATGAACACGACGCACCGCCCGCCGATGAAAAAGCGCAAGCGCCGGAACATCCGCTGATGGAAAAGCTGCGCGCGCTCGATCCGAACGATCTGCGTCCGCGCGAAGCGCTCGATCTGCTCTACGAACTGCATGAACTGGCGAAACGCCCGCCGGATGCCTCGCATTGAGCGTGACGCTCCGCGCGTCCAAGGTGCCGCCGCGGCACGTCTGACGAGCGCCCTGACGATCGTCGTCGCGCTTCTGTGCGGCGCGATCGCGCAGGCGCACGCCGAAGGCAACGCGCCGCTCGGCTTCGCCGTCATTTCCGATGCCATCTCCCGCCCCGCCGACGAAGCGCCCGTGCGCCGCATGCTCGACGCGATCGGGCGCGACGGCAGCATCGCGTTCATCGTGTACGACGGCAATTTCAAGGACGGCGGCGAGCAGTGCCGCGACAGCATCTATCAGTCGCGACACGATCTGCTGGACGCGTCGCGCACGCCGCTCGTGCTGCTGCTCGGCCAGCACGACTGGGCCGATTGCGGGCTCGCGCATGCGGGTGCATACGATCCGGTCGAGCGGCTCGACTTCGTGCGTCAGCTCTTCTTCGCCGATCCCAATTCGCTCGGACAAAGCCCGCTCACGCTTTCGCGCGAAAGCGATGTCGCACGCTTTCGCACGTTCCGGGAAATCGTGCGCTGGCAAGCGCAGGGCATCGCATTCATCGGCCTGAACGCGCCGAGTCCGAACAATCACTATCTGACCGCGGGCGGGCGCAACGGCGAGTTCGAGGATCGCGCCGTCGCGACGACTTTCTGGCTCGAACACGCGGCGGAATCGGCGCGACGCACCGAGATGCGCGCCCTCGTTGTCCTGCTGCAGGGCGATCCGGACTTTTCGCGCTACGAGCGGCGCGAGCGCTTCTCGTGGCTGCGCTTCTCGCGCGCGAACCAGCCGCGCGACGGCTTCCTCGAACTGAAGCGCAGCCTCGTCAAGGCGGCCGAGATCTTCCGCGGGCCCGTCGTCGTGATTCACGGCACGGACGCCACCGAGCCGAACGGCTTTCACATCGATCAGCCTTTGCGCAATGACAAGGGCTTGATCGTCACGAATCTCACGCGCGTCGCGATCGCGTTCAAAAAGCCGCAATCGCAATGGCTCGAAGTGCAGAGCGATGCGCAATGGCATCCGCCGTTTCGACTGCGCCTGCGCGATGTGAAGGACACGCACGCGCGAGAATCGGCCGCACCGCGACCTGAGGCGCCGGCTGCGTCCTACCCCGCTCCGTATCCCGCGCCTCAGCCCACGACGCCCGCACAGGCGCCGCC
>NZ_FCOJ02000057.1 GCF_001545035.1 Caballeronia glebae
CAACTGCTCCATTAATGCATCGTCGAACGTGAACTTGTCATGTTTGATGCGCTCCGCAATATGACGGAATGTGTTTGAGCGCGCCTCCTGCGTCGGGCGCTCTTTGCCGCAGGTCAACGCATCCACAAGCTTGTCCTCGAGAGCGCACGGCGAGTTCATGACAAATAACGCGTCGGGCGCGCGAGTAGTACAGAGTGCCGTGGCTGCTAATGCGATCATCGTTCCCTGACTGTGCGACATAATAGTCACCGTGTCGCGCGGCGAATGCCTCCGGATATCATCGATTAGGTCCGCAAGACGCTTCGCGGCGTGCGAATAATAGTCTCGGGGTGGCGCGTCTTGCAGGTAGCGGTCGGCTTCGGTATTTAGCATCTGCGCATCAATCCCGTAGACGTGCCGCTTCATCCCCATGGCGCTCCAGAGTTGCTGAATATTATTGGTGCCGTTCTGGAATGGGCCTCCGCCCCAGTACCATGGTCCCTTGTCCTGCGCTAGGTCGGCTTTCCAGACATCGGCGCCAGGATCGTTCCGGAGCGCTACTCGCCACTTCTTCTCTTCGCCGTCTTTGGCGCGATACCCCCAGTAGAAGCGAATTACGGGCGAGCGGCCTGGACGCGTCATGCGCCGTACCATTGGGCGTTTCAGCGTTTCGTCAAAATCCGCGTACTCGTTTGCCCGAAGCTCTGATCCCCCCGTGAGGTTAAGTCGTTCATTCAATCCCTTACACAGACCTTCCTCAGCCTTGTCATACCACTCGCCTTCCGAGTTCACCCCATGCACGAAGATGATCACGCCTGGCAGATGAGGGAGAAGCTTCGCTTGAGCCCACACCTGATAGCTCTCGGGCGTCATATAGGACTCCCAATATGGACGCCCAAAGACATCTGTCTGCCTTGGCACCTCACGCATCGCCTGCTGCTGTTCTTGTTCGTTCGATTCGGTCGACTGCTTGTTCTGCATCTTGTCTGTCCCCTGCGTCATACCCGGATCCCACCGGCGCAATTCAAAAAAAGCCCCGAACGAGTCGGGGCAAAGGTACGAGACCACCTTGTGTAGCCGTGAGCTACCCGGCGAGCATAGGCAAATGTGCGCGCGCTTCACACCAGTAAACTCCTAAACATTGCGCGCGACTTCAGAATCGGCTGGCGCTGCCGATAACAGACGCACACGCCAACCAGACATCGCCGCCACCCGACACGATGAATCGCGACCCATCCGACAGCTCGCTCAAAGCCGCTTTCCTGCGCCACGAAGACACCCTCGCGCCGCCGGAGCGCGCGTTCGGCGAGGACGATCACGCCGTCTACCGCACGCTCCTCGAATCGACCAAGGCGATTCCCTGGAAGATCGACTGGGCGACGATGGAATTCGTCTACATCGGCCCGCAAATCGAGGCGCTGCTCGGCTGGGCGCCGTCGTCGTGGAAGTCGGTGAACGACTGGGCCGAGCGCATGCATCCGGAAGATCGCGATTCGGTGGTCGACTTTTGCGTCTCGCAGTCGAAAGCGGGCACGGATCACGAAGCCGATTACCGCGCGCTCACACGCGACGGCGGCTATGTGTGGCTGCGCGACGTCGTGCACGTCGAGCGCAACGAGCGGGGCGAGGTCGAGGCGCTGATCGGATTCATGTTCGACATCGGCGAACGCAAGCGCACCGAGGAAAAGCTTGCGCAGATGCAGCGTGAACTGGAGCGCCTGTCGTTCAGCGACAGCCTGACGGGCGTCGGCAACCGCCGCCGCTTCGACGACGTGTTGACGCGCGAATGGCACGCCGCGAAGGATTCGGGCAAGCCGCTGTCGCTCGTGATGATCGATATCGACTTCTTCAAGTCGTACAACGATTATTACGGGCACGTTCAGGGCGACGAATGTCTGAAGCGCGTCGCGCGCGTGCTCGGCGAAGCGGCGGGTCCGCAACACTTTCTCGGCCGGTTCGGTGGCGAGGAGTTCGCGCTGATTCTCGCCGATACCGACGCCGAAGCCGCGATGCGCGTCGCACAGCGTTGCCGCGCGCTGATCGCCGGGGAAGCGATCCCGCATGTGCGCTCGCCGCACGATCAGCAGGTAACGGCGAGCTTCGGTGTGGGCACCGTCGTGCCCGGCGAGCGCATGGACGTGACGGCGTTCATCAATCTGACCGACGCGCAGCTTTATCAGGCGAAGGACAACGGCCGCAATCGCATTGCGGCCGTGGATCGCGCGGGCATGCGGGGCGAAGGGTTCAAGGCGCAGACGCGCTGAGCTTCAGACGCGCCCCGTCACCGGAATCGCCGCGCCCGTGATGCATTGCGCATCGGGCGAAAGCAGGAAAGCGATCACCGCGCCGAGCGCTTCTGGCTGCACCCAGCGGGAGAAATCGGCGGCGGGCATGTCGCGGCGATTCGACGCGGTATCGATGATCGAAGGCAACACCGCGTTCACCGTCACGCCGCGGTCCTTCAACTCTTCCGCGAGCGCTTCGGTCAGGCGCAGCAGCGCGGCCTTCGATGCCGCGTAAGCGCCCATTCCCGTGCCCGCTTTCATGGCCGCGAGCGCGCCGATATTGACGATGCGCCCGCCCTCCTTCGCGCTCAGTTGCGCGAGCGCCGCCTTCGATGCGTTGAGCGCGGTCTTCACGTTGACATCGAACATCGATTGCCAAGTGTCGGCGCTGCCGTCCGCGACCGTTTCCCAACTGAATGCGCCGGCCACGTTCACGAGCGCGTCGAGACCGCCCGTGCGCTGAACGATCGTATCGATGGCTTTTTGCGCCGATTTCGCATCCGTCAGATCGATGCCGGTCACGATGCAGGCATTGTCGAGCAACGCGGGCAACGCGTCCGAGTTCGCGCCATGGCCGACCAGCGCGACGCGCGCGCCGCGCCCGGCCAGCACGCGCGCTGTCGCGAGTCCCAGACTGCCGAAACCGCCCGTGATGGCGACGATCTTTCCTTCCAGGCTCAGGCTGTTCATGCGTTGTCGCTCCGTTCGAAGGCGCCAGATCAAGCATAGGACGGAACGCGGCGCGCAGCCCGGAATCTTCAGTGAGCGTCGCCCACCGTGCGCTGAACCGCGAAAACAGCCGCCGCAGTCGTCAGGCCGGTGACGAGCACCCCGTGCAAGCCCAGCACCACCGACAAAATGCGCCCGATGCCCGTCGTCGCGACCACGTCGCCGTAGCCGATGGTGAGCGCCGTCACGCCGCAAAAATAGAGCGTTTCGCCGAAGGAAGAGGGCACGTGCGTGCTGCTGTCGACGGGCGCGCCGAAGTAGAACATCAGCACGGACAGCACGAAGAACACGATCAGCAACATGCCGATCAGCGAGCGCAAATGCCAGAGCGCGTGGAAGAACCCGCGCGTCGCGCGGCGTGCATTGATCTTTTCGATCGTGAAAAGTTTAGTGAAGCTATTCATTCGGGCTGGATTCGCGCTGTTTCGGACAAAAACCGCCATCCTACCTTCAGTGCGCATTCGCCCGGAAGCATCCGGCCTCGTTATTCAGCCAATGCCGATCCCGCCTTTCCCGAAGCCTTCGCACGGCTTTCGACCGACGCACGGCCCGCGAGCAACCAGACCGCCGCCGCGATAGCCAGCGCGCACACGCCGGCCACGCCAAGCGCCGCCGCGAAGCCGCTCGCGAAACTCTCACGCGCGATGCGCACGAGCGCCGCGCCCTGCGCTCCGGCGAGGTTTTCACTCGCGTGCGCTAGATCGCCCGCGAGCAGGCGCGAAAGGAACGTGGCGTCGCGCACGCTCGACGGATCTGCGAGGCGCGACGCGTGGGCATCGAGCGCGGCGTGCGTGCGCGTTGCGAGCACCGCGCCCAGCACGCCCACCGATGTAACGATCGCGGTGAAACGCGTCGTCGTGCTGATGCCCGAGGCCATGCCGGTGCGATTCGACGGCACGCACGCCATGATCGCTTTTTGCGTGTCGCCGTTGAGCACGCCCGCGCCGAGGCCCGTGACGATCATCCCCGCCGCGATCAGCCCGTAGTTCGACGTTTGCGCGAAAAGCGCCGTCAGCAGATTGCCCGCGCCGATGGTCGCGAGACCGAGCGTCAACAGCGCCATCCCCGGCACGCGCCTGCCGAGCGACGCGCCGATGCGCGGCCCGATGATCATCGCGATCGCGAACGGCAACATTCCGAGGCCCGCGCGCACCGCCGGCAAGCCGAACGCGTTTTGCAGATAGAGCGGCAGGAAAGTCATCATCACTTGCGCGCAGGCGGCGTAGCCGAACATCGCGAGCACGGCGGCGACGAAGCGCGGCTGGCGGAAGAGCGCGAGGTCGATCATCGCGTGCTCGCGTGAGCGCTGCACCCGCACGAAGACGATGAAAAGCGCCGCGCATGCGCCGAGGCGCGCGAGCGTGCGCCAGTCGGTCCAGCCGTCGGCTTGCGCGTCGATCAGCGCCCAGATGCCGAGCGCGAGCGCGGCGGCGAAGAGCGCGCTGCCCACGAGATCGAGCGCTCCGGCTTCGCGGTTGCGCGACTCGCGCATGCCGCGCCACGCGCACGCGGCGAGCACCGCGCAAATCGGCAGATTCATCAGGAAGATCCAGCGCCAGCCGGCCCATTGCGTGATAACGCCGCCGACGAGCGGCGCGATGGTCGTCGAGACCCCCATGCACGTGCCCCACACCGCCCACGCGCGGGCGCGCGCCGCGCCTTCGTGGAACGTGTTCGCGATAATCGCGAGCGCCGACGTGAGCAGCATCGCCGCGCCGACGCCCTTCGCCGCGCGCGCGAGGTTCAGCGCCAGCGCCGACGGCGCGAGCCCGCAACCGAGCGACGCGAGAAAGAACGCCGCAAGTCCGGCGATCAGCATCTTCTTGCGGCCAATGCGGTCGGCGAGCGCGCCGGCCGGCAGCAGGCACGCCGCGAAGGCGACCATGTACGCGCTCACGACCCATTCGACATCGGCGAAACCGGCGTGGAAATCGCGCGCGATGGACGGCAACGCCACCGCGACGACGTTCGTGTCGAGCGTGATCAGCGCGCACGTCGCGGATGCGGTGAGCAGGACGAAGCGGGTTTCGGATGGATTCGGGTTCGGGTTCGACATGACCACGCGCGGAGAAAACGGAAGGATCTGTCGATGCTAGTGGCGTCGGTCTTGCCTGTCATTGGCATAGAATCGCTGAATAATTATCGAAATCGTGAATACAGATATGCCCGTCGAATTGCGTCACGTGCGCTGTTTTCTGAGCGTCGCCCGGCATCTGCATTTCGCGCGCGCGGCGGAAGAGCTCGGCATTGCGCCGCCCGCGCTCACCAAGCAGATCCAGGAAGCCGAGCGTCTGCTCGGCGTGCGGCTGTTTCATCGGACGAAGCGTTCCGTCGCGCTGACGGCGGCGGGCGAGGCGTATCTCGGCGAAGCCGTCGCCGCGCTCGATCATCTCGCGCGCGGCGCGGAACGCGCGACGCTCGCCGAGCGCGGGGAACTGGGGAAGATCGTCATCGGATATGTCGGGTCGGCGGTGTATTCGGGCGTGCTGCAGGCGACTGTGCGCGGCTTTCGGGCGCGCTATCCGCAAGTCGAGATCGGCATCGAGGAAATCGTGATGCGCGAAGCCGGCGCGCTGCTCGTCGAAGGGCGCATCGATATCGCGTATGTGCGCCCGCCGGTGCCGTATCCCGAAGGCGTCGAGTCGCGCACCGTGCATCGCGATGCGTTCATCGTCGCGTTGCCCGCCGATTCCCCGCTGGCGGCGTCGAGCGCCATCGCGCCGGCGCAAATGCGCGATCAGTCGTTCGTCGTGCCGGAGCAGGAATCCGGCACGCTCGAAGTGGCGCGGCGCGGACGTTTCACGGCGCGAATCGTCGCCCAGCCGGGCACGCTCGCCGATGTGCTCGCGCATGTGTCGCTTGGCGGCGACGTCGCCGTCGTGCCGCGCTCGCTCGCGCAATGCGTGACGGTGCCGGGCGTCGAGTATCGGGAGATCGCGGGGAAAGCGGTGCCCTCGGAAGTGGCGATGGTTTATCGCCGGTTCGAGCGGGCGGCGGCCGTCAGGTCGTATCTGGATTTCGCGGCGTCATGATCGAAGCGCGGATTGCGCGATCGGCTCGAATCCCGCGCGATGCGCCTGCGCGAGCGCCGATGCCTTCTCGCGAAGCGCGGCGCGATCCATCGCCAGGGCTTCGCGCATTGCCGCGTGCAACTGCGCGATGGGCACGACGCCCGGCGCATCCGCGATCTCCCACGTCGATGCATACGCGCGCTGCTTGACGGCATCCGCGTGCTCGAAATTCACGCGCGGCAAGCCGTACGCCATCGCGATGATCCGGCCGTGCAGACTGCTTCCCGCAAAACCCTCGCTTTTCGCGATCAACGCGCAGATGTCCCAGATGTCGAGTGAATCGAAGATCGTCACGGCCGGATGGCGCATGCGTGCGGTCATGCGCTCGTAGACCGCGCGGGCGTCGTGCCACGGCGCCGCGCCCGCGCGAAAGAGCGCGATGCCGAGTCCCGTCGCGCCGCCAATCAGATCTAGCTGATGCGCGATTTGCGCGAGCGTGGTGTCGTCGCCGAAATCGGCGCTGAACTGGACCGCCAGATAGCCGTGAGGAAATGCGCGGCGAGCGCCGGCACGCGTCGCGATGCGCGCGTCGAAGAGTTCGGCGACCATCGACGCCGGGTCGGGGACCAGCCGCGCGTCCAGTCCCGCGCGCTTCAGCGTGGCTTGCGTGCGCGTGTCCCTCACGCTGATTTCATCGGCCGATCGGAGCTTGGTCAGCACTTCGGCTCGAAACGCGGCGTCGCGGATGTCGAGCGTCGCGCCGCCGATCGCGTCGAAGCAGATCGAAGCGGCGCGCGCAAACGTCTCGCGGCCGACGACATACGGCGCGAACGCGTCCGTGCCGAGTTGGGCGCGCGCCCATGCATCGCGGTCCGCCGCGCGCGATCCGTATCGGGCGATGCGGGCTTGCGCTTGCCCGGGCTTCGTCAGCATCACGGCGGCTTCCCACGCGTCGCACGTCAAGAGCTCGCCGCCCGCGTGAATCAGGGCGATGGGTTCGTCGCGCGACCACCCGGCCAGTTGCGAGATCGCGACGATGTCGTGGCCGCCGTGCGCACGCAGGTCTCGCCGCGCGCGTCCGGCGAATATCGGCTCGACCTCCGGACAGCGCTCGCCGAGCAAAGCCGCGACGACATGCGCGAACAGCATGTCCCCGAAATTGTGCCGGTCGAAGGCACCGAACACGATGACCCGGCGCTTCGGGCAGACGCGAGCGTTAGCCAAACGGCCACCTGTTCGAGCGAGGCGTCATCGGGCAGCATGAACGGGTCATTCGTAAGGAAACCTGAAATTCTGATTTTGGAGTCGAAAACATGTTGAGCCTGCGCGCCGCCGATGGAATTCTGCTAAAGTACACACAAACGTACACACGAGATTTCATCATGCCCATCACCCGAATTTTCCGCAACGGCAACTCTCAAGCGATCCGCATTCCCGCGGAACTCGCGTATCCCGACACGCAAACCGAAGTCGAGATCGATCGTATAGGCGACGAACTGCGTATCCGCCCGGTGCGGCGGTCGCTCGCTGGCGCGCTCGAACGCTTCGCGCGCTTCGATGCCGGTTTCATGGCGTCGGGACGCAACGAGCCGGAACAAGACGATCGGGAGTTCTTCTGATGCCGCGCTATCTGCTCGACACGAACATGTGCATCTATCTGATGAAGCATCAGCCGGAACAGGTCGCGCGGCGCTTCGCAAAATGCTACGTCGGCGAGGTGCTCATGTCGTCGATCACCTACGCCGAACTGCAATTCGGCGTCGCGGTGAGCGCAAGCCCGGCCCGCGAGCGCGCCAATCTGGCGTCGCTCGTCGAACTGATCGAAGTCGCGCCGTTCGGCGAGGACGCCGCCGCTGCCTATGGTCCGATCAGGCACGCGTCGCGGGAGCGCAACCGGGGCGCGCTCGACAAACTCATCGCCGCTCACGCCGTCGCGCTGGGCGTGCCGATCGTGACGAACAACGTCAAGGACTTCGAAAGCTATCCCGGCGTGACCGTCGAGAACTGGCTCGAAGGCGACGCCTAACGCCGCTCACTGAACCGGAGACAGCCCCTCACGATCCGCTAATTCTCCCCGATCAAACTTCCCTCACACACGGAAGGACAGGAGGGAAAGATGAAGATCGAACCGACGCCCATCGCCGCCGCATCGCTGATCGCGACGGACGCGAACGACGACGCATCGCCTGAAGCTGCGACGGTCGACGCGACCGTTTGCTTCGAACCGATGCGCTATGACGACCTCCTGCCCTATCTGTTTTTGCCGATGGCCGGCGCGTACTGAAACGAAACCGCTGGAGCACCCGATGTTCATCCGAGACGGCGTCACTTACGAGTTTCATCACATGGGCATTCCGGCGCACGAGCCGCGCGAAGGCGAGCGTTACAGCGCGCAGTTCCGCATGTACACGAGCGACGCCGATTGCGATCTCATGCGCGTGCAGTATCACCGCTTCGAGGAAGGCAGCACGCTGCCCGCATTGATGCGCACCGTGCCGCATGCGGCGTTCAAGGTGAGCGATTTGACGAAGGCGATCGAAGGCAAGACGCTTCTGCTCGGCCCGTATGAGCCGATCGACGGCTTTCGTGTCGCGGTCGTTCGGAACGGCGACGTGCCGGTCGAACTCATCGAGACGACGCTCACCGACGAGCAGATCTGGGAGCGGGCGAAGAGCGGCACGCGGGCGTCGATGTATCGTCGGGATTGACCTGCGGCGGCGTCAGCGTTTGGAACAGGTTGCGCAGCAAGCGCTCGACGACCCGATCGCCCGGGTCGTTTCGTCGTCGTGTTTGCCCTGAACCGCTCTGTCAGACCGTCACGCGCGTGACGCCGCCGCTCGACAGGAGACGCACACGCTGGCCGGCGTAGAACATCTGGCCATCGGCGGACTGGGTGATCGCGCGCAGATCGCCATTGTCGAGACGCACGGTGATTTCGAGGCCCTTCTGCCGTTCGAGATGATCCTGAACCTGATCGCCCGCGACTGCGCCCGCGATTCCGCCGATCACACCGGCGAGCAGCGAGCCGTGTCCCTCTCCGACCGCGCTGCCCGCGACCGCGCCGAGCAACCCGCCGCCGATTGCTCCGAACGGGGCCGGGTGGCCGTCGTTGTTTTCGATCGTCACGCCGCGCACGCTTTCGACCGTCGCCATGCGCACCGTTTCTTCGTGCTGCGTCTGCATGCTGTCGTAGACGTCGGCGGAACTGCCCATCGATGCGCAACCACTCATGCCCACCGTGCAGGCAACGGCCAAAACGCAGACGGCGATAGTCGACTTGTTCATGTTTTGCTCCTCAGATCGGACGATGTCTTGTTGGGTTCGGCCCGCGTTTCGTGTGTCGCGTTGCCATGAAAAGCATCGTAAAGAGGCTGAATGAGCGCCGAATGAGGATGCCCGGCGCGCTTGACCTGCATGATTGAAGCGCTTATACAGAACTCTCCTCGCTCGCGACCGGAGTCCTGAATGACAAGATCCGCGATTCCCTTCCTGGTTTGCGCCGTCGCGCTCGCTGCGTGTTCCAGCGGCGGTCCCAACTCCGCACCGCCGCCGGGCTCCGTCACGACGACGCTGCCCTCGGGCGGCGTCTACAAAGGCTCGCTCAAGGAGAGCGCGGCCGACGCCACGCTACTCATGCTCTTCGACGGCAGCGCGTATCTCTTCTACGGGAGCGCGGGCGGCACGGGGCTCGCGGGCGTCGCGGTCGCGAAGAACGGCGCGCAATCGGGCGACGGGCGCTTCACCAGCGAGGCCGCGTTCGACTATCGCGTAGGCAAGGCGTCGGCATCGCCCGCCGTCTTCAGCGCGAATTTCGCCCACGCGCCCGCAGTCGATGCAACCGTCGCGCACACGGACGGCAGCGCCGGTCTCGCGTTTTCCGGCAACGCCGCGCCGATGCTCGACATCGGGCCGAGCCGTGCCAACGCGGGCGGCCTCTACAGCGGACGCGGCATGTCGCTAGGCGGAACCACGCAAACGCGCATCACGGTCGCGGGCGACGGCTATCTGGCCGGCACGACGACATCCGGCTGCATCTTCAAGGGCACGGCGGCGCCGCACGCAGGCGCGAATGCCTACGACGTTTCGGTGACGTTCGGCCCCGCGCCCTGCCCGCTCCCGGACGCGACCGTGACCGGTAACGCGGTGCTCGACGGCGCGCGTCTTCTCGTCGCTTTGCCGAGCCCGGACCGCGCCGACGTCTTTCTCTTCGACGGCCGGAAATAGATGCCGCAGGCGACGGCAAGCGGCCGCGAAAATTAGTCATCCGTTACTTACATAAGCGATTTCTATCCTAAGATTCTTTTCGCTGCAGGCAGCGTCGTGGCGTTCGCGTCGGTTGCTTTCATGGGTGCGCGCTTCGGCGAAAGTAGTCGTGTGTTGTTCAGTGCAATTTCCGAGAGAAGCCTTGCTTTGCATGCGACCGGACGACGGCGACGAACGCCCGATCCGGCCGACAACAACCGGAGACAACCCAGATGAACGCAACGCTCAAGCTTTTGCCGTTGGCCGTCAGTGCGATGTTCGCCTGCCTGCCGTATGCGAACGCCGCGCAGGACAATGTCAGCACGCTTTCGAATTTCCGTCAGACGGGCAACGCCGCGCCGCCGGAAACCATCCCGCAAGCCGGTCAGACCGCCGACGCGCTGCGCAAAAATCTCGAACAAATCAAGCTGCCTCCGGGCTTCAAGATCGAGCTGTACGCCGTGGTGCCCGAAGCGCGCGCCATGGCGATCGAGCCTTCGACGGGCGTCGTGTTCGTCGGCACGCGCAAGAATCGCGTGTGGCAGGTGACTGACCGGACCAAGCAACGCTTCGCGAGCGATGTCGTGCAGTTCGCCTCGTCGGTGACGTTCAAGGTGCCCAACGGCGTGTGCTTCTCGCCGGACGGCGTGCTCTATGTGGTCGAGCAGAACCGCGTGCTCGGCTTTCCCGCGGCGCAGTTCTTCGGCGAAGGCGGACCGGATGTCGCGGCGGCGGTCGTCGTGCCGCAGGGCAAGCTGATTCCGACGCAGTTCGAAAGCTTCAATCACGGCGCGCGCTACTGCCGCATCGGGCCGGACAAAAAGCTGTACGTCGCGCTCGGTCAGCCGTGGAACGTGCCGCCGAAGGACAAGCTCGCCGAACTCGACAAGAACGGGCTCGCCGGCATCATCCGTCTGGATCAGGACGGCAAGAACCGCGAAGTCTATGCGCACGGCGTGCGCAACTCGGTCGGCCTCGATTTCAATCCGAAGGACAAGACGCTCTGGTTCACCGATAACCAGGTCGACGGCATGGGCGACGACACCCCGCCCGGCGAGCTGGATCATGCGACCAAGAGCGGCGAGAACTTCGGCTTTCCGTGGTACGGCGGCGGCAAAGTGCGCACGGTCGAATACAAGGACCAGAATCCGCCGGCGGGCGTCGTGTTCCCGCAGGTCGAGTTCGCCCCGCACGCCGCCGATCTCGGCATGTCGTTCTATAACGGCAAGATGTTCCCGCAGAAGTATCAGGGCGGCATCTTCGACGCGGAGCACGGTTCGTGGAACCGCACGAAGCCAATCGGCGCGCGCATCATGTTCACGCCGATCAAGGACGACGGCACCGCGGGCGCGACGGAAGTGTTCGCGGAAGGCTGGCTCACGGGCAGCGGCGAGTATATGGGCCGCCCCGTCGATGTGCAGATGCTGCAGGACGGCTCGCTCCTCGTCTCCGACGACTACGCTGGCGCGATCTATCGCATCTCGTATACGGGGGCCAAATGAGGGTCGCGCTGACCGGCGCGGTGCTCGCGGGCGTGCTGGCGGCGGTGTCGTGCGCGTCGTTCGCTGGCGGCGACGTCAAGGCCGGGCGCGCGAAGGCGTCGGCTTGCGCGGCGTGTCACGGCATCGACGGAATCTCGAAGCTGCCGGAAGCGCCCAACCTCGCCGGACAGACGGAGGAATATCTCGTGAAGGCGCTCAACGATTTCCGCACGGGCGAGCGCAAGAACGAAATGATGTCGATGATGGCGAAAACCTTGTCCGACGCCGACGTCGCCAATCTGGCCGCGTATTACCACAGCCTCGGCAAGCCGTGACGGCAGCCGGCGTGTTGCAAATTTGCTGCGGTCGATTCCCGATTGCGATTTTTTTTGTTTTAGGTGTTGACGCACAGAGTTAAGGGTTTATACTTACACCTGTCTCCTCCATGTCTCAACCGATGTGGATTCAAGCCCGCTCAACTGAAGCGGGCTTTTTTTTGGCCATTTTTTGCCCTCTTCTTGCCGCCGCTTCATTGCTCGCCTGGCATATCGCCGCGCAATTCGGCCTCGATCTGGTCTATCGAAGGCAAGGTGGTCTCCAGCGACGCCGGAACCTCGCGAAGCAGCTGATATTCGGCCACGCCCATCGGTTTGGCGACGCCGCGCAGCGCATATTCCGCGACCAGCCGGTTCTTCTCCTTGCACAGCAAAAGCCCGATCGTCGGCTGATCGTCGGGCGCTTTCAGTTGCGCGTCCACGGCGGAAAGATAGAAATTGAGCTGGCCGGCATATTCCGGCTTGAACGCCGTCGTCTTCAGTTCGACCACCACGTAGCAGCGCAGCTTGAGGTGATAGAACAGCAAATCGATAAAGAACTCGTCGCCGCCCACATCCAGCCGATACTGCCGCCCGACGAACGCGAAGCCCGCGCCCAATTCCAGCAGAAATCGCGTGATGTGACGCGTGAGCGCCTGTTCGATATCGCGTTCCTGCGCGTTTTCGGCGAGTCCGAGGAAATCGAAGATATACGGGTCTTTGAGCGCGTCGCGCGCCAGATCGGATTGCGGCGGCGGCAGCCGCTCGTCGAAATTGGTGATGGCGCTGCCGCTGCGCGCGTGCGCGGCGGTTTCGATCTGCATCACGAGAACCTGACGCGACCAGCCGTGCTCAAGCGACTTCGCCGCGTACCAGCTTCGATCGTCCTGATTCTTGAGCTTGTCCAGCAACGTGCAAAGGTGGAACCACGGCAATTGTGCAGCAGGCTGCTGCACGAATGCCTCGTCCGGCCACGCCTGCGCGAGCGCGCGCATGTATTTGAGATTACGCGGTGAAAAGCCGCGCATGTCGGGAAACGCCGATTTCAGATCGCGCGCCAACTGATCGATGACGCCCGCGCCCCAGCCTTGTCGCCGCTGACGATCGAGAATGTCGCGGCCGATCTGCCAATACAGCGTGACCAGTTCGCGGTTCGCGCTGGCCGCAGCCCGCTGGCGCGCGCGCTCGACGCGAAGTTTCAGTTCGGCAAGCCAATGCCGGTAGTCGTCGTCCCACACCTTGGGAAGTTTGACGGTCATGCGGTTCCTGGTTCGACGCCGGTTGTCGTGGAACGGCCATTATCGGCGGATTCGACTCTTCGGAACATGGAGCGCAGGCGGCGCGGCGGCCTTCTGCGTGTGCTTCTGCGTCTTCGTTGGTCTCCCGACGCGCCCCTCGCGCAAGGCTTGGGGTTATCTTCCGAGGCTCTTGGGCCTCGATGCTTAATTTTGTCCACAAAAGTTGTCCACAGAAAGTGGGCACAAGCCTGTGGATATCGTTTCAGGTTCTGCTGCAAA
The DNA here is from genome assembly GCF_001545035.1 of Caballeronia glebae. Classification (GTDB taxonomy): domain Bacteria; phylum Pseudomonadota; class Gammaproteobacteria; order Burkholderiales; family Burkholderiaceae; genus Caballeronia; species Caballeronia glebae. Next base: position 13,559 of record NZ_FCOJ02000057.1, read on the forward strand.
GCATTGATTCGACGACACTTACATCCAACGCCTAGCAACGCGCCCCGTGCGCGCCGCCGGATTCAGTCGGCATTCGGCGTGCAGGACGCGAGCACCGCGTCGATGCGATTCATCTCGATGCTGAAAATCGACTGCGGCGCGGTGGCGTTCAGCTCGTCCGCGGCGGAGCGCGGCAGCGCCATCGCAATGGTGGCCGTCGCGACCAGCGCAAGAACCACCGACAGGAACCAGGAAAGAACGATCATCGCCAACCTCGTCAAGAAAGTCTCTCTGCATCGGCGCGCTTGAACGTCAGCGCGTGATGTGAAGAGTACGGCTGCACGGCGCATCGCACAGCCCTACGGACGGGGGGACTTGAAGGAGGGTGACTAAGGGCGCAGCCTCGGGGACGGCGTGGTCGACACGCCTTGCGCGCGCGCCGCGGCGTCTTGCGCCCGCATCGCCCGGATGAAGCCTTCGCGTTCGCGCAGACGCCGCCAATAATCCGCGATCGATGGCGCGAAGCCCGCGCTCTGATCGAGCAGTTCCGCGAGCATCAACGCATAGCCGACGGAAATGTCCGCCGCCGTGAAGCGTCCGGCGCACAGATACGGCTGCGCGTCGAGCAGCGGCGCGAGCGTGCGCAGGCGCGCGTGAAACCATCGCGAGTAATCCTCGACGATTTGCGGCTGCAGCCGCTCCGGCGGCTCCAGATGCGCATAGCGAAGCACGAGCGTCTGCGGAAATGTGAGCGTCGCTTCGCCGAAATGCAGGAAATTGAGATAGCGGCCGAAATCGGCCTCGTGCGGCGCGACATCGAGCGCGCCCGGCGAATAGCGCGCCGCCAGATACTGGCAGATCGCCGACGATTCGGTCATGAAAAGCGCGTCGTCCGAGTCGTCGGTGAGCGCCGGAATCGTGCCGAGCGGATTCACGTCCTTGAAACCGCGCGCCAACACGCGCGGCGGAAACGGCAACATCTTCAGTTCATACGGCACGCCGATTTCTTCCAGCGCCCAAAGCGGCCGGAACGAGCGCGCGCTCACGCAATGATGCAGCGTAATCACGTCGATTCCTCCGCGCTTCAGGCGAGCCAGGACGGCTTGCGCTTCTCCAGAAAACTGCGCACGCCTTCGCGCCCTTCGTCCGATGCGCGGATGCGCGCGATGCGCTCGGCGGTCTCGCCGATCAACGCTTCATCGACTTCCTTGCCCGCGAAATCCGCGACGAGCTTCTTGCATTCGCGCACACCGTTCGGGCTGTTCGCGGCGATGCTCGCGGCGATCGCGTCGACGCGCGCATCGAGTTGATCGGCGGCGACGGCTTCGTGCACGAAGGAAAGACGCAGCGCTTCGGCGGCATCGAAGCGCTCCGCCGTCACGAAGTAACGATGCGCGGCGCGCGCGCCCATCGCGCGGATCACGTAAGGCGCGATCGTCGCGGGCATCAGGCCGAGCTTCGCCTCGGAGAGACAGAAGTGCGCCGTGTCCGCCGCGACCGCGATATCGCACACCGCGACGAGTCCCATGCCGCCCGCGTAAGCGTCACCCTGCACGCGCGCGATGACCGGCTTCGAGCAGGCGTAGATCGTGTTGAGCATGGTCGCGAGGCCAAGCGCGTCGGCGCGGTTCTCCGCCTCGGAATAGCCCGCCATGCGCTTCATCCAGTTGAGGTCCGCGCCCGCGCAGAACGCCGGGCCGCTCGCCGCGAGAATGACGACGCGCACGTTGGCGTCGCTGTCGAGCGCGCGGAAGGCGGCGGTGAGCTCGACGATGGTCGCGTCGTCGAAGGCATTGCGCACATCGGGGCGATCGAGCGTTACGCGCGCCACGTGGCCTTCGATGCCGAGCTTCAGGCGTTGCAGATTCGCTGCGTCGGTCATGGTGTAGTCTCCCTGTGCGCTCGAATTGAGCGCTGCTCAATTTATGCCGGCTGGCAGCCTACGTTTCAACGATCAGTGTCATCCATAAACATGAAAATGGTCAACTCAAATATTTGAGCGTTACTCACAAATTCGCTTACACGACAATCATCCGACGAGACTTATCGCCGCCATGTCGTGAAGCGCGCATGCGGGGACGTAATATAGTCGTATATATTACGGTGCTCGCCGAACTGTACGGCACCACGCTCGCGGCCTCCAACGCGCGCCCGAAGTCGATCCATAACCAGACTTTCAACTCGATTCAAGGAGCTTTACGTGAAGACTCGCATTTTGCGCGCTTTGCTTTGTGCGTTCGTTCCGCTCGCCGCGGGCATCGCCGCGACGTCGGCGCTTGCCGGCGAAGTGCAGGTCGCGGTCGCGGCCAACTTCACGGCACCCGTGCGGGCCATCGCCGCCGACTTCGAGAAGGACACCGGCAACAAAGTGGTCGCATCCTTCGGCGCGACGGGCCAGTTCTACGCGCAGATCAAGAACGGCGCGCCGTTCGAAGTGTTCCTGGCCGCCGACGACGCCACGCCCGCCAAGCTCGACAGCGAAGGCGCGACCGTGCCCGGCAGCCGCTTCACCTACGCGACGGGCGCGCTCGCGCTGTGGTCCGCGAAGGACGGCTACGTCGACGACAAGGGCGAAGTGCTGAAGAAGAACGATTTCAGGCACATCGCGATCGCCAATCCGAAAGCCGCGCCCTACGGTCTCGCCGGCTATCAGACGCTCGACAAGCTCGGCCTCACGGCCGAGATCAAGCCGAAGGTCGTCGAAGGCCAGAACATCTCGCAGACGCAGCAGTTCGTCGCCACGGGCAACGCCGAACTCGGCTTCGTCGCGCTGTCGCAGATCTACAAGAACGGCAAGATCACGAGCGGTTCGGCGTGGATCGTGCCGGCGAATCTGCATGACCCGATCAGGCAGGACGCCGTGATCCTCAGCAAGGGCCGTGACAATCCGGTCGCGAAGCAGTTCATCGAGTACCTGAAAGGGCCGAAGGCCGCGGAAGTGATCAAGTCCTACGGTTATCAGCTGTAATCGCGCCGATGCCGCTCGATAGCGCCGATCTCCAGGCCATCACGCTGACGCTCGAACTCGCGTCGCTCACGACGGCGCTTCTGCTCGTCATCGGCACGCCGATCGCATGGTGGCTCACGCACACGCATTCGAAGCTGAAGGGCATCGTCGGCGCCGTGGTGGCGTTGCCGCTCGTGCTGCCGCCGACCGTCATCGGCTTCTATCTGCTCGTGCTGATGGGGCCGAACGGTTATGTCGGCAAATTCACGCAGGCGCTCGGCATCGGCTTGTTGCCGTTCACCTTCGCGGGGCTCGTCGTCGGCTCGGTGATCTACTCGCTGCCCTTCGTCGTGCAGCCGTTGCAGAACGCGTTCGAAGCAATCGGACGCCGTCCGCTCGAAGCGGCCGCGACGCTGCGCGCGGGTCCGTGGGACACGTTCTTCACGGTGGCGCTGCCGCTCGCGCGGCCCGGCATCATCACGGCGACGATTCTCGGCTTCGCGCATACCGTCGGCGAATTCGGCGTCGTGCTGATGATCGGCGGCAATATTCCGGGACGCACGCGCGTGGTGTCGGTGCAGATCTTCGATCACGTCGAGGCGCTCGAATACGCGCAGGCGCACTGGCTCGCGGGCGGCATGGTGCTATTCTCCTTCGTCGTCCTTCTACTGCTCTATTCCGGCCGACGTTCCGTCACGGCTCATGTCTGAACTCACTTCTCAACGCCTGACGCTCGCCCGCGAGCGCACCAGTTCCGGGGAAGCGATCGAAGCGCGCTTTCTCGTCGAGCACAAAGGCTTCACGTTCGATATCGATCTCGCGCTGCCCGGCCGCGGCGTCACCGCGATCTTCGGCCATTCCGGTTCCGGCAAGACCACGCTCCTGCGCTGTCTCGCGGGGCTCGCGCGGCCGCGCGTCGGGCGGCTCGTCGTCAATGGCGAAATCTGGCTGGATACCGAGCGCGATATTTTTCTGCCGACGCACAAGCGCCCGCTCGGTTACGTCTTTCAGGAAGCGAGCCTCTTTGCGCACCTGAGCGTGAAGAAAAACCTGCGTTTCGGGCTGGAGCGCGTGCAGGCGGCCGAGCGGCGCGTGGATCTGTCGCAGGCGGCGGAACTGCTCGGCATCGGGCATCTGCTGGAGCGCATGCCCGCCGGATTGTCGGGCGGCGAACGGCAGCGCGTGGGTATCGCGCGGGCGCTCCTGACGAGTCCGCGTCTGCTTTTGCTCGATGAACCGCTCGCGTCGCTCGATCAGAAACGCAAGCAGGAAATCCTGCCGTATCTCGAACGCCTACACGATGAGCTCGACATTCCCGTGCTCTACGTGAGCCACGCGCCGGAAGAAGTCGCGCGCCTCGCGGATCATCTCGTGCTGCTCGAAGGCGGTCGCGCGCTCGCGAGCGGCCCGATTGCCGATACGCTCGCGCGGCTCGATTTGCCGCTCGCGATCGCCGACGACGCATCGGTCGTGTTCGAAGGCATCGTCGGGGGATACGACAGCGCATATGGCCTGCTCACGCTCACGTTGCCCGGCTCGGGCGCGAAGCTCGCCGTCGTGCACGCGCCGATGGCCGAAGGTCGAACCATGCGCGTCGCGGTGAAAGCGCGCGACGTGAGTTTGCTCACGGGCACGCACGAGCATGAGCGCAGCAGCGTGCTCAACGTGCTGCCCGCGACGGTCGTCGGCATCGCGCAGGACGCCAATCCGTCGCAGGCCGTGGTCCGGCTCGACGTCGACGGATCGCCGTTGCTCGCGCGCGTCACGCGTTACTCTCTGGACCGGCTGGGCATCGTCGAAGGCATGCGGTTGTGGGCGCAGGTGAAGGCGGTGTCGCTACTCGCCTGAGCGATCCCTCAGCGCGGCGTATTGCAGCAGCATGATCGTCTTGCCATCCATGATTTCGCCGCGCTCGATCATCTGCATGGCCGTTTGCAGCGGCACTTCGATCGTCTCGATTTCCTCGCCCTCCGCCTCGACGCCGCCGCCGTCCGATACGCGCATCGAGCTGTCGTAATCGCCGATATAGAAATGCAGCTTTTCCGTGACCGATCCCGGGCTCATAAACGCCTCGAAGATCTTCTCGACGCGCTGCACGCGATAACCCGTTTCCTCTTCGACTTCCGCGCGGATGCACTCGTCGGGCGTGGCGTCGTCGAGCAAGCCGCCGGGCGCTTCGATCAGCATGCCGTCGTGTCCGTTGACGAACGCGGGCATGCGGAACTGGCGCGTCAGCAGCACGTTGCCGGTCTCGCGATCGCGCAGCAGGATGGTCGCGCCGTTGCCACGATCGTAAGTCTCGCGGCTTTGACGCTGCCAGACGCCGTCGCGGCGCTGAAAATCGAAGGTCACTTTTCTAAGGACGTACCAGTCGTCCGACAGCACGTCGGTCTTGAGAATGCGCACGCGCTCTTTCGTTTCCATCGATTCACCCGTTCGACAATTGGTTGAACTCATGGTAGCGTGCAGTTTCGTGCAACATCAAGAAATTTCGTGCAATGCCATGTTGACCAGCCAACGCAAGAAAGCAATTCTCGACGCCCTCAAGCGCGACGGACAGGTGCTCGCCGCCGAACTGAGCGCGCGCTTCGGCGTCTCCGAGGACACGGTGCGGCGGGACCTGCGCGAGCTTGCCGCCGAAGGGCTGCTGCAGCGCGTGCACGGCGGCGCGCTGCCCGCTTCGCCCGCAATCGCGCCGTTCGTCCGACGCGAGGACATGGAGTCGGAAGCGAAGCGGCGCATCGCGAGGAAAGCGGCGGAACTGATCGCGCCGGGGCAGATCGTGATCATCGACGGCGGCACGACATCCGCGCTGCTCGTGCGTCAACTGCCGGAAAATCTGTCCGCGACGATCGTCACGCATAGTCCGAGCGTCGCGGTGGCGCTCGCGCAGCACGCGTCGGTCGAAGTCGTGCTGATCGGCGGCAAGCTCTACAAGCATTCGATCGTTACCGTGGGCGCGGCCGCCGTCGAAGCCATGTCGCACATCCAGGCCGACCTCTATTTCATGGGCGTCACCGGCGTGCATCCGACAGCCGGCCTCACCACCGGCGATTTCGAGGAAGCGCATATCAAGCGTGCGCTCGCGGCGCGCGCGGCGGAAACCGTCGTGCTCGCGTCGGCGGCGAAGCTCAACGCGGCTTCCGCGTACAGGATCGGCGCGATCGAACTGGCGCAGACGATCATCGTGGAAGATGCGGCCGACGCGAAGCTCACCGAGCCGATCGAACGAGCCGGAATTACCGTGCTGCGCGCGTGAAATTCAGACACTTTGTTACCGAGTAACGCGCCGAAAAATACAGACTGATTCGTGTAATTGAAATTCTCCAGCAAAGGGAATAGCGTTCGAAGATGCGCCATGTCCAGTCGACGGCGGAGGTCGGATTTCCGTTACAGGCATCGACACAGCGAACAATTTTTTCTGGAGAAGGACGTGAATCGCCTCAAGGCTTTTATCGCGCTATCGCTGATTGCGAGCGCGGGCGTGACCGCCAATGCGCACGCCTGGTCGCGCGTCGGCGTATGGGTGGGCGGGCCCGTGTATTACCCGTATCCCGTGGCGCCGGCGCCGTATTACTACTATCCGCCGCCGCCCGTGGTCGTCCAGCCTGCCGCACCGACGCAGTATGTCGAGCAGGGCCAGCCCGCCGCCGATCCGGGCGCGCCCGCTCAGGAGCCCGGCATGTGGTACTACTGCGACTCCGCGAGGGCCTACTACCCGTATGTGAAGCAATGCGGCAACGCATGGCGTCCGGTTCCGGCAACGCCGCCGCCGTCGAACTGATGCTTTCGGCACAAAGAAATCCGATAACGAAGCGTATTCGCAAGAATCCATGAACTACTCAAGGCTTGCTCTTTTAGTGGCGGCAATCGGCGCGACCGGACTTTCGGCCTGCACCGTGATGCCCACCGGCCCCAGCGTGATGGCGCTGCCCGGCAGCACCAAAACATTCGACCAATTCCGCTCCGACGATGCCTCGTGCCGCCAGTTCGCGCTCAATCAGGTCGGCGGCGTGGACGCCAATCAGGCGGCGACCAACAGCGCGGTCGGCAGCGCGGTCGTCGGCACGGCGCTCGGCGCGGCGGCGGGCGCGGCGTTCGGCGGCGGCTCGGGCGCGGCCATCGGCGCGGGCGCGGGTCTCCTGACCGGCAGCGCGTTCGGCGTCGGCGCTTCGCAGGCATCGGGCTACAACGTGCAGCAGCGCTACGACTACGCGTATCTGCAATGCATGTACGCGGCCGGCGACAAGGTGCCGGTGCGCGGCGCGACGCGCATGGTTCAGCCTTCCGGCGGCGCGTACAGCACCACGCCACCGCCGCCGCCACCACCGCCGGGCTGGCAGCCGCCGCCCGGAACATACTGACGAAAAGTCGTCAATGCCGCACACGCCGGTCGTCACCGCCGGCGTTCAGCGGCGCATCGGGCACGAACGACGGCGCGACGAGCAGGCCCGTCACCCAGCCGATGTAAAACCGCAGGTCGCTCCAGAACTCCGATCGCTCATACACGCGAAACGCCTGCACGTGCGCAAGCCATAGCACGAGTTGCAGCGCGCCGGTCAGCACGAGCCACGCGAGCGCGATCACGCCGGTTGCGCGGGCGCAGCGCCTGAACGTGAACGCATCCCACTGTTCCCGCACGATGAGGCATCCCGCGATCAGCACGCCTATCGTGGGAATCGCGCTCGTCACGAGCACGTGCGCGCTCCAGCCGGATATCACGCCGACGAGAAAGCCGACGATGATCGATAGCGCCGCCGCCGGCCACGCGATCCACGCGGGCGCGCGCGCGGCCATCCACGCAATCGTGATGAAAAACGGCGTGATCGCCCATTGCAGCGCCTGCGCCACGGCTTTCACGAGGTTCTCGCTCGCCTGCTCGTTCGAGTGACTTGCCGCGACATACACGGTGATGGCCTCGTGCACGCACACGGCGACGATCGCGAAACTCAGCGCCTCGCACGCGGCGAAGGCGGGGGATTTCTCCGCGTGTTTGTGCGCGTCGGAGAGACCGCGCAGGCGTTCCAGCACCGGTTCGACGAAGAACGCGAGAATCGCGCCGATCAGAAGCGCGGCGGCGGCATCGGTCAGCGAGAAATGGCCGAAAAGGGAAAAGAGGCCTTGCCACAGAAATTCGGGCGCGGCCGCGCACACGGCCACCCACAGCGCGAAGAAGAACCCGTTCGAAGCACTTCTGAGCGGCATGGCCACCTCGATGCGTTTTTATTGTTCCGGCGGCGACGCGTCCTTCACGCGGTCGATCAAGGCCGTGCGCACGCGCTCGCGCAGGTCGGCGGGCATCGAGAAACATTCGTAGGCGAGCGCCTGCGCAACGGTCACGATCCGCATTTCCTCGTAGCGGCGTCCGCTTTCGATCATCGCTTCGAACGCGTTGGCGCGCTCGTTGAGTTCGATCGGATCGGCATCGACGAGCAGAACGGCGTGCGCGAGCACCGCGTAGAGCGGCTGGTCCGCGTCGCCGTGCGGCACGCGCCGCCAGTACTGCGCCGTGCCCGCGATCTTGCGGGCGTCATCGCCGGGGCCCCAGGCGAGATTGAAGCGGCCGTCGCAGAAAGAACCTTCTACCGCCTGCCAGTGCGTCAACACGCCGAGCGAGTTGAGCGCATCCGCGAGAATCCTGCACAGATGCACGTAGACGGTTTCGGACAGCGCGCCCATCGGCGCGTGCACGGGGTATGCGAGGCTCAGATTGAGCACGCCCGGACCCTGCGGAACGAGTCCGCCGCCCGACAAGCGCAGCCACACGGGGCAACCGCGCCGCGCGAAAGCCTCGCGCGCATCGGCGAGGGCGGCGTAACGCTGATAGCTGCGCGGCACGACCAGCGAAGCGGGCGCTTCCCAGACATGCGCGACGGCGTCGCCAGCGGCCGCGCGCGCGAGAAGCGCTTCTTCGGCATCGAGCGGATCGCCGGAAAGCGAGACGGGATCGATCAGTTGGAAGGGCATGGAATCGATGTGCGGGCGCGTCGGGAGCGACGCCATCCCAGCATGGTAGCCCAAGGTGGCCGATCACCGCGAAACACGAGCGCACCCCGCCGGGGGCCTTCTCCGGCGGGGCGCGTGCGCTCGGAGCGGGATCAGCCGCCCTTGCCCACGTGCTCCTTGAGCAACGCGTTCACCTCGTTCGCCTTCTCCATCTGGCTCATATGCCCGGCGTCGTCGAACACACGAACGGTCGCGCCTTCCGGCGCATTTTTCGCGTGCGTGGCGGGGATGATCTGGTCCTTGCCGCCCCAGATCACGAGCACCGGCTTGCCCGCCGCGGCCAGCTTGGCGCCTGGCTGCGCGCTCTGTTTTCCGCCCGCGAACAAGCCGCCGTTGAGCGATGTCAGCGCGTCGCTCACGCCGTCGAGCCGTTTGTACTTCAGCAGATCGTCGAGCATCTGACGGCTGACCAGCTCGGGATTCGCGAACAGCAGCTCGACCACCGGCTTCAGTTCGCGGCGCGATTCGGCGGTCACGAAACCTTCGGTGTACGCGTTGTTCACTTCATCGCCGAAACCGGCCGGCGAAATCAGCGATACCGACTGCACGCGCGCCGGCTGATCGACGGCCATCTGCGCCGCGATGCCGCCGCCCATCGAATGGCCGACGAGATGCGCACGCTCGATCGACACCGCGTCCATGAACTTGCCGACGAACGCGGCGAGATCGGCCAGGGTCGTGCCCGGCACTTTCGGCGTCGATTGTCCGTGACCCGGCAGATCGAGCGCGAATACGCGGTTCTTCTCGGCGAGCGCGTCGAGATTGAAGAGCCAGTTGTCGAGATCGCCGCCGAAGCCGTGGATGAACAGCACCGCCGGCCGGCTCGCGTCGCTACCATCGACATGGCCGCGCGATGCGTAGCGCACGCGGATGCCCTCGACATCGACGAAGTGATACGCCGCGGCTTCCTCGCCCTCTTCCTCATCCTCGGCGGGCGTCACGTAGGACGACACGTATGCGTCGATATCGGCGTCGCTCACCTCGGACGGCGCGAGCACGCCGAGCAGCGCCTTCACCGGCAGCGTATCGCCCGCCGATGCGACCCGCCGGCGCAGCAGACCCGCATCGGGCGCTTCGACGGCATTGGCGATCTTGTCGGTTTCGACATCGAGAATCGGCATGCCGACGGTGATCTCCGTGCCCTCCTCCACGAGCCACTCGTTGACCGTGCCTTCTTTCATCGACAAGCCCCACTTGGGCATCACGATCGGTGTGATTGCGGACATCAGTGCTTTCCTCCCTTCATGGTTTTTCGGGCGGCGTCGGCGATCTGCGCGGCGCTCGGAATGTACAGATCTTCGAGGGTCGGCGAGAACGGCACCGGCGTATGCGGCGCGCAGACCATCTGGATGCCGGCCTTCAGCGCGCCGAACGCCTGCTGCGCGACCTGCGCGGAAATATCCGTGGCAATGTTGCAGCGCGGATTCGCCTCGTCGACGACGACGAGCCTTCCCGTGTTCTCGACGGTCTCCAGCACCGTATCGAGATCGAGCGGCGAGAGCGTGCGCAGATCGACGACTTCCGCTTCGATGCCTTCTTTCGCGAGCGTGGCGGCGGCCTCCAGCGAGCGATGCACCATCAAGCCGTACGTGACGATCGATACGTCGCGGCCGTCGCGCACGACGTTCGCCTCGCCGAACGGAATCGCATACGAGTTCTCGGGCACTTCGCCTTCGAAGCCGTAGAGATTCTTGTGCTCGCAGAAAATGACGGGATCGTTGTCGCGGATCGCCTGGATCAGCAGTCCTTTCGTGTCGTACGGCGTCGACGGGCACACGACTTTCAGGCCGGGAATGTGCGTGAACAGCGATGTCAGCATCTGGCTATGCTGAGCCGCCGCGCGAAATCCCGCGCCGACCATCGCGCGAATCACGACCGGCGTTTCCGCCTTGCCGCCGAACATGTAGCGGAACTTCGCCGCCTGATTGAAGATCTGGTCGAAGCACACGCCCATGAAGTCGATGAACATCAGTTCCGCGACCGGGCGCATGCCGCACGCCGCCGCGCCGATCGCCGCGCCGACATACGCCGACTCCGATAAAGGCGTATCGAGCAGGCGGTCGCCGTGCTTCGCGTAAAGTCCCTTCGTCACGCCGAGCACGCCGCCCCACGCGTCCTTCTCGCCGTCCGCGCCTGCGCCGCCGACGATGTCCTCACCCAGCACGATCACGCTCGGATCGCGCGTCATTTCCTGATCGATGGCTTCGTTGATCGCCATCTTCATGCTCAGTTTGCGGGCCATGATGGTTATCTCCTCGATTCAGTATTTGACGTAGACATCGGTGAGCAGATCGGCGGCGCTCGGCAAAGGCGCGTCCTTCGCTTCCTGCACGGCGCGGTCGATCAGCGCGGCGACCTCGCGGTCGATCGCATCGAGTTCTCCCGGGGAGATCACATCGGCCTGCGTGACGGCGGCCGCGAACTTCTTCAGGCAATCCTTGTTCGAGCGGATATCGTCGATTTCGCCGGGCGCGCGGTAGGTCTGCGCGTCGCCTTCGAAATGGCCGTAGAAGCGGATCATCTTGCATTCGAGCAGCGCCGGCCCGCCGCCTTCGCGCGCGCGCCTGATGACTTCGCCCGCCGCTTCGTACACCGCGAAGAAATCGGTGCCGTCCACCGTCACGCCCGGAATGCCGAAGCCCGCCGCGCGATCCACGTAGCTATCGACCGCCGTGCCGTAATCGCGCGCGGTCGATTCGGCGTAGCCGTTGTTCTCGATCACGAAAATCACCGGCAAATTCCACACGGCGGCGAGGTTCAGGCTTTCGAGGAAAGTGCCCTGATTCGACGCGCCGTCGCCCGCGAACGTGATGCCCACTTCGCCCTTGCCGCGAAACTTCGCCGCGAGCGCCGCGCCGCAGATGAGCGGCGCACCCGCGCCGAGAATGCCGTTCGCGCCCATCATTCCTTTCGAGAGATCGGCAATATGCATCGAGCCGCCCTTGCCGTTGCACGAGCCGCCTTTCTTGCCGTAGATCTCCTTCATCATCTCGATCGGATCGACGCCCTTCGCGATGCAGTGGCCATGTCCACGGTGCGTGCTCGCAATGCGGTCGCCATCGTTCAGATGACTCATGATGCCGACGCCCGCCGCTTCCTCGCCCGCGTACAAATGCACGAAACCGGGAATGTCGCCGCGTCCGAAATCGACGTGCAGGCGCTCTTCGAAATCGCGGATCGTGCGCATCTTGCGATACACGGTCAACAGTTCGTCCTTGGAGAGCGGCAAGCCGCCCGCATGTTGCGTCGCTGTCATCTCTGTCTCCTTTGGTGTCTTCGGTGGGTGGGTCTAGCGGGTGTTGCTGCTGGACTGACGCATCAGTCCGGATGCCGCCGCGTAGCGCATGCACGCGGCGACATCGATGCTGCGAAAGGCGTTTTCCCTGAGCGTCACGGTGACGTCGTCGCCGGGGCCGAAGGCGAGTTCGCGTTCGCCGTCGAGCGCCACGATGCCGCTCGTCTGCTTGACGCGATGCGGCACGCCGTCGGCGAGGCGCGTCCAGTTCGCGATCGGCACGGCTTCGACGAGGCCGGGCGCGATCGGCGCGTGCAGTTCGAATTCGCACTCGCCCTGCTTGCCGAGTTCGATCGCGAGTCCGCCCTTGTCATGCCGTCCGAGCGGTTCCAATAAACCGGCGATGGCCGACATGCCGATCGCCTGCGGATCGGCGTAGGAGACGTAGACGGCGGCGAGCGTGTCGATCTTCCACAACGCCCGCGCGCCGATGAAACGCTCGTGCGAGATCACGGCATCGACGAGCGCGATGTCGCGGCGCACGCCGCCCTTCGCATCGCGGATCTCGATATCGAGCAGCTTGTTCGACGCGAGCGCTTCGCCCGGCGGAACGCGGCCCGTTGCGTACAGTCCCGTCGCGAGTCCCGAGATGGTCGGCTCGCGCATTTCCGGATACGCGTTGTTGGTGCCCGTCGAGAGCCCCGCGATCGGCACTTGCCCGCACTCGCGCACGACCGCGCGATGCGTGCCGTCGCCACCGAGCACGATGAGCGCATCGACGCCGGCGTCAAGCATCATGCGTGCCGCGCGAAAGGTGTCGTCGACGCGCGCGGTCACGGGCATATCGAGAAAATCGACGTGGGCGAGCGCGGCGTCCGGGCCTTGCTTGCGCGAAAGATGGCGCTGAAGCATGACCTTTAGGCCTTCGCGATCGGGCATCATCAGCACGCGCGAAGCGCCGCACGACGCGAGCGAAGAAAGCAGGCGCAACACGATGTTCACGCGATCCGCGAGTTGCAGGCTGTTCGCATTCGCGATGACGCGGCGGATGTCGCGCGCCGAAACAGGATTGGCGATGATGCCGACGAGCGGCGCCGCGCGCTCACGCATGCCAGTGTCTCCGTGCTGTGTTTTGTGCGGCGGATAAAGGCAAGCGCCATGCCAATCGAAGGACGCGTTTCGAGGCGTAAAAAGCGAGGGATTACCCGCGAAAAACGGGCGCTTCGGCGGGTGTACGGCGCGCCGCCGTGACAGGTGTCACAGCGGCAGGTGTATCGGCGGGGGTACAGGCGTATCGGGTGTATCGGGCGTTCAGTGGCCGTTCGCGTCGCGCTGATTCGGCGACTTGATGCCATGGCGCGCCATGCGCCGATACAACGTCATGCGGCTCACGCCGATCTGCCGCGCGACCGCGCTCAGGTTCCAGCTCGCCGCACGCAGATACTGCATCAGCAGCATGCCTTCGGGCGGCAGTCGATGCGGATCGAAATTCTCGATGACGACGCGCGGCGGCTCGACCTGCGCGGGCGCGCCGCCGAATCCTTCGGGCAGATCATCGACATCGATCGAACCGTTCGCGCACACCGCACGCGCATAGCGCAGCACGTTGCAAAGCTCGCGCAGATTGCCCGGCCACGCGTGCCGATGCAGCCGCTCGCGCGCCGCGGCCGAAAGCGTGAGCGCGCCTTCGAGGAATTTGTCGACGAGCCAGTCGAGATCGCTTCGCTCGCGCAGCGGCGGCAACGTGAAGCGCGCCCCGTTCAGGCGGTAGTAGAGATCTTCGCGGAAGCGTCCGTCTTGCATGAGCGCGTCGAGCGAATGATGCGTCGCGGAGATCACGCGCACATTGACCGATACGGGCCGCGACGCGCCGATCGCGAGCACTTCGCCCTCGGCCAGCACGCGCAGAAGCCGCGATTGCAGTTCGCGCGGCATGTCGCCGATTTCATCGAGAAAGAGCGTGCCGCCGTCCGCTTCCTGAATCAGCCCGCGCTTGGGCCGCGCGCCCGCGCCCGAAAAGCTGTTGGGCAGATGCCCGAACAATTCGCTCTCGATGAGCGTCTCCGGAATCGCCGCGCAATTCACCGCGACGAACGGTCCCGCGCGCCGTGCGCTCGCGCGATGCAGCGCCTTCGCGAAGAACTCCTTGCCGCTGCCGGTTTCGCCGTTGACGAGCAGGTTGATCGGCGAATCGACGAGCTTCGCGGCGCGCTCCAGTTGACGCGTGAGCGCGGCATCGCCGCCGCATAGGGCAGCGAGCGGCGCGGGCACTTCCACGCTGCGTGGCGAAGCCGCGTTCGTGGCCGGCGTGACGCACGGCGCGGGCGGCATCACGCTCAAGTAAAGCAGCGCGCCCGACTTCGCGAGCGGCACCGCGCGCAATTCGCTCGGCCGCGAATACACGAAGCGGCCCAGTTCTTCGATACGCGCGTCGAAGAGCGTGTCGAACGGCACGCCGAGCAACGACGCCGCTGCTTCTCCCGGCGCGATCGGCCGGCCGATTTCCGCCGCGAGCATCGCATGGGCGCGCCGGTTGTGTCCGACGATGCGTCCGCTCGCATCCAGCGCGATCAGATATTCCGGATTGACATCGACGAATTCCGGCGACGTGTTCAGCTTCAGAATCCAGTCCTGCCGATGCGTGCGCAGGAAGTTCGCGTTCTCGATGTGTCCCGCGTAGATGCGCACGAGTTGCAGCGCGAGGTTCTGGCTGTCGCGCGCTTGCGGCGACACGAGCGCGGAAATGTCGAGGATCGCGCTAAGCGCGCCGCGCGAATCGTAGAGCGGCGCGGCGGTGCACGTGAGCGGAATGTGCGTGGCGTCGAAGTGATCGATTTGATGGACGGTGAGCGCTTGCCCCGTAGTGAGCGCCGTGCCGACCGCGCACGTGCCCGCGCCCGCTTCGCTCCACTCCGCGCCGAGATAAAGCCCCGCGTGGCGCAGCGCGGAATCGGTGTTCGCATCGCCGATGTAATCGACCGTCACGCCGAGCGCGTCGGTGAGCAACACGACGTAGCCCATGCCCGCGACCTGCTCGTACAAGGTTTCCAGACCGTGACGCGCGATGCGCGCGAAATCGTCGATGCGCTGTTGATGTTCGCGCAGGCGCGTTTGCGGCAGGATGCGCGCCTCTTGCATGCGCGACGGATCGAGCCCGTACTGATGCACGCAACGCCGCCACGAAGACTGAATGATGCCGTCGTGCGTGCGCGCCGGACCGAGCGCGTCCGCCCGCGTGGTCGCCGCGACGACGGCCTCGATGTGCTCGCGTTGGCGCATGTCCATCGTGCTCTCCTTGGCGTTCCTGTGCCGCCCGCACGCGGATTTCACCGATTCGCACGAGCGTGTCTCAGGCCATATGATGCTCGAATCGGCAGAACGCGTCATGCGGCGATAGCGCTGCGCCGCAACATAAACGCCTGCTGATACCTCGGCGCATCAGAACGAAAATCAGGAGACGGCGGATGGCGAAGATCGCTTACGAAGACTTCGAGCGACAGGTTCTGCAGCATCACCTCATCAAGGGCAATGTGTACGAGAACGGCACGGCGCTCGTCGAACGCGCGAACAGATGGATTGCGGAGAATGGCGTCGATGTGCTGAACGTCGAGAGCCTCTCGACGTTCGGCGCCGGCGACGATACCAGCGTGAGCCACTGGTATTCGGGCATTCGCGTCTGGTATCGGATCGCGTAGAAGGCGCGCTCAGCCG
Organism: Caballeronia glebae; assembly: GCF_001545035.1. GTDB lineage: Bacteria > Pseudomonadota > Gammaproteobacteria > Burkholderiales > Burkholderiaceae > Caballeronia > Caballeronia glebae. The sequence continues at coordinate 29,437 of NZ_FCOJ02000057.1, forward strand.
CGGCCGACGAACGGCATCTTGGTCGCCATCACGGTGTGGAACAGCACGTTGGCTTCGAGCGGCAGATTCGCCATGTAGAGCACCGACTGGCCGACGATCTTCACGTCCATCATCGGCTCGACGGCGATCTCGCCGTTCGCTTGCGGCACGCCCTTCGACATGCGCTCGGACAGCTCGGTGAAGGCATTGCCGACATCGATCTGACCGACCGCGATGTCGTACTTGCGGCCATCGAGCGAGGCGGTTTTCGTGAGGCCTTGCACCGCGTGCTTCGTCGCCGTGTAGGCCGCCGAATTCGGGCGCGGCGCGCTCGCGGAAATCGAACCGTTGTTGATGATGCGGCCGCCCTTCGGCGTTTGCGCCTTCATCGTGCGAAACGCCTGCTGCACGCAATAGAACATGCCGTTCAGATTGATATCGACGACGTTCTTCCATTGCTCGGGCGTCCAGTCCTCGAACGGCCCGGGCGGATTCGACACACCGGCGTTATTGAAGAGCAGATCGACGCGGTTAAAACGCTCGACCGCCGCCTTGAACAGCTTTTCGACCGATTGCGGATCGGCGACGTCGGTCGGCACGGCGAGCGCGCGTTGCGCCGCGTTCGACTCGCCGATCACCGCTTCGAGCGGCGCGGGACGCCTGCCCGCGAGCACGACCGACCAGCCGTCGCCGAGCAGGGCCAGCGCCGCCGCGCGGCCGATTCCGCTGCCCGCTCCGGTAACGATCGCGATTCGTTGAGACTGGTTGGCTGCGTCAGACATGTCGGCGTTCTCCTGTTGTTATGCGCGCGACATACGCGCGCTGGGCGGGAGAACATTATCGACGATGAATCAGCGATTACGCGATGCTTCCGTCGTGAGTTGGCCAGCCGTCGTCGTATTGCCCGCGCTGCTGCCATTGCAGAAGACGGCGGTCATCAGCATCGGCACGATCTGTTTCACGACGGCCGTGCTGCCCGATTCGCGCACCTTCTCCTCCACCGTTTCCGCTGCGGCGAGCACCACGACGCCATAGGCGGAATCGTTGATCGGCTGGCCGCTGCCGCGCTTGAACATGTCGTCGCCCTGCTCGTAGCCAAGCACGGCGTAGACGCGAAAGCCATATGCCGTAAGCTCGCTGCCCTTCGCCGGCCTGAACGCGTTGACCGAATTCGCCTCGACGCGCATGGGGTGCGCCTCGATGGATTTGTCGGCGACGAGCGGCGCGATAAAGCTGTGCGCACTGGATTTACAGTCGAGCTGGCTTTCGAGAGGTGTCGCGTCGCAGAAGCTGGGCAGCAGTCCCCCGACCACGGCGGCAAATGCGGTGAGCGTTGCGAGAGGAGCGGTTTTCATGGCAGCGTAACCAACGGTTCGTCGGGCCGGCAACGGATTCCGGGCATCCGTACCGATGCAATAAGCGAGCCAGTGAACAGGCTCGCACGTCGCGTTTGCGCTGCATCATTCCCGCAAGGGCGTGGTTTCTTCGTTGTTCGTTGACTTCTTGACCTGAGGCGCTACGCGCAATCCTCGTGTTCGTACAGCGATTCCTACAATCGCTTTTGTAGTCGAGGTGAAGATAGATTCTGCGTTTCGACAGACCGCGTCTGTACGAGATCCCTCAATTTTTTCTCGTCGATGCGTCACCCGGATGACAGCGCGCGCGGTGATGTCTTCAGGCACGAATTCCGTGAAATCGTTATATTCGCCCGTTCGACCTCCGAGGACCTTACATGACCGCGCTTGCCGATTTCCCCATCACCCGCAAATGGCCCGCTCAGCATCCCGAGCGCATCCAGCTCTATTCGCTGCCGACGCCCAATGGCGTGAAAGTCTCGATCATGCTGGAGGAAACCGGCCTGCCCTATGAGCCGCATCTCGTGCGCTTCGACAAGAACGATCAGATGTCGGAGGAGTTTATGTCGCTGAATCCGAATAACAAGATTCCGGCGATCATCGATCCGGAAGGCCCGAACGGCGAGCCGATGCCGCTATTTGAATCCGGCGCGATTCTCGTCTATCTCGCGGCCAAAAGCGGCCAACTGATGCCCGACGATCTCGCGAAGCGCTACGAAACGCTGCAATGGCTGATGTTCCAGATGGGCGGAGTCGGACCGATGTTCGGGCAGGTAGGCTTCTTCCACAAGTTCGCCGGCAAGGACTACGAGGACAAGCGCCCGCGTGCGCGCTATGTCGCGGAGTCGAAGCGGCTGCTCGCCGTGCTCGACAAGCGACTCGACGGACGCGACTGGATCATGGGCGACGAGTACAGCATCGCCGACATTTCGACGTTTCCGTGGGTGCGCAATCTGATCGGCTTTTACGAGGCGCGCGAGCTGGTCGATTTTCATGAGTTCGAGAACGTCGAGCGCGTGCTCGATGCGTTCCTGACGCGGCCCGCCGTGAAGCGCGGACTGGAGATTCCGAAGCGCGACTGATCGCATGTCTCGCGCGATGCGCGGGCGTTGGTTTCCTTTCGTTGCTCGGGCGTGGGCGTTGGTTTGCCGTGCGTGAGCGCGTCTGTTGTTACACAAGGAAGCGTCGGAGCTTGGGAAGCACGACGGATGCGCGCCGCTGCCGATGCAATCGCGCGCATGACCGATTCAAGGTCGCGTTCAGATCGTGCAGATTACGAGCGTGATCGAATCCATTTCGTGTCAGCGAATCTGCTCGCGCTGAACGCGGTGGTCGAAGCGTCGCACGCGGGAGCGCTCGGGCGTGGCTTCGCGGTGGTCGTGGAAGAAGTTCGCGCCCTCGCGCGCCGCTCGTCGGAGCGGCGAAGCAAATCTCGCGGTTGACGCGCGAAATGAACGCGTAGGCGCGCGAGCTCGCCCAGCCCGTCCACGCGTTCCAGCTTTAGCCGCTTTCGTCGCGTCCGGCGCATTTTTTGCGACCGGTTCAGAATGGAACACGAAGCAACGCGCGAATTTCGTACGCCGGGTGAAATGCGTTACGCATCAATGCGTTGAGCCGGCGATGCTCAGGATATCCACATGCTTGTCCAGGGAAACTGTGGACAAGCATTCGTCCGTTTCCGGCCGCCACGAGTTCGCCCGACGCATTGTTCTTTCGATGCGGATCTGACGATGGTGACGCCAATGAATACCCTCTCCTGCTCTGTTTCTTCTCGCGCCTTTCCTCTTCGCTGCCCACGCGTGCGACGACTCCCCGCCGTCGCGGCGATCAGCATGATCTGCGTCGCGGCGCACGCGCAGACCCAATGTCCCGGCTACGTCGAAACCGAGGCCGGAAGCGCGTTCGATATCGCGTCGATAATCCGCGACGCCGGTTCGCCGCGATCCGCGCTCGACAAACTGCGCAGCGCGGTGGCAAAAGTCAACGCGGGCGGCGGATGCTCGATCTTCCGCGACCGGCTCGCCTGCGAGGAAACGCTCACGCTCGCGAACAAGGCCATCGTCGCGCTGCAGACGTGTTCGTCGCCAGGCACGCCTCGAAGCACGACCCACGGCTAATACCGTCGCACAAATGAAAAAGCGCGTGCCGCCAGAAACGGCGGTACGCGCTTTCGAGTTCGCCCGAACGCGAGTTCAGGCGGCCCGGAGGATCAGCGATCCAGGAAAGGACGCAGCTTGTCGGCGCGGCTCGGATGCATGAGCTTGCGCATCGCCTTGCTTTCAATCTGACGAATGCGCTCGCGCGTCACGTCGAACTGCTTGCCCAGTTCTTCGAGCGTGTAGTCCGACGCCGTGTCGATACCAAAGCGCATGCGCAGCACCTTCGCCTCGCGCGGCGACAACGCGTTGAGCGCATCGTCGATCGCGGCGCGCATGTTCGCATGCACGGCGGCATCCGCGGGGGACGCGGCGCCCTGGTCTTCGATCATGTCGCCGAGAGTTGCGTCGGCATCTTCACCGACCGGCGTTTCCAGCGACACCGGCTGCTTCGCGATCTTGAGAATGCCGCGGATCTTCTCTTCCGGCATTTCCATGCGCTCGGCCAGCACCGACGGATGCGCTTCCTGCCCGGTCTGCTGCAGGATCTCGCGCGAAATGCGGTTCAGCTTGTTGATCGTTTCGATCATGTGAACAGGCACGCGGATCGTACGCGCCTGATCCGCGAGCGAACGCGTGACAGCCTGACGAACCCACCACGTCGCATACGTCGAGAACTTCCAGCCACGGCGATATTCGAACTTGTCCACCGCCTTCATCAGACCGATGTTGCCTTCCTGAATCAGATCCAGGAACTGCATGCCGCGGTTCACGTACTTCTTCGCGATCGAAATGACGAGACGCAGGTTCGCTTCGATCATCTCGCGCTTGGCCTGACGCATCTTCAACTCGGCGGCCGTCATCTGACGGTTGATCTTCTTGAGTTGCTGAAGCGGCATCTCGAGCACGCCTTCGATGTCGATGAGCTTCTGCTGCTCTGCCTGAATCGCGGGCAGGCTGCGTTCGAGCGACGCGCCGTATTGCTTCGAAGCGCCCGATGCGCGCGACGTCCATTCGAGATCGGTCTCGTGACCGACGAACGATTCGACGAACTTTTCGCGCGGCATGCCGCAACGATCCACCGCGATCTGCAACACGCGACGCTCGATGTCACGCACCTGCGCGACCTGTTGCTGAACATTCACGCACAAGCGGTCGATGGTCTTCGCCGTGAAGCGGATCGAACCTAGCTCACGCTGGATTTCGGCGCGCGACTTCTCGACGGCCTTCGCCGCCACCGCGCCCGATCCCTTAGGATTACTGGCTTGTTCCGCCAACTCGCGCACGCGTGCGAAGATCTCCAGGCAATCGGCCTTCAGCTGCTTCAGACGCGCTTCGTTCGATGCGCCGGCATCGTCGCCGTCGAGATCGTCGTCTTCGTCTTCGTCGCTGCCGGATTCATCGGTCTCCGTATCGATTTCGACGGCGTCGCTCGTGCTCGTATCGGGAGCCGAAATCTCTTCTTCCGGCGTGTCGTCTTCCTTCAGGCCATCGATGAGTTCGTCGATTTTCAGCTCGCCGGCCTCGACTTGCGCCGCGTCCGCGAGAATGGTCGCGACCGTCGAAGGGCACGCCGCGATGGCCTGAATCATCTCGTGGAGGCCGTCTTCGATGCGCTTTGCAATGGCGATCTCACCCGCGCGCGTGAGCAGCTCGGTTGCGCCCATTTCGCGCATGTACATACGGACCGGATCGGTCGTGCGGCCGAATTCGGAATCGACGGTCGACAACGCGTTTTCCGCTTCCTCGTCCGATTGCTCGTCCGTGACCACGCTCGGGGCGGTATCGTTCAGCAGCAGCGTTTCGGCATCCGGCGCCTGCTCGTAAACGGCGACACCCATATCGTGGAACGTGCTGATGATGGTTTCCATCGCCGCCGTTTCAGCGAAATTATCCGGCAGGTGGTCGTTGATCTCGGCGTGCGTGAGATAACCGCGGTCCTTGCCCAACTGAATGAGCGCGCGCATCTGGCGCTGACGCTCTTCGTTTTGTTCGGCGGTCATTGCGACATCGGGCTGTATCGTGCCGGCCTGGCCCTTCCCTTTGTTCGCCCGACGGCCCGGTGCCTTGCGTGCCGGCGCGACGATATCCAGCTCCGAATCTTCCCGATCAAAACTTGCCATACTTTCTCCTCGACAGGTTTGCTCGGCGACGACAGATCCCCGGGAGCGAGCGTAACCGCTCGCGATGATTTCGATAACAGCTTCGACCACGGAAGGCTTGCTGAAAATCGCATCGAGCAAAACACGCAAACCGCATCCAGATGCGGGTTTTGCGTTTTCCATTCGCCCATTACGGCGCAACCTTAGAGTATATCAGAGTTTGCTGCGACGCAGCAGCCTAATTCAAAAAAGTTTCCCTGCGCGCCTTTTGAGCCGCGTTTGTCTGATGCTTGCCAGTCCAGGCTCGCAGTGAGTACGTGCTCACGAACTCAAGCCCGGTAAATGGCGAAAATCCGTCGACGCCGCCGCACGCGATGCCGCCTGCAAAAGCGAAGTCAATGGGGACACATCGGACCGGGCTTCAGACGATGGCCGCGCCGTTCCGCTCGCTTTCGTAGATGGGGTGCCACCGGCTGTCTTCAAGCGGAGAAGCGCTTTCAGATCGCTGAGGTGCGCTTCGGATTTGCGCTTGATCACGGATGGTAGTGTCCCGATTCGTTGAGAGGAACCGGAATGGGCATCACAGGCATCGACAGCGTTTTCCGACACGATGTGCCCTGCTTCGAGCGCAGCGACGAAGTCTTTCGCCCATGCCCCGGCATGTACGCGTGGTTGCGTCTCCTCACGATGATGAATGACGATGGACCGGGCGTCGTCCGATACGCGGTACCGACGCAAACCATCGCGGCTAACAAAAGATTGACCCGCGAGACCCACGACGGCCGCGTCGGTGCGCGCTGAATCGGTGCGCTCGACTTGTTCCTGCAGTTGAGCTTCGCGCTGAGTTCGGGCGCGATACGCGAAATCGACCGGGGCCCGCAGAAGCGTGCGGAGGTAGCTTATCGGATGCGTTGCACGTCGCAACGGAGCCCAGCTGGCTTCCACGACATCGGACAGAAGCTTGCCGTGAGTCTTCGCTTCGCGCATGAGCTTGAAAATCAGAAATTCACGAAATCCCAGCGGCAAGAGGCGTTGGAGGTCCGCGGGGAGGCGTCCTGGTTGTCTCTTTTGAGTATTAGGGATTAGATCCTTATATATAGCACCGTCTGCCACGGTGACAGACGGACGGGCGTACGAAAACGCGGCTTCGGTGCTGAGCGCGTTCTCCCGTTGCTGTGCAGACTCGTTCTCGGCCTCGTTCGCTGGCTCAACGAGGCCGAGCAGCGCGGCCGCCTTCTGGGTCAGATGGATGTAGGCGCGACCAAACAAGCCCGCAGCACCGTAACGTGTCTGAGGCGGGCGCGTGATGAACCCGGCGCCTTCGAGGTCGTCCATACTCCGATAGAAGGTGCGCATGGATTGCTGAGCGCGTCCGGTGAGTAATTCGCGCCGCGCGAAAATCGGTGCGAAAGGACGAGATGCGTCGACGGTACGCGCTAAAGCCGCGAACAATGCGCGTGCGCGTGCGGGAAGGGCTGACGTATGGGTCGCACGATGCGCGGCCCGAAAAATCACCCATGGCAGATTCGATCGATCGCAAGCGTATTCATCGAGAGCTTGCCGATCGGCAGTCGCCGGAGGGAAATCGTAAGTTTTTGGGCGAGAAACAACCTCGCCTGCAACGGAATGTTGCGCGATATGCATGTCAAATACGTCCATTTCGGAAAATGGAAGACAAACGCTTGACTGCAGATCGCGTTCCGCTAAACTTCGAGTGCGTACTCGTGACCCGATTGGCGTCGGGAAGCGGACCGGGCGATAAGCAGTTAAGCCCGATATTCAAAAGCCTTCGGTTGGCGCCGAAGGCTTTTGTCTTTGTGAAGCTTGTTCGTTACATAGCATCCTCTACGGTGCCGATGCAGCAAGTCATTGATTTACAAGGAAGGTCTACTAGGCTCAATCAACGTCAGCTTTGGCGAATTTGCTAAGTAGTTGATTTAAAACGAAACTCTAGTAGAACTTCAGTCCTGTTCCGATTCGCTCAGCGTTTTGTTGATGAAATCGGCAATCCGCTGTCCCCACTGCTCTGCGTCGCTCGCGTCTTTCTCAAAGAAACGAACTCCGACCACACCGTTTCTGGTGGAGACTTCACAGACCTTCCTGCGTCCCGACCGAACTACGGTTGCACTCGGGGCGGCCGCGCGTGGCTTTTCCGCTACGAACGCGACTGCCTTGTCTTGCGTGAAGCTATCGTCCTCAACCAGCCGCCGAATCGCTTCGACTACCTTTTCCGATTTTCCTGCTTCCGTCAGCGCCGCGAGCTTCTGCGCTGCGTTGCTGCCGAGTCGCTCGGGCTTTTCAGCGAGCGCGACTTTGGCAGCCTCCGGCAGCGCGTCGAACGAAAAAATTCGCGTGACGTGACTTCTGCTCAGACCCGCGCTTTCGGAAATCTCCGTGCGCGAAAGGCCACTCAGTTCCTGCAATCGCTTGAAGTTCCAATACTTCTCGAAGTCCGTAAGCGATGGGGACAGCAGATTCGAAAAGAACGCTGCGAACTCGATTTCACCTTCTTCGATCGACGCAACGTTTGCGCGAATCGTCGGCCGACCGAGCTCCCGGTATGCGGCGACCCGGTTATGGCCCGCGATAATCTCGTAACGAGCGTCCGGCAACGCGCGCACCAAAATTGGCGTGGCGAGTGCGTGCTGGGCGAGGTTGTTCTTCAGTTCCTGAAACTGCTCGGTTGTGAGCTTGCGCCGACGCCCGCGCACTTCGATAAGAGCATGGAGCGGCACTTCCAGCGCCGCCTGCTCTTCGAGTTGCGACTCGAGTTCCTTGATTCGTGTCTGTGCCGTGTTGATGCGATGCTGGGCATCCATCAAGCGGCCCGGCGATGTACGCGGTTCAGTGTTGACCGGCCGCGGCTGCGCCGCGTCCGTCGGCTTGCTGCCGATGTTCGCTGTCTTGGCGAGGAGTCTGTCCCCGATGCCCATTTATTCCTCCGTCTGATTCCACGCCCGCGCGAACTGCGCGTCGAGGTGCTCGGCGAGCCGGTCGAGCGGCTCTTTGAATCGGTTGTATGCGGCTGTGCTGCCGTCCGGCTTCGACAGGTCGTAGACTGTCGAAAGTTGCGCCGACGCGCCCTTCGGAACCGTCGATTCGGGAATCTCGAAAGGCAGCACGCGATCTCCATAGGCTTTCTTAAGCCAACCGCGCACGACGCGCGACACATCATCGGACTTGGCTTTGGTCAAGATCACGTTGACAAAATCGAAGCGCTTCTGTTCGAGCACGCCCGGCAACTTCTTGGCGATATCCGCGAAGAGGTGCCAGAACTGTGTCGAGCTTGCGAAGTCGAGCGCCTCGGGCGGGCAGGGCAGCAAAATCGCATCCGACGCGAGCAGCGCGTTGATGGTCAAATAGCTGAGCGCCGGAGGCGTATCAATCACGATCGCGTCGTATTCGTCCGTGAGCGGCATCAGGCCCTTGCGAACGATTTCCCAGAACTCGAAGGTGCTGTCGTTCAGCACCTTGGCAGGAATCTCGAACTCGGCGTCGAAAAGAGACGACGACGCCGGGATGAGGTCCAGGTTATGCCAGTAGGTTTCCTGTACGGCGTAGTGCAGCGTTTGCTGGTCGCCGTAGATGAGCGGAAGAAGGGTCTGATCGTCCGAGATTTCCGCGTCCGGCGCCCATCCGCATAACTGCGTCGTCGTGCCTTGCGGATCACAGTCGATGACCAGCACTCTGCGGCCGAGCAGCGTCAAGGCCTGCGCGGCTGAGACGGCGGTCGTCGTCTTGGCGACGCCACCTTTGAAGTTCGCGACTGTCACGATCCTGCCGCGTTTTCCTTCCGGCCGGCGCGGGCGTTCTTTCGTCGCCCGGATCCATGTGAGCGCTTCCTGGAGCGTGAATTCCTTGCTGCGACCCGCGCCCTTGGACGTGCCCGCAGGCAGGTCGCCCTTGGTGGTCAAGTACTGGAACCGTTGCTTGTCGACGCCGCAGAGGGAAGCGACCTGCGCGCTCGTGAATGTCGGCGCGCTCTTGCGCGGATACGGCTCCAACATCGCATCGCGGATCTGATTGAGAATGTCAGTGGCTTGGGCCGCCACCCCCAAGAGCGTTTCGATCGAAACGGATTGATCGACTTCGGGAAGCCGAGCGCTTAGCATGGAATTCGCAGTCACTGGCGGGCCTGGGTAAGCAAATAATTCTTCGGTTTGTGGAAAACAAGTTGCAAACCGAAGAATAAACGGCGAACCGGTAAACCTCAAGTAAACTCTGAAGTACTTGAGCGCCCGCAGCGGACATTTTTACAACGTCGTCCGCGCGTGTAAACGCGAAATTAAGACGAATCTCGGGATTTCCGTGTTAACGAGGCGCCGCGAATCAGTGCTTCGATGCCGAGAAATCGGCCAGCGTCTTCATTTTTTAGGTAAACGGCGGTGGTTGCGAGATCGGCATGGCCGAGTCCGGCGCCGACTTCACGCAGGTCGGCACCGTGTCCGATTGCGTGCGTCGAGTGGGTGTGACGCAGCCAGTGCGTGCTCGCGCGTGTCAAATGCCGTCCGCCGCCTGGCGCGCGAGATTCCGAGAGCGCGGCCGCATTAAAAAAGATTGTCTTGAAGATCTTTCCGAGCCCATCGGGCGTCAGTGCTTGTCCGCCGCGCGCCTGAGCCAGAACCGGCGTTCCTTCTGCGCAATCCAGCGGATTCGGCAGTCCGCGCAATTTCAGGTTTTCCGTCAACGTCTCGACGACGATCGGCGGTAAAAGCACCGAGCGCGGCGCGCCGCGGCCTCCATCGACGGCAAGACGCCACACCACGCCCTCAACGCCGGATAGACGTCCCGCACTGAGCGCGTCGGTGGTTGCGGTCGCGAGCTCGGCGCGACGCAAACCCGTGGCGTAAGCGAGAAGCAGCGCCAATTTGTCGCGGTGCTCGGCGAACGAGTATTCCGTCCGCTCGACCGATTCCAGCACGCATTTCCACTGCCCCGCGTCGAGCGAGCGGGTCGCCGATTCAAATATGGGCGGCCTCGCGACGCGCGCGAAGCCCGCAAAAGGATTGACCATCAGATAACGCTGGCCGACGAGCCACTCGCACATCGCGCTCAATATGGAGCGCGCCGTCTCGCGGCTGCGGTCGGACAAGGGGCCGGCAAACGGACGCCAGTCGCCGAAACACCGCTCGCCGCGATGCCTGGCGACCCAACGCGCCGCCGGCTGCGGATCGGCTAAAAACGCTCCGATGTAGTCGGCGCATTCGTCGGCATCGAGGGACGAAATCGGCTTGCCTTTCTCGATCAGAGCCCAAAGCAGCAGCCGTTCCGCTTCCCGCCGATAAGCACGCCGCGTGTGCTGGCTGTTCGAACGGGCGTCGAGCCAGGCTGAGATCGCGCGGATATCGGTGTCGAACTGCGGCCTAGCAACCGCCCGATTTGACCCTTTTGACCCGTCGAGCGCTGGCGGGACGCGCAGCGTTTCAAGCGGCGAGATCACGACGGCGTCGCGTTCATCGACTTCCGGAGCCGGCTTCGACGGAATATCGCCCGAGCGCCACTGCCGCCGCGGCACCAGCGCGACGGGCGACAGCGTGTGCCGAAGCGCCTGAGCGTGGAGTTGCAGCCAGTCGACCACGCGTTGCGCGCCTTTCGGACCGAGCCGGGGCACGGCCGAGTACCACCGATTCCGCCGCCGCTCGATCAGTCCGATGACGTCCGCGAGCGTCGAAAGTCCGGCCGCCGTCAGTCGCGCGGCGACGGCAGACTCGAACCAGCCGTCGATGGGATGATCCGGACTCGGATCCTGCGCAAGCGACGCCTCCATGCGCGCGAGCGCATCCGCTTGCCGCCGCCGCAATCGCGCATTGCGCGCGGCGCGGCGATCGACGGCGGGCGAGGCGTCGGGCGGATAGGCCTCCTCGTAGAGCGCCAGCAATTCGGACTCGCTGTAGACGCCATCCGGATCGATTCTTTCGCGGAAGTCGTCGAGCGGCGGGGCGGCCGTGGCCGGCGGCTCGAAGAGGGGAATGCTGCCTGGCCGAAGCCGCAGCAAGTGCGCGGCTTCCGTATCGCGGGCGCGTCGGGCGAGAACCGAGAGCGTATCGCGCAGCGCGTCGATCAGCCGCCGGGTCGTGCGCACGTCGGTGCTGGCATCGCCATACGAAGCATGCAACTGCGCCTCCGACACGCCGTCGAGATAACCGCGATACAGCGCGAAGTGCTGCCGCGTAAGACGGCTCGGCGCACGCAAGCGGACTGTCTCCACCGCGCTTTCTGCCAAACGTCCTCCGGAGCGTGCCGTTTGGGTAGCCATTTATCCTTATTTTTCAGTAGTTTGGGCCGAGGTTATCAACCAGCTTCGAATTTGACAAGGAAAATCGCTACATCTGATAAGTCGGATTATCAGATGCTGGGCCGCTCCGAACGTGTGTGAGCGGTACTCCGCTGACGCGCTTGAATGTTCATCCGCCGCGGCGCATATTTCCACCACGCCCACAGCAGGTATCCGCAGGAGAAACGAGCCGATGCTTGATCCTGTACGCCCCGCTTCGACACCGCCCGAGCAGGACGACGCGTTCCGCCCGAGCCTCCCGGAGGTGTACGCGTCGGTTCACGTGCCGGAAGGCGGCCGATGGATTCGGCGCTTTCTCGCGTTCGCCGGTCCGGGGTTCATGATATCCGTCGGCTATATGGACCCGGGCAACTGGGCGACCGACATCACCGGCGGTTCGCGCTTCGGCTACACCTTGCTCACCGTCATTTTATTGTCGAACCTGATGGCGATTCTGCTGCAGGCGCTCGCAGTCCGCCTGGGCGTCGCGACCGGGCGCGATCTCGCGCAAGCCTGCCGCGATCATTATCCGAAGCCGGTGAATTTCGCGCTGTGGCTCGTGTGCGAGACCGCGATCGTCGCGTGCGATCTGGCCGAAGTGATCGGCACCGCCATCGCGCTGCAACTGCTCTTCGGCATTCCGTTGATCGCGGGCGCGCTCCTGACCGCGCTCGACGCATTCCTCTTACTGCTGCTGATCAACAAAGGCTTTCGGCTGCTGGAAGCGTTCGTCATCGCGCTTCTGGTCGTGATCGCGAGTTGTTTCGCGTTGCAGATCGCGGCCGCCGCGCCGCCGCTCGCCGATGTCCTGCGCGGTTTCGTGCCGTCGCCGCGCATCGTCGCCGACCGCGAAATGCTGTACGTCGCGATCGGCATCATCGGCGCGACGGTCATGCCGCACAATCTGTATCTGCATTCGTCGATCGTGCAGACGCGCGCATACGGCAAATCCGTCGCGGCCCGGCGCAGCGCGATTCGCTGGGCGACGATCGACAGCACCATCGCGCTGACGCTCGCGCTTTTCATCAACGCGGCGATCCTGATCGTCGCGGCCGCCGTGTTCCACGCGAACGGTCACGATGAAGTCGCGGAAATCGGCGATGCGTTCCACCTCCTCTCGCCGTTGCTCGGCCTGAGCATCGCATCGACGCTCTTCGCGGTTGCGCTGCTCGCGTCGGGGCTGAATTCGACCGTTACCGCGACGCTCGCCGGCCAGATCGTAATGGAAGGCTTTCTGCGGCTACGGATTCCGAACTGGGCGCGGCGCCTCATCACGCGCGGGATCGCCATCGTTCCCGTGGTCGTGGTCACGGCGATCTACGGCGAGAAGGGCACCGGCCAGTTGCTCGTGCTGAGCCAGGTCATTCTGTCGATGCAACTGCCATTCGCCGTGATTCCGCTGGTGCTTTTCGTGTCGGACCGCCGGAAAATGGGCGTCTTCGCGATTTCGCGCTGGACGAGCGCGCTGTCGTGGCTGGTGGCGGCCGTGATCGTCGTGCTCAACGTGAAGCTGCTTGCCGACACGCTGTTGTCGTAGGCGCGTCGCGCGCGCAAAACATTCCCTCTATATATATACGGAGACGCAGACCATGAGCGGTCGCTTCATCGACATTACGCTTCGCGACGGCACGACGCTTCCCGCTTACGTCACGCAGCCCGCGAAGGGTTCGGGTCCGGGCATCGTGTTGCTGCACGACGCGGCCGGCCTCGACGACTTCGTGAAGCGCTCGGCCGATCTGTACGCCGAGGAAGGGTATGTCGTGCTCGCGCCGCAACTTCCCGAGCTCGATCCGAAGCCGGGCGGCATCGCCGCGGAAAATTTCGCGGCGCTCGTCGATGCTCTGCGCGCGTTGCCGCAGCACGCCGGCAAAGTGAGCGTGATCGGTTACGGGCGCGGCGGCCGATTCGCGACGCGCATCGCCGCGCAGGCCGATGTCGATTGCGCCGCCTGTTACTACGCCGACGACTTTAGCGCCTGCCTCGCCGATATTCCGACGATCCGCTGCCCGATGGTCTTCCACTTCCCCGAGCACGGCGCGCCCGATGCACGCGAAGTCGAGGCGGCGTTCGCGGGCAGACCGTACATCGAACGCTACGTTTATCCGGGCGTGTCGGCGGGCTTTATCGTGGCGGATCGCGAGCACTATGACAAACCCGCCGCGCTGATGGCGTACTCGCGCACGCTTTCCATGCTGCGCAAGGTGCTCGGCCCGCACTTCGATCTGAACCATCTCTGGGAGCAGCACTGCTACTTCGAGTTCGGTGCGCGCGATGTCGACGCCGTGATGCCGACGATGGTCGACGAGCCTTACGTGAATCACGTACCGACGATGACGGGCGGCGTCGGTCACGATCAATTGAAGCGCTTCTACCGATATCACTTCGTCCACTCGAATCCCGCCGACACGAAGCTGATTCCGGTGTCGCGCACGATCGGCGCGGACCGCGTCGTCGACGAATTCGTGTTCTGCGCGACGCACAGTTGCGAAATCGACTGGCTGCTGCCCGGTCTCGCGCCGACGGGAAAATACTTCGAGGTCCCGATGCTCGCTGTGATCCGCTTTCGCGGCGACAAACTCTACAACGAGCATATCTACTGGGATCAGGCTTCGGTGCTGGTCCAGATCGGCGTGCTGAACCCCGAGGGCTTGCCGGTCGCCGGCCGGAGAACGGCCGAGAAGCTGATCGACGAAACGCTGCCGAGCAACGCGTTGATGCCGAACTGGGCATCGAGCGAGGGCAAGCCTATATAACGCGGCAGCGTTACCAATCCCGGCACGCTGCGGATAAACAGCAGCGTCGAGTGCGGGTTCGACAACGCGTACCGCGATGACCGAAGCGGCGAGGCGTTGCATACTATCGTCACGACAAGAAAAGACCAGGAGACAAGCATGACCGACGTGGCCGGCGAAAACCGCGCGCCCCGATGTCCTTTCCATGACGAAACACGCGCGCCGAACGGCTGTCCTGTCAGCGCGGGCGCGGCCGGGTTCGATCCCTTCGGCGACGGCTATCAGCAAGACCCGCCCGAATACGTGCGCTGGGCGCGCGAGCGCGAACCGGTGTTCTTCAGCCCGAAACTCGGTTACTGGGTCGTCACGCGCTACGACGACATCAAGGCGATCTTCCGCGACAACATCACGTTCAGCCCGTCGATCGCGCTCGAAAAGATCACGCCGACCGGCCCCGAAGCGAACGCGGTGCTCGCGTCTTACGGCTTTGCGCTCAACCGCACGCTCGTCAACGAGGACGAGCCCGCGCACATGCCGCGCCGTCGCGCGCTGATGGACCCGTTCACGCCTGACGCGCTCGCCCATCACGAACCGATGGTGCGTGCGCTCGCGCGCGAGTACGTCGATCGCTTCATCGACGACGGCCGCGCCGATCTCGTCGATCAGATGCTGTGGGAAGTGCCGCTCACCGTCGCGCTGCATTTTCTCGGCGTGCCCGAAGAAGACATGGACACGTTGCGCCGCTATTCGATCGCGCACACGGTCAACACATGGGGACGGCCGAAGCCCGAGGAGCAGGTCGAAGTCGCGCACGCGGTCGGCAAGTTCTGGCAATACGCGGGCAAGGTGCTCGACAAGATGCGCGAGGACCCGTCCGGTCCCGGCTGGATGCAATACGGCATCCGCAAGCAGAAGGAATTGCCCGACGTCGTTACGGATTCCTATCTGCATTCGATGATGATGGCGGGCATCGTCGCCGCGCACGAGACGACGGCCAACGCGACCGCGAACGCGATGAAGCTGCTGCTTCAACATCCCGATGCATGGCGTGATATCTGCGACGACCCGAGCCTGATTCCGAACGCGGTCGAAGAGTGTCTGCGGCATAACGGATCGGTCGCGGCATGGCGGCGGCTGGCGACGAAAGACGTGA
This sequence comes from Caballeronia glebae, assembly GCF_001545035.1. Classification (GTDB taxonomy): domain Bacteria; phylum Pseudomonadota; class Gammaproteobacteria; order Burkholderiales; family Burkholderiaceae; genus Caballeronia; species Caballeronia glebae. Next base: position 45,128 of record NZ_FCOJ02000057.1, read on the forward strand.
CGATCGGCGGCGTCGAGATTGCGGCGGGCTCGAAGCTTCTGATCGTCACGTCGTCGGCGAATCACGATCAACATCAGTTCGCCGACGCCGATCTCTTCGACATCCGCCGCGAAAACGCCAGCGATCAACTGACCTTCGGCTACGGCGCGCATCAGTGCATGGGCAAAAATCTCGCGCGCATGGAGATGCAGGTGTTTCTCGACGAGCTCACGCGCCGCCTGCCGCATATGCGGCTCGCCGCGCAGCGCTTCACGTATGTGCCGAACACGTCGTTTCGCGGGCCGGAGCATCTTCACATCGAATGGGACCCGGCGATGAATCCCGAACGCGCCGATCCGGCGGTGCGCGAGCCGCGCGCGGTCGTGCGTATCGGCGAGCCTTCCTCGCATGCGGTGAACCGCGCGGTGATCGTCGAGTCGGTGAAGGCGTGCGCGGATCGCATCGCGCGCGTGCGGCTGGTATCGGCGAACGGGCGCGATCTGCCGCGCTGGACGGCGGGCTCGCATATCGACGTCGTATGCGGCGAGACCGGCATCTCGCGCCAGTATTCGCTGTGCGGCGATCCCGACGACGCGCGCGCGTTCGAAATCGCGGTGTTGCGCGAGACGCAGAGCCGCGGCGGCTCGGCGTGGGTGCATGAGAATGAGAACGTGAAGCCCGGCGCGCACTGGCGCATCCGCGGCCCGCGCAATCATTTTCGGCTCGACGAGACCGCGAAAAAGCTCGTGCTGATCGCGGGCGGCATCGGCATCACGCCGATCAGCGCAATGGCGCGGCGCGCGCGTGCGCTCGGCATCGACTACGAAGTGCACTACAGCGGACGCTCGCGCGCGTCAATGGCCTTGCTCGACGAGATGCGCGCGCTGCACGGCGAACGCCTGCGCGCGTACATCTCGGAAGAAGGCGCGCGCAACGATTTCGCCGCGCTCGCCGTGGACGAGGACACGCTCGTCTACGCGTGCGGCCCGGCGCGCATGCTCGAAGCGCTCGGCGACGCGAGCGCGTCCTGGCCCGAAGACGCGCTGAGGATCGAGCATTTCGAATCGAAACTCGGCACGCTCGATCCGGAAAAGGAGCGCGCGTTCGAAGTCGAACTGAAGGATTCGGGCCTCGTGCTGACCGTCCCGGCCGATCAGACGCTGCTCACGACACTTCGGCGCGCGAACGTCGATGTGCAGAGCGACTGCGAAGAAGGTCTGTGTGGATCATGCGAGGTGCGCGTGCTCGACGGCGATATCGATCATCGCGACGTGGTGCTGACTAAAGCCGAACGCCAGTCGAACAACCGCATGATGACGTGCTGTTCGCGCGCGAAGGGCGAAAGGCTCGTCTTGGCGCTTTGACGGTTTGCCGGAATCCGGGCGGCTTGCGCAGCCGCTCGAAGTGATTACTTCCTCGCCGACGGATGACAAAATGTCGCGCAATAACCAACCGATTAACTGCTCATATTTTCATCACGCCGTCATATATATCCAAATCGAGAAGCGGATAAAGATTGAATGGTTATACCCAGTGGTTAATTCGAATATAAGGTCTAACTTCGCAAAGGCGTCTTGGACGAACGTTTGGTAGCGGCGGCCGTTGGCTGAAATAACGAACGACCTGCGTCTGTATTACGTGGTTACCCGGAATCCGCGAAATCGATCGAGCTGACGCGCAATTTTCGTCGTCATATAGGATGATTATTGAACGTGCGTTCGAGTAAAACTGCGATATTCGGCATGATGAGCATGCGAATTTTTACTGGTTTTAGGGTTTATACCTACTAATATGAAATTTTTTACGCATATTTTGCGTTTAAAATTGTTACTGATTTGGTGCGTCGCACAAGCGCACACAACCGAATAACTTCCTATAGACCTTGCTGCACGACGGCGCGAAAGTTCGCGCGGTGGAATCACGCGCGCACGATTCACGCGGCAAGGCGAAGAGAAGGCCGGTGCTGAACCTGAGAGATTTTATTAAAGGCCCATATAAATGGACCAAGCAATTGGCTACACGTTTGCCGTATCCCGTTCGGGATTATCCAGGCGGAACGAACCTCGTCTTTCGGGCGAAGTCATCCCGTAGTCGGCGCGACGCCCTTTGAAAGTCGCTCTCTCACGCATCGGACGGTCGGACATCGCTCCGCAATCGACGTTGCGCATCAATCGCCCGGGTTCGTACCGAACTCAACGAATCCATTCGGAATGGATGTGTTTCCGTATCGCGTGAGTGCCATCGCAAACGGAAAGTCCGTTCATGCTTTCGCTGTTTCACGAGGAAAAGAAAATGACTGACGTAGTGATCGTATCCGCCGCGCGTACGGCGGTAGGCAAGTTCGGCGGCTCGCTCGCGAAGATCGCGGCGCCGGAACTGGGCGCGACGGTGATCAGGGCCGTGCTGGAGCGCGCAGGCGTGAAGCCGGATCAGATAAGCGAAGTGATTTTGGGCCAGGTATTGGCCGCTGGCTCGGGCCAGAATCCGGCGCGCCAATCGCTCATCAAGGCGGGTTTGCCCGCCATGGTTCCCGGCATGACGATCAATAAGGTTTGCGGTTCGGGCCTGAAGGCGGTGATGCTGGCGGCGAACGCGATTATCGCGGGCGACGCGGAGATCGTCATCGCGGGCGGCCAGGAAAACATGAGCGCGGCGCCGCATGTGCTGCCGGGCTCGCGCGACGGTTTTCGCATGGGCGACGCGAAGCTGATCGACACGATGATCGTCGATGGCCTGTGGGACGTTTATAACAACTACCACATGGGCACGACGGCGGAAAACGTCGCGAAGGAATTCGGCATCACGCGCGAGCAGCAGGACGCGTTCGCGGCGCTGTCGCAAAACAAGGCGGAAGCCGCGCAGAAGGCCGGCCGCTTCAACGACGAAATCGTGCCGGTCGCGATTCCGCAACGCAAGGGCGAGCCGCTGCAGTTCAACACCGACGAATTCGTGCGTCACGGCGTGACGGCCGATGCGCTCGCGGGGCTGAAGCCCGCGTTCTCGAAGGAAGGCACGGTGACGGCGGCGAACGCATCGGGCCTCAACGACGGCGCGGCGGCGGTCGTGGTGATGTCGGCGAAGAAGGCCGAAGCGCTGGGGCTCACGCCGCTCGCGCGCATCAAGGCATACGCGAA
>NZ_FCOJ02000059.1 GCF_001545035.1 Caballeronia glebae
TTCACGATCAGCGCGAACGCGAGCCGGCGGCCGCTCTTCGCGTCGATATAACCCGCGAGCGCCTGTCCCTTCAGCGTGCTCGTCTCGGTGCCGTCGGGGTTCTCCGTGCCGGTCACATAAGTCCCCGTCTTCGCGTAGACCTTGCCTTTCGCGCCCGCGAGCGTCGCATCGCTTTCGAAATCGGTCGTGCTCGCGAGCGAGCCGTCGACGCCGAGGAACGGCAGCGAATCCAGATACGCCGGGAACGCCGGACGGCCGTTCATCGCGCGCAACATCGCGATGACCGCGACCGGCGTCGCCGTCGTTTCGCCGCCGCCGCTGCCGTCGATGAAATGCGTCTGGTTCATCGGCACGTTGAACGGCGCGCTTGAGAGCTTCGCGTTCTCCGCCGCGAGCGCCGCCTGGAGCGTGGTCGAACCGTTGTTCGCGACGCCGAAGAGCATGAGGCTCGTGTCCGCGCCGATGTTGTAGCTGACCTTCAGAATCCACTTCGAATACTCGCTGTACGGCTGCGACGTGAGTTGCGCGACGCGGGTATCGGCGGAATAGGAATTCTTCGCGGGCAGCAATTGCACCGGATTGTTCTCGACCGCGGATGCCGTGACCGTCACGCCGGCGCGCGCGAGCGCCTCGATGAGCACCGTGCGCGCATAGTTCTGCGGCGCGGTGATGCGGAACGTGCGGATGACCGGGAAGCTGGGCACGATCGGCGGCACGTAATCGGCCGGAATCGAGCCGCCGAGCGTGCCCGTGCAGGCGAGCGCGCCGAAGCACGTCGGGTCCGTGGGCGTGACCGTGATCTTCGCCGCTGTGCCCGCCGCCGCCGTCATCAAGGTCGATTGCACGGTGAATGCCGATGACTTCGGCCGGTAATCCACCGGCGTCGCCGAGCCCGCGCTGCCCTGGGAGATGATCGTGTCGACCACATCGTCATTCACGAAGATCGACCGCAATTGGAACTCGCCGCGAAAATCGAAGGGATCGAAAAGACGGTCGTCGATCACGACTTCGCCGCTAATCTTCCTGATGCCCGACGCCGCCACCTGCGCCGCGAGCGAGGCGTAGCCCGCGAGCGGATCGGGCGCGGTGATCTGCGCATTGCCGAGATTGTTCGCCTCGTTGTGATCGAAGTTGGTCCAGGCGAGCGTGCCGTCGGAATTCGTGCGGCCGCCCATCGAGAGGTCGCCGCTCGCGACGAGCACGAGATTGCCGTTCAGCGTGCCGGCCGCATCGACGGCGCCCATGCGATACACCGGCGTCTGGAACTGATGCTGCGCGCCATATTGATCGAGCGCCGCGCCGAGCGAAAATACCTTGCGCACCGACGCCACATACACTTGCGCGTTCGAATTCATGTCGTAGATGAGATCGCCCGAATTCAGATCGACGACGCGCAACGCCCACGTCGAGCCCTGATACATGGGCTTTTTCATGATCTGGGTGATCGCGTCGGGGACGGAAGTATCGTTGGAATCCGAGCCGCCGCATCCGGCGAGGGACACGACGAGCGCGGCGAGCGCGGCAAACGCGCAAGGGATGGCAAGCGCGGCAACGCGTGCCGGACTTCCTGAAAGCGGGTTCATGACGCGGCTCCGATAAAGGCACATCGCGCTCCACATGGAGCGAACATCCAATACGTCGGGACTGCTTCACAGCGCAGACAGGAAACGTCGGCGGCCACCCATCATTTTCGCAAAGGGGCGGGTGAGTGAATTAAATACCTTGCGTGCGCCTTGTCAAGCGAGGGCTATCGCGGATTTAGTGCTTTAGGCAAGCGCTTTTTGTACGATTTCACGCATGCTTTTCGTCTGCATGTTGTGGTGCGACAACGGAAAAGCGTTTGGCGCGGGCTAACATCTTCAGCACCTCATCGCGCAGAAGAGGACATTTGTGAGCATGGCCCACGACGATCTCGACGCATGGAAACGCCAGCGCACACTCGAACTGGCGTACGAGCTGGCCGATACCGGCCGCTACGAAGATTTCACCGATATCGCCTATGCGCTGCAGTTCGAGCGCGGCATGGCGACCGCGCAAGCGCTGATCGACGACCCCGCCATGCGCCGCGTGCTCAACCAACGTTGCGGCGACGCGCGCGAAAAACTCGCGCCGGTTTCCGCGCCCGAAGTGATCGAAGCGATTGAAGCGCCACCTTCGCCGATCAGCGAAGCGGCGGCGCAGACATCGAACGATCATGCGCAAATGCCGCGCGCCGCCGACTTCGAACGCGCGCCGTCTTTTCTGCGTCGCGCGCTCGCCATCGTCTGGCGATCCGGCAACGCGGGCGATCTCAATTCCGCCGCTTCCTGAATTTTTCCTCTCACGGGCCGTGCGACAACGCACGAGATAACCCCATTTGCGCGCAAATGGCGGATTTGCACGACTTGAGCGCCCGTCAAAACCTTTACACTTGCAAAAGCTGAACCATAAGCCCGGACTGTGCACGCACAAGTCCGGTGTTTGAACTTCGAGGAGGAAATGTTCGTGGCTAATGAAAAGATGCTCGCGCAAATGGCTGAGAAAGATGGCTTCATCGCGGCTCTGGATCAGAGCGGCGGCTCGACGCCCGGCGCGCTGCGGCAATACGGAATTGCGGACGACGCCTACAACGGCGACGCCGAAATGTTCAAGCTGATGCATGAAATGCGCGTGCGCATCATCACCGCGCCTTCGTTCACGGGCGAGAAGGTGATCGGCGCGATTCTGTTCGAGCGCACGATGGACGGCGAAGCGGAAGGCAAGCCCGTGCCCACGTTCCTGTGGGAAGACCGTGGTGTCGTGCCGTTTCTGAAGGTCGACAAGGGTCTCGAAGCCGAAGCCGACGGCGTGCAGATCATGAAGCCGAACCCCGGCCTCGACGATCTGCTCGCGCGCGCCGTGAAGCTCGGCATCTTCGGCACGAAGATGCGCTCGGTGATCCATCGCGCGGACGAGAAGGGCATCGCGGCCGTGGCGAAGCAACAGTTCGAAGTGGGCGCGCAAATCATCGGGCATGGTCTCGTGCCGATTCTCGAACCCGAAGTCTCGATCAAGAGTCCGGACAAGAAAGGCGCGGAAAAGATTCTGCGCGACGAATTGCTGAAGGGCCTCGACGCGCTGCCGGAATCGAGCAAGGTGATGATCAAGCTGACGATCCCCGACGAGGCGGATTTCTATCGTCCGCTGATCGAGCATCCGCGTGTCGTGCGTGTCGTCGCGCTGTCGGGCGGCTATACGCGCAGTGACGCGTGCGCAAAGCTCGCGCATAACCACGGCATGATCGCAAGCTTCTCGCGCGCGCTCATCAACGAGTTGAAGAAGGACATGAGCGACAGCGAGTTCGACAAGACGCTCGAACAGTCGATCGACGAGATCTACGAAGCTTCGGTGAAGAAGGCCTGATTCTTCAGCGCTTCTCCGCGCGTTCGGTAGGCGGCGGCGTTTGCACGACGGGCGCCGCCGCCCGGAAGATATCCGCGCGCACGCCGCTTTTCGGCGGATAGATGCGCTCGCCATTGATCGTGCGCTTCGTCGCCTTCGCCGTCTCGCCCTCGGAGACGAGCTTCCTGTCCCATCCTTCCGTGTACACCGCGCCCCACGGCCCGAGATCGCAGATGGTCGTGTACCAGTCGATCGATAGCGGCAGCATCTCCAGTCCGAAGAGATCGCAGACGGCGTTATTGCCCGCGTAACGTCCCATCGGCCGGCCATGCTGGCACGACATCACCGATGGCCGCGTGCCGTCGATCAGAATGCGCGCGCAATCGCCCGCCGCGAACACGCCCGGCACGCCTTCCGCGCAGAGGAACGTATCGACGGGCACGCGTCCGAGCGGATCGAGCGTGACCGGCAATTGCGCCGCGAGCGCGTTCGCGTGCATGCCGCCGCACCAGACGACCGTCGCCGCCTCGATGCGTTCGCTCGTGGCGCCGTCGTGAAGCATGAGGCCCTGGCCATCGAGCGCTTCGAGCGACACGCCCGGCCGCATCTCGACTTCGAGCGTTTTCAATGCGCCTTCGATGACAGGCTGCGCGCCGCCCATCGATTGCGCGATCCTCGCCGAACGGTCCGCGAGCACGACACGCACCTTGCCGCGATCGTTTTCCGCGACGATCTCGCGCAGGCGCGCGGGCAATTCCGCCGCGAGCTCGATGCCCGTCAGCCCCGCGCCGACCACGACCGCCGTATAGCGGCCGGGCGTGTCGGGCAGCGCGGGCAAGGTCAGCAGATGCGCCTGCAATTTGCACGCGCCCGCGTAGGTATCGACATCGAACGAAAAGCGATCGAGGCCCGGAATCGGCGGGCGCACGAGCACGCTGCCCGCCGCGAGAATCATCCGGTCGTAGTCGAGCGTTTCGGATGCGCCGTCGTGCTCGATCGTCACGCGGCGATTCGTGCTGTCGATACTCGTGGCCTTTGCCTGAATGAGGCGCACGCCTGCCGGCCCGAGCACGGTGTCGAGTTGCACGAGCGTCGGGTCGAGCGGCTGTTCGTAGTTGCGCACCCGCACGCTATGAAAGGGCGCCGGATTGACGATGGCGACTTCGGCTTCATCGACGCGATCGAGTTCTTCCAGCTTGCGCGCGGCCGACAACGCGCTCCACAAACCGGCGAAGCCCGCGCCAATCACCAGGATTCGTCTCAAGGTTATTCCCCTGATTAAACGATCGTTCGTGCTATGCGTCCTGCGCAGCGACGCTCCGTTCTTGGTTATAGGCGATTCAAGGCGATGGGTTTCATCGCATGTGCCCGAATTAGTCGCGTTTTCGCCAAAAGTGATTTCGTCGTTTAAGTATTTACCCTAGGACGTGCGATACCTAAACTCTGTTCAACGGTCGCGAACGGGCAAACACAGCAGCGTCAGCGATAACTCAAAAACTTCTGTATGGAGGAAGCATCATGAACAAGTTCTTCGGTATCGCAGCGGTCGCTCTTGCTCTTGCCGCGCCGGTCGCATCGTTCGCGCAATCGAATCAGCCTTTGACGCGCGCCGAAGTACGCGAGCAAATCGTGCAACTGGAAAGGGCAGGTTACAACCCCGGCGTGATCAGCGACTCGAAGTATCCCGCTGACGTTCAGGCCGCCGAAGCGCGAGTCGCCGCGCAAAACGGCGCGGCGCAAAGCGCGTTCGGTGGCGCGGCGGAAGGTTCGGCGCAATCGGGTTCGCGCGTCAATGCCATTCAAGCCGACGTGTTCCCTACGTTCGCGCATCACTAAGCAGCGAGAGTTCGAACGAAGCGCGCCCGCATGGAAGCGGGCGCGCTTTTTATTCATGTCGATCTAAAGCGGAAAGCCGCCTGCGAACGCCTCGCGCAAATATCCGATGAAAAGTGCGACCGCGCGCGGCACATGCGGCGCATAAGGCCGCACCGCGAAAAGCTGATCCGCGAACGCGCCAACCGGACGCCACTCCGGCAACAGCACGACGAGCTTGCCCGCCTGCACCGCCGCTTGCGCGGTGAAATCCGGCAACAGCGCGATACCGAGATCGTCGAGCGCCGCATCGCGTAACACTTCGCTGTTGTTCGCCGCGAAAGGTCCGCTCACTGCGAGCGTATGAGGCCCGGTCGAACTCTTGCGCCCGCCTTTTCTTTCGAACGACCAGATGCTGGATGCCTGCGGGCGCGGGTAGACGAGGCAATCGTGCGTGACGAGATCGTTGGGCGTCGCGGGCGTGCCGCGCCGCTTCAGGTAAGCGCGCGTCGCGACGATAACCGAATGCGTTTCGCACAGCCTCCACGCGACGTGCGTATCCGGCACTTGCGCGCTGTGCCGCACCGCGAGATCGAAGCCTTCGGTCGCGATCGAGCTCAATTTGTCCGATGCTTCCAGTTGCACGCGCACGTCAGGATGCGCATGCAGAAAGCCCGCCATGCGCGGCACGAGTTGCTGCCGCGAAAAAGCCATCGGCGCGGTCACGCGGATCAACCCGCGCGCGACGCCCGCCATCTCCTTCACGCTCATGAAACTCGATGCGATTCGCTCGTACTGTTCGCGCGTATCGTCGACGAGCCTGCGACCCGCTTCGGTGAAACGCACGCTGCGCGTCGTGCGCGTGACGAGCGGCACACCCGCCGCGCGCTCCAGTTCCGCGATGCGCTGGCTCATCGCCGCTTTCGACACGTTCAGGCGCGCGGCGGCGGCCGTGTAGCTGCCTTGTTCCGCGAGCACGGTCAGCCAGTGTAAATGGGTCCAGAGACCTTCGATCTTTTGCTCGTCCATCAGCTGATTGTTTGCCGATATAAACAATGATTTCAATCATAGCGTCTTTGCACGGGGCGCTTCGCTTCCTACACTGTGTGCATCGTCAAATCAATCAGTGAGAGGAGTCGAGATGCAGGCGTTCAACGATACGGCCGATGTGGTCCATTACATTCACGGCGAGCGCACGCACGGCTCGGCCACGCGCACGCAGCCGGTGTTCAATCCCGCGACGGGCGAGCGTCCGCGCAAGCTCGTGCTGGGCGAAGCCGCCGATGTCGACGCAGCCGTCGCGAGCGCGAAGGCCGCGTTCCCGGCGTGGCGCGACACGCCGCCGATCCGCCGCGCGCGCGTCATGCTGAAGTTTCTCGAACTGATGAACAAGCATCGCGACGAACTCGCCGCGATCATCACCGCCGAGCACGGCAAAGTGTTCTCGGATGCGCAGGGCGAAGTATCGCGCGGCATCGACGTGATCGAATTCGCGTGCGGCATTCCGCAACTGCTCAAGGGCGACTACACGGAACAGGTCTCGACCGGCATGGACAACTGGACGATGCGCCAGCCGCTCGGCGTCGTCGCGGGCATCACGCCGTTCAACTTCCCGTGCATGGTGCCGTGCTGGATGTTCCCGGTCGCGATCGCCGCGGGCAACGCGTTCATCCTGAAGCCGAGCGAGCGCGATCCTTCGGCGTCGCTGTTCATGGCCGAACTGCTCAAGCAGGCCGGCCTGCCCGATGGCATCTTCAACGTCGTGCAGGGCGACAAGGTCGTCGTGGACGCGCTGCTCACGCATCCGCAAGTAAAGGCGATCAGCTTCGTCGGCTCGACGCCCATCGCGAACTACATCTACGAAACGGGCGCGAAGCACGGCAAGCGCGTGCAGGCGCTGGGCGGCGCGAAGAATCACATGGTCGTGATGCCCGATGCGGATATCGACCAAGCTGTCGATGCATTGATCGGCGCGGGCTACGGTTCGGCGGGCGAGCGCTGCATGGCGATCTCGGTCGCGGTGCTCGTGGGCGACGTGGCGGACAAGATCGTGCCGCGTCTCGCGCAACGCGCGCAGGAACTCAAGATCAAGAACGGCATGGAAGACGATGCGGAAATGGGCCCGATCGTCACGCGTCAGGCTTTAGAGCGTATCGAAGGTTATATCGCGCTGGGCGTCGATGAAGGCGCGAAGCTCGTCGTCGATGGCCGCGGCCTCAAGGTGCCGGGTCATGAAGACGGCTTCTTCACGGGCGGCACGCTGTTCGATCACGTCACGCCGGACATGCGCATCTACAAGGAAGAGATCTTCGGCCCGGTGCTCGCGTGCGTGCGCGTGAAGGACTTCAGCGAAGCGGTCGAGCTCGTCAACGAACACGAGTTCGGCAACGGCGTCGCGTGCTATACGAGCGATGGTCATATCGCGCGTGAATTCGGCCGGCGCATCGAAGTGGGCATGGTCGGCATCAACGTGCCGATTCCGGTGCCGATGGCATGGCACGGCTTCGGCGGCTGGAAGCGCAGTCTCTTCGGCGACATGCATGCGTATGGCGAAGAAGGCGTGCGCTTTTACACGAAGCAGAAGTCGATCATGCAGCGCTGGCCCGAAAGCACGGAGAAGGGCGCCGAGTTCGCGATGCCGACCGCGAAGTAAGGCATCGCTCGGCGCTTGTGCGCCGAGCGTGTGAATCTCGCCCGCTTTTTCCTGAACGGAAGAGGCGGGCTTTTGCTTTGGGGCCTTGCGAGTCCGTTCTGTTCCCGCGCGTTACAAGTCAAGTGAAACGCTGTCGGTTGACCCTGCGACCGCAAGCAGCGAAGATGCACCGACAACGACGCGAAGCCAATCGCCATGCAGCGGCAATTCGACGACCTTCTTCTCGGCAGCATCGAACTTTTCTGCCTCGCGGCAGAACTCGGCAGCTTCACGCTCGCGGCCACCGCTGCGAGCGTCACGCCGGCGGCCGTGAGCCGCTCCGTCGCGCGACTGGAAAAGCGCCTGGACGTGCGGCTTTTCGTGCGCACCACGCGCCAGATTCGACTGACCGATGCAGGCCGCCGCTACTTCGAGCAATGCCGCGATGCGCTCAATCTTCTTGCGGAAGCGGAACGCGAAGCCACCGGCCAGCAGACGACGCCGAAGGGCGTGCTGCGCATCAGCATGCCGACGCCTTACGGCCACTATCGTATGCTGCCGCTCTTCGCCGAGTTCAGAAAGCGTTATCCCGATGTCACCGTCGAAGCGCATCTGAGCAACCGCAACATCGACTTCGCAGATGAAGGCTTCGATCTCGCGATACGCGGCCGCGCACCGCGCGATTCCGGGTTGATCGCGCGCAAGCTCGAAGATGCGGAACTCGTCGTGGTGGCTTCGCCGGGTTATCTGAAACGCGCGGGCACGCCGAAAACGATAGAGAATCTGCTCGCGCACGAATGCATCCAGTTCGAGATGCCGAGCACCGGGCGGCCCGTGCCGTGGCTCTTCATGCAGAACGGCGAACCCGTGGAGATCGTGACGCAAGGCGGCTATGGCACTTCCGGCGATGCGCTTGCCGGCATTCCGCTCGCGTGTCACGGTGCGGGCCTTTTCCAGACCTATCGCTTCACCGTCGAGGATGAATTGCGCGCGGGCACGCTCACCGAACTGCTGCGCGAGTTCGGTGGATGCAGCAGGCCTTTCATCCTGCTGTATCCGCATGGCAGGCATCTGTCGTCGCGTGTGCGGGCTTTCGTGGACTTCGTCGTCGAGAAGCTCGGCACGCGCTGAATCATGCAACGTTCAAAGGAAGCACATTCATGAGCAAGAACGCATTGACATCGCTACTCGGCATCGACACGCCGATCATTCAGGCGCCGATGGCGGGCGTGAGCACGCCCGCGCTCGCGGCGGCCGTATCGAATGCGGGCGGCCTCGGCTCGCTCGGCGTCGGCGCGATGAACGCGGAGGGCGCGCGCAAGGTGATTCGAGAGACGCGCGAACTCACTGGCCGGCCGTTCAACATCAACGTGTTCTGTCATGCGCCGGCCAGCGCCGATGCCGCCGTCGAGCAGGCATGGACCGACTGGCTCGCGCCCGTGTTCGCGCAATACGGCGCGACGCCGCCTCGGAAGCTGAGCGAGATCTACACGAGCTTCATCGTCGACGAGGCGATGCTGCGTGTGTTCGTCGAAGAGAAGCCGGCGATCGTGAGTTTTCACTTCGGCTTGCCGTCGAAGGAATATATCGATGCGTTGCGCAACGCCGGCATCAAACTGATTGCATCTGCAACTAATGTGCGCGAGGCGGAACAGGTCGTGGCCGCGGGCATGGATGCGATCGTCGCGCAAGGTTTGGAAGCGGGCGGACATCGCGGCATCTTCGACCCGCAAGCCGATGACGACAAGCTCGGCACTTTCGCGCTCACGCGTCTGCTCGCCAGCAGGTTCGACGTGCCCGTGATCGCGGCGGGCGGCATCATGGACGGCGCGGGCATCGCGGCGGCGCTCGCGCTCGGCGCGCAGGCGGCGCAACTCGGCACGGCGTTCGTGCCTTGCACGGAGACGTCGATCGATGAAGGGTTTCGTCGCGCGATCCTGAGCGATGCAGCCGGGCGCACGACGTTCACATCGGCGATCTCTGGCCGCAAGGCGCGCAGCCTCGTGAACAAGTTCACCGAACTGGGGCGCGACGCGCAAGCGCCCGCGATTCCCGCTTATCCCATCACCTACGATGCAGGCAAGGCATTGCACGCGGCGGCGAAAGCAAAGAACGAATTCGGCTACGGCGCGCAATGGGCGGGACAAGCCGCCGCGCTCGCGCGTGAGTTGCCGGCCGCCGAATTGATGGCGCGGCTGCAAGCGGAGCTGCAGGAAAGTATCGCGGGATTGCAGCAATATGCATCGCGCCGATCGGTGTAAAGCTTAGTCGAAACGCTTCGTTGGTTGAGTGTCCTGCCGATGCTTCAATGTTTCCGTCGCATTCAATGCGGCCTGCATCCGACAAACACATACCAACGGAGATTTTCGATGTCCGAACTCCCCACGCTCGCCGCCGAATCCACGCTTGCGCCCGTCACGTCGAATGAGCCGTTCCAAGTGCGCCCGATCGGCGGGCGCATCGGCGCGGAAGTGCGCGGCGTGACGCTTTCCGCCGATCTCGACGATCACGCCATCGCCGAGATCAACAAGGCATTGCTCGAACACAAGGTGCTGTTCTTTCGCGGCCAGTCCCATCTCGACGACGCCACGCAGGAGGCCTTCGCCGCGCGGTTCGGGGAGACCGTCGCGCATCCGACCGTGCCATCGCTTGCGAGCGGCAGCCGTCTGCTCGAACTCGATTCGAAGCACGGCACGCGCGCGAACTCCTGGCATACGGACGTGACCTTCGTAGATGCTTACCCGAAGATATCGATTCTGCGCGGCGTGGTGATTCCGCCCGCCGGCGGCGACACGGTATGGGCCAACACGGCCGCCGCGTATGCGAATCTGCCCGAACCCCTGCGCGATCTCGCCGACAAGCTCTGGGCGCTGCATTCGAACGCTTACGACTATGCCGCCACGCGCCAAGTGGCCGACACCGAATCCGAGCGCGAGTATCGCAAGCAGTTCACGTCGACGCTCTACGAGACGGAGCATCCGGTCGTGCGCGTGCATCCTGAAACGGGTGAACGCACGCTCGTGCTGGGCCACTTCGTGCAGCGCTTCCTTGGTTTGTCGCAACGCGATTCGGATCGCCTCAAGGAACTCTTCCACGATCACGTCACGCGCCTCGAAAACACCGTGCGCTGGCGCTGGACGCAAGGCGATGTCGCGATCTGGGACAACCGCGCGACCCAGCATTACGCGGTCGCCGATTACGCCGACGCGCATCGCGTGGTGCGCCGCGCGACCGTGCATGGCGATGTGCCCGCAGGCATCGACGGGCGTCGCAGCCGCATCGTCAAACAGGAAACGCGCACCGCCTGACGCGCTTGCTCCCGCCGCATGCACTGGCGATGCGCGTCATCGCCAGCGATCCACTCTTTCTCATTGCACGATGACACTACGATTCAAGCTCTTCGTCGGTACGGCGACGCTGTTCGCCGCGCTCATCGGTCCCGCGCATGCCGCCGATCCCGCCGTGGTGCGCATCGGCGTGGCGCAGCAGGGCAGCGGCGATCCGCCCGTGTTCGGTGGCTCGCCCGCCGCGACCGCGCTCTTGCAGCATCGTGTCGAAGATGCGTTGCAGGCCGAGCACGTCAAGGTCGAATGGATCTTCTTCAAGGGCGCGGGGCCCGCCGTGAACGAGGCGCTCGCGAACAAGCAACTCGACTTCGCGTATCAGGGCGATCTGCCTTCCGTGCTCGGCCGCGCGAACGGATTGAAGACGCATTTGCTGCTGGCGTCGAACGTGCGCACGGGCGTGTATCTCGCGGTGCCGCCGGATTCCGACATCAAGAGCGTCAAGGATCTGAAGGGCCGGCGCGTGGGCATCTTTCGCGGGACAAATCTGCAACTCGTCGCGGATAACGTGCTGAAGCAAAACGGCCTCACCGAACGCGATCTGCGCGTGATCAATCTCGATAGCGCCGCCGCGCAGGCCGCGCTCGCATCGAAGGGCGTCGATGCGGTGTTCCTCGATTACTCGCTCTTCAAGCTGCAACGTCAGGGGCTGGCGAAGATCGTCTACGCATCGCGCGACGACGGCGTGCAACTCACGCGCCAGGCGCATTTGCTCGTGCTCGAAGACTTCGAGAAAGCGCATCCCGACACGGTGCAGAAGGTCGTGACCGCGGTGGTTCAGGCGGCGCAATGGTCTTCCGACGAAGCCAATCGCAATGCGCTTTTCGCGTTGTGGGCGAAGAGCGGCGTGCCTGTCGAATCGTGGGCGTCCGAGTATGACAAACAGCCGATGAAGGACCGCATGTCGCCGCTCATCGACCCGTTCCTCGTCGCGCGCTATCAGTCCGTCGCCGACGATGCCTTGCGGCTGAATCTGATTCGCCAGCCCGTCAGCGTGAACGGATGGTTCGAGCCGAAGTATCTCGATCAGGCGTTGAAGTCGCTGAAGCTCGAAGCGTACTGGCCGCGCTTCGATGCATCGGGCAAACCGGCCGGCGAGCATCTTGCGGAGAATCGATAAATGGCCAATGCACTGACGCGTGTGCTTCTGCCTGCGGATCGTGCGCGCGGAACTTCGGCGACGGATACGTTGCGCGCGATCGGCTGGACCGCATTGCCGTGGATCGTGCCCATCATCTGCGCGTTGCTATGGGTACTTGGTTCGCACTACGGATGGATTTCCGCGCAAGTGTTGCCGCCACCCGCGCTCGTGTTCGAAACGCTCGGCGGGCTCGCGAAGAGCGGCGAGTTGTGGATGCATCTGTGGGCGAGCATGACGCGTGCCGCTGTCGGGTTCGGCGGCGGCGTGGTGCTCGGTATCCTGCTGGGCGGATTGCTCGGCCTGTCGCGCACGCTGGAAGCCTACGTGCTGCCGAGCTTCAACGCGATCGTGCAGGTGCCCGTGCTCGGCTGGTTGCCGTTTCTGATGATCGTCGTCGGCATCGGTGAGCCGTTGAAGTATCTGTTGATCGGACATGCGGCGCTCGTGCCGGTCACGCTCAGCACGTTGCAAGGCTTTCGCGGCACGCCGCGCGCGTTGCGGGAAGTCGCGTCGGTGTATCGCTATACGCGCTGGCAGGTCATTACGCGCGTGACCTTGCCCGCCGCGATTCCCGTCATCGGGACAGGCGTGCGGCTCGCGTTCACGAAGGCGTGGTTGACGCTCGTCGTCGTTGAACTGGTCGCGTCGTCGGAAGGGCTGGGTTATCTGATCGTGTATGGACGGCAGCTCTTTCAGCTCGATCTCGTGCTGGCTGCCGTGCTGATCGTCGGTGCGATCGGATATGCAGCGGATCGCTTGCTCGATGCCCTCGAACGCAAACTGCAACGCGGCCGGCCCAATTGAGGATCAACCTATGTCGACGCTGGATTCGGAAGCGGGAACAGTCAAAGGATCATGGCGCGGCGTCGTGTTGCCGATAGGCGCGCTCGCGATATGGTGGTTCGCGTCGCGCGGCGCGCAAGTGGGACACGGCGTGATGGTTTCGCCCGCGCAGGTCTGGGATACAGCCGTCGAGCAGGTTCGCAGCGGCGCGCTCGTGCGTGCGTTGTCGGCATCGCTTGCGCGCGAATTGACGGGCTTTGCGATCGGCACGAGTCTCGGCCTTGCGCTCGGCGCATTGCTCGGCATATCGAAGCTGGCCAATCGCGCGATTGCACCGAGCTTCAACACGTTCAAGCAAGTGTCGTTGTTCGCGTGGATTCCGCTGATATCCGTGTGGTTCGGTCTCGGCGATGTCGCGAAGGTCGTGTTCCTGTCGCTCGCCGCGCTCGTGCCCGTGGTCATGCATACGAGCGACGGCATTCGCGCCGTGCCCGCGAACTGGCTCGACGTGGCGCGCGCGTATCGCTATGGCAGGTTGCAAACGCTGGCGTATGTCGTGCTGCCCGCCGCACTGCCCTCGATCTTCACGGGCGTGTATCTCGCGCTCATCTATTCGTGGCTCGCGACGCTGGGGGCGGAATATTTGCTCGTCGCGGGCAGCGGGATCGGCAATACGCTCGTCGATGGCAGCGAGCAGTTTCGAATGGATCTCGTCGTGTTCGGCGTGATCGTGGTCGGTTTGACGGGGTGGGCGTTGAACGCCTTCGCGCGCGGTGTGCAGCGGCGCTGGTTCGGTGCGCCGCGCGCGGCTTGAGGAGAAACCAGAAAATGACAACGCAAGTAGAGCAGGACCGCGGACTGACGTTGCGGCACGTGAACAAGCGATTCAACGGCGATGCCGCGCCGCCTGTGCTCGATCGCATCGATCTGTCGATTGCGAGCGGCGAGTTCGTGAGCATCGTCGGGGCGAGCGGTTGCGGCAAGTCGACGTTACTGCGGCTCATCGCCGGGCTCGACGGCGACTACGACGGAGAGATCGACTTCGGCGGCGAGCGCGTCGTGACGACCGATCTGTCGCGCGGTATCGTGTTCCAGGATCATCGGCTGTTTCCGTGGCTCGATGTCGAGCAGAACGTCGCCGTGGCGTTGCGCAATGCGCGGCTATCGAAGGCGGAGAAGGCGCGCGCGGTGGCGGAGCATGTCGAACTCGTGGGATTGAAGGGCTGCGAGCGGCATTATCCGCATCAGTTGTCGGGCGGCATGGCGCAGCGGGTGGCGATCGCGCGGGGGCTCGTGAACCGGCCGCGTCTGCTGCTGCTCGATGAGCCCTTCGGTGCGCTCGACGCGCTCACGCGCGGCCGCCTGCAGCTCGAATTGCAGCGGATATGGGAGCACGAGCGGATCACGATGGTGCTCGTCACGCATGATGTCGAGGAGGCCGTACTGCTGTCGGACCGGATCGTGGTGATGCAGGCGCGGCCGGGGCGCATCGGGGAAGTGGTGGAGGTCGCGCTGCCCAGGCCACGGAAGGTGGGGGATCGCAAGGTCGCGCGGCTGCGGGACGACATCGTGGAGGGGTTTTTTACGGAGGCCGCCTAAAGCTGCGCTTCGATGGCCGCTTTATCGATCACCGACCAGACGCGTTCGATCTTCGCATCGCGGAACTCATAGAAAACGTTCTCGCGGAACACGACGCGTTTTCCATTGACATGCAGGCCGAGGAAGTCCGCCTTCGGCGTACATTCGAACCGCAACCGGCAAGCGACGCGCGGCGGCTCCGCAATCAGCAACTCGATTTCGAAGCGGAGATCGGGAATCTCGCGAACGTCTTTTCTCAGCAGATCGCGATAATCGTCGAGCGACAGCGCGCGACCGTTGTACTGCAGCGCGTCATGAACGAACGTGCCGAGATTCGCCCAATCCCGCGCGTTCAGACAAGCGATGTACGTCCGATAGATATCTGAAAGCATCGGCTAAGCTCCGAATCGAATGGCGATTCGCGCATCCTCTCACAACGCTGTTTGCGCCCATCCTCAACCTCCTCGCTCGATCGTTGACGTTAGTCACAAAGATCGTGACTCAAAGTTGGTGCGGCATTAAAGATTCATCCAGAATACATCAAATAGATGAATCACTTGCCGACAAACCGCTTCGGTTCAACCCGTGACCGCGCGCGTCATCGATCAAAAGGAGAAGGATCCGTGTTTTGCTACCAATGCGAACAAACCGACCGCACCAATGGACAACCCGGCTGTGCCTCGGCGAAAGGCAACTGCGGCAAGGACGCGACTACTGCGGATTTGCAAGACTTGCTGGTGCATGCTCTAAAAGGTATTGGACAGTACGCTGCGCTTGCTCGCGGACTGGGCGAGTCAGATCGAGAGGCGGATCGCTTTATTCTCTTTGGGCTTTTCACCACGCTGACCAACGTGAACTTCGACGCTGCCCGTTTCACGGCGTTTCTGCGAGAAGCCGCAACTACGCGCAACCGTGTCAAGGCCCGGTGCGACGAACTCGCGCAAGCGCGCGGCACGACGATCCAGCCGTTGTCCGACGCCGCAGCCTGGCAGCCGGGCGCGTCGTTGCCCGAGTTGCTTGCTCAAGCAAGCACGGTCGGCATCCAGGAAGGCCTCAAAAAACTCGGAGAGGATGTCATCGGGTTGCGAGCACTCGTGCTTTATGGGCTCAAAGGCGTAGCTGCTTACGCACACCACGCGCGAGTGCTCGGCTATGAAAGCGAGGAGGTCTACGCCGGTGTGGAAACCACTCTCGATTTTCTTGCTCGTCATCCGACCGATGTGAATGCGTTGCTTTCGCATGCTCTTGAGCTGGGACAATTGAATCTCAAGGTTATGGAGTTGCTCGACGCTGCAAACACGGGTCGTTTCGGCATTCCGCAGCCGACCTCTGTACGCATGACGCCGGTGGCTGGCAAGGCCATTCTCGTATCCGGTCACGACCTCGGCGATCTGCATGCGCTTCTGGAAGCGACCAAGGGAACCGGCGTGCAGGTCTATACGCACGGCGAGATGCTGCCTGCGCATGGCTATCCGACGCTCAAAGCTTACGAGCATCTGGCCGGCAACTACGGCGGGGCCTGGCAAGAGCAGCACAGTGATTTCGCGAAGTTCCCGGGGCCGATCTTGATGACGTCGAATTGCATCATCGAGCCCTTGCCGTTGTATCGCCAGCGCATCTTCACCACGGGTCCGGTGGGCTGGCCCGGCGTGCGCCATCTTGCAGATCATGACTTCACGACGCTGATTCAGGCGGCAAAGGCGCTGCCGGGATTCCGGGAGACGGCATCCGACGAAAGCATCACGGTAGGCTTCGGGCATGACGCTGTCCTCGGGGTAGCAGGGAAGGTCGTTGACGCGGTCAAGGCTGGAAAGATTCGTCACTTCTTTTTGATCGGCGGGTGCGATGGCGCCGCACCTGGGCGCAACTACTACACCGAGTTCGCTCAGCAGGCCCCGGACGACACGGTGGTGATGACCCTCGGCTGCAACAAGTATCGCTTCAATCGCCATCAGTTCGGCGACATCGAGGGCATTCCCCGTCTGCTCGATCTTGGCCAGTGCAACGACAGCTATTCGGCGATTCGAATCGCGACTGCCTTGGCTACTGCGTTCGGCTGCGGCGTGAATGATCTTCCGTTATCCTTGGTAATTTCATGGTTCGAGCAAAAGGCAGCCGCCGTATTGCTTACACTTCTTGCCCTGGGAATTCGCAATATCAGACTTGGGCCGACGCTCCCTGCGTTTCTCACCCCGAACGCGCTCGACATCCTCGTGAAGCAGTTCGGCATCCAGCCACTCGGCGACGCACGAACCGATCTCGCCATGGCACTCGCTCCGCGAGCAGCCTGAGAGGAGAGGCGCGTACACATGACCTGTCAAATCGCGATCACGACCCGTGACGGAGTGCAGTTCCGCTTTGGCTGTGAGGCAGAAACAGATCTGTTGGCGGCGGCTGAGAAGGCGGACTATACATTGCCGTCTCAATGCCGAAATGGCAGTTGCGGTTCGTGTCATGCAACGGTGTCCGAAGGCGACTATGTTCTTCGCGAGCACAGTCCGAATGCGTTACCGCGTGATGAGCCGAATGCAATCTTGCTTTGCTGCACCGTACCTCGCAGCGATCTGCGCATCGTCGTGCCCTACGACAACAGTAAGGTACTTCGTGAACCGGTGCCAGTCCGTTCCGCGCGGATCGTATCTCTCAAGCCGATAGCCGCAGACACGTTGCATCTTGAGTTGCTCGTTGTGGCCGACGACAACTACGGCAGCGCAGTGCAATTCGAGGCCGGTCAGTTTGCCGAACTGGAAGTTCCTGGTAGCGACGTGCGTCGCCCGTACTCGCTTGCGAATACAAGCAATTGGGAAGGGCGGCTGGAATTCATAATCAGGCTACGTCCACAGGGCAAGTTTTCAACGTGGCTGCGCGAAGGCGCGAAGATTGGCGATGTGCTAACCGTCCGTGGTCCGCAAGGTGGGTTCGGGCTGATTACGGGCAGTCTTCGGTCACGATGGTTTGTGGCGGGAGGCACCGGACTTGCGCCAATGCTTTCGATCTTGCGGTGCATGGTTGAGTTTCAGGAGCTGCAAGAGGCCAGACTGTTCTTCGGCGTGACGTGCGAGAGCGAGCTCTTCATGCTTGATGAGCTGACGCAGTTGCAAGCTTCGATTCCGCAGCTACAGGTCACACTTTGCGTGTGGCGGCCCGAAGAAAATTGGCGCGGTTTCTCCGGTACGTCAGCCGATGCGTTGAAGCTTGCGCTGGAAAAAGCCGATACGTATCCGGACATCTATGTTTGCGGGCCACCGGCGCTTGAGAGCGCCGCGCGGGATGCAGCCGTCGCTGCCCGCGTGCCCGCCGGCCAGTTCGTGAGCGAACGTTTCGTATCGTGATGTAGAGGCCTCGAAGGAGTTCGCTTCTCCGGGTAGATTGGCGCACAACCAAAGGTAAGGCGTTTCAGGAAACGCATCCCGCCCCTGACCAGCCAAACTTGCGTCCTGCTTCACGAGCCATCAGTTTTGTTTATCGGTATATCGGCGAAGCGACTCCTGCGCGCTTCGCCGAACGCCGTGTCCCAGCGGCCTCCCACGCCTCCTAAGCCCCGCCTGCAAAGGCAAAGTACTGGTTAACACGCAGTACCCTCCGCGCGCCCTTCCTCGCTACGCTGCGGCTTCAGTTTCCCTAAAGCAAGCCCGCTCGGCCACGCATTCTGAAGGAGTAGCGCACATGGCACGGATCATCGGAGGCATCGCCGCCTCGCACACACCGACCATCGGTTTCGCGTTCGACAAGAACAAACGCGACGATCCCGTCTGGGCGCCGATCTTCGAGAACTTCGCGCCGCTCGCGAACTGGCTCGCGGAAAAGCAGCCCGACGTCATCGTGACGATCTACAACGACCACGTCACGTCGTTCTTTTTCGACCACTATTCGGCCTTCGCGCTGGGCGTCGGCCCCGAATGGCGCGTCGCGGACGAAGGCGGCGGAGCACGCGATCTGCCGCCGATCAAAGGTCATCCGGCGCTCGCCGCGCATATCGGCACGTCGCTGATGACCGATGAATTCGACATGTCGTTCTTCCAGAACAAGGCGCTCGATCACGGCTGCTTCTCGCCGCTTTCGATGCTGTGCCCGCACAAACCCGAATGGCCGGTCAAGCTCGTGCCGCTGCAAATGGGCGTGCTGCAACTGCCCGTGCCGAGCGCGCGCCGCTTCTACAAGCTCGGACAGGCGCTGCGCCGCGCGATCGAAAGTTATCCGGAAGACATCAAGGTCGCGATTCTGGCAACGGGCGGGCTTTCGCATCAGGTGCACGGTGAGCGCGCGGGCTTCAACAACACGGAATGGGATGCGCGCTTCCTCGATCTCTTCGAGCGCGATCCCGGGCAACTCGCGGATATGACCATCGCCGAATATGCGGCGCTCGGCGGCTATGAAGGCGCCGAAGTGATCATGTGGCTGACCATGCGCGGCGCGTTGTCGTCGAATGTCGTGTGCAAGCATCGCAGCTATTACCTGCCGTCGATGGCCGGTATCGCGACCGCGATCTACGAAGGCGAGGACAGCGAGACCAAGCCCGCGATCATCGAGCGTCATCGTCAGAAGATGGCCGTTCAACTCACCGACGTCGACAAGCTCGAAGGCACGTATCCGTTCTCGATCGAAACGGCGGTGCGCGCCTATCGCATCAACGATTATCTGCATCGCATGGTCGAGCCCGCGCATCGCGAGGCATTCAAGCAGGACGAGGAAGCGAGCTTTGAAGCGGCGGGGCTTTCCGAGCAAGAGCGCGATCTCGTTCGCCGGCGCGACTGGCGCGGCCTGCTTCATTACGGCGTGATTTTCTTCATGCTCGAAAAGCTCGGCGCGATAACGGGCGTGTCGAATCTGCATATCTATGCGGCCATGCGCGGCGAAACGCTCGAAGCGTTTCAAAAGACGCGCAATGCGCCCGGTGCGCTGTATTCGGTCGCGGGCAAGGGCGCGGGCAAGCTCGATTGGGACAAGGCGGAAAAGGCCAAAAACTAAGCACGCCAAGAGACAGGAGACAGGAGACAAATATGAATAGCGGTAAAACCATCGACATCAAGGGCTTCATCGACGAACGCCCGATTTCCGCCTACCAGTGGTTGCTGGTGGCGCTGTGCTTTCTGATCGTGGCCGCCGACGGCATGGACGTCGCGATCATGGGCTTCGTCGCGCCTTCGATCATCGCGGACTGGCATATCTCGCGGCCCGCGTTCGGCCTCGTGATGAGCGCGGCGCCCATCGGTCTCGTGATCGGCGCATTGGCGGCGGGACCGGCATCGGATCGCATCGGGCGCAAGTGGGTTCTGATTACGTCGGTGTTTCTCTTCGGCGTGTTCACGATCGCGACCGCGTTCACGAATTCGCCTTCCAGCATGGCGTTTTTGCGCGTGTTGACCGGGATCGGCCTGGGCGCCGCGATGCCGAACACGACGACGCTGCTCTCCGAGTACGCGCCGCAACGCAAGCGCGCGCTGCTCATCACGATCATGTTCACGGGCTTCAATCTCGGCTCCGCGCTGATCGGTTTTATCGCGGGATGGCTGATTCCGGTGCACGGCTGGCGCTCGGTGCTGATCTTCGGCGGCGGCTTGCCGCTCGTGCTGATCCCGCTGCAAATCTGGCTGCTGCCCGAGTCCGCGCGTCTGCTCGCGGTGCGTGGCGCCACGGCGCAACGCATCGGCAAGGTGCTCGGCCGCGTGTGCGGCGCGCGTTTCGACGGTACTGAAACCTTCATATCGAACGAGCCGCCGCTGCCCACGAAGAAGCCCATCGGCGTATTGTTCTCGCATAACTACGGTCTGATGACAGCCGCGCTGTGGGTCACGTATTTCATGGGCTTGCTCGTGATCTATCTGCTGACCGGCTGGCTGCCTACGCTCATGAAGGACGAGGGCCTCACGGTCTCCGCAGCGGCGAATGTCACGGCGATGTTCCAGATCGGCGGCACGATCGGCGCGATCGTCGTCGGATGGATCATGGACCGGGTGCGTCCGGCGCCCGTCATCAGCGCGGCGTATCTCGGCGGCGCGTTGTGCGTGCTCGGGCTGGCGTGGATCGGCGCGTTGTCGTCGTCGCTTGCGGTGCTCGTGTTTGCCGCGGGCTTCTGCATGAGCGGCGCGCAAACGGGTCTCAACGCGTTCGCGCCGGGACGTTATCCGACCGTTGCGCGCGCAACCGGCGTGAGCTGGATGCTCGGCATGGGCCGCTTCGGCAGCATCTTCGGTTCTGCATTCGGCGGCGCGCTGCTCGGCCTCGGCTGGGAGTTCGGCGCGATCCTTGCAATGCTCGCCGTGCCCGCGACGTTCGCGGCGATTTCGATTCTCCTCGCTCAACGCACGCGCGCCGACGAAGCACACGCACAAACGACTGCAGCACACTAGTACCTGGAGTAATGCATGATCATCGACATTCACGGCCACTACACGACCGCGCCGAAAGCGCTCGAAGCGTGGCGCAACCGGCAGATCGCCGGCATCGACAATCCTTCGGAGATGCCGGCTGTATCGGAGTTGCATATCAGCGACGATGAACTGCGCGAATCGATCGAAAGCAATCAATTGCGTCTGATGCGCGAGCGTGGCCTCGATCTCACCGTGTTCAGCCCGCGCGCGAGTTTCATGGCGCATCATATCGGCGACTTCGAAGTGTCGAGCACATGGGCCGCGATCTGCAACGAGCTGTGTTATCGCGTGAGCGAGCTCTTTCCGGATAGCTTCATTCCGGCGGCGATGCTGCCGCAAAGCCCGGGCGTCGATGTATCGACGTGCATTCCCGAGCTCGTGAAGTGCGTCGAGCAATACGGCAACGTTGCGATCAACCTGAATCCGGACCCGTCGGGCGGACACTGGACGAGCCCGCCGCTTTCGGATCGCTCGTGGTATCCGATCTACGAGAAGATGGTCGAGTACGACATCCCCGCGATGATCCACGTAAGCACGAGTTGCAATGCGTGCTTTCATACGACCGGCGCGCATTACCTGAACGCCGACACGACCGCGTTCATGCAGTGCCTCACGTCCGATCTGTTCCGCGATTTTCCGACGCTCAAGTTCGTGATTCCACACGGCGGCGGCGCGGTGCCATACCACTGGGGACGTTTCCGCGGGCTTGCGCAGGAGCTTAAAAAGCCTTTGCTGAAGGATCATTTGCTCAATAACGTGTTCTTCGATACATGCGTTTATCATCAGCCGGGAATCGATCTTTTGACGCGCGTGATCCCTGTCGATAACATTTTGTTTGCAAGCGAAATGATCGGCGCGGTGCGTGGCATAGATCCTGAATCGGGACACTATTTCGACGATACGAAGCGTTATGTCGAGGCTGCGCAGATCGAACCGGAAGCGCGCTACAAGATTTACGAAGGCAACGCGCGCCGCGTGTATCCGCGCCTCGATGCAGCGCTCAAAGCGAAGGGACGTTGATATGTACGAACTGGGTGTGGTGTATCGCAACATCGATCGCGCGAACGCGGACGCGGCCGGCAAGCTCGGCGCGCTCGGCTCGGCTACGGTGCACGAAGCGATGGGCCGTGTCGGCCTGATGAAGACCTACATGCGGCCGATCTACGCCGGCGCACAGGTGAGCGGCACGGCCGTGACCGTGTTGCTGCAACCGGGCGACAACTGGATGATGCACGTCGCGGCCGAACAGATCAGGCCGGGCGACATCGTCGTGGCCGCATGCACGACGGACAATACCGACGGCTTCTTCGGCGACCTTCTCGCGACGAGCTTCAAGGCGCGCGGCGCGCGTGCGCTCGTCATCGACGGCGGCGTGCGCGATGTGCGCGTGCTGACGGAGATGAACTTTCCCGTCTGGAGCCGCGCGATCTCGTCGAAAGGCACGGTGAAGGCGACGCTCGGCTCGGTGAACATTCCTGTCGTATGCGCGGGTGCATGGGTGAGCCCGGGCGATGTGATCGTCGCGGATGACGACGGCGTCGTGGTCGTGCCGTGCGCATCGGCGCAACAGGTGCTGGACAAGGCCGTCGCGCGCGAGGCGCTCGAAGAAGAAAAGCGCGCCAAGCTCGCGAGCGGCGTGCTCGGTCTCGACATGTACAAGATGCGCGAACCGCTGGAAAAAGCGGGCCTGCGCTATATCGACTGACGCTCATGAGCATGACCGGTATCTCTTCGATGGCGACGCGCAACGTGCTCAACGCGCTCGCTTCGACATTCGAAGCGCGGTCCGGACAACGCATGGCGATCGAATCGATGGGCGGCGTCGCGGCGCTCAGGCGTATCGAGGATGGCGAGGCGTTCGATATCGTCGTGCTCGCGTCGGACGCGATCGATCGGCTCGCGGAGTCCGGACGTATCGACGCGACGAGCCGCGTGCGCATCGCGCGCTCGGGCGTTGCGATCGCGGTGGCGTCGGGCGCGCGGCATCCTTCCATCGACGATGAAGCCGCCGTGCGCGAGACCGTGCTCGCGGCGCGCACGATCGGTTATTCGACGGGGCCGAGCGGCGTTTATCTGACGCGTCTGTTCGAACGCTGGGGTATTGCAGAACGCATCGCATCGCGCATCGTGCAGGCGCCGCCGGGCGTCGCGGTGGGCACGCTCATCGCGCGTGGCGAAGTCGAACTGGGCTTTCAGCAGTTGAGCGAGATGATCGGCCTCGAAGGTATCGACGTGCTCGGGATGTTGCCGCCTGAGATTCAAACGCTGACGGTCTTCGAAGGCGCGATCGTTGCGAACGCAAACGCACCGCAAGTTGCTCGCGCGTTCCTTGAGTTTCTCGATTCGCCCGATGCCGACGCCACGAAGATCGAACACGGCATGGAGCCGGTCCGGCAAACATAGTTGCAAACGCAAATAAAAAGCGCGCAACGGCTCGTGCAGCCGTTGCGCGCTTTTTCGTTTCACGAGGTCATTCAGCGACGGCGTAACGTTCGAGCCAATGCGCGTAGGGCGCGGGCAATGCCCACGACGGCTTCTCGACCTTCAACTGCTTCGCCGCCTGATACGGCCAATGCGGATTCGAAAGATGCGCGCGGCCGATCATCACGAGATCGAGTTGACCCGACTCGACAGCCTGTTCCGCGTTCGGCGGCGAATCGAAGCCCCACGCCGATGCAACCGGAATCTCCGCTTCACGACGCACACGTTCGGCGATCGGGCCGAGGAACGCGGGACCCCAGGGAATGCGCGCATCGGGCGTCGAGAAGCCGACGCTCACGCTCATCAGATCGAGTCCCTTGCGACGCAGCGTCTTCGTCAGTTCGATGGATTCCTTAAGCGTGGCGTCATCGCGGCCATCGTATTCGATCACGCCGAAACGGGCCGTCAGCGGCAGGTTTTGGGGCCACACTTCACGCACGGCGTCGAACGTTTCGACAATGAAGCGGCTGCGTCCCGCGAGATCGCCGCCATATTCATCATCGCGCTGGTTCGCATCGACGGAGAAGAAGCTCTGCGCGAGATAGCCGTGCGCGAAGTGCAGCTCCAGCCATTCGAAGCCCGCCTCGCGCGCACGGCGTGCGGCCGCCGCGAAGTCCGCCTTCACGCGCGCGATG
This sequence comes from Caballeronia glebae, assembly GCF_001545035.1. GTDB lineage: Bacteria > Pseudomonadota > Gammaproteobacteria > Burkholderiales > Burkholderiaceae > Caballeronia > Caballeronia glebae. Next base: position 24,138 of record NZ_FCOJ02000059.1, read on the forward strand.
TCTTCGAGCGTCATGGCGCTGGGCACCTTCGGCAGCCCGCCGCCGAACGCGATAGCCGATGGCGCGAGCGTGTCCCAGCCGCGCGCATCGTCGGACGCAATGTGATCGTCGCCTTCCCACGGACGATTCGCGCTTGCCTTGCGGCCCGCATGCGCGATCTGGATGCCGGGCACCGCGCCCGCCGCCTTGATCGCCGACGCGATGTTCTTCATGCCTTCGATATGCGCGTCGTCCCAGAGACCCGTGCAGCCCGGCGTGATGCGGCCTTCGGGCGATACGCCCGTCGCCTCGACGATCACGAGGCCCGCGCCGCCGCGTGCGAGGCTTGCGTAATGGCTGAGGTGCCAGTCGTTGACGAAGCCGTCGACGGCGCTGTACTGGCACATCGGTGGAATGGCGATGCGGTTGCGCAGCGTGACGTCCTTCAGTTTGAACGGAGTAAAGAGTGCTGACATCTGAGGTTCTCTGGGTCGGATGACCGAAGTCGAATTGAGTTGAGGGCTCGAATTTAACCGTTTAGTGTCATAATGAAAACTATCTGCACATTATCGATTCGATAAAATTTTGTAATGCTGAATCCACAATGGCTGCGCACCTTTCTCGCGCTCGTCGATCTGGGCAACTTCACGCGCGCCGCCGAGCGGCTCGATCTGACGCAGGCGGCCGTGAGCCAGCATCTTCGTCATCTCGAAGACGAACTGGGTCTGCTCGTGGTTCGTCGTCCGCGCGGCATCGAGCTCACGCCGGCGGGCAGGGCGCTGATCGACTATTGCGAAGAGATGGAACTGGCGAGCAAACGTCTCGCGTCACGCTTGTCCGATAGCGAGGACGAAGCCGGCGAGATCGGCCTCATCACGCCGGGCAGCATCGGGCTCGTGCTGTTTCCGCTGCTGCTAGATTTGCAGGCGCAGCGTCCGGAATGGAAGATGCGTCATCGCTTCGCGCCGGATTCGGAAGTGCTCGAAGCCGTGCTGGAGAGCCGTTACGATCTCGGCATCGTCGCGCTGAAGCCGGACGATCCGCGCCTCGCCGCGAGCAAGTTCATCGAAGAGCCGCTCGAACTGGTCGTGCCCGCGAACGAGCACGTGCATGAATGGCGCGATCTGGAACGGCTCGGTTTCATCGACTATCCGGAAGCGCATATGACCGCGAGCCGCCTGTTGAGCCGCCGCTTTCCGGGCAATCCGGGCGTCGGCAGCTTGCGCCGGCAAGGCTTCAGCAATCAGATCAGCCTCATTCCGGAATTCGTCGCGCGCGGACTCGGCTTCACGGTGATACCGCGTTATGCGCGCATCGCGTTCGGCAAGCCCGAAGCGGTCGGCGTCGTGGAATGCGGCGCGCCCGTGGTCGATACGCTGTGGCTCATCCGGCGCGCGGAATGGCCGCTGCCCGCGCGGTGCGCGCGGGCCGTGGAGTATTTGCGGGAACGGGTTGGCGTTCCCGCGATCAAGGCCGAGCCGAAGAAAAAGCGCCGCCGCTAATCAGTGCCCCCAGCGCAGCACGAGAGGATCGAGCCTGCGCGCGACCTTCAACAGACCTTCGCGCACGGCGGGATGCATCGGCGCGAGCGGATGACGCACCGCATCGGAGCGAATCACGCCGCCTTCCTTCATCAAGGACTTGCAGGCTGCGAGACCGCATTGGCGGTTCTCGTAGTTGATGAGCGGAAGCCATTGCTGATACAGCTCGGCGGCTTTGTCGGTGTCGCCCGCGAAGTAGGCATCGACGATCTTGCGGATGCCGTCCGGATAGCCGCCGCCCGTCATCGCGCCGGTCGCGCCCGCATCGAAGTCGGGCATCAGCGTGATGGCCTCCTCGCCGTCCCACGGACCGACGATCGCGTCGCCGCCGAGTTCGATCAGTTCGCGCAGCTTCGAAGCAGCCTGCGCCGTTTCGATCTTGAAGTACGACACATGCTCGACATCGCGCGCGAGCTTCGCGAGAAACGATGCGGAAAGCGGCGTGCCGGCCACGGGCGCGTCCTGAATCATGATCGGAATGTCGATCGCATTCGAGACTTCGCGAAAGAACTCGTGGATGCCGCGCTCGTTCACGCGAATCGTCGCGCCGTGATACGGCGGCATGATCATGACCATCGCGGCGCCCGCGTCCTGCGCGGCGCGGCTGCGCTCGGCACAAATGCGCGAACTGAAATGCGTGGTCGTGACGATCACCGGGACGCGGCCCGCCACGTGTTCGAGCACGGTGCGCTGAACGGTGTCGCGCTCGGCGTCGGACAGCGCGAACTGCTCGGAGAAGTTCGCGAGTATGCATACGCCGTGCGAACCGGCGTCGATCATGAAATCGATCGCGCGCTTCTGGCCTTCGAGATCGAGGCGCCCCTCGTCGTCGAAGATGGTCGGTGCGACGGGGAATACGCCGCGATAAACAGGTGCAGCCATTGAAGTGTGTCTCCTTTGATGTATGCGTCTAGATCCGGTACAGCGCGCTCGCATTGTCGAAAAAGAGCGCGAGGCGTTCCTGCCGCGTGCGCTTTGCGACGATGGTCTTGAAGCCCGTGAAAAGATCGTCGAGCGTGACGACGAGACTGTCGACCGGAAAGTTACTCGCGAACAGACATCGCGCGACGCCGAAGCTTTCGATCGCCTCGCGCACGATGCGCCCGTTGCGCTCGACGCTCCAGCTTACGCCAGTCTCGCCGATACCCGAGATCTTGAGCCATACGTTCGGCCATTGCGCGAGCGCATCGAGTGCGGCGCGCCATGCGGCGAGCGCTTCGTCGCTGCGATCCGCGGGCAGACCCGTATGGTTCACGATGATTTTCATCTGCGGAAAATCGCGCGCGAGTTCGGCTGCCTCGGTGAAGTGCCACCACGGTGCCTGCAATTCGAACATCAGGCCGCTTTGCGCGAGCAGCGCATAACCGCGCCGCCAGCGCTCGCAACGCATCGAGCCGGGCGCGGCGAACTCCGCGCGATGTTCCGCGCGCGGCACGGTCTTCGGCTTGTGGCGCACGCTGCGCACGAGCGGCATCTCGCGATAGGCGTCGATGACGTCGGCGACATCGTCGCGATCGAGCCAGATTTGCGCGGCCATCGCATTCGGCAAACCGGTGCGTTCGTGCAGCGCCCTGGCCCAGCGCGCTTCGCCGAGCACGTCGCGCGGGTCCCATTCGCCTTCCATCATGACAGTCTTCACGATGCGATGATTGCCCGCCTGCGCGAAGTAATCGTCGGGCAGGAAGTTCGTGCAGATCGACGCGTAGTCTCCGTAACGAAACGCGATGCGCGGCAGATCGCGCAGCCACGGATGATAGTTGCGCGACACGTCCCAGAAGTGATGATGCGCGTCGACGATGGGCAGATCGGCGTCGTCGCCGCTTTCCAGAAAGCGTTCGCGCAGGGCTTCGATGCGTTCTTGCATCATGGCGTCAGTCCACGCGGTCTTGCGCCATGCGCACAGCGATGTCGAAGGCCTTTTGCGTCGCGCCGGCATCGGCGCGGCCCTGGCCGTGGATATCGAACGCCGTGCCATGCGCGGGCGTCGCGATCGGCACGGGCAGGCCGCCGTGCACCGTGACGCCGCGCCAAAAGCCCATGAGCTTCATCGCAATCTGACCCTGGTCGTGATACATCGTGACCACGCCGTCGAACACTTTCTGATCGCGTGCGCGCACAAAGATGGTGTCGGCGGGGAAGGGGCCTTGCGCGTCATAACCTTGCGCGCGCGCCTGTTCGACGGCCGGCGCGATCACGTCGATTTCCTCGCGCCCGAACGCGCCGTTATCGCCGTTATGCGGATTGAAGCCGCATACCGCGATGCGCGGCTGGTCCACGCCCGCGCGCTTCAGGCCATCGTGAATCAGTTGCACCGCGCCGACGATACGCTCGGGCGTGAGTTTCGCGCTCACGTCCTTCAACGCGATATGCGAGGTCACGCGCGAGGTCCACAGTTCGTCGAGCACGTTGAACTCGCAGAACGCGCCGCTGTAGTCGAGCTGACGCGCGAACCATTCCATCTCGTCGTTCGTCTCCATGCCGGCCATGTGCAGCGAGGTCTTGTTGACGGGCGCGAAAAGCATCGCCTGCGTGCGGTTCGCGCGGGTCATCGCGAGGGCCTGTTTGAAGGCTTCGAGACTATAACGGCCGCCGCGTTCGGTCGATACGGCGCGCTCATAGGGCGCGTCGTCGGGCAGGCGGAAATCGATAAGCGATGGCATGTCGGTATCGCGCGCGGCGGCGGCTTCGTTCTCGACGACCCGATACTCGAAACGTTGCTGCGCGATCTCCATGCCTTTATCGACTTCGCGCTTGTCGCCGATGATGAGCAGATCGGCGCGCGCGCGATTCTCGGGCTTCGCGATGAGACGCGCGATCAGTTCGGGACCGATGCCGGCGGGGTCGCCGAGAAGAACTGCGATGCGAGGTTTCATGTTCGTTGTCTCTGTAAGTATGTTGGTCGGTCGTTAGCGGGTGCGGCGCAGATCGATTGCGATCGAACCGAAGATATACACCAGCGCGCACGCGCCGTAAAAGTGCAGCACCGCGTCGAAGGAACCGGTGCGCTGGAGAATGAAGCCGGTGATGAGCGGAATCGAAATGCCGCCGACGCTGCCAGCGCAGTTCATGCACGCACCGAGCAGGCCGACGCGTGCCGGGCTCGCGAGCAGCGAAGGCAGGCTCCAGTAGAGACTGCCCCACATAAGCAGGAACGATGCGCCGCACAGTACCGCGACCGCGACGACGGGCGACGTGATGGTCGGCAACGCGGCGAACACGGTGAGCGTCGCCATGCCGGAGACCGCGATCATCGTCTTGATGACTTTACCGCGCGACAGGTTCATCGCGCACAATGCATCGCACAGGAAGCCGCCCGAGAGCGAGCCGAGCGCGCCCGCAAGGAAGATGAAGAAGGTCGCCGCGCCGATTTGCGAGAGGCTCAAACCGCGCGCCTGCGTCAGATAGCTCGGGCCCCACGTGAGCAAGCCGAAGAAGATCATCGCCCAACTCATGCGACCCACGCACATCGCAATGGTCGAGCGCAGCGGCAGCGGCGTATCGTCTTCGCTCGCACGCGCCGCATTCGACACGGGCGACGCGCCGTCGTGGATATGGGCAAGCTCCGCGCCGTTCACGCCCGGATGGATCGCGGGATCGTCGCGCAGGTAGCGCCATGCGAGCCAGCCACACGCGATGGTCGCAAGCCCCGCGACGACGAACGCCGTGCGCCACGAGCCGAACATGAGGATGAGATTCGAGATCGCGAGGCCGCCGATCGCGGCGCCCAACGGCGAGCCCGCATCCATCAGCACCGCGCCGCGTGCGCGTTCCTTGCGCGACAGCCATAGCGCGTTGAGCTTGCTGCCCGCGGGAAAGAGCGGCGCTTCCGCGCCGCCGAGACCCACGCGCAGAAACAGCATCGACAGCCCGCCGGTGGCCGCGCCCATCAACGTCTGAAAGATGCCCCACAAGACAGTTGCGCCTGCAACTACTTTGCGCGGCCCGAGCTTGTCGATGAGCCATCCGCCCGGAATCTGCAACAGCGCATAGGACCAGAAGAAGCTCGACAGCACGAGCCCCTGCATCGCGGGCGAGAGCGCGAACTCCTTCGCGATGGTGGGCATCGCGATGGAAAGCGAGATGCGGTCAACGAGGTTGATCAGCGTGATGAGAAACACCACGCCGAAGATACGCCAGCGCACGCTCGTCGCGTGAGCGGACGAGGCGGCGTCGTGCGCCGCGCGTGCTTCGATCCTGCTTTCCATGTCTGTCTCCTGTCGCCTCGGGTTGCATGGGCCCGCGGTCGTCTCGTCATTCGACGATGTTGAAGTCGCTCAGATGCTTGTCGGACAGCGTGATGCCGAGACCCGGCGTTTCCTCGGAGAGTTGCAGATAGCCGTTCTCCGGCTGCGGCTCGCCGTCGAAGATGTAATAGAAAAGCTCGTTGCCCACTTCGACGTCGAACACCGGGAAGAACTCGGACATCGGGCTCGCGGTGCTCGACATCGTCAGGTGATAGTTATGCATCTGGCCCGCGTGCGGAATCACGGGAACGGACCACGCTTCGGCCATCGCGTTGATCTTGCGCGCCGCCGTGATGCCGCCCACGCGATTCGTGTCGTATTGAATGACGTCGACGGCGCGGCGCTCCAGCAGATCCTTGAAGCCATAACTCGTGAACTCGTGCTCGCCACCGGAGATCGGCACGATGTTCATCTTCTTCAGCTCCTGATAACCCTCGATGTCGTCGCCGATCACGGGTTCTTCGAGCCAGCGCGGATTGAACTCGGCAAGCCGCGGCAACATGCGGCGCGCATATTCCAGCGTCCAGCCCATGTAGCATTCGAGCATGATGTCGACTTCATCGCCCGCCAGTTCACGCAACAGCCGCACTTGTTCGAGATTCTTCGCCATGCCACTGGGACCGTCTTTCGGGCCATAGCCGAAGCGCATTTTCATCGCGGTGAAGCCCTGGTCGAGATAACCTTGCGCTTCGGCGAGGAACGCGTCGCGGTCGTCGTTGTTATATAGCTTCGACGCATAACACCAGATCTTTTCTTTCGTGCGGCCGCCGAGCAGCTTGAAAACAGGCTTCTTCACGGCCTTGCCCATGATGTCCCACAGCGCGATGTCGATCGCCGAAATAGCCGCCATGCCGATGCCCTTGCGGCCCCATGCGTGCGTGCGCCGGTACATCTTCTGCCAGATGTACTCGTAATCGAACGGATCTTCGCCGATGGCGATTGGCGCGAGATATTCATCGACGATCTGCTTCGCAACGCGCGGCGCGAGCGCGCAATTACCGATCCCGATCGTGCCGTCGTCGCATTCGATCTCGACGACGAGCCAGCCGTGAAAGCGGAACGAGCCCATAGCATCGCCGCGCTCGTAGAGGATATCGACGGCGTTCGTGCAGAAGTGCGATTGCGGCGGAACGACCTTGCCTTTCCATTCGAAAACGCGTGCGCGGACATGCTTGATCTTCATCTTCGGTATCTCCGTGTGATTCGATTCGATTTGAAGTAAAGCCGCGCGCTGTGCCAAGTGCGAGGGTTTGCGCGGCTATTTCGCGTAACGCTAGTGTGCGAAACTCCGCGATAACTGACTATTGAATTATTTGAATCAGGCTATTTCCTGGAGTTATCGCTCGCATGATCGCGCCCGCAACGACCATCCGCAAACGTCTGCGTTTGCGTCATCTGCAATTGATGATGGCGCTTTCGGAAACCGAGTCGCTCAGGAGCGCCGCCGACGAACTCGCGATGACGCAGCCCGCCGCGACGAAAGCTTTGAAGGAGCTGGAGGACACGATCGGCGCGTCGCTCTTCGTGCGCCACGCGCGCGGCATGGAGCCGACGATCTACGGCGAAGCGGTGATGCGCTATGCGCGCGTCGTCTTCGAGGATCTCGATGAGTTGCGCGAAGAACTGGCCGCGATCGAGGCGGGCGATATCGGCAAGGTGCGTATCGGCGCGGTGATGGCGCCGGCGCCGGATCTGCTGACCCGCGTGATCGTGGCATTGAAAGAAGCGCATCCGCGCTTGCAGATCAGCGTGCAGATCGATACCAGCGATGTGCTCGTGCAGGCGTTGCAGCAGGATCAGCTGGATATCGTGGTGGGGCGCATTCCGTACGGCGTTTCCGCGCTGGAACTGACGTTCGAGACCTTGTCGGAAGAGGCGCTGGCGATCGTCACGCGGCCGGATCATCCGGCTGCCGGGATGGGGGCCAAACCGAAACTTGCCGATCTGGCGAAGTATCCGTGGATCGTGCAGCCGCATCCGAGCCCGATGCGGCAGATCATCGACCAGACGTTTCGCGAATCGCGCGTGGCGCCGCCGGTGAGCACGGTCGAGACGTCTTCGATTCTCACGACTTTGTCGTTATTGCGGGATTCGGACATGCTGGCCGTGTTGCCAAGCTCGGTCGCCGATTACTACGCCGCGCTCGATACGATCGCCTCGTTGCCTACGCCGTTGCGCGGACGGCTCGCGCCTTATGGCCTGATCCTCAGGAAGAACCGGCGCATCAGCCCGGCGACGCAGTTGGTGATCGACGCGATCAGAAGCGCCTGAGCGCGCGAACCGCGCGCTCAGGCGCCTATCATCGCCCGACGAACTCCGCGTGCAGTGCATCGTCGGAAGCGGCGGCCTCGTCCAGTGCAATATCCGGCCGCATGAAAAACGTCATCACGATGCCGACCGCGAGCAACGCCAGCGAGCCCGCGAACGGCAACGTCCAGCTTCCGGTCCGATCGACGACGAAGCCGAACACGATCGGCGAGAAAATCCCCGCGATCGCCGATCCCGCGTTGACGAGCCCGCTCGCGATCCCCACGTGCTTCGGCGTGATGTCCATCGGCACGGCCCAGATCGGTCCGATAGTCATCTCCAGAAAGAAGAACGACAGGCTCATCGAAGCGGCCATGATCGGCAGCGACTTCACGAACATCACCGGTGCGAGAAACACGAGCGCCCCGAGAAACGCGACGATGATCATGTTGCGCCGCGCCGCGACCACGCTGCCCGTGCGCTTCAGAATGCGATCGGAGATCACGCCGCCCGCCGTATTGCCGACGACGCCCGACAGAAACACGCCCGCCGAAAAGAGCGCGGAGCTTTTCAGATCGAGACCGCGGCCATGCATGAAGAACGTCGGCAGCCACGTGAAGAAGAGCCAGCCGGTCCAGCCATAGCAGAAGTAGACGATCATCGTCGGCGCGATGCGTTTGAGCAGACGCCCCCACGGCGTCGGCTCGCGCGTCTTGTCGACGGCGACCTTGTTTTCGGGCGGCAACTCGGCTTCTTCGGCGGCCGTCATATGCCGATGCTTGCGCGGATTGTCCGCGAAGTACCACGCATACACGATCACCCACACGGCCGTCAGCGCACCGACCAGCACGAACGACGCACGCCACGAAGCGAACGCGACCAGCAACGCGATCAACGGCGGCGTGAGCGCGTTGCCGAGACGCGAGAACGAATGCGTGAGACCTTGCACGAAACCGCGCTTGCTCGCCGGATACCAGTTGACGAGCGCGCGCGCCTGCGCCGGCAGCGCCGCGCCTTCGCCGACGCCGAGCAACATGCGCGCGCAGAACAGCGACGCGACGCCGCCCGCGAAACCCGTTGCGATCGACGCGACGATCCAGATCGACGCGCACAGCACGAGCGTGGTCTTCGCGCCGAAGCGGTCGCTGAACCATCCGCCGATCACCTGGCAGATCGCATACGTATAAGCGAACGCGCCGAACACGAGGCCGACGTCGGTATTGGAGAGATGAAGGTCGTCGCGTATGAGGCCCGCCGCTGCGGACAGGTTCACGCGATCGAGATACATGATGAACGACATCGCGCACATCAGCGCGAGCACGGAACGGGTGACTCTGGGGCGATGCAGCATCTTCTATGTCTCCTCCGAGGCTTGTTGCGCGCGGGGTCGATCCGTTGCGCGCGCTCTTTTTTCGAGGACGGACCATCTGGCGGTCCGACGCTCCGCAGTCTCGCGAAAACAGCGATAGCCGTCTATTGAATTCGCCTCATGAGGTGATTACCGGCGGTTATGGCTCGGCAAATAACAAACGGCTCGCGTCCCGAAGGATCGCGAGCCGCGCATCATCGAGCCGCGAAACGCGGTCAGGCCGTCGCGCGCATGCCTTCGTCAAGACGGAACGTCTCGACCGCCGAGCGCAACGCGCCCGCCTGATCTTCCAGCGATTGCGCAGCGGCAGCCGCTTCCTCGACGAGCGCCGCGTTCTGTTGCGTCACCTCGTCCATCTGCGTGACGGCGCGCGCCACTTGCTCGATGCCGCTGCTTTGCTCTTCTGACGCCGCCGCGATCTCGCCCATGATGTCGGTCACGCGCTGCACCGCCGTGCTGATTTCCGTCATCGTGCGGCCCGCTTCATCGACGAGCGCGGTGCCCGATTGCACGCGATCCACCGAGTTGTCGATCAGTTCCTTGATCTCCTTGGCCGCCGCCGACGAACGCTGCGCGAGCGAGCGCACTTCGCCTGCCACGACCGCGAAGCCGCGTCCTTCTTCGCCCGCGCGCGCCGCTTCGACAGCCGCGTTCAACGCGAGAATGTTCGTCTGGAACGCGATGCCTTCGATGATCGTGATGATGTCCGCGATCTTTGACGAGCTCTGGTTGATCTCGCCCATCGTCGTCACGACCTGCGACACGACATGGCTGCCCTTGCCCGCGATCTCCGACGCATTCGCCGCCAGCAAGCTAGCCTGGCGCGCATTGTCGGCGTTCTGCTTGACCGTGCCCGTCAGCTCGTCCATGCTCGACGCGGTTTCCTGCAGCGCCGACGCTTGCTGCTCGGTGCGCGAAGAGAGGTCCACGTTGCCCGCCGCGATCTGCTTGGTGGCGGATGCGATCGATTCGCTGCCGCCGCGCACCGTGCGCACCGTATCGACGAGGCTCGATTGCATGGTCGCGAGACCGCGCAACAACTGGCCCATTTCGTCGTTCGACGTCACCGTCACGTGGCGGCGCAGGTCGCCGGTGGCGATTGCATCGAACTGCGCGAGCGCCGCGTCGAGCGGACGCGAAATGCGACGGCGGAGCGACGTCCACGAATAGAACGCGGCGGCGACGCCAACGAGAATCGCGACGATGGAGGCGATGCGGAACATGCCGAAGATCTCCTGTCCTTCGTCATAGGCGCCTTTCGCATGGTCGAATTGCAGCTTGCGCAACTCGACGCCCGTCTTCGCGAAGTCGTTGAACGATGCCTGCATTGCGCTCGCGTCGGCGACGACCTTCTCCTGATCCTTCGCGCGGATATCGGCATAACCCTGGTCGATCAGCTTTTGCAGCGCGAGACGCTGCGCACCGAACTTGTCGGCGAGCGCCTTCTCTTCGGGACCTTGCGGCAGGCCGGAGTACTTTGTCCAGGCGTCGTCGGAGATCTTGCGCATCAGCGCGCCGCGTCCGATCGCATCTTCCGCCGCGGGCGTGCCCACGTTCAGCGCCGCGCGATCGAAGGAAAGGCGCTCGCGCGCCATGAACATTTCCGCATTGCCGACCGACACCGCGCTCGGCATTTCATTCGTGAAGAGGTCGTGAGCTACGGCGTTGGACCGGCTCATGCCGATCAGTCCGACCATGCCGACTGCGATCAGCAGCGCGCTTAGAAGCGTCATGGCCAAGGCCAGTCGGCCTTTGATTGTCGAAAACATAGATCTCTCAAGGTGGCTGCATCGCGGGGGCGCCAAGCGCGAGCGGGGACGGCGATGCTTCGCGTGCCGCGCGGCCGGTGAAATCCATCGGCTGGTCTATATAACGACCGCGAGGCGAAGTCCTTTAGAAATCAATTAAAAACGCGTTTCAAATCGCGCGCGTAGAAAATCCCTATTTACAGGGCTTTTCCGTTACGCGCCGGGGTTGCTTACAAACGGCTTGGACGGACGAAGTAACGCACGGTCGATCGCTTTTTCCGCGTCGAAAGCCGACCTACACTTCATGCGAACTCACGAAGAGATCAACGCGCATGTCCGCCGACGCACCGCATCTTCGCATCGCCAGCGAGATCAAGATCTGGCCGCTCGTGCACGCGGCGATCGCGCTGCTGCCGTTCGTCGCGCTTGCGCTCGCCACCGGCAACGCGCTGTGGATGAAGGCGTCGCTGCTCGCGATCGCCACGACTATCGCGGAAGACCAGCTCGCTTTGAGGCCGCTCGGCGTCGTCGCGCACGGGCTCGCGATCATCGCGGGGACCTATGTGCTGCTGCTTGCCGAACTCGTGCCGGCGTTCTTCGTCGTCGCGTGCATGCTGCTTGCGGCGTGCGTGATCCTGCTCGCGTCGCGCGGGTCGAAATTTCGCGCGCTCGGCAACTGGACTTTCATTCCCGTGCTCGTTCTCGCGAACGAACTGCATGGCGGGCGCACCGTCGACGCCTTGTTGCACGCCGCGCCCGCATCGTTGCCTTATCTGTTCGTCGCGCTCGCGCCTGCGATTGTGTCGGCGCATATTCGCTCGCGCGGCAAGTCCGCGGCGCGCTGGTCGAATCTCGATGATTTCGGCGAACGCGCACCCTTCGGCGAAGATCTCGCGGCGATGCTCGGGAGCGTCGGCATCGCGGCGGCGATGGTCGTGTACGCTCGCATGGACAACGCGCAATGGGTGATCTGGGGCGCGGCGAGCATCGTCACGGGTTCGGTGGATACGGCGCGCACGAAGCTCCGGAACCGCGCGTGGGGCGTCATCGCGGGCGTGCCGATCGGCATCGTGCTCGGGCGATTCGTCGTGCCGCATTCGGGCATGGCCGTCACGCTCGCGACGCTCGCCGCGTTCCTCACGCTCGTTGCGTTCCAGCGTTATGTCGTCGGGTATTTCTTTCGCTGTGTGTTCGTGGCGCTCGCGATCATGCTGGCGAATCAGTCCGCCGCCGATGCCTTCGAGCGGCTCACGCATGTGCTCGCGGGCGGCGTGATCGGCATCGTGTGCGTGTTGGGCGCGCATGCCGCGTCACGAAGACTGTCGCGTTGAAAGTTATCGGACGATCGCCATCGGGACGAGCAGCAGCATTGTTATGCCGATAACCTGCGGGATGCGTTTGAACGATGGCATCGACCGTTCAGCCGTTATCGCCAGCGCGACGAGTGTCATGACGCGCAGGTCCATCGCGCCGAAGACGAAGAGCGTCGCCGTCAGGCTCGCGCAACACGCGACGCAATGCGTTCCGTGATGCACGCCGTCGAGCCATGCGTCGCGCATGTTATCGCGATGCGAAGTCTTGCTGCAGCACGCGAGCCTTCGCGCATGCCACGTCGAGCATTGCAGAGCGCCCGCGAGCAAAACGACTGCGCCGCTCGCGAACGGAATGCAACGCGCAATCGCCGGCGCACGCATCACGATTTCGGTGAAGAGCGCGCCGAACGCGAAGGCCACGACGCCGATCATCGTCCAGACGAAGGCGTAGCCCGCCGCCATGCTGCACGAAGCACGCGTTCCCGCGCGATGACGCCATAGAAGCGGCGCGAACGAAGGCAGCATCATCGCGGTCATCATCGCGATCCACATGCCGATGAACGCGAGCGCCGCGCGCAGCCATGTGCGCCCGCACATCGGCGTGAAGGCGGGCGAGAGCGTCCAGCCGCCGGGCATCGGCAGCTCGCCCATCGATGACATCGACCTGTGCATCGCATAAGTCGCGATCACGCTCGCGATGAACACGAGCGCAGCAGTGGCTAAAAAGCGGCGGCGCGAAACATGCGCGGTCTCGCTTTCGATGATGACGGTGAGCGCGTTCATGATGTCCTTCCCTTGCGTTCGTCGAGTGCGTGTCGGGTACGGTGTTAGATTAGGCGCGGGCATGCACGGCAAAGGAGTGACAAGTGTGTCGGGATTCGCATGGATTCGCTGATCACGGCGGCGGCGCGCGCACTCGCGGCGGGTGATCCGCTCGGCGCGCTGAATCGCATTGCGTTGCGCGAGGATGCGAGCGCGCTCGCGTTGCGCGGCATCGCGATGGCGCAGCTCGGCGACTTCGCGCGGGCGCGCGCGCTCGTGAAGCGTGCGGCGCGGGCGTTCGGCGCGAAAGCGGTGTTGGCGCGCTCGCGCTGCATCGTCGCCGAAGCGGAAATCGCGCTCGCATCGCGCGATCTCGCATGGCCCGCGAAGACGCTCGATCACGCGCGCGCGGTTCTCGAAGCGCACGGCGATCACGTGAACGCCGCGCACGCGCGCTATCTGGAAGTGCGTCGCGCGCTGCTCATCGGACGGATCGACGATGCCGAGCGCATGCTCGCCGCGCTGAATCATGTGACGCTTCCGGCCGCGTTGCGAGCCGCGCATGAACTCATCGACGCGGGCATCGCGATGCGCCGTCTGCACACGAACGCGGCGCGCGCGGCGCTCGAACGCGCGACGCTGGCCGCGCGCCAGGCCGCGATTCCCGCGCTCGCCGCCGAAGTCGAAAGCGCATGGCGTATCTTGAATGCGCCAGCGGCGCGTCTCGTCTCGCAAGGCAATGAGCGGCTGCTTCGGCTCGACGAAGTCGAAGCGCTGTTCGCGTCGAATGCGTTCGTCGTCGACGCGTGCCGTCTTTGCGTGCGCGAAAACGGCACGTCGATGTCGCTCGCGACGCGCCCGGTGCTCTTCACGCTCGCGCGCATGCTCGCGCAAGCGTGGCCCGGCGACGTGCCGCGCGATGCGCTGATCCTGCGCGCGTTTCGCATCAGGGAAGCGGACGAGACGCATCGCGCACGGTTGCGCGTCGAGATGGGCAGGCTGCGCACGATGCTGCGCGCGCACGCGAGCATCGACGCGACGCCGCGCGGCTTCGTGCTGAAGCCGCGTCACGCGCGCGAGGTGGCGGTGCTCGCGCTGCCCGCCGAAGACGAATACGCGCCGCTGCTCGCGTTCCTGGCCGATGGCGAATCGTGGTCCAGCTCCGCGCTCGCGATCGCGCTCGGCGCGAGCCAGCGCACGGTGCAGCGTTCGCTCGACGCGCTCGCGGCGTGCGGCAAGGTGCAATCGTTCGGACGCGGCCGCGCGCGCCGCTGGACCACGCCGCCGATGCCCGGATTCACGACGGCCTTGTTACTCCCCGTCGATCTCGCAAGCGATTAGCATGAAGGCATGACATCAACGGGAGAACGGCGATGAAACGCGCCAAGGCGGAAATCATCCGCGAATATGGGCCTTTTCCGGATATCGACGGCGTGCACGGCGTCACGTATGACGGCGAGCATGTGTGGTTCGCCGCGGGCGATACGCTCAACGCCTTCGATCCCGAGAGCGGCGAGAAGGCGCGTTCACTGAATGTCGCCGCGCACGCGGGCACGGCCTTCGACGGCGAGCATCTGTTTCAGATCGCCGAGGACCGTATTCAGAAAATCGATCCGAAGACGGGCCGCGTGGTATCGACGATTCCCGCGCCGGGCGGCGGCGCGGACTCGGGACTCGCGTGGGCCGAGGGCACGCTCTGGGTCGGGCAATACAACGAACGCAAGATTCATCAGATCGATCCGGACGATGGCGCGATCCTGCGCACCATCGAGTCGAATCGTTTCGTGACGGGCGTGACGTGGATCGACGGTGAACTGTGGCACGCCACGTGGGAAGGCGACGAAAGCGAGTTGCGGCGTATCGATCCGCAATCGGGCGACGTCATCGAGCGGCTCGATATGCCCGAAGGCGTGGGCGTGTCGGGGCTCGAATCGGATGGACGCGACCGCTTTTTCTGCGGCGGCGGGCGCACGGGCAAAGTCCGGGCGGTGCGCAGACCCACGCGCGGTTGAACGACCTGCATGGGCGAGGCTTCCGGCCGAGGCGCTTAGCTTTATGCTGTCGGATTCTCGATAGGAAGGCGAAACTTCAGACAAGGAAAGGCTGGTATCGGCAACGGGCACGCTTTCGCCAGATAGCGAACCTGAATCGCCTGCACCGATCTGGTGTACGACTCGGGATCAGCGCGAAAAGGTGGAGCGTATCGAGGTCGTGAACAGCGTGCTACGCGACGTTGGCGCTCACTCGCGCCGAGCAGCGAAATCGATGCGGCGCTTCTCCGTTGCCGAGAGCTTTTACGGGTGGCCGGGCTTGATGACCTCAGTGCTTTCGCCATTTATCGCTTCGCTGTCATCGTCGCTTTGACGAGCACATCAACTGTAGACAGCAGCACTCGACTCGACGGACAGCGTCAGTTCATTTCGTCATTCCCAGCTCAATAGCTGCCTTTTCCGTACGAGGACGAGGTCAAGCCCGAAACCGCGAAGCGTGCGGCAAAGGCGCATGTTTAAGGTTCGACTCGTCGCGGAGAATCATTCCCATAGTCGGGAGTGGACGGCAGCTCTGCCGACATTGCCTGACCGGTCGAGTACCGGCTAAGACACATCAACGACAACCCGACGAGCGGTTCAAACGCCGATCAGTGCTGCAAACGCTTGAGGTCCTGCACACTGAGCTTTGGCAATAGCTGGATGCCGTTCGGGGCATTTCCAGGAACGGGGGCGCATTCGGTAACAGCAAATGCTGCGTCAATCGCCTATTCGTCGAAAATTGTCGAGTGCGCAATCACTCGATTGGCTCCGCGCGGACAGTCGCACATCACGATATCGCCGTCCACCACGCCTCGCGTGCCGCCGAACCCCCAGTTCGACGCGCTGCCCAGGATCGCCCCGTTCTTGCCGCAGCGAGGACAGGATGCGAGCCCCATGTGACGTGCGATCGGTGTTCCGTCATCGAGCATCGAGTCGTCGCCGTCCAACACGCGCCCGCCCGTAGTGGTCAGATTTCCCTTCAAGGCCATCATCTTCGCCATACCGCTTTCTCTTTTGTGTGAACCCGATTCAATACTGGTCCAGCGCCTGTTGCATCATCCTCAACCGCGTCTGGCCATCCGGCGTGAAGTCCGTGCCGAAGCGCACGAGCCCTTCGCGCCGAAGATGACACGCCATCGTGAAACTGAGCAGCATGCCCGGTTCCGGCTTGTTGATCTCGATGTCGATCGACTTCAGACGCGGCTCGTACTCCAGCAATGTCGCCTCGATCTCGGTTTTCAACTTATGCGCCGACGCCGGCAGATGCCGGTAAATCTCCGATAGGTCGTCGAGCCCATAATCCGGCAGATGCGCGAGCGCCTTGCGGCGGCTGTTGAGAATCCGCTGGATGTTGTCCCGCACCGAATAGAAGGTCTGCTCTTCGGGCGAGTGATCGGTGATGGATGTGCCATCGGCGAAGTGTCCGGTGATTCGTTCGAAGAGGCCCGGTCCTGCGCGCGTCATCGTTTCGCCTCATAGCTGGTTACAGATTTCGTCATACCCGTCTCGCGTCAACGTGCCATATGAGCGACGGATGCATCCAGCCACCCGTTGATCCCGAACCAGGCCACCCCGATCGCCGCGCAGGCGAGCGCGATGGACGCTAGCGGAGAAATCCGCTGCGTCCACGCACGCGTGATTGGCGCTTTGACGACGATGGATGCGTCGTCGTCCTCGTCCGTCCTTTGCACGATGCCAAGCCGCGCATCGATCGCCTGTCTGAGCCGCACCTTCGCCTCGCCGCCTTCGAGCGCGAGCCGTCCCGTGAAGCCCAGATCCAGCGCCGCGCCGAAGATCGCGAGCAGCGGACGCACGGGCGTCGGCTCTCGCAGCCGCTCCTGGATGCGCCGCACGAGTTCCTCGCCGGCATCGTTAGTCTTGAATTCATCCAGTTGCAGCGGCCGGCGTTCCCAGGCGTCGCGTTCTTCGCCTTCGAGGCTGTTCAACGCCGCCTCGTCGAGCAGCGCGCATTGGGCGTACCGGGCGTCCTCGATCACGTCCGGCGGATACCCTTTTGCTTCGAGTTCTGCAGTCAAGGCATCGATCTGGGCTTTGCACTTCGTTTTCAGGTCGTCCGCGGACTTCTCTGTGCTTTTGTCAGCAAAGTCGGCAACGGTGAGTGCTGTGCCGCGCAGTGCTACCGGCAGGAGCATCTCATCGGCATTCGATGTCATGCTTTTCACGTCGGCAGTACCGCATAGAGCTCAAGCGAGACATCCGGAATCGATGCCGGCACGTAGAACTGGCACGCGCGCGCATCGATCATGCGTTTGAACGCCGGGTGCGATGCATCAAGTGCGAAGTACTGATTCTCGATGCGCACCGGAATCGCCGCGGGCAGCCGCGACATCGGCTTGATCGGAATGCCGGAGAGCGCGGAATTGACGATCTGTTCGACTTCATCGGGTGCGCCCGCTTTGCAAAGCCGCGGGAATTGCTCGATAAGTGCATGAGCGGGCAGTGCGGCTTGCACCGAGAGGTAGTAATCGGCATCCTCGATGAGCCGTTCGTCCTGGATCTGGCCAGTCCAGACCGTGCCGCGTACACGTTCGAGCGCGATTGGCACCACGCGCGACGGGATGACCGTATCGAGCAGGTTACGAATGAGCGACTCCAGTTCCGCGAACACGGGCTCCGGCGCACGATGGTCATACGGCGGAAGCGCCTGCAGCGTCTCCGTGGTGGAGAAGGTCAGAAGCGACCCCGCCAGCCGCGAAAGCAGCGCGTAGAGCCGCTCGGGATGCTGATTCGGCGCCTGCACCAGCCGCGCGAGTTCCGGCCACGACGAGTTCACGCTGTGCAGCAGCCAGAATAGCGACACATCGGCCACCGCGTAGTCGGCGATCTGGTCCGAACGTTCACGCCGACGTACGGCGAGGCTCGCGCTCTTCGCGCTCAGAATTTCCGATAGGCGCTTCATGCGCGTCGTCAACATCGCATTGGCCGACAGAAACAGGCACGGCGGCACGAACGCCGCATCCAGTTCGAAACGTCCCTGCGCATTACGGATAAAGCGTGCAACCGGACAGGTCACATAGTCGCCGCTTGCCTCGAAATCGAACAGCAGCGAGACGGCGTGCCGTTCGACGCTGATCTCTTCCTTTCCCTCGCCATACAAATCGGCGACATGCAGATACTCGCGCACGAAGCGGCGCGGCCGGGCGGGCTTGGCGCCTGGCTCGATGCAGTTGCCGCCTTGCGCATCGACGAGCGCCACGCCGGCGAGCACCGTCACCGCATCGTATTGCGAGCCGACATCATCCAGACTGCGCGCGGCGGGCAGCCAGTCGGACGTGTCGCTGTCGATGAGCGTGCCATCGGGCAAGCGCAGCGACAGCTTGGTGAACTGCACGCGATCGATGGAGAGCGCTTGCTTGTCGACTGCCACATCGATCACGCCCCAGGGGTCAGGACTCGCCATCTCCGCTAATCGCGCGTTGGCGAACTGCTCCCACAATGCTTGTTGCTGGAAGTGCTGCGGCGTCATGAAGACGCCCTGCGCCCATAAGGGTCTCGTTATTTTCATTGTCTAGTTAAGCTTAAAAATACAGAAATATGAAAGGATTGTGATCGCCCACGCACCCGTCAGAAGCCGCCGGGAACGAACTGAGTTAATGGTGGAACTCGCTTCCTGGGGGCTGCAGTCGGGCCCGCTGTCCAACAAAGACATGCCAGGTGGAGTACGTCATGTGTGAATGCGTTTGCAGATCGGGACGCCTGGCAAGCATCTGGTTCAGGCTCTCTTCGCGCTTTGGCCGCGGCATCGCGAAGCGCCAATGGCGCAGCACGCGTGTCGGTGCCGCATGATCCGACGCGTTCGAGCCGACAGACGCAATAGTTGGCGCGGATGTGGGCGAAACCGCCGAAACCCTGGGAAGGTCTTGCGCCAACGCCAGGCAAGCAGCAAGAACGCCAGCAACAAGCCATGGCATCTGATGAAGGATTCGTGGTCTCATGTTCAATCGCGTTGCCGACGCTTCGAGCGTGCGCGTCAGCTCTTCGCCCTTGGCATCTGCGAGGTGAGCGCCAGACTGATGTCCATGCCCTCGATCTGGAAATGCGGCACGATAAAGAGCTTCATGCGAAAGAAGCCGGGGTTGTCCTCAATGTCTTCAACCTCCACGCGCGCCTCGCGCAGCGGATGCGAAGCCTGCAAGTCATCGCCGGGCGCGGTCATCTCGGTGACGAGTGTCTTGACCCAGGTGTTGAGTTCGAGCTCCAGCAGCCGCCGGTCCTTGGTCGTGCCGATGTTCTCGCGCTGGATCATCTTGAGATGATGCGCGATACGCGAGAGCAGGAAAATGTAAGGCAGACGGGCATTGACGCGGCTGTTGGCGCTGGCTTCCTTGGTGTCGAAGTCTTCGGGCCTCTGGGCCGAGTGCGCGGAGTAGAAGCACGCCTCATCGTGATTCTGATAATGCGACAGCGCGATCAGGCCGAGATGGGCGAATTCGAACTCGCGCGTCTCGGGCACGAGCGCGTCGGTGCGAATCTTGGCAAGGTTGCCGGCGCCGAGCGCATACAGTTGCGTGGGCAAGTCCTCGACGATGCCGCCCGCACGCGGGCCGCGAATCTGGATGCACCAGCCGTTGCGCACGAAGCTGCGCACGAGGTTGGTGGCGAAGGCGAACGAGGCGTTGGCCCAAAGGTACTGGCTGTGGTCCGAAGCATTCACCGCCTCGGTGTAGTTGAAGGATCGCACTGGCGTCGTCTCGGCGCCATACGGAAGCCGCGCCAGAAAGCGCGGCAGCGTGAGTCCCAGGTAACGGGCATCGTCGGTCTTGCGCAGACTGTTCCATCGTAGATACTCGGCGCGCTCGAAATAAGCGCGCAAGTCGCGAATGGCGACGACCTCTTCCATCGACGCCTTGCCGAAGAACTCCGACGACACCGCGCCGATGGACGGCATGTGCGCGGCCGCGGCCACCTTCGAGACGTCGCGTAAGAGCGCCATGTCCTGTGGGCTGCGATCGAATGCGTAATCGGAGATGAGCGCCGCGATTGGCTGGCCACCCGGCGTGTCGTATTCCTCGGTGTACGTGTGCCTGAAGAGACCACTCTGGGTGATATCGGGCGCGTCTTCGAAATCGCGCCGCAGGGTTTCCTTGTCGACATCGAGCACTTCGATGCGCACGTTCTTGCGGAAGTCCGTGTGGTCGACGAGGAACTTCAACCCGCGCCATGCCGCTTCGAGCCGCTGGAAGTCGGGGTGATGCAGGATCGCATCGAGCTGATGACCGATCCGCTCGTCGACGCCCGCAATCTCGATGTCGACGCGCATTCGGTCAAGCCCACCGGAGGGCCGGTGCGGCTCCGAGGCAGGACGTTCGGACGCGTCGAAGGTCCTTGCCGTCTTGGCATATCGGGAATCGGACGAGGGATGAACCACCATGTTTGCCTATTTTTGAGGCGCGTGCCAAGCGAGCAACGGCTTAAGGGTCAAGGCCGCGTGCCGCGACCGCGTACTTGAGTTTGGAAGTCCGATAAGAACGCAACGTATAGCATGTTCGGGCTCGCGGCGCCATTTGACCATTGAGAAAGATCAGGAATACGCAGAAATAATCTTTTCTTAGGATTTTTCGTCTAACAAATGGTCTGCCGTTGCGATATGGTCGGCCCCAAATAGCGAGCCCATGCGAAGACTGATCACCGCTAGCCTGTCGGCAAGCTTCGATAGCAGTGCAGATGAAGGAGTGTATGACTATGTCCAGTGTATTGGACGCCGCAGGGCGGATGGCGAGCCTGGTGACGGGGCGTCAATCCCAGCACCTAGAGGTGCCAGCTGCCGAGAGTGCGGCGCTCTTGGCGGTGTCAGCGCATGAGATTACGGAGAAGATGGGGGAGCCGATCGTCTTAACGATCCTCGTCTCGCATCCCCAAGCGATCTCCCGTCGCGACTATCTGAATCAGGAGGCGAGCTTTTCGCTGGTTT
>NZ_FCOJ02000172.1 GCF_001545035.1 Caballeronia glebae
GGCGGCCTCAAATCTGAAGTGCAACACCTGTTTCGTATAAGGTGTTGCGATGCACGAAAAGACCCAGTATCAACAGCTTCAACCCGAAGAGCGCCTGACCATTGCCAGCCTGCATTTGCAGGGTTCGAGTATCCGGGCCATGGCCCGGATACTCGGCCGCTCGCCAGCCACCGTCAGCCGTGAACTGAGGCGAAATCGTTCTCCTGCGGGCTATGCATCCGCACCTGCAGAAGTGCTCAGCGCCGCGCGTCGGAGTGCGGGTCGCCGTCCCACAAAGCTCTGCCCGCAGAGTGTGTGCTGGCGCATCGTTCTTACCCTGCTCGAGTGGAAATGGTCACCTCAGCAGATATCGGGCACACTCAAGCGCATGTATCCGACCGACCCGACCCAGCACGTGTCCCACGAAACTATCTATACGGCCATCTACGCCCAGCCGCGCGGCGAACTGCGCCGTCAGCTTATCGCCTGCCTGCGCCACGGCCACAGCACACGCATGCCGCGCACACGGGGTACAGACCGACGCGGACAGATTCCCGACATGGTCAGTATTCATGTGCGGCCGCCCGAAATCGAGGACCGACTGCTGCCCGGACATTGGGAGGGCGACTTCATCAAGGGCGCCAACAATGCGTCTTCAGTCGGAGTGCTGGTGGAACGGACCAGCCGCCTGGTGCTGCTGGCGAAGATGGAAGATGCTACAGCTGCTTCCGCGCTGGCAGGCTTCTCTACCAAACTCAATTCGATTGCCGAGCCATTACGGCAGAGCTTCACCTACGACCAAGGCAAGGAGATGTCGCGGCATGCAGAGCTCACCGCCGCCACCGGTGTGAAGGTGTACTTCTGCGACCCGCACAGCCCATGGCAACGCGGCACGTGTGAAAACACCAACGGCCTGCTGCGCCAGTATCTGCCCAAAGGCACCGACCTTTCCGTCTACAGTCAGGACGAACTTGACGCCATTGCCGACAGTCTGAACAGCAGGCCTCGCGCCACTCACGCCTTCCATTCGCCGCTCGAGGTCTTCGCCGCAACACTCGCTTCGGCAGCTCAACCTCATGGCTCTAAACATTAAAACCGCTGTTGCACTTCAACCTTGAAACCGCC
>NZ_FCOJ02000060.1 GCF_001545035.1 Caballeronia glebae
GCTGGTATGAAGTAGTTTTGTCGGGCATTGCAACACCTTATACGAGATAAGTGTTGCACCTCGCTTTTGAGGCCGCCCATCGTTATGCTGCAAGTCGATGCTCGTAGTACGGCCTGTCTCTATCATCTAAAATTGCATACATCGCTTCTAAGTCCGATACACCGGGATTCAGCCACGATTCGATATTCTCCACCTTGATGGGCACAATGCAACGGTCGTGGCCTGCGGCCTCAACCTCCGGTGGGGGCTCATCTGTGATTGCGGCAAAAGAAAGTAAGTCGGGTTCTCCAGGCGCGCGCCAGCGCGACCATAAGCAGGCGACGTGCATCAGCTGACCGTTGCTTGGCCGGAATTCCAGAACGACGTTTTCGTCATCGTCGTGTCTCTCGAGCAGCGTATTCTCGTACTTCGCTTTCTTGACGTTTTCGTAAAACACATCAACGAGCATCACTGCATGCGTGTAACCGAAGCATGGCTTCCAGAAGCCCTCAAGGTTGTCGCGTCGCGCGTTATGGGTCCCCGGATACTTGACATCATAGTTGGCTGGCTTCCCAGCGATTCTGCACTGATAGCGCATCGGCTTGACCACATATTCGCCGTTTTCCATGACGAGCACAGGCGCATAGGCGCCAGGGAAAATCCGAGAGTCGCGTGGTTGGGGGTCCGTTCGGTTGATGTCCTCAAGGCGACGCAGCGAGGCTTCGATTTTGTCCGTCGCGATGCGCTTGCTTTCAGTTGCGGCCTTGGTCACCTTTGATTGCAGCGTACGCTCGGCATCCGAGAGACGAGTGCGTTGTTTGAAAAGCTCTTGCTCGAGCTTCGTCGCCTGTTCCGCGTTGAATCGGTCGATGGACGCCTTTATCTGCCGCTCAGTGTCAGTCTGCGGGTCGCGGAAACTGTCGTCGACGGCCTTCGGAATCTTCGCTTTGCTGCCGTCGGCTCGTTCGAAGTAGAGTCGTGCAAATTCCTCGATGTCCATGTGCGCACCGAAGGTTTTCACGTACTTGCGATAGTCCGCCTGGATTTGCGCCGAGTAGCACATGCAATGTCTCCGTTCATCTTTCGGTGGATGGACAGGTCAGAGCGATTCCTTGCACAACTTCATCATCTTCTGGACCACGGTGCTCGCGTGGTTCAGCGTCATCTCGCCAGTGAAGAGAGCTTGCACATCGCTCTGCCGAACGGCGATGCCGGCGTCTTTCAGCTCGCGCTTCGCAATCTTCAGCGCAAGCTGCCCGAGGAGCACTCGGTCGAGCCAGTCCATCGAAACGGCGTTTCGCGCGAGCCAGATTCGAAAGCTCTCAACGAGATGGTCAACCCGCCACTCGTATGTGAGTGTATGAGACGCAACGACAGTCGCGACCAGGAAACACAGCAGGTCGGCGCGTGAGCCCGGGACTTTGTCAATATCGAGTTTGTGCATCGTTATGGCTGCTCGTTCCGCTTGATTATTTCAGGCTTCATTCCATCTGAACGGAGGTGCGGACGAGGCGGCGAGAATCAACCGTCGGGGCCGTCCAATCACGTTCGCTGGCTGCAGCGCATGCCCGTTCCAACACATGAGCCATCGCATCCCTTGCAATAATGCCGGTTGCGCACGGGGCGGTCGGCGACCCAGCGGTTGAAATCGTCATTCGACCTCGTGCCGACCGTTCGGTCGCTTTCCTGCGCGAAAAAGGTCTGCTCTCCGGCCCTGCCGCGCGCGATAGCCTCGTCAATGGTCGCATCGCCGAATGCGTCACGCAGCTTTGCGACGAAATCCGCAATCTCCGGCATCGGATGCTTCCGCACAAGCATATCCATTCGCATCTCCAGTAGCCACCTAAAAGGGGCAATTCACTGCTTCAGATTTTGAGTTACGATACTGTACATCCATACAGTATTTTGCGAAATGACCGCCTTGCCTCACCACATCGAGTCGATTCATCCGAGCCTCTGGCGCGGGTCTCAGCTCGCCCGAGCCTATGGAAAGACAGTCGACACGGGATATGCGGCGCTGAGCGCCGAGCTGCCTGGCGGGGGCTGGCCATTGGGAACACTGGTGGAGTTGCTCGTCCAGCAACCAGGGATTGGCGAGATGCGACTTTTGAGGCCCGCGCTCTCGGAATTGAGTGCGCGACCAGTGGTGCTTTTGCAGGCGCCGCACGTTCCCAACGCGTTGGCGTTTTCGTATCTCGGGCTGCCGATGAACAAACTGCTGAGGCTGCGGGCGCCGAAGACAGCGGACGCCCTCTGGTGCGCCGAGCGCGTACTTCAGGCCAAAACCTGCGGCGCCCTCGTGTTCTGGCAACAGCACATCCGGGCTGAGGCACTGCGACGGCTTCACCTTGCCGCGCAGGCGACGGAAACGCTACTGGTGCTTATCAGACCACTGGCCAGTGCCCAAGATGCTTCGCCTGCGGTTCTCCGACTGGGAGTCAGACCGGCTGACGGCGGCCTCGTCGTCGATGTTTTAAAGCGACGAGGCCCGACACGAACCGAAACATTGTCCGTCGCCCTGCAACCGTCACCAATTTTGCTCAGCCCTTATGGCCGTGTTCGTCGCCATCTTCCTGCCCCGGCTTTCGCTGGAGGTATTCCGTCCGCGGTGGTCACCGCCGACTGAGCACGGGTGCGTTGTGCTGGAGCGCGACAAGGTGATTGTGATGGACGCAGTAGCGCGGGAAGCTGGTGTCCTGCCGGAAATGAAGCGGGGCGGCGTGACGACGCTGTTGCCTGACGCGGCGGTCTATGACCGTAGTTTGGAACGCGAGCGGGAGGTGCAGCGCGAGGTCGCCTTCGGCTTACTGCGCTTCTCGCCGCAGGTTGCTGTCTGCGACGAAGAGACCATCGTCGTGGACGTGACCGCAAGTCTGCGTCTGTTCGGCGGCGTCCGTTGTATCTGTTCGCAGTTGCGAGGCGTCGTCAACTCGATAGGCGTGACGGCCCGCATGAGCGTTGCACCAACCGGGCAAGGCGCATGGCTGCTGGCCAAGCGAGGCCGATGCCGCGTACTGAAGATGCGTTCGCTCGAACGAAATCTCGATGCTCTTCCTTTCATGGTCGTGCAAGAGGTCCGAGCGTTCGCGGATTGGTTTCAAGGTCTCGGTTGCCGAGCATTGAGTGACATCCGGCGCCTCCCGCGTGCTGGGCTGAAGAAGAGGTGCGGTGTGGATTTGCTTGACTCTCTTGACCGTGCCTATGGCCTCTCGCCCGAGCTCTATCAGTGGCTCGAGGTACCGCCAACCTTCAGCGCCCGAACTGAACTGCCTGACCGCGTCGAACACGCCGAAGCCGTGCTTTTCTCTGCCCGACGCCTCATCGTGCAGCTTTGCGGTTGGTTAAGCGCGCAGCAACTCGCGCTGACTCACGCCACCATATCCCTCGAGCACGAACGCGGCCGACAAGCCGTCGAGCCCACCGTCCTTGAAATCGCTCTTGCCGAGCCGAGCTGGCATGAGGAACACCTCGTGCGTTTGCTCAAGGAGCGGCTCGGACGCACGGAACTGCCGGCTGCAGTGCTTGCCGTTCGACTGACGGCTTCCAAAGTCGAGCCGGCCGAGCCGCCGAGCGACTCGCTGTTTCCCGACCCTGGCGGGTCTACCGAAGACCACAATCGCCTCATCGAACTCCTCGTTGCGCGACTTGGTGCGGAGAACGTGTTGCGGCCGGCGCCGACCTCTGACCACAGGCCTGAACAGGCGAATCGATGGGTACCGGTGCAGGACGAGGCGAAGCCGACGGTCCCGCCGGCGGGTTTGCCGCGGCCGACCTGGTTGCTCGACGAGCCCGTTCGCCTCATGGTGAAGAACCATCGACCGTTCTACGGTTCGCCGCTCAAGCTGGTTTCAACTGGCGAGCGCATCGAGGCTGGTTGGCATGACGGCGATGTAGTCACGCGCGATTACTACGTCGCGGAGGCAACCGACAAAAGCTGCTATTGGATTTACCGTGAACGCCCGAGCGTGAAGACGGAGGAAGTACGGTGGTTCCTCCACGGCCTCTTCGGATAACAAGGTGTCGTCGTGGACTTCCCCTCGTCGGCGTTGCCGGATTACGCGGAGCTATTCGCGTTCACAAACTTCTCTTTTCTCCGCGGCGCCTCCCATGGCGAGGAACTGGTGTTGCGTGCTTCGCAGCTTGGATATTCGGGACTTGCCGTCGCCGATGAGTGTTCGTTGGCCGGCGTAGTCCGCGCTCATGTACAGGCGAAAGAGGAGAAGCTTCCGCTCATCATCGGGTCGTTCTTTCAACTCGTAAATGCGGACAAGAGTCCGGCGTTCGGTCTTATTCTGCTCGCTCAAAATCGCAACGGGTACGGCAACCTATCCGAGTTCATCACGTTGGGACGCATGCGGGCGGCGAAGGGCGAATACCTGCTGACGCCGCATGACATCTCAAAGCCCGAGAGAGGCTACGCGCATCTCAGAGGCATGCCCGACTGCCTTGCCATTCTAGTACCAAATTTCCCTGCGAAAGAAGACGCCCTGGCTGCCCAGCTCGAGTGGATGAATGATGTGTTTGCGGAGCGCGCATGGGTGGGACTGACCTTGCACCAGCGCGCGATGGATGACATTCATCGCGGGGCTGTCGAATACGTAGCTGACCGGTATCGCGTCCCAGTTGTGGCGACCGGAAACGTCGTCATGCATGTACGGTCAAGAAAGCCACTACAAGATACGATGACCGCCATTCGCCTTGGAAAACCGGTCGCGGAATGTGGCTATGACCTCGCACCCAACGCGGAAGGCCATCTACGTTCGCGACTGCGGCTGGCGAACCTGTACCCTGCGCATACGCTGTCCGAGACGCTCAATATCCTCGAGCGCTGCAACTTCTCCTTGGACGAGCTTCGATACGAGTACCCGGACGAGCTGGTGCCGGACGGCTTCACACACGAGGCGTATTTAAGACAGGAGACTTATATCGGCGCGCATCGACGTTTCCCGACCGGCATCCCACACGCGGTTCAGGAGCAAATCGAGCACGAGTTGCACCTCATTCGTGAGCTCCGATACGAAGCTTACTTTCTGACGGTGTACGACATCGTGCGCTTCGCACGCAGTCAGCACATTCTGTGTCAAGGCCGAGGCTCAGCCGCGAATAGCGCGGTGTGCTACTGCCTCGGCGTTACGGAGGTCGACCCGTCTCGAGGAAATATGCTGTTCGAGCGTTTCATTTCAAAGGAGCGCGGCGAACCGCCCGACATCGACGTTGACTTCGAGCACCAGCGACGCGAAGAGGTCATCCAATACATCTATCGCAAGTACGGGCGAGACCGGGCTGCCATCGCCGCTGCGGTCTCAACCTATCGTCCGCGTGGCGCGCTTCGAGAGACTGGGAAAGCGCTCGGCATTGACCCGCAAATCGTCGATAAGGTTGCGAAGTCGCACCAGTGGTTCGACCATTCGCAGGACCTGTTGCGTCGGTTCGCCGAATCGGGCCTGGACCCTGAGAATCCACTTATCGATTTGTGGGCAAAGTTGGCGGCTCAAATTCTTAACTTTCCCCGACACCTGTCGCAGCACTCCGGTGGCTTCGTTATCAGTCGAGGCAAGCTGACGCGCTTGGTGCCCGTCGAGAACGCAGCTATGGTCGACCGAAGTGCAATCCAGTGGGACAAGGATGACCTCGAGGCCTTAGGCCTATTGAAGATAGATGTACTTGCTCTCGGCATGCTGTCCGCTATCCGTCGCACGCTGGACATCGTTTCTGAACAGCGCGGCGAGCGGTTTGAGATGCAGGACATTCCCGCGGAGGACAATGCGACATACGACATGATTTCGCGCGCCGATACAGTCGGCGTCTTTCAAATCGAGTCGCGCGCGCAGATGAGCATGCTGCCTCGCATGAAGCCGCGCGAGTTCTACGACCTGGTCATCGAGGTGGCCATCGTACGGCCAGGGCCAATTCAAGGTGGCGCTGTCCATCCGTATTTGAGGCGGCGGCAAGGCTTCGAGCCGGTGACTTACCCCAGCGATGCCTTGAAGACTGCACTCGGGCGAACGCTTGGCGTGCCAATCTTTCAAGAGCAGGTCATGCAGGTCGCCATCCTGGCTGCTGGTTTTACGCCAGGCGAAGCGGACCAACTCCGTCGCGCCATGGCCGCATGGAAGCGCAAAGGCGGACTCGAGAAATACTACGACCGCATCGTCCTCGGAATGCAGGAGCGTGGATATGAGAAGGACTTCGCAGAAGCCATTTTTGAGCAAATCAAAGGCTTCGGCGAGTACGGCTTTCCGGAGAGCCACGCGGCGAGTTTCGCGCTGCTCGTGTATGCAAGCAGTTGGCTCAAATGCCACGAGCCGGCCGCATTCCTCGCTGCGATGCTGAATAGTCAGCCGATGGGCTTCTATTCACCGTCGCAGCTGTTGCAGGACGCGACGCGTCACGGAGTGAAGGTCGTTCCCGTAGATGTCACCATCAGCGGATGGGATTCGGTGCTCGAGAAGCAAACAAATTCAGAGATGGCGGTTCGCCTTGGCCTGTCACTGCTGAAAGGGATGAAGGACGGCGCGGCAGAACGTATTGAAGCAGCTCGAGCCGTCAAGCCATTCTCGAGTGTCAGTGACCTCGCGAGACGCGCGCAACTCGACCGTCGCGACTTGCAGGTCCTTGCTGCAGCAAATGCGCTTTCGTCGCTGGCGGGAAATCGGCGGGAAGCGCTTTGGCAATCCGTTGCGGCGGTCCCGGACCGCGACATCCTTGCCGAAGCTCGTATTGACGACGAGACGCCGGTGCTCGGCGCGCCGTTGGAGGCTGAGACTATCGTTGCTGACTACAACTCGACGGGACTCACGCTTGGGCGCCATCCGCTTTCTTTGCTGCGCCCGGCACTGCTCGAGCAACGACTGATGCCAGCCTCAACGCTGATGACCTATCGAAATGGTCGACTCGCTCGCGGATGCGGACTGGTTACGGTGCGTCAGCGACCAGGCACTGCGAAAGGCGTCATGTTCGTCACCATCGAAGATGAGACCGGGAACGTGAACGTCATCATATGGCCGTCATTGCTGGAACGGCAGCGACGGGAAGCACTTGGAGCAGCCTTGTTGGGCGTCTATGGGACGTGGCAGTGCGAAGGCGAAGTTCGCCATCTGGTTGCACAACGGCTGGTCGATATGTCGCACCTACTGGGCGGACTGAACACAGTAAGTCGTAACTTCTGCTGAGACACGTGGTGATGGCCGAACGAGGTGCGGCCGACCGCTGCCTGCGGCCCATCAACGTTACAGTTCGGTCCTGCGCGAATCACCGGGTCTTTTGTAGCATCATTGAGAACATGTTGCGACGAACGACGCGCATCTATTTGAGCAGAACAATGAATCGAAGCGAAGGAAAGCGTGACGAGACTGCAGACGCAGCACGGGTGGGGGAGGCCGCTCGCGAGGTGCAGTCCGCTTCCGTTGCTCTTGAAGAGCATTACAACAGGGAGCCGGGCGACGCTCCGCCTACCTTGCTGCTAGCCCGTTTCGCGGTTGCGATGTCGGAGCTTCAGCAAGCTAGGGAGTCGTTCGACAAAATACTCGGCTCAGCAGGAACCAGCTTGCCGCGCTGAGCATTGCGAGGAAGTCGATGAGGTCCGACGCCCATATCCGAAGCAAAAAGGGCTAACCTTCCTTCAACCAAGTGGGCGCGCGATTCCCGATTCCGGTCGGCGGTTGGGTGGCTGTAATTCTGTCCCGAGGATTGAAACTCTGCCGCGCTGCCTAGGTCCGAGAGGTAGTCACTTCTGGAGGCCATATGCTCGAACTCTCTGGCGATGCCGTGCTAATAGTAGTCGAAGTGGACACTCAGGAAGAGGAGCGCATTGTCTTGACGGCAAAGGACTTCCATACAGAGAAGCGCTCGATGCTGGACGATGACCTTATGCGCGACGACGACGGTGAATACGTCGCCGACGTGAGTGCCCTCGGGTACGATTTCAGGGTTGTCGCTACGCCACCGAATACTCTTGAATTCGAGGACGACCCAGAAGAAATCCGCGTCGAGATTGCTGAGAATCACATGGAGTTTGTCGAACCAGCCGACGACGAACACGAAATCGAAGACTGAGCCCTAGCTCCATGTGAGGGCTGTCGTCTACCAGCTGCGGAACTCTATATTGCCCGTTGTTCTGTGCACGGAATGCGTCCTCATCTAGGCCCGTCGCACGCGACGGGCCTAGATGGGTGGCCTCCGCTCAGGTCGGCGGACGCGCGAAGGGGTTGATTGGCTGAACCTTGTCTCGGTCATCGACGCGCTCGAGCATCTGGACCTTGCCCCAGATGGCGCGAAGGCGGACGCACCGTCGCGACGGCGGACTCATTTCCACCGACGCCCGAGTTCGGGCTACAAGGGAAGCGGTCGATTCTCAAAGATGCTCTTCGGGCCGATTTACGCTCGCCGGCGTCAACTTCGACAGATGGACCGGAGCGACTGCGCCTGAGTTCTGAATGGTATCGCCTAAAGACCTCTGAGGTTTTTCGCGAGCTCTGTGATGAAGTCGCGCTCGGACGTCGAAATCTGCCCGCCGGCCATCGTGTTCGGTACGGCCTGCCTGTTATCTCTGCCGACCCTTGTCTTGGCGTTACTCTGGGTTTTCGTCGGGGCGGTCCATGGGGCACCGCGACCTGAAGAGCTTTCCGACCGAGGGAGTTCCTCGGCGTTGCCAGACCGGTGCCTGCGGCTGGTTTCTTTGGTTTTACCACTTCGCGTGGTGGTCGTGGTACATGCGAGTGGAGCCGGCCCATCTCGTCCGGACCGCAACGGCGCGCCGGTCGAAGTCCTCGCGGCGCACGAAGTCCGAAATGGCGCCCGGCGACAACCGAGTCGCGCTAGGGAAGCAACCGTGACATCCATTCAATCGTGCATGGCGGTCGGCGTCAGTGTGCTCGGCTGAATTCGCCGCCGCGCTCTCCACCGCTTATCCAAAAAGGGTCATCAGCGATGCTTCCTTATGCGCCAGCATCGCGGTTGCCTTTGGGATTCCGGATGTTGCGCCAGGCGAAGGGTTAAATTCTTAGAAGCGCGTCCAGCGTCTCGAAACCGTTGTAACTGACCCGCCCCTGCCACGCTCGGGCCGGATGTCCCAAATGAGAGCGCCGCGTCTCATTTGCCATCTCATCTCCGTTGATTGCGCAGCTTCGCAGAGGCTGCCTTCAGTTCGACCGATAGGCTCGGCTAATGCTTCGCGGTCTTGTCGACGGCAGGGTCTCGTGCACGATTGGGTTTCAGCTTCTTTTTCATGCAGACAGCGGTACTTGGACAGAGTTGAGCAAACTGCGTGCTGGACTGAAGTCCGGTCGGCGCGCTCGGGCGAGCGACTGGTAAGTAGCCAGCCCGCCGAAAAAAGTCTGTGGCCGTCGTCGTGACCAGCCATAAATCCGATACGCCCAAGGTCAGCGCCATGTATTCCGCATGGAGGAGCAGTTTGGTTCCCAGCCCGGCGCTGCGTTCAGGCTTTGCAACCGCCAGTGACCGCAGCAACGCCTCAGCTCCAAACCCCTCTAGGCCAACGCTGCCGACTACTGGCCCGTGGGCATCTTCTGCGACGGCAAAATCGCGCAACTGGTCGGGGGTTACATCGGAAGCCGACAACCCGTTCTCTGCGAGCAATGCCGCAATGGCATCGAGGTCTTCGGTTCGCGCGGCACGTATGTTCATAGTCGGTGTTGTCTTTTACGATTTGGAAGCGGCATCAGGCGGTTCTAGTTGCCGTGTGACGGCTGACCCGAACTGCCACGAAGAATGCGATTGCTGACAGCATCGAAACAAGGAACACGGTCTACTCAACAGCTCGATAACCGTGGGTAAAGCTCCAGATGCTGGCCGCGGCAATCGGGGCTATTCCCTTGGCGACATTCGACGGAAACGAAAGCATGCCGCTGACTGCACCGTAGCCTTCGGTCCACATCAGGTCCTGCACGATGGTGCCGCGGAGGATGGCATCATGCCATTCGCAGCGCCGTAGCAAAGCGCGAATAACCAAAGCATTGCGGCCGAATGACCTGCACCTATCAGAATAACGGTCGAGAGCGGGAATAGCGTCACGATGATGATGCCCACGGTACTAACATGAACCGTGCGACCGAAGGTGAACCAGACGGCCCGTGCGGCAACCTGTGCGGGTCCGATGAGCGCCATTGTGGTTACCAGCACGGCGTTCGATACGCCGCGCTCGACCATGAGCGGCACCAGATGAAATGTGAGTGCCGCGAACGTCGCGTAGTAGGCAGTGAAGCAGACAGCGAGCGCCCAGAAAATTGGCGAACGAAGCGCGCGGCGCGTAGCCGCATCATTCGCCAGTTTGACCTCGGCACTGGTCCGCCGTACTCCCGCGTCAGCTTTCGAAGAACGGATTGCCACCACGTGGATAGGAAGGCAGACGAGGAGGTCCAATGCAGCCAGGACAACAAGCGACGTGCGCCACCCGACTGAGCCAACGAGGAACTGGGTCAACGGAATAAAAACCGTACTGGCGAACCCAGCCACCAGCGCAATGAGCGTGATTTTGTTTCGGAAGCTTCGTGGATACCGGTGCGTTACAACGGCAAAGACGGGGTCGTAGAAGGTGGCAGCCATTGAAATCCCGAGGCCTATCCATACAACGAAGAGGACCGTCAGCGAATGCGCGCCTGCCCAGAGCAACAACATGGCCGCGGCGATTACCGACCCGACGGACATGATGCGGCGCCCCAATCCATGGTCAATCCAGCGCCCGATGGGATAGGCAGCGAATCCTGAAACCAGTAACCCTACCGAGAGCGCGGCGTTCATTGCCGTCCGGCTCCAGCCCATGGTCTGCTCCATGGGCACAACCAATAGGGAAAAGGAATAGTAGACAGAACCCCAGGAAACAAGTTGAGCCACCGCCAAGGCCCACGTCACAAGCGTGTCCTGACTTTCCGTTGGTGCGGTCTCACCACTTGCGGTCTCGTCCTGACTCGAAATCGTGCTCAATTTCTTCAGCCTCTCATCTCGCTCAGTGTGTTGCCGCCGGCAGCGCCGGTGCGAAACGCGTCGCAGCAAAAGAATGTAGTTGAAGCGAGCCTGTGGGCGATTACAGTGCCGACGCGCTCTTGGAGGGGGCCGCTACGGTGCGTCGCAGCCAGTGGCGGAATCGTCAGGACGGCGCCGAGAAAGCCGATTCCTTCCCGTTCGCAATACCGCTGAACGCGTAGCGCGATGAGCCCGTCTCTCAGGCGCGCAATCGTCGCAGTGACATCGCCTTTCTCATGACGCGTGGTCAATGCGACAAAAAACTTAGACCCTTCGTCGGCGAGGCGATTGCGGACCCGCAGCAACGGTGTCTTCCAGTCACACAGCGGCCACACACGGCTCAAGACTTGTGCATCCATGACAAGGACAGCAGCGGCCGAGCCATTCGCAGACAGGAATCGCGCAAGCTCGAGCTTGCCATCAACCGCCGCTGGCAGTGCAATCGCTGAGGTCGCGTATCCGGTCTGCAACTCAAACGCCATTGCCACGTCTGTTGAGAGCGACTCGCACCATGACTTGGCCGTGCCGCGACCGCCGGCAGGATGTGTCGTTGCGCGAGCGGTTCGCCCGTGGGCCATCAACATGATGAATCCCTGCATGGAACGGCAATGCCATCCTCCCGATGCTGGCAAGAGCGAACCGGTCGATACCTGGTCTACGCAGTCCATGGCTGCCTCCCAAGATTTCATATTTCTAGAATACCGGAAATGTTGTAGAATGCAAGCAACGAAGCGAGGAAGGTCGTATTGGCTAAGCGCCGCAAAGCGCCCTGAATGGGCCGAATGCCTCCATATAATTGGAAATGTCAAATAGCAGAGTGATGAGATGACAGTTCATGCAATCAATGGCGACCGGAGCTTTCCGGCCGCCAAGACAGATTTTTTCGACACGGATATTGCTGCACGCCTTGATATGGAGGGGCAACCGCCGGTCAGGATTTTGCTGCTCTACGGTTCGCTCCGTGAGCGCTCGTACTCGCGATTGCTCGTCGAGGAAGCCGCTCGCCTGTTGCAGACGTTCGGCGCGGAAACGCGAATTTTCGACCCGCGGGGTCTGCCCCACGCGGACGACATCGACGTGAAGAACCATCCCAAGGTGAAGGAACTGCTCGAGCTGTCGCTCTGGTCAGAGGGGCACGTTTGGTGCAGCCCGGAGCGCCACGGCACCATCACCGGTCTGATAAAGACGCAGATTGACCATCTGCCGCTGGTCAGCGGCGGCATCCGTCCGACGCAGGGACGCACGCTTGCCGTCATGCAGGTTAGTGGCGGTTCGCAGTCGTTCAACTCTGTCAATCAACTGCGGCAGCTCGGACGATGGATGCGTATGTTCACCATCCCCAATCAGTCGTCGGTTGCCAAGGCGTTCGAAGAGTTCGAAGAGGATGGCCGCATGAAACCGTCGTCCTACTACGACCGCCTGGTCGACGTGATGGAAGAACTCGTGAAGTTCACGCTGCTGCTTCGCGGTCGTGCCGACTATCTCGTAGACCGGTACAGCGAACGCGTGAAGGAAGACCGTCCGCTCGACCCTGCGACAGACTTGGCTTCCCGGGCAATCGCTGACCGTTCCCGCAAAGAAGTGCAGACGAGCAACCAATAAAGGCACGTCATGACAACCCTCGATTCGAAGCTCGCAGTCAAGGCGCTGGCAGCGCTCGCACATGAAACCCGTCTCGCGGTCTTCCGCCTTCTGGTCACAGCGGGACGCTCGGGTATGAGTCCGGGCGCCATTGCCGAAAAGCTGGGGCTCCCCGCGCCGACGCTGTCATTCCATCTGAAGGAGCTGGCACACGCGGAGCTCATCGAGGGCAAGAGCCAGGGCCGGTTCATCATCTATTGCGCCAGCTATGACCACATGCAGACGCTCATGGATTTCCTGATGGAAAACTGCTGCGCGGCGGAGCAAGCAGAACAATGCGGCTGCGCGACCAACGAAACGGAGGCGTAAATGAAGCGATTTCACGTGCACGTTGTTGTCCCGAGGCTTGACGAAAGCGTGCGTTTCTATAGCAGCATGTTCGGCGCGGAACCGTCAGTGCTCAAGGACGATTACGCGAAGTGGATGCTTGAGGACCCGCGCATGAACTTCGCCATTTCGGCGCGTGGCGGAGAAGTAGGTGTCAATCACTTGGGGTTTCAAGTCGACAGCGACGAGGAGTTGACCGCTCTTCGCGAGCAGGTTGTCGCCGGCAGCGTCGTGGTACAGGACCAGCCCGGCGCGCAGTGCTGCTACGCAAATTCGAACAAATACTGGGCGCAGGACCCGGCGGGCGTGCCGTGGGAAACGTATCACACGCTCGGCGGCATCCCGATGTTCGGAGCGGACAGCCGGGAGTCGGCCGCTCCTGACGCTGGCGGGGCCTGCTGTGCCCCGGTTACGTCGATTCCAGCTGTGATTGAGAAAAAAGTCGGCTGCTGCTGATTCGCGGCGACAAAAGCAAACGGCCGCCCGAGGTTACGAGGCGGCCGTTGCAGTTGGATATTGTTGCGGATGATGGAAGTGTATTCCTGCCCGGCCTACCGTATTAAGCGCCTGTTCATGCGGTCACGGGCTTGCACTTCACTCTCTTGGCGGACTTGCATGCAACCGAGTCTACTCCCTGGCAGCAGTTCTCGGTCAGGAAGCCAACCAGGTCGTTCATGTGCTCGATTTCGGGTCCGTAGTACACGAAGCGCCCCTCCTGGCGAGACGTTACGAGGCCAGCGTGCGTCAGCTCCTTCAGATGGAAGGAGAGCGTCGCGCTAGCCAGGTCCAAGTGCTCTTGGATGACTCCGACGTTGAGACCCTCCGGCCCGGCGGTGACCAGCAGGCGAAAAATAGCCAGGCGCGTCGGCTGTGCGAGCGCGGCCAAAGCTTTGATGGCGTCTTTTTCCTTCATAAGGCTCTGTCTTTCAAGGTTATGTGCCGATTCTAACGCGGCGCCGCCGGCGCCGGGCGGTACCGCAGTCGACGGATGGCACGGCTGCTTGTGACGAACGCACATTGCACCCGCGCTTGCTGCGTTACAACGGTTCCATTATATTGGAGATATAGAGCTAACAATCCCACCGCGGCCACGCGTCGTCAGGAGAAGTCTGTGACAGAACACCGCAAGTACAACGTCTTATTCCTCTGTACTCACAATTCCGCACGCTCCATTCTGGCGGAAGCGGCACTGAATGAACTCGCGAGCGACCGCTTCGTGGGCTATAGCGCCGGCAGCCATCCCGGGACGGCTCCGAACCCTTTTGCGCTTGACCTGCTGCGTTCACAGGGGATTTCGACCGAAGGGCTGCGCAGCAAGAGCTGGGACGAATTCGCTGAAGACGGCGCACCGCAAGTCGATTTCATTTTTACTGTCTGCGACAACGCAGCCGGCGAGGTATGCCCGATTTGGCCCGGTCACCCTGCGAAAGCACACTGGGGCGTACCCGACCCCTCGACGGTCGAAGGCTCTGACGACGCCAAGCGCAAGGCATTCCTGCAGGCCTACGTGCAGATGAAGAAGCGCATCGACCTCTTCGCGAATCTGCCACTCGAAAAACTGGACCGTGTTGCCGTCCAGCAGGAAATGCAGAACATCGGGACGTCGCTGCGCGAGAAGGGAGAGTACCAATGGCAGACAGTCAAACGGCCGCGAAGGCCGCTCGCCGGGCACCGAGCGGCATCGGTTTTTTCGAGCGCTATCTGTCCGTGTGGGTCGCGCTGTGCATTGTGGTCGGCATCGTTCTCGGCAAGTTGTTGCCCGGCGCTGTCCACACCGTATCTACGCTGGAATTCGCCCACGTCAACATCCCCGTCGGGATTCTGATTTGGGTCATGATTATTCCGATGCTGTTGCGCATTGACTTCGCATCGCTCGGCAAGGTTCGAACGCAGCTGAAAGGCATTGGCGTAACGCTGGTCATCAACTGGGCGGTCAAGCCGTTCACGATGGCGTTTCTGGCATGGGTCTTCGTGCGGCACGTATTCGCGTCGCTGCTGCCTGCTGACCAGCTCGACAGCTACGTCGCCGGCCTGATTCTTTTGGCTGCAGCGCCTTGCACAGCGATGGTCTTCGTCTGGAGTCAACTGACGAAAGGCGACCCGTACTTCACGCTGTCCCAAGTTGCGTTGAACGACCTGATTATGGTGTTCGCGTTTGACCCGGTCGTGGGTCTGCTGCTCGGCATCTCGAACATTGTGGTGCCTTGGGATACATTGCTGACCTCGGTGGTGCTCTACATCGTCATCCCCGTCATCATTGCCCAGATTGTCCGCAAGGCTCTGCTGCGTCAGGGCGAGCAGGCCTTCCAGCAGGCCCTGTCGAAGATTGGCCCGTTCTCCATCGCCGCGCTCCTGTTGACGCTCGTGCTGCTCTTTGCGTTCCAGGGCGAGCAAATCATTGCGCAGCCGGTGGTCATCCTGCTTCTCGCTGTGCCCATCCTGATTCAGGTGGTCGTCAACTCGACGCTCGCGTACTTGGCGAACCGGAGATTGGGCGTCCCCCATGACGTTGCTGCTCCATCATGTCTGATTGGCGCGTCGAATTTCTTCGAGCTCGCAGTCGCGACCGCGATAAGCTTGTTTGGCCTGAAGTCGGGCGCGGCCCTGGCCACAGTGGTGGGTGTGCTCATCGAAG
Source organism: Caballeronia glebae (assembly GCF_001545035.1). GTDB lineage: Bacteria > Pseudomonadota > Gammaproteobacteria > Burkholderiales > Burkholderiaceae > Caballeronia > Caballeronia glebae. The sequence continues at coordinate 15,563 of NZ_FCOJ02000060.1, forward strand.
TGCCGGTGATGCTAGCCGTGGTGAAGGTCGTCAACTCGTCTCGGCGCTGGTACCAACGAGAGACGTAAATATTCCTCAGATGACCGCCTCGGGACGGCCGACTTCCTTCGCGAGAGGATGCACACTCTGGCATTCGACAGCGTGTGTTGCACTCATAGCTGTGCTGCCCGGAAATATTTGCTCGAGAATCTTTCTAGCCGACAGGCAGTTTTTCGAAATGCCCACCTCGCTGCCAAGTCATGGCCGTTCACGCAACGTATACTCAAGGCAGGCCACTTCCTTGGTGGACTGCCGCATGACTGTTCGGACATCAATGGCAGCGGTCATGGGACAACCGGTACTGTGGGATAGTCTTGAGATACCGGACAGGGTGGCGAAGTTAGCGCCCTGAGACGAACGGCTGACGGGCGACGCTGGCTCCGAGGGGCATCTCACGATGCTTTGGAACGTGTCTGAAGGCCCCGCATAGGATAAGGCGAGGCTCAACTTCACCGAAGGGCATTCACAAGAACAAGGCAAGTACGCGAACGAGAGGTGCTTAACCTGAAGAAGAAGCAAGAGTGTCTCGGCCCGCGCACCTATGGCAGGCGCTTGATTGCCGCTGCGAGCGAATGCCCGGTAGACCAGAATTCCATCCATGGGTCGGTCGACTGAAAGCTCAAATACTCACGCGCAGTCTGAACGTTCCACTGAGCACCGCTTTTAAGGTCGCTAAGCTGCTCCCAAGCGACCGGCATCGAAACGCCCATTCCAGGCCGAGCCCGAGCAGAGAACGCCGAAGCGGTTGTTTGTCCTTTCCCATTGCGCAGGTAGTCGACAAAGATTTTGCCGATTCGATTGGATGGCCCAGACACCGCCGAAAAGCGTTCAGGAATAGTCTTGGCAAGATGTCGAACGAACGATTGCGAGAAAGCCTTCACCTTCGCATAGTCCATTCGCGGAGCCAGCGGGACGACGACATGCAACCCTTTGCCGCCACTTGTCTTGAGCCAAGCCTTGATACCTAACTCGAACAGCAGGGTGCGAACGAGCATTGCCGCCTCCTGGACGTGATTCCACTTCACGCCTTCACCGGGGTCTAAGTCGAAGATGACCCTGTCAGGCGCATCAAGCCGACGGACCACCGAGTTCCAAGTATGGAATTCGACAGTGTTCATCTGAGCCGCGCTCAGCAATGCCTCCGCCGTATCGACCGTCAGTAACGGCGGATGCTTTGGCCACAAATCGCGACTGTGAGCAGTCAGGCCAGGCATCGCTGTGCGCTCGGCATGCTTTTGGAAAAAGAGGTTACCAGCAACACCGTCCGGCGCGCGAACAAGCGCGACAGGCCGGTCTTTGAGGTGAGGTAGCATCCGCTCCGCAACACTCGCGTAATATCGAACAAGGTCGGCCTTTGTGATAGACGCCGACGAATCGATAACGCGCTCGGGATGGGTAATCTTCGGTTGCGGCGGCGGCTCGGGGGCTTGTGTCTTTCCACCCTCACGGACGACGCTACGAGCAGTCTTGTCTAGACGTAACCCGATAAATGATGCTTGCCTTACTACACCTTCCGCCGTCCATTCTGCAAACTCTACCTCTGCGACCAAAGTTGGTTGAACCCACCTCTCGCTGCCGGCTGCACGCCTAGACCATCGTCCGGGCTTCTTGACACGTGTGTCAAACGGCGTCGCGTCAACCTCGAGAGGCGCGAGGCGGTGCCAAAGGTCTCGTGCGGTTTTAGAATTCCATCCAGTCCCGACGCTTCCTGCATCATGAAGCTTGCTGCCGACGTAATAACCGAGCAACAAGCTGCCGACTTCCCCATCGTTGCCGCCACGTGCGGTCATGCCGCAAATAACGAGCTCCTGTCTCAAGCGTGTCTTCGCTTTGAGCCACGTTTGCGTCCGTCCCGACTCATAGAGCGCATCGCGCCTTTTGAGCATCAGGCCCTCCAAGCCCAGTCCTGCAGCAGCCTGAAAGACCTGTGCGGGCGGCGCGTCGAAATTTTGACTGAACAACAGGTGTTCGCCCGAGTCTTCAAGAAGCTGTGCTAGTCGTGCTCGCCTTGCCCAGAGCGGCACTTTTCTAAGGTCGTCCCCGTCGATATACATCAGGTCAAAAAGGAAGAAGATAATTTCCTGATTCTTGGCGCCGTCAATGGCATCCTGGAGTGCTGAGAAGCTGGGAATGCCATCCTTGAGCACGACAATCTCGCCGTCAATCCAGGCACTTGAAAGCGGGAGCTCCAACAGCTCGGCAGCGAGCGTCGCAAACTTTGCAGTCCAGTCGTGGCCGTTTCGCGTGAACATTTTCACGCGCTTCTTATCAATCCGGGCAAGGAGGCGATAGCCGTCCAGCTTCGTTTCAGTTATCCAGTCGCCCACGGCAGGGAGAGAGTCAGCAAGCGTGGCCAGCTGTGGCTCCAGCTTTGCAGGCAGCGGCGCTCGTATTGCGGCAGACAGGTCAATCTCGGATTCGGCCGCGCGCGAGCGTCGCGCTGCCCTCGGCTCACGTACTTCAATGAGCCCGAGCGGATTCGCGATTACGCTATCCGGAAGCGCCTTAATGACGTCGTATTCTGCGAGTGGCCGAGCCCACTCGTCGCGCTTTTTGAAGAGCATCCACTGGTCTTGCTTGTCGCCGGCCTTCGATATGCGCACCAGCTCCCATAGGCCGGCGAGCTTTTCACCGTGCAGGCGAAAGACTAGCTTGCCTGTTTCCATCCATCTGGCCACGTCGCCTACCGGCTCCCACGTTCCTCGGTCCCACACGATTACAGTGCCGGCACCGTATTGCTTTGGAGGGATGGTGCCTTCGAAGGCAGCGTAATCGACGGGATGGTCCTCTACATGCACCGCCATCTGCTTCTTCCCAGGGTCGTAGGATGGACCTTTGGGTACCGCCCACGACAACAGCACGCCATCGAACTCGAGTCGAAAGTCGTAGTGCAGACGGCTCGCCCAGTGCTTCTGGATAACGAATCTGAGGCTACCAGTACCATAACTCGTGTCGCTGGTCCGGGCGGACGGCTCGGGCGTGCGGCTGAAATCCCGTTTCTTCCCGTAGCGGGCCAGCGGCGGCGAGTTCGTGTCACGAGTAGAAATCATGATGGCGGTCCGTCAGCAGAGCGGTGACCAAGCCCAACGCGCCACCTCGCGCAAGTTTTCAACGAGCCGGCGCAGCAAGCGACATGCCGGACACCTTTGCGTGACCCCGATAGGCAGAATGGCCCTCATCGCGGCTGCTGGTCCAGCTGCGGCACACCGGGTGCTATCCTGTTTGCACGCCCTAGCGGCCGTGGGCGACGATTTCATCCTTTTCGTCCGGCGAAAGGCTCACAGCCGGCTGCGAGAAGCTCATGGTTGCTCGCTCGATTGCGTCGCTTTCCCTGTCCTTTGGACTGGTCTCTATTCCGGTTCGACTGTACTCCGCGACGGAAAGCTCGTCTGACATTCGGTTCAACCTACTGGGCCCCGACGGCTCGCGTGTGAAACAGCAGTACGTCTCGGAGTCCACTGGGCAGGTCGTCGAGCGGGCATCCATGCAGAAGGGCTATCAGTTCGAGAAAGACCGGTACGTCGTGTTCACCGGCGACGAATTGAAGGCGCTGGAGGAAGGCGCAAGTCATGTCGTTGAGATAGTCTCATTCGTCCCAGAAAAGTCAGTCGACCCCGTGTTTTACGACAAAGCGTATTTCATTGCGCCTGATAAACGCGGTGGGAAGCCATACAGCCTCCTGCAGCAGGCGCTTGCCGAGACCGGAAGATGTGCTCTCGCAAAATGGTCGTACAAAGGCAAGACGCGAATTGTTCAGGCCATTGACCTCATGGAGGCCTTGCGAGCAAGTCTCTCCCAAGGCACTGACAAAGCGAAGACAGCGCCGAAGCGATAGACAGCAGCCAAGGCTGTCGAAGCGGTCGAGGAGCCTGCAGTTCCTAAAACGCGGAAACCAGCCGCCCGAGCGCCGAAGGTAGGCCCGAAGCCCCGGCGAGAGTGCGTGCTCGCAAGTGAGTAAGCGCGAAGTATCGCATCACGTCTCACTTGCGAAACTCCAGTCTATGCTGGGCGTGTCGAGGGGCGTGGTGGACGGTCTCATCGAGCTCGGCGTCGTAACACCGACTCGAGGGCCCCGCAATGCGTTGCGCTTTTCGTTCCAAGACGTCGTTCTTCTGCGAACGGCGCTCCAATTGCGTACCACGAAGGCGACACCGCGTAAGCTGCGCGAGGCGCTCGCACGACTCAAGCGCGACCTTCCTGATGAGCTGCCCTTGTCCGGCATCCGCATCGCCGCCGAAGGCGACGCCATTGTTGTTAAGACCGGGCCGACGCGGTGGGATGCGGTGACAGGTCAGATGCTGTTGGACTTCGAGGTCGCAGAGGTCGCGGGCGACGTCGTACTGTTGGACGCAACCCCTGCGCACAAGGGCCTTGCAACCGCCCAAGCGCAAGAGCGTTACGAACTGGCCGAAAAGCTAGTGAGGACAGAGCCAGATGTGGCTGAGCGCAACTACCGACGAGCGATTGAGCTATCGCCCGAGCCGTTTTACGCGGCTTACGTTGATTTGGGCGCTCTGCGTTGCGAGCAGGAGCATCAATGCGGAGAAGCGTTGCGCGTTTTCGACGAAGCGCTCAAGCACTTTCCGGGCGATGCAATCTTGCACTTCAATCGAGCGGTGGCTCTCGACACCATGGGGCGGTTTGATGAGGCAAAGCAAAGCTATGAGCAGTGCCTCGCGCTCGACCCGGAATACGCAGATGCACATCACAACCTCGCGATTCTCCTCGACAAGCGCGGCGACCGACGCGGCCTTATCCGGCATTTGAGCGCATACCGACGATTAAACAACTGAGCGAGTCTTTGCCATGCTAATTCACACCATCGGGCATCCGTCTAGAGAGCATCGCAAATGCTACTCGCCGTCAGTGCGCTTAGTTCTAGCTGACGGTGATGAGGCTGCGCTTGCATCGGTTTGTCGGCAGCGGGCCGGGCGGCGATTGTTCTTGCGATTGACTCGGGGCATATAACTGGCAAAACCGTGACATCATCGTAAGGAGTTTGCGAGCAGCGCACTTTCCGACTCCATGGGAGCCGGCTGACTGGAGGCATTAGGATGAAAGTGTCGATTAACTGAGCGACCCTCATGAGGGGAGTTCCCTTATGGAACTTAGGAAGGCTGTACCTAGCGACATAAACGCGGTCCGCACACTGTTACATCGGCGCGGACTTCCAGTATCAGATTTGGAGCCGGAGCATCTCGAGGGTTTCCTGATTGCTGTCGACGAAGAACAACACGTTCTGGGCTGTGTCGGCGTCCAACGCTTCGGCAACACAGGTCTGGTTCGGTCGTTCGCGTTCAGAGAAGCTAACGCGAACGTCGGCGTCGGTCGCAGGCTTTTGAGCGATTTGGAGCGCTCGTGCTTCCTGGGGGGACGACCGAACTCTGGCTTTTAACGGTGGACGCCGGATGGCTTCTCGAACGCCAGTTATCAACGCACCCAACGAGATATGGCACCTGATGAAGTCCGGGCTACAGTTCAGTTTTCCTCGTTGTGTTCGGTTAGTGCTCAGTGTTTCAGGAAGCGACTTGAAATTGAACTCGAGTAGCCCGCACTGGTGCCCGCTCCACGCAAAGAAACGAGATAGGCAGTTTGCATCGCAACAGCCCAGGTTGCGCGACGGGAATGGCGGGTACGCCCCCACCGGGTCTAAAAGGAAAACGCCGCGCAAACCGAGCAACGGCCCGCTTTGGAAAGGCCGGTCCGCGAAAAGCAACTCCTCATGGGGCGACAAGAACTCGATTCGTAGGACCGTCGGAGTGTTGTTCGGCCGCCGTGGCCCATTTGCTTGGTGATAACCGCTCCAGACACGCATTTCACTCGCCTGGTCGCGGCAGGTTGTCGCCTCGTCCTACTGCTTCAGCCGCCCGGGCCACGAATCGTCATCCAGGGTTCGAACGCCGTTGCCGATTTCTTACGATACTGCCACCCCGAGTGCCCGGCCAACGCCAAAGGTGAATGCAGCCGCGACAAGGCCAATCAGTATCTGTTGCACGGCCGAGAAGCCGGCGCTGCGGCCGTTGAAAAGCGAGGTGAATACGCCGATTGCCGCGAGCGCCAGCACGCTGCAACCGATGCACTGAACGATGGCAGGCATCCCCGATGACCATAGGAACGGCATGGCGGGGAAGATTGCGCCAATCGCGAACAAGCGAAACGATACGCCGGCCGCAGACCATGGATTTCCACTGAGTTCGGCGGGGTCAAGGCCCAACTCCTCCCGAACGAGCGCATCTAAGGCCTTGTCCTTGTCCTGCATGAGTTGTGATGCCACCGCTTCGCCTCGCCTGCGCTCAATCCTTTGGCCTTTTAGATAAGCGCGACTTCATGCTCTTCCGATTCGGAGCTATGCTCAAGCTCGTTCTGTTCCTTCGAGACCTGCGCCTGCGCGAGTTCCCGCGCGTTGGTCACAGACAGCCATTCACCAAGCGCCATCGAGCACGCTCCGGCAATGAGACCGGCGAGCGCAACCTTTTACCGCCACAGTGCACCACGAGCATTGTTAGTGCGACAAGCCGAAACATGGAGCCTTCAAAGATTGCGTCAGGCACATGGAAGAATAAAGCAGCAGTGACGATTGCGCCGTCCATACACATGGCCAACAACGAAGCGGTCATCAGATAGGCGCGCAGCATTTCGACGGTAGTGCGACTCATGCTCAATTGGCTCCTTTCGCCAACTCATGTCGCGACAAAGGACGTTCGCCGAATGAATGCTAGAGAATCGAACCTGAAGCAAACCTTAAACATGCGACCATATTGCGCTGGCGTACGCGTCATTCGGCGCGTTGTGGCGTCCGAGTCAGTAGCTGCTTGGTTGCCGAGCGCTCTGGCGCATCGACCGGTTTGCAAAAGTTCGCGCGCCGAACATCGAGCCGGGTAGGGTGATAGAAGAACACATCCGATGTGGCGCATTGAGTGGGTACCCTACGCGGCGTCGAGAAAGTAACAGCGCTGCTAACGGCGCACTTCTCCGAACGTTTGCGGTCGTGCGGAGAATTTGCCTGCAAGTCCAAATCCCGGATGGCTGGGACTTCTCTCTGCCTGCCGGCAAAGTCGCGGATGTGGGAAAGCAACTCACTGTCTATACTGAGGAAGTTCGAGCCTTTGCATTGAACCAGTCGGATTTCAAAGTCGTGGCACTGATGCAGGCGACTATTGCGGTTGTTAATCCTCAGCGGTAGCCGCGATAACGCGGAGTTTTTGTCACGCAGTTGGGGATGGACGCCCATCGTCGCCTCCGGTCGTCGGTCTCAGTTTCAGCTACGCTGCCACGGTGTCAATCGCTTCTATGAGCGCAACGCGATGGCTGGTCCGCGCCTGCCTCAGGAGAATCTCCGCAATCCCCTTGGTGGAAATGCTCGCTTCAATGCGGCGCAACTCCTGCAGACGGCACCATTTGCACCGTGCGATTTCGTTGGCGGGCACCGGCTCGGCCTCAGGCCCAACGCTAGCGATGAAAACAAAGTGTCGAGTTCGTAAACCACGGAACTGAAACGCATAGTGGACTCGCTCGGCTTCGAGCTGAGTCTCCTCTCTCAGTTCGCGGACCGCCGCGTCGGCGAGCTCCTCACCGGTCCTCACTCGGCCACCAGGAAGGGCCCACCGCCCTCGTGTTCGTGCGACGAGAAGAACTCGTCCGTCTCGTTCACAAATGACTGTTGCTCGACGTTTCATGGGCTCAGCGTTAGTTAGACCTGCGGGCCGGTTTTCGGTCCTCGGCGTCGACTTCGACAACTGGACGGGAGCGATGCGCGCCTGAATCCTGGATGGTATAGCCTAATGACCTCGGAGGCTTTTCGCGAGCTCTACAATGAAGCCACGCTCGGGCGTCGAAATGTGCCTACCAGCAATCGTGCTCGGGGCGGCCTGCCTATTATCTCTGCCGACTCTTGTCTTGGCGTTACTCTGGCTCCTTATCGGAGCGGTCCGCATCGGACACCTCGACCTCAAGAGCTTTCCTACCGACGGAGTTCCTCGGCGTTGGCAGGCCGGTCCCCGCGCTTCGTTTCTTTGGTTTTACCACCTCGCGTGGTGGCCGTGGCAAATGCGAGTGGAACTGGCCGGTCTCGTCCGAACCGCAAAGGCTCGCCCTGTCGAAGTCCTCGCGGCGAGCGAAGTCCGAAAAAGCGCCCCACGACGAATCCGAATCGCGCTAGGGGAGCAGCCGTAATGTCCGTTCAACCGCGCGCGGCGGTCGGTGTCAGTGTTCGGCTGAGGCTCGCCGTGACGCTATCCACCGCTTATCCCGAAGGTCAGCAGCGATTCGGTCGGCAGAAGCGATACCTGCGGATAGGGCCTCGGCTTCACTATCGAACGCGTTGCCGCCGTCGTCACTCAACATCAAACGGAGGAGGCCGGCACGGCGGACCGAGAAGCAAAGGCAAACGGTGTCGAACAACCTTGAAGGTCGAATCGGACAAGCTCCTTGGACGACAGAGTACCGCGTCCTACAATGAAGGTCATCGCGACCAGGTCATGTAATCTCGAGATGACACTTTCCGTTCGCGCCGATTTGCAGGCACAGGCCGAAATGATGACCTTCCTCGTTATCTCCCATCTAGCGACGAAGTTCGCCACAGGCGGCTGGATGTCTGTCGAAAACGCGGTCGAGTCTTCGATTTACTGGTCGAAGTCAATGCAGCGCGACGAAGATATAGTGCGCCGAGTTATGCTGGGGAATCGCGCGCTGTCCATTGCGGAAGCTATCGAAGTCGAGACGGGCCTAACACTCAATGGCAGTGCTTTGGCGTCCATATTCGATAGCAACCTGCGTCTGGACTTCTCGTCTGTCGTGACTCGCGATATTTACGACCGGTGTTACGCGTATCTGCTCACGGTTAAGCAGGTCCGAGACGCCACTCCAAACACGAGTCGTCACCACGGAGGGAACAGTGAGGCGCGATGCGCAAAGAACCCGGCAGCGCACAAACTATAATCACAAGACCATTCCCTGGATGCGCTCGGGGCGAACTTCGACAATCTTTTTCCCGAACGGTTCACAAAGTCAACTGGAAATGAACGTTGACGAGCGGCTCGCACGCGGCAACGCCGCCGACGCCGAGCGTCGGGGATGAAGGCGAAGGGGTCCTTGGTTTTTATGCGGATAGTTCGTCCGTTAACGCGCCCTTCGCTTTCAGCCAAACACGCTGAGAAAGCTGGCGTGCAGCAGCGCCTCAACTCGCGCCGGCCTATCGCTGCCGGTGTCAAATGATTTCATGATGCGTTTCCATCTCGACAAACGCCTCCCTCCACGTTCGTTGCCTGTTCACGTCTGACCAGATGGTCTAAAAGCCGACCTGTAGTCGTAAGCTGAGCGTCATGTACACGAGTGCGGGGAGCACTGCGCAACTGAGCGTCATAGACGACGAACGCTTTACGCAACGCTTCGTATTGGGCTCCGGCTGCTTTCCAATCGCCGTTCAAGGCTACCTCACGGTCGAGCCGTACGAGCGCAGCATGAGCATCTTGCACCGCGCCCAACCGTGCACTTTGATAGCCGGACAGACAGAGTTCCTCGGATATCAAGAGTTGTTGCGCCAGCAACGTCAATAAGGCAGTTGTTCCCTTGCCTCGATGTAACGCGTCTAACGCGACCAAACTCCTCAGCAGAAGTGGATTCGAACTGCCAGCCTTGGCAGCCTGCATGAGTGACCCGAGCAGCGGAGAGATAGACGGTCTGACTTTCTTGTGCGCAGTGGATTTCGTGCTCATTTATCTCGAGCCAAAGCAAAGATTCCGGAAGCGTCGCACTGGCACTGGCACGTGCGCGCGCACGCCCATTCTCAGTGTCGTTTTGGGGCGCTCGTAGCAAAAGATGCGGTTCACGGTTGTGAGGGGCCCAGAGGGACAAAATCAGGATATCGATTCGCCGGATGAGCAGGAGCGGGGTAACGGTTTGAACGTCGGACGCTCAGTCGTTACCGGTTAGTTGTACACCGAAGCCGACCATTTCCACAGACTGTTGTCGACGCCACGGGCCTGCACATAACCTGGCAAAGCGTTGAAAGTCATTCGTTCTTGCTTTACATCCTGCTGCATTAGCTAAGGCAGCAAGGTTAGGTCACGCTCCAGTGCGATATAGGGAATCACCGGACCGGTAAGAACCGTGGAGCTTGTGGTCGTCCGCAACCGAGGCCGTCAATCCTAGCCTCCGGATAGTCGCCTACGGAAGGCCGGTCAGCCCTCACGGAATGCGATAATTTCCAGTCTTTTTGCCAATGTAGTTGTAGGCCCCCTTTTCGGCAGGGAGGACTTGCACTTGTTGCCAGTCGAACTGACCTTCGATGCCTTTATACTTTCCTGTGCCAGAACTCAAGGTGGCCTTGCCCGAAGACGACCCCCTAGCATAATTGTATGCTTCTACGAACTTGTCCCCATCTTTATCGGTATAAACGCAATAACCGCTTCCCGCCTGCGCGCTGAAACCGGACTCAAGACAATGAGCCGAAACATTCTGCATAAGCGGCGTCTTGCTGTTGTTTCCCATCAAGAGATTAAATTCGGTCAGGTACACCACATCGTCGCCGCTCACCACAATCTCTTTCACACCTGTCCCAGCGGCAGTGTAGGTCGCGTCGACCAATCCCTTTTTGGGAACGGACTGCGCCCAACCACCTGAAGGCGCGACGAGGGCTGCCGACGAAAACGCGACGATACCCCTCGCAATATGGCTGAAGTAACTGTTCATCTGGCGCCCCTCATGCTCAAGGTCCATGAAATAATGCTGGTCCGGGCTGTTAATTTTGCTATGGGATACGACGGTTCCTTGGTCGACATTTTTAGCACCGAGTGCGTTGCGTCAGCAGCTGGTTCGAAAGGCTTGCTTAAGGTTATAGAAGGTTTTCAGAAAATTTCAAATCGTCCACCCGACACTCGAAAAGACGAGGCTTTTTCATTTCTGTAGACTAAAGCGGAGACGTACCAACACATGGGCCGGCTTTTAAGCGTTATCGGGCTTTTCTTTAGTTAGGCGGTCATCCTCCGGCTCCGCGACGCCTGACTGTAATAACATGGTCTGTCTATCTCAATCGACCAGTCGAAGTACAGTCTTCCGCCTAGCACTTGCATTTTTCGGCGTCCAAGTCTTCAACAACCTCTCAGACTCCGCTCGATATGCTGCTACGCGGCGTGTGACGAGATGTTCACGTTCGACGCGCGCCGCTTCGTCCTTGATGAGCACCTCGGCCTTTCATATTCGGTCTTTGGCGGATTATGCGCGCTAGCGGGAGCCTAATCCGTCTACACGGAAGTAATTCACTTTGAACGTTCGTCAGCAGACGACGTTCGTGGGTCTTGGAGGGCGAAGTCGGTCCCGCGCTGGCACAACCTCACTAGCCGCGTGAGTCGCGCGCGCTCGCTTTGCTGAAAAGCATCAACGCATGCTGCGCAAAACATTGCGCCGACAACGGGTTCTCGACTAGGCGCGAAACAGTTACGAACATTGTCTCGCTATCGACCGAGTTATGCGGACGCGCATCACAACCTCGCTATCCTGCTAGACAAACGCGGCAACCGTTGCGGGGTTATTCGACATCTTAACGCTGACCGAAAATTGAGTAGCTGAGCCAGTCCGGATAGTGAAGGTGTGTTCGAGGTGAAAAATCAGCCTTGTGAAGTCAGTGAGATACAGGTTTTCCCTAGGAGGCGACAGTTGGCCCGGTTGGCGGTCGCAGATAGGCTAGCAACATATCGACATGCATGGCGGAGATGGACTCTAGCGCTCGCTCATCCATGTAGTTGCGCCTAAGAAATTCTTGGAGGGTAAATCGACCAGAGACAATGTAATAGCCCATGCCGACAAGCGTTACGTAGAAATCCAGTGCGTCGACATCTCGCCGAAACTCGCCGGTCGCGACCCCTCGGGCGAGGATTGTACGAATCGTCTCGACGACCGGGGAGATTGTCTCCCCGAAACTTAGTCGAGCTTTTAACGTGCCGGCCTTGATGTAGATTCTCGTTATTGACGAGGCATAACCCATTTGATTACACACAAGTCATTCGCCGAGTTCTCGGGCGTACTTGAGGCCGGCGGCGAAATCCGTCACTCGCTGCAGGCCTTGCCAGATGGTTTTGACTCCGGGTTCGCCGTCGCCTTTGCGCGCCAGGAAGCCGCCGAGCATGGCGACCAAGCGCACGACCTCATTCAGACGCGGTGAGTGCTTCGGCGGTTTCTTCTTGTTGAGAATGAATGCCGCGCGCCATTCATCTCGCTCGAACAAGAGCGCTGCATCCAGGTCCGGGCAAGTTCGACCGAGTCGCATCAACCGAGCAATGCGCCATGCCACCACCATGAACAGCGCCAAGGCACGTTCAAGCCGTGCCATCGATGCGAGTTGCAATGCCTCGACCCGACAGCCGTTCTTGAGCACGTGAAAGAAAAGCTCAACCTCCCAGCGCGCGCGGTACCAGTCAATAAGCTGCGCTGCGGCATCAAGGTCGTGCGCCTCGCGGTTACTCAGCAGTCGCCATTCAATCGGCTTGGCGCCCGCCGGCGGGTCGACCTCCCGGGCGACGATGCAAGTGGCACTCACCACGCCGCCTGCAGCATCGGGCAACGCGACACGCTGCGCCCACACCTGCTGTCGTACCGCGCGCGCAGGCTGAGCCTGACGGGCTGCCAGCGTAAATTGAATCCTACCCACTGGCTCACCCGCAGTCACTTTGTCCCATAGCTTGCCGCCGTCAGGCAAGGTGCGATTGTGCTGCGAGCGCAGTAACCAATCCGCCGGATGGCCCAACTCCTTCGCTTTGACCATCGGTGCCATGATGTCCGATTCCCGGTCAGCCACATAGACCAGTCGTGTGGCGGGCAGTGCCGCCGCTTGTTCGGCAATCCGTTCATATCCTTCGGTCCAGCGGGTACTTTCCTTGATGCCGGGGCGCACCCCATCCGCACCCTTGGGCTCGCGTGCCCACATGTAGGCATCAAGCACGCCCAGCGGTTCGCGCGATGGCGTCACCGCGTAAGTCGGGTGCAAATACAGCCCGCGTTCAGCTTCATACGACAGCGGACCCAAGCCGGTGATGGTCTGGCCGTTAAAGTCCAACTCCGTAGTATCCTGGATACATAGCACTACTTCGCAAGCCCGCATCCGTTCGGCCGAGTTCTGCCAATGTGGTGCCATGATGTCGCGCCAGTCCAGCTCCTCTTGCGCCAGGAAGCGGTACGCTGCTGCCGTTTCCGCCCAGCCGCCGCATGCGTTGGGTATGCTTGCCGTCGGCTTCTGCGCAAGCCGCTCAGCCAGTAGCACCGCGCGCTTGTTCAGCCGTTGGTCGCCCAAATCAATATCCTTGAATTCTGCTTCTGCCCAGCTCGATTTCTCTTGCGTCATGTGCCGTCCAAAATGCAAGAGTTAACGCCAGTCCGAGAGAGTTTACAACCCCGTCCGCTATGTCATTGACCGTAAACGACTTTTCGCGGCTCGCCACCGCTACGACTTGTGTGTAATGAGGTGGGTTAGGACGGGGCCCGGGACTTGAAGGGTAGCCCAGTTGCGTGACTATTCAAGGGAAAAACGCTTACGAACAGATGTGCATCGGCGCGAGGGCACCTTTCTTCGCGCCGACCGACGCCGCACCTATGGGTCCCATTCACATATGTGAAGCGTCTGCGGGCCAGCGGGATGAGTGGCCATGAACTGTATTACACTGCTTACCAGCACATGCGACTACCTTCGACTTTCAGAAGCCCGGACATGCTGAGGCGACGTCGGGCAGCGCAATTCCGGCATGGCTAGCCGCAAACCCGTAATTCAATGCGACAACCCGATGCGCGAGTCTGCAGGTCCAATCGTTGACGAGGAGTTCCTTGGTACTCTCCCACCATCGCGAGATTTCGCTACGACTCGCATGGTTCTGTTAGCCATCTTGGTAGCGTCTATCGTTTTACCAACAGCGTGCATCTCACTTTACGCCTACTTCGACTATCAACGCCGACAGGCGGATGCGCTCGACACGGTGGCCCGACTCGTGCGGGTTGCGGAAGAGAACGCTGTCAAAGTTCTGGACCTGAACACTGAAATGAGTTCGAGAATCGTCGAAATTCTCGGCGACCTCGATGAAACTGCCACACGGGAGCAGCAGGCCACGTTACACGCTCGTTTGAACGCGATGGCAGGACGACTGCCTCAGGTGGCCGCCGTATCGGTCTTTTCCGCAGACGGAGATTTGGTCGCAAATAGCCGGTGGTACCCAGCACCCGATATATCTATTTTGCAGCGCGCCGATTTCCAGGCGGCGCGGGACCATCGCCCGACAACGTACTTTTCGCTGCCGATGTTCGGTGCGGTCGCGCAGACGGACGTATTCAATACGGCAACGAGCAGGACTGGCAGCAACGGCGAGTTCTTGGGAGTAGTCGCGGTGGCCCTCCGCAGGGCGTATTTTCGCGACTTCTATCGTCAACTGGTTGGAAATAACCCGGACCTGACCGTTGGGCTATACCGTTCCGACGCCAACCTGCTTGTCCGGTATCCGGAAGCCGGTGACGGCATTGTCATCCCGGCTGACAATCCCTTTGTTTCCATCTTCAGGCAAAAGCTTCAACAGGGCCACGTTAGAACGACGTCCGCCATTGACGGGCGCGACAAGACGGTTGCATTCCGGAAGCTTGCGGATTATCCGCTTTACGTGACCGTTAGCTTTGATGTCTCGTCCGTCTTCGCCGGTTGGTGGAGACATGACTTGCTCGTCGCGCTGCTGGCACTTGTACCGTGCACGGGAATCTGGCTTCTCGTAGGCTTTTCTCTCTACCGGTTGAAACTAGAGCAGGTGGCTTGGGAAAGTTGGAAAAGCGAGGCGGCTTTGCGGGAAGACGCAGAGGCAACAACTCGCCAGCTGCGTCGCATCGGTGCACTCGGAAATCTCGTGGCCAGCGTCGCCCATGACTTCAACAATCTTCTGATGGTCGTCTTCTCCAACATGGAACTGGCGCGTCAGAAGGGGTTCTCTGGGGTCCAAGCCGAAGTACAAGCAGTGGAACATGCGGCAGGCACGGCTTCCGAACTGTCCCGCAAGCTGTTGAGCGTGGCGCGTAAAAAGCCACTGCAAAAGCAGCGAATTGGGGTTCAGGAATGGCTCATTGACACTATGCCGCTGGTCCGTGCCGCCGCTGGTCCGCGCGTGTCGGGCTCTCTTGAAGCACCTGACGGTCTGTGGGATATTGTGATTGATAAAGCAGAGCTCGAATCGTCACTCATCAACATCGCGGTCAATGCAAGAGATGCAATGCCGGAGGGCGGCGAGTTTACAGTGAGATGTCAAAACGTGTCGGTGCCGGAAGGGGAAACGGTACCGGCCGGCGACTATGTCGTCATGACGTGCTCGGATGACGGTGTCGGTATGCGCGACACCGTCGTCCAGCGGGCATTCGAGACGCTGTTCACGACGAAAGAGGCGGGCTCGGGGACGGGCTTGGGACTGGCTCAGGTCCTCGCAACGTGCGAGCAGGCCGGAGGTACTGCCCGCTTACGTAGTGAGCCAGGTAAGGGCACCGACGTCTCGCTCTACCTACCGCGCGCCGATGCGCCAGAGATTGCGCTCGCGCCGACAGTGGCGACCTCGCTTGGCGTTCAAGAATCGAAGCCGTTGCACAGCGTGCTCCTAGTAGAAGACAATGAAGAGGTGGCAGCGGGTCTGGCTGCTGTTTTGCAGCTCCTGGGATACGAAGTGAGTTGCGCGACAAGTGGCGACAATGCGCTCGCGGTGCTCCAGCAAGGCCGTATGTTCGACCTCATACTGTCTGACGTCCAGATGCCTGGCGCGCGCAACGGGTTCGACTTGGCCGAGCTCGTGAAGAGAGAATCGCCGTCTCAGTTGGTGGTCCTAATGACAGGCTACGCAGGTGAACTCGAGCGAGGGAAGCAGCTTGGTGTTCCGGTTCTGCTTAAACCGTTCTCTCCGACTGACCTAGAGAGCTTAATGAGCGGCACGGTGCTCTCGGACTCCGAGTAGGTCGAGCAATGACTGGCTGCTGTTCGGGACGACAAGTGACCGGGCCGAATTCACTCGGTTGCCGCTTCTCACGCCGACGGTCCCGACGAATCAATGTAGTTTCTTTCCACTTTCTTTGCGCTCTTGGGCGAGGGTGAGGACCGCTTCCAGCGCCCGCAGGTCCACGGGCTTGGTGAGATGTGCGTCGAATCCTGCCGCGCTGGTACGTGCTTTATCCGCTTCAAGCCCGTAGCCCGTCATCGCTGCGACTAGCAAGTGGTCGTTACGGACAGCATCGCGCAAGAGCGGGATGGCTTCGTAGCCTGTCATCAACGGCATGGAAAGGTCGAGCAAGATGAGCTCGGGTTGGAAGGCAGCCGCAATGTCGACGGCCTGAGTTCCGCCGTAGGCCGTTTTGACGGTGTGCCCATCGACTTCGAGGAGCATCGCCATGCTGTCGGCAGAATCTTCATTGTCGTCCACGACCAGCACCTTCAGAACGCTCGCTCCGTAGTGTTGTAACGGATAAGCTCCTTGCTCGGGCGGTGACGTCCTTTCGAGCACGGGTAGGCTAACTGTGAAGGTGCTCCCGAGGCCTCGGCCTGGACTGTGGGCCTGAATGCGGCCGCCGTGGAGTTCGACGAGCGAGCGCGCCAGCGTGAGGCCTATCCCCAAGCCGCCCTCATCTTTGGCCGAAGTCGGGTCCTTTTCCTGAACGAAAAGGTCGAAGACAGAATCGAGAGATTGCGCTTCGATACCTCGCCCATTGTCCTTGACACGGATGGAGACAAATCGGTCTTCGGAAAGAACTTCAAGCTGGATGCGCCCCCCGGCCGGAGTGTACTTGAACGCGTTGTCGAGCAAGTTTTGGAACACCTGAACCAAACGGGCATGGTCCGCCTGAACGTGCAACGGTTCGTCGGGCATCCGGACGTCCAGTGCTTGGCCCTTGCTTTCCGCCTGCGTCTGGAGACCTTCGACGGCGCGGTCGACCACGTCCTGAATCCTGATAGGTGCGGTATGCACTTTGACTTTTCCCGTTGTGATACGGCCCGCTTCGAGCAGGTCGTCGACGAGCCGCGTGACGTGTGTCAACTGCCGGTCAATAACGGTTTTAGTTCGCTCGAGTATTTCAGGACCCGGTGACGCGACCCTTTGCAAAACACCCACCGCGTTGCGGATGGGCGCGAGCGGGTTTCGCAACTCATGGCTCAAAAGTGCAAGGAACTCGTTCATGCGCCGGCTGGAGGCTTCGAGTTCTTCGAGTCTGCGGCGCTCGGTCATGTCGCGGGTGACTTTCGCGAAACCAGTGACTTCTCCTGCTGAGTTTCTGATAGCCGAAATGACGACGCTGGCCCAGAACAAGGAGCCGTCTTTTTTGACGCGCCAGCCTTCCTCGGCATATTGCCCGGTGGCAATTGCACGACGGAGTTCTTCCTCCGGCCAGCCCATTTCAATCTTGTCGCTAGGGTAAAAGACGGAGAAGTGCTTGCCGATGATTTCACCTGCGCTGTAGCCCTTAAGCCGTTGAGCTCCCGTATTCCAAGTGGTGACGATACCTGTCTCGGTTAGTTTGAAAATCGCATAGTCGCGAACTGCGTCGAGCATCAGCTTGAAGTTGTCGTCGTCCGCTGCCTGAGGTCGCGCAGGCTTATGTCTGGTCGCTTTTCGACGGACGGACCGGTTGAAGGTCATAGTTGGTTTGGTAGCGTGCAGCGTGGATAGGAAAAGCAAGCGTCATTGTTCGAAGAGCGGTCCGGGCCGCGGGTGATTTCACTGGCAGGGAGCCGCCCGCGACCAGCATAGAACCCTGCTCCAAGCCCATGCTTAAATAAGCACGCGCGTTCATGCGGATACGCCGCAGTTAGCAATTCGCGTGCCTGCCACGATGCAAGGATGAAGGCGCCAGTGGCTAGCCGAGAGGGGCGGTCCGAATCGGGTCATTCGCCCGGCGCAATTTGGGCCCGCGTGTGATGCTTACTTGCCCGTTGCGCTCCAGGATGGCCGACTCCACGTCGTCGAGTCCGGCGGTATGAAGTTGCTGTCTTGCGGTCTCCCAGACATCGGTCTTCGTGATGAGCGCGGCCGACATTTGTATATCGTCGACTTTCCCACGCGGCTTTGCTTTCGTGAGCTCCGTCGCAACGCAGAGGCAACAAGCGTAGCGAGATACTTTGTCGACCCCGCACACATGCACATCCATTTCACTGTAACCGCGGGGCTGCACCGACTTTTCCGCGAGCTTCTCCCGTAGACGCCGAACTGCGATTCAGCTTCCTCCTAGGCTACGTTCTAGACATGAACGTTCATCTTCTCGGGCGGCAGTCCTACGACCGTCGCTATGGCTGCTTCGTGTTTTGCGCGCAAAAGTGCAGTGTTTCGGCGACGCCGAACTGACAGTGATGCCATAGGTCTTCTATTCGCGTGAGGCGATGTGCCGGTGCGCCTCGCCATTGAATCGAACTACGCGGAGGCGGGTCACGGCCTCGCTACCGTCTTAGACAGGCGCGGATACAGACCTCGCGCCAAAACTCGCCGCGGTGGCGGCACCGCATGCCCGCCTAAACCGTCCGCTTCGGTGGCACAAAGCACGGTCGACGAGCGAGGCCACCGCGGTATGAGGATTGCTGAAACATGCGAGCCTCCTGCTCCTTTACATCTCCTGTCATGGCAACCATCACATCCCGACGAGCGAAGGTAGTCTTGTTTCCTCCGAGTCGGGTTGTCGCTGCCAAGGCCGCGCAGTCCGCCGACGACTACGCCGTTTATGCGTCGTATCGACCGCACGTTAGCGGGAGTTTCGTAGGAACGCTCAAGGTTGTTCGGCTAACTGACGCGAAACTTCTGTACCCGTTTGACGGGGCGGCGGAGTTAGGCCCTTTCCCGACAAAAGATGCTGCTCGAGAAGCGGCCGTTCAACGTGGCGAGGAGACAGTGCGCGCCGACTTGCAAAGTCCGGAGTTTTAGCGGGCCAGCGTCCCAAGGTCAGCGATGCACGCGCTTGAATCCCAGTCGAAGAGCCATGACCTCGAAGTATTGAGCGGCATTCGGCGGACAGGACCGCAGAAGGTGTGCGCTGCATGAGATTCGCCTCGCCTGATGTGAGTGCGGGAGGTTGCAATGCGCAAGAGATAATGCCGAATACGCAGAAATCATTGTGCGTGAGCGCAGTAGAAAGTCCGTCAGAACAGAAGTTTCGCAGGGCTGTTGTTGCCGAGCGGGGCGAGGCATCGATGCTCGAAAACGTGTCAAGCTTCCTAACGAACTGCATACATCATGATTGTCGGCGTAAGCGCGACGGTCTTCGGGCGTACGAAACTGCGGCGCCATGCGCCTAATCGAGATGTAGCGACAAAGAGTGTCGAACGAGTTTTTTGTTCGGCGCATAGATTAGAGCGTACCGCCGGCAGCAGCATCCCCAGAAAACTGTGCCTCGCTGTCGGAAAACAACAGTTCCAACAGCGACTCACTTTTCGGCGCCTGGTCCCGGATGCGCTCGGGAAGCTCTTTTCATGCTTCTCATGCGCCGGGACATTGCTCACTCGGCGAAGTAAGCGGTCGCCCCAAACCTGTGATGGATACGGGTGCTTTCGAAAGCCGGAGTCTTCGTTGTAGGCATCGTTCGTGCGGCTACGCTTCCACATAGTTGGCCCTCAAGGCAGTTCGTCGCGGCGAGTCGTTGAACTGTCCAGCACAGCCCCGGGGGACCTGGTGATGAAACCTGCCTACGAGGAATTCCTGATTGGCGCGTACCCGACCATCTATCATGCGCTCAAGCCGCGCTTGCCTGACGGCGAGCGCTTCGAGTGCGGCGACGGGTGGTATGGGATTGTAGAGGAACTCTCGGCGGAGCTTGAGGTGATTGCCAGAGCGGGCGGCCGAAATCGCTTCAATGTATTGCAGGTAAAAGAGAAATTGGCCGCGCTTCGGGTTTACTTCGACCGACCGGCTCCTCAGAAAGCGATAGCGCTAGTCGACGCGGCAATCGATAGAAGCCGCGTCACTTGCGAGTTGTGCGGTGCTCCGGGAGAGCTGAGTCGGTACCGCGAGGGGTGGTTGAAAACGCTTTGCGGAAAATGCGCAACAGAAGCCCGGACGCAAGCGAAGGCGCGAAGCCCTTCTAAGGCGGGTCTCTAAGTCTTCACGACGTGGCTCTTGCTGAGCGCTGCGAATGCCCGGCGCCCTGCGCGGTTCGTGAGCGTGACCGGCGGATAGCGAGTCGGCAGCGCGGGAAAAAGTTATTACTCGGTGCGCCTCGCATTTTTCATCCGTTGCGCCAAGAGAAATCTGCCTCGGGAGGGACCGGCTTTTTCGATTCTATCGCCCGACGACTTTCTTACAAGCACACATCACTGTGGTCTGACCTTGGAGCCCCCTCGCGGGAACTCATCGAAAAAGCGTCACGGCCGGAACACGTCGGCGGCGCGACTTTGAGACGCAGCACTTAGCGCTGCGGCTCTGCGCGTACTACAACAATTGGCCCGGGAAGAAGCCGGGAGTATCGCTCGAACTTAGGCGGTTTGCTTAAAGAATGGACGCAGTTATCCGACGGACTTGTCGGCACTGTTATGCACTTGACGACCTAATTTCTATTCACTTTCGCTAGACTTGCCTCCCACGAAGTTTGCCAGCGTCTCCTCGCGGCTGCGCGTTTCGAGTTCGCTTGGTCGACTACACGCCGAAAATTCAACGAACGATTCTTGACGGACTGAGTCATCGCATTCTCCGGAACGCCTTGGATGCCACAAATCGTCGTTGCGCAACGTCAACTAGGACAGTCTCGCAAGCGACCGTCGCGATATGACTGCCTTTGACGAAACAGAATTTAGTAACGGCGAAAGGCGGCGTCAATAAGCGTCCTGCAATAGTCGGCGCGCACGTCCATAAACGCAGTTATATGTCACTGTATAGGCGGCACCGCGCCAAACTTTTCCGCCAGCATCCTCTCGTAGACCCCAAAGTGCAAGTCAACTTCCTCCTGCGCTACGGTCTGCACAAAGACGTTCACCTTCTCGGGTGGCAAGCCCATGACTGTCGCCACGGCTGCTTCCAGTTGTGGCGCGCAAATTCGGTCCTCGGGTAGCGTCGACCCGACCGTGATGTCGGATATGTTTTCCTGGCGCAAGACGATGTCCACAATCCGTGCACGCGCACTCATGTTGTTGTCAACGGCAAGCCGCGTCACTTCGGCGAGTTGATGCATTACCTCTGTTGGGAAGCCCTTAGTCGAGCGAAGGCGAATGCGGTGCTTACCAAGCGTACGCCAATCCGTATCGAATTGCATGATGATGTCCTCCAGTCACAACAGGTGCGCGGAGGATATGGACGAAGCGCATCTTTTCAAGCCTCAGAAAAAATTTTGGCTGAGACTCTTGAAAGCGCTGATGCCGCTTCTATCTCACGCGTTGCAAGGCAGCGGCTCGCAGTTCGCGCGCGCTGCGTGGTTCAACTTGATTGTCCGCGGCATGGGGCAGCTGGGCTGATTCGCGTACGCAGCTCCCCCTTACCGCCGCGGGAGGAGAGCGAAAATGAGTGATGCATTCAATACACCCGACCTCTTCAGTGAACTGGACCGTCTGCAGCGCCAGATGTCCAGCCTGTTTGGCGGGTTCCCCACCAGCCTTCGTTCGACGCGCGTCGGAACGTTTCCGCAAATCAACGTAGGGTCGACTGTAGATTCAGTCGAAATCGTCGCGTTCGCGCCAGGCCTGGACACGAGCAAATTGGACGTGTCCGTCGACAAGGGATTACTCACGATTGCTGGTGAAAGAGCCACAGGCTATGACCAGCTACCCGAGGGCGCTCGACAGTATGCGCAGGAGCGTTTCAGGGGGGCCTTTCGCCGAGTTATCGAACTTCCCCAGCAAGCGGACCCGGACGAGGTACAGGCCAGGTACATCGATGGCTGCCTTTTGATTTCAGTCGGCAAGCGCGAAACGTCGAAGCCGCGCTCAATTACTGTGCAGTGAGGTGACACCATGAGCGACTACAACACACAAATTGCCGAGCGCGACCAGGGCACCGTGACCCGTCAAGAAGCAACTGAGGCGCGTCGTCGGCAAACATCGACACCAAGCGTCGATATTGTTGAAGACCCTCACAAAGTTACGCTTTGGGCCGACCTACCTGGCGTTTCGAGAGACAAGCTTGACGTGAAGGTCCATGACGGCAGCCTGACCATTGAGGCTGAATCGGTGGTTCCAGTGACGTCGAAGCTGCAGCTAGTACATACCGAAGTTCGGGCGCCATACTTCGCTCGCACCTTCACGGTCAGCGAGGACTTCGATACGTCTAAGGTCGAAGCGTCACTGAAGGACGGTGTACTAACGCTGACGATTCCGCGCCGGGAAGAGGCGAAGCCACGACGGATTGAGGTGTCGGCAGGTTAATGAGGAAGGTAGCAACGAGCGTTGCGCGCCGCTGCTACGGAATTCGAAAAGAGGGCTAACGGTGTTCGGCGCAGGGACCTCAGACTCACTTGCGCGCCCGTAGGAGCGGTCGCACGGGCGCGCGTCGATGCCGCGACTGTCCTGTAGCCCTCAATAACGGCTACGCGCGTGTCGTCCACCTGTTCTGTCTCTCTGTCTGATAGACACACGCTGCGCGGCAGACGCCGGCTTGCCACGTTTCTCAAAATGAAAAAGGCACTGTTTGGGCGCCGGCAATTCGTGAGGGGGAGGCGCGCCATGTGCGGCCGAACGATGGCGTTCGCAGAGATGCCTGCTCTTGTCGGGGGATTGGCGTTGGAGCAGTCCGATGACCTGAGGTCTCTCAGTCGCAGCTAGGAGAGGCAACGTGGCGACGGGAGGCTTGACCAGGTGGGGCCCTTCAGCGGAAGGCGAACCATTCGATGCGGGAGATAGCCTCGGCCGCCCGGCGGACCTTCGAGATTATTGCCGTTGCACTGGTGTCACGCTTAGCCGGAAAACTGAGCCTTTTCGTGAAACCACGTGCAGCGCTAGGCAACATGAGCGCGCTCGGCGTGACAGCGCGCGGCACGGACGAACTCGTTATCGAAGTTGCGAAGCGCTTCGTTGAAGGGCAGTTACCAGAGAGCCGCTAGCAATGTGCCTAAAGCTTCGGGGATTAGCCTTCGGCGGGCATTGGCCATGAATTGATGGCGGGACGGCTAATCAGTGTGAACTTTGCAGCCTGCTATGCCGGCTTTTCGGCAGAGCTCTAAAAGGTCAATGTTCGTGCGGCGCGCAACGAGCCATGGGATTCCTGCGTAGACTAATATCGGTTCTTTTATCCGATACTCGAACAACCGTGGTCCCACGCGTTTGAATAGCACGATGTCCTCCGCGTGCTGCAGGGCATATTTTTCGGTAACCAATCCGTCCGCGGCCGCCAAACGCATCGTCAATGAACCGTCGGATGAAGACCGGAGGCTAATATTGGACAGAATGCAGTATCCAACCGAAATAATGATTATTGGCATTATGACCACGCTCGCATAAGCGAGTACGCGTGCTTTTACTTGCAACGAGAGGTAAGTGCAGCAACCGGCATTGCAACCATTCCCCACGGTTTACGTGCAGCGCATATTACCCAGTACCGTCGGCTAACAATGCAGAGATGCTCGTGTAGCGCGACGACAAAACGTGCCGAACGTCGTAAACCATGCGATTGTCTAGAACAGACGGGGTACTGCGTATCCGCGGACCTCGTTCGCGGGGACAGTCGGCGAATCAATTTCAGAGCTCGGCGGGACGCACAAGTTCAGTCAACGCGCATATGACGATGTGATATGTGCGCTTGTCTCCTTGACAAAGGCCGACTGCGCATAAAGGATGGCGCCGTTGTCGACGACGGTCCTCCTCCGAATCAAGGGTGGCCATCGTGCTTACGCTGTCAACGACGGTGAACGAGCTGACCGTCGGAACAGGTTTTTTGACATGGGTGCTGGCGAACTACAGGATGCGCCGGGGTAACGCCTTCGAGTCCGCGTCGGATGCGAACGCTTGTGCGATAAAGCACGTCGCATGTCCCCGCAAGTGCTCAAAGCGTTCGGATTTTCGAAACTGCGGTGCCGGAGGATAACCTCGAATTTCATAGGGCATTTCGTTTTACGGTAGTTGCCACTTTGTCTTCGGATTAAAGAATAGCCGCTTCGCAGATGTTTGGGTTTATTCAGCCGCCATCAACTACTCTTAATCAACGGTACCCAAGTCGTGATGTTTTTAACAACGTAACGAGTAAGCGCTTCGGAAAACTGTCATGAAACCGTTCATTTACGCTGTAGTTACAACGTCCATGCTCGTAGCCCCTGCGGTGGCCTTTGCCCAATCGGATTCGCCTATAAGTCGAGCGCAGGTGCGCTCGGAGCTCATGCAACTGGAAGCGGCGGGGTACAAGCCAGCCAGCGGTGATGAACCGAATTACCCGACGAACATTCAAGCAGCCGAGGCGCGGGTCTCCGCGCACGGTCAAACTGATTACGGCGGCGCACTTGGCGGGTCATCGGCGTCCGGCGGTCGAGCGGCGGTGAGCCCCGCGTCTGCAACGGACTTGAACAAGATTTATTTCGGGGGTCAATAGACTCGGGAGCGAGTGCCTTGACGCCAGGACGCCACCGCTGCCGGGACAGACTTATGAGAGAGATTGGAATAGCGGCGATGATGTTGCTTGCTTGTACGAACTGACTCTCTTGATGAGCAGTGACAACAAGGCGCCCCGCACGCACAACATCACCGCGCGAAGCGTAGAACCAGGTTTTGTGCCGGCCTGGAAGTAGGCACTGCGTGGATTCGGACGAAGATTGCAGATAAGTTCGTCGAAGCGCTCCCACCGTTGTAGCTTGAGACCGCCATACGGGACCGCTCTATATCCTGTCGGGCGCTCTTTATTCAGCGCGTCCTCATCTTGCCCCGCCGTTCGCGTGGGAACGTTCTAACCGAAGGCCGAGCCCTAAAGTCAGGCGTCGGCTGGCATAAGCACTATCTCCCTGCGAACTTAGCTATCGACAATGCGCTGGCGCCGTTGCCCATGGACGTCGGTGGCGCTATCGCTATCAAGACTCAACGAAAAACGAGCCCGTCCGGGCTAGACGCCTGGCCTGAGATGGAGAAACGAACTCGCGCGCCTTGCATTCAACTCACGCAGTCTGAACGCTTCATTGAGCGCCGCTTTCAAGGCTGGCGTTTCCCCTAGGAGGCGACGCCTGGGCCGGATGGTAGACGCAGATAACCAAGCAGCATATCCAGATGCATGGCAGTTATGGACTCTTGCGCAGGCTGCTCCATGTAGTTGCGACCAAGAAATGCATCGAGGGTAAATCGACTGGAGACGATGTAATAGCCCATGCCCGCGAGTGTGACGTAGAAATCGAGCGCGTCGACATCTTGCCGAAATTCGCCGGTCGCGACGCCTCGGGCCAGGGCTGTACGCAGCATCTCAACGATTGGGGAAATCGTCTCGCGAAACTTGCTCGAGCTTTTAACATACCGACCTTCGTGCAGATTCTCGTTGTTGATGAGGCACAACCACCCTGGATTCTCGCGCACATGTGTCCAGATGGTGTGCGCGAGCAGCCGAATTGCATCCGACGGTGCACATTCGGTTAAGTCGAGCCTTTCCTCACGATGCGTGTCGTCGACGTACATTCCCTCGAGCACCGCGACGTACAGGCCTTCTTTGCTACCGTAGTAGTAGTAGAGCATCCGCTCGTTTGTGTTGGCGGCGCGAGCAATCGCATCAATCCGCGCACCGGCGAGCCCATGAGTGGTGAACTGGTCGGTGGCAGCCGCAAGAATTCGCCGGCGTGTGCCCTCGGCGTCGCGCTTGACTGGATGTGGAGCAGGTTGGCTCATGCTTTTTCTCCAGTGCTCGCGAAGTAAGTCTAGGAATTACCTCGGACGTTTATTAAGAGAACTACTCGGCGAAAACCAGTTTGCGCCGACATGCCTGAAATTACTACATGTTCTTCGAGCCCGAGTCGGCTAGGTGGAAAGGTACGAGACCGCGCGGATTTGCGATGCAAACGCTAAGCCGGGGTTTCGTCCAGAACCACAGGTTTCGTCGACCTCAGGAACGGGATTGTCAGCGGTGCACACAGATTTCAAGGTCAACATGTATCACCCAGCGCACAGTCCCCAGGCTGAGCTTTCCTCAGGAGAGAGGGGCAATTGGCTATCTTCTTCGCGGAACGGGTGTCGATGATGGTTGGCGGTGGGAATCATGGCCATCAATACAGTAATCAGGCGGCTGAAACTGTTGCGGGCTCCGCGCACCCGATGCGCCTGTTGGGCCTTCTCGCACGGGAAGCATTTCGCTCCGGTAAATATACCCGTCGCCTTGCACTTTGGTCGGCACGCCTTTTAGAAGTCGGTGGACATCCTTGTGAATAGGTTTATCGTTGAAACAGGCGGTTTCCTTCGCTCGTTCGAGAGAGCTCCGCCCCACGGCTCGACACTGCATTACAGAGCGCGACCAGACACTCAGTCATGTGCGCGAGCGTCGCGCCAATGCAGACTTATCGAAGCTTTTGGCAGGAGTCAAACATGAAGATATCTATTATGGCCGCTGCGGTCGCAGCCGCGCTTTCGCTCGCAGGCTCGGTCCAAGCCCAAGAGTCCCCCGACACGTTGCAGTCGACGCCGTCGCAGGCCCAACAAAATGGACAGGCGGCGCCTGGAGACCCAGCGTATGGCGGCACACCCTCTTCGCAACAAGCGAGCGGAAGGTCGTCGATGCCGGGGGCGCGCAACGGGAACAATTGCACGCCGCTACCGTTTTGCAACGTCTACATGGGCGGTCAGTAACCCAAACGAGCGGTTCGCTCGCCTTCATATGTCTGCCGCGCCCCAGAGGAAGAGTCCAGCGCGGGCTTGAGCGCGAAGAGACCGCGTGGGTCGTCGACCTGCGCGCTCTAATATGACAGCCCTGTCCTTCAATTGCAGCCGCGACCTTATCAAGTGGACGCATAAGCTGAAGTCCTGCGCGGTGTGCGTTGAGTCGGTTATCTTCCCGCCCTGCAGCGACACGGTCCGGCTCAGCGGGCGGCCGCTTGTCTGACAGACCAAGAACAAA
This sequence comes from Caballeronia glebae, assembly GCF_001545035.1. Lineage (GTDB taxonomy): Bacteria > Pseudomonadota > Gammaproteobacteria > Burkholderiales > Burkholderiaceae > Caballeronia > Caballeronia glebae. The sequence continues at coordinate 42,565 of NZ_FCOJ02000060.1, forward strand.
AGAGGAGAGGCAAATGGCCGCGACAATTAGAACGGCGGTGTTGTTATCTGCATGGGCCATGGCGTTCGGCAGCGGTGCGGCGGGGGCGCAAGACACTGGCCCAACGCCAAAGATGGCCGAGAGAGTGCTTGTTGATAACGAAAGAGTGAAGGTGGCGGAAAACATTTTCGCGCCGGGAGCTGAAAGTCCAAGCATCGAACGCCCATATCGAGTCGTGCGTGCTCTCAAGGGTGGAAAATTTCAGCGGATTTACCCAGATGGGAAGAAAGAAAGCGGCGAATATCAGACCGGCCAAGTCGGGGCCTTTGGAGCCAGCCCCGCATACATCTTTAAAAACACGGGAGACAGGGAGCTTGTGCTGTATGTCGTGTACATTAAAAAGTGACACGAAAGTATCCCTCATCGGCTTTTAGAGTAAATTGCTGGAACTGGTCGGTCGGGCAACGGTTCGGCTGCCTGAAGACTCTAAATTTGCTGCCGCTTCGGCCGCTCTTCTCTGCGGCCGGGGCGGTCCGCTTTCCCGCTTTGACGGCCGAACCGCTCGCAGATTCAGATTCGCACATGTAAGCGCACCTTTACCTTCGCCGACAACACAGCATCAACCTTATGTGCGGTCAGACTCTCTCAGCAGTCGGTTTCCGGTCTATTTGGACGCGGCTCCGCCCGCAGGACTTCGCGAGATAAAGAGCACGGTCCGCGCGAGCAAGCAAGTCGTTTCGCGATTCGCCAGCATCGCTTTCTGCGATACCGGCTGAGAAGGAGAGACTGATAGTGACCTGTGCGGGTAGCCGAGAGGAAATGGGCGGAATCGACCCAAGCAAATCGTCGAGCACGGATTTGGCTTCTTGGGAGCCCGTGGCAGGGAACACGAGCAGGATTCTTCCCCGCCTAGGCGGCCAAAGAGGCAACGACTCGGCAGTGATGCAACGCAGTATTGCGCGAAGTGACGTAGGGCGACGTCGCCGGTCTCGTGGCCGAATGTGTCGTTGATTGATTTGAAATGGTCGAGGTCTAGCAAAGCAACGCTGACGGGACAACTCCCTAGCGGCCGGTCCAGCAGAACGGAGTCGAGCCATGCCGTCGTGAAACGTCGATTGGGAACACCGGTCAGTTCGTCGACGCCGCTGAGCCGCAATGCATCGTCGCGTTGCGCCGATAACAATCTCTCTGTCCGTTTGAGCGATGTGATGTCTGCCCCGGTCAGAACAATCCATCCGTTCGGCAACAGTGTCTCGGTGCACCAGAACCATTGGTCGTTCACAAAATCTACTGGAAACGAGCGTTGAGGAGCGTCCCGCACATGGCAACGCCTCCTACTCTGAGCGTCGGCGACGAATACCAAAGGGTCGCTGGCTTCAATTCGAACGGTGCGCCCGCTATGGGCCGCATTGATGATAATATCCGAGAACGTGACGACCTGACCCGCTTCCAGTTCAAACATGCGGAGAAAGCTCTCGTTCGCATAGCGAAGATAATCGTTTTCGTCGTAGACCCCGAGAAGCGCGCCTCCATGAGAAAAGGCGTGCAGCAGCGTCGTAAATAGCGCCGGCCTATCGCTGGCGGCGTCCACGCGAATAATTTCACGATGTGCTTCCATCTCGATTAGCGCCTCCTTCCGCCTTCATTCCTTAGTCAGGTCTGTCCAGACAGTCGGAAAGCCGCCGGGCCGTCGCAAGCTGAGCGTCACGGACCTGGGTGCGGGTAGCGCTGCGCAACTGAGCGTCGTAGACAACCAACGCTATACGCAACGCTTCATACTCGGCTCCCGCTGCTTTGAGACCGTCGTTTCCGGGTACATCCCGGTCGAGCCTTACAAGTGCCGCATGAGCCTCTTGCACCGCTCCGAGCTGCGCACGTTGATACCCCGCAAGACACAGCTCTTCGGATACCAGGAGTTGTTGCGCCAGCAACGTCAAAAAGTGAGTCGTTCCCTTCCCTCGATGTAGCGCATCTAAGGCAACCAGACTCCTTAACAAATGCGGGTTCGGGCTGCTGGCCTCGCCAGCTTGCATGAGTGACCCGAGCAGCGGCGAGATGGGCCATTTGGCAGGTTTTCGGAAGGTAGATTTCCTGCTCATCGTGATAAGAAATGCATCGAAGAATACCGGCGTGGTAGGGCGTCAGTCAACAAATGAAACTTGAGAGAAGGTCGGCGGTTTCAAGGTTGAAGTGCAACAGCGGTTTTAATGTTTAGAGCCATGAGGTTGAGCTGCCGAAGCGAGTGTT
>NZ_FCOJ02000156.1 GCF_001545035.1 Caballeronia glebae
TCGCCGCAACGTGCGCCGTGGTTGTGACCGGCGCGGCTTGCGCGGCTGGCATCGGCGGCTTGGCGGGCGTCGTCGCCGCCAGCGTGCTGCCCGATGCCGGCGTGCTGGCTGCCGCGGCGTGTTCCTCGCGAGGATGATTCGTCTTCGCGATCGCCGTCGTAGCCTGCGCGACGGGTTGGGCATTCGTCGAGTCCGGTTTGGAGCGCGCCAAAGACGCATGTCGCGCGGCATCGGATTTGAGAATGCCGGACGCGCCGTCGCGAATGGAGCCCGCCGCGCTGATGCCGGGCTCCGCGCTCGGCGGCGGGGCGTTGTCGTCCAGACGCGCATAAAAGTAGCCACCGACCGCGATGCTCGCGACCACGCCGCCGACCAGCACCGCCATGCCTGTGCGCGCGGGTTTGCGCGACTCTTGCGAATCGCCGGGCTCGATGAAGTTCGGGTAAGACGTCAACATCTTGCGACGCACGAGGCGTTGCAGCCAATGGCTGTCGTCCCAGTCGAGGATGTCGAGCGGCGCGGGCATCGGCGCGGCGGCGGCCACGACGGCCTCGGCGGCGCGGCTCGTGAAAATCGCGCCCTGACGATCCGCTCCGCACGAGGGGCAGGTGTCTTCCGTGGCTGGGGAAACGGTGTTGCAGCGTTTGCAGATGACGGAGTCGAGAGACAGCGAGTAATCAGGTCGATTCATGTCGTACCCTTCTTCGAGTTATGGCTCGACGCGTTGCGCGAGCGGGTTACGACATCGAGAGAGTCCTAAGCAACCCGAAATTCGGGCGCTGCGTGCGCGAGCATCCCCGTGAATGCTCCGCGCGCCGGGGTTCTGAATGCCGATGGTCGCAATTTTCGCGGGCAGCGACGAGACGCGTCTACGCGATTGCGCACATTCGGATGATGAAGCGGTCAGGGGAAATGCGAGAGGCGTCGATAGCCGAACGGACGACTTCCGCGCGGCCGCGCTATCGGCGAAATTGCGTCTTATCGCACACAAAAGGATGCTGCCGATGCAATCGAACGGCTTCGACGCCACGGATCGGTCAGGCGATCTTTATCGCAAATCTGGGAATTTTCGCCCCTCTGCTTGCGATGCTTCTGTGGATATACTTGCGCGTCGCTGTGTTTAGCCAGGACGTCCGGGAGATCTTGCTCACGCATTCTCTACGATACGCTTCGGTCTACTACGCGTTTTCGGTCGTATCGAATGAATGGAAGGCCAGGGTGCCAAAATGTAGAACTTCCTGATGGGATTTTTTCGCGAGTACTGGCCTGTCGTCGTGGCCTGCATTTTCGCCAGATTCGGCGCTCCGGTTCTGGCGGGCCGGCTGTCTCGCAATGTCGCCAAAAGCGCGCGTCCCGACGGAGCCGGACGTCGTTCGGGCGTGGAATGAAGGCGGACCTGTCAGCGTGACGAGGCTCGAAGCCGATACGGATAGGCCCCAAACGCAAAAAAGCCGCTCACGATGGAGCGGCTTTTTCGACAATTCTTGGTGCCCAGGGCCGGAATCGAACCGGCACGCCTTGCGGCGGGGGATTTTGAGTCCCCTGCGTCTACCAATTTCACCACCTGGGCCTGAATGGACTCGTCGCGACACAAAGCGAAGAAACAAGCCAATCGAGTCGGCGATTATGACCGAAAACGCCGTCGTCGGCAAGCATTGACGTCAGCGTTTTCGCAAGCTCGGAAATTACTGAGCGAGATACGTGAACGCGCCGTTCCGGATCACGCCCATCACGCTCGCGCGCTGATCCAGACCGACGTGATCCGTCGCGCTCGTATTGACCACGCCGTTCGGCACGACCAGTTCATGCGCGTGCTCCAGTTCCGAGCGCAGCGCCACGCGGAATTCCTTGGTGCCTGGTTTCGCCGTCTTCAGCGCGCGCGCCACGGCGTCCTGCAGGCGCGGATACACGCCCGCCGCATCGCCCGCGAACTGCGTGACCGTTCCCTTGCCGTACTTCTCCTCATACGCATTCACGAACGCGAGCGCCGCTTTTTTCGACGGATGATCCGCCGGCAGCGTCCGCGCGACGACAACCGGCTGCGTCGGGAACAGCGTGCCCTCGACGTCCTTGCCGCCGAGCTTGATGAACTCGGGCGTCGCGATGCCGTGCGTCTGAT
>NZ_FCOJ02000085.1 GCF_001545035.1 Caballeronia glebae
CGCCGGATCACATTCGCCCCGTCCCGGGCAACGCCTTGCTCAGTCTCGCGGCCCATAGTCGAGCTTCGGATACCAGTGCCTTTGCATAGCGTCCTGATTGTCCACTGCTAGCATAGAAGCCGCACCACGGAGACTCACCTGTTGCCACTTCCATGGAGTCGATTTTTGTACGACATTTCTTGGTAGTAAGTGTTGAAGTTCGATTCGACTCAACCACCCGCACTTCCTAAAATGCCGAATAAAGGCAGTCGGGTGAAAGAACCGAAACTTCTTTCCTTCGCCCAATGGCGTCTGCCCCATAAACTGCGACTGTTCCGTAAACTTGATGAAATTCTCATAACCGTTCGGGTTGACATCTTTGCGCTTTCCAAAGAACCCCTCCGGGTCGTTCAGCCCGGCATAGCGGTCGTTGTTGTTGCTCGCATCCCATTCGCTCTTGGCGTGGCAAATAAATCCCTTGAGCCTCGCGCGCGCTTCCGCGTGGCTTTGCACATACGCGGCCACACGCGGATCGTGGTTGAACCCGGCCGGCATTGTGCCTTGCGTGGAGGACTGTACATCGGTCACGCCCGTGATTTCGCATAACTCGTCGTAACCGCACAGTCCCTCCTGATCGAACGGTGTATTGCCGTCTTCAATCTTCTGCCAATTCATGAAGAGCGGGAAGTCCGCATCCGACAGCTTCTGGATGTCGGCCGAATTCACGTCGATATAACCCGTCTTTCCATCTGCAAACGGCACGGCGACCCAAGTGGTTTGCTGATCGGCTGGCAACGTTGGCGTATCGGTGCTCAGGATGCGTCCGAAGCGCAGCAGTTCATAGCCATCGCTCGGACAAGTTTCGTACAACGCCGTGGCGCGTTCGTAGAGGCCGTATTCATACTCCTCGAACTTGTCCTGCACAGGGTCGGGTGTCAGCAAAACGGGTTTGCCATCGCCTTTATCGAGCCATGCGCGCATAAAGCGCTCGCCACGGCTGAAGTATGCCTCGACATAAAGCGTGCTGTTGGCGTCCAAAGCATCGGCGTCCAGCGCGGGAAAAAACGGCTTGGGCGAGCGGCCCTTCGTTTCTAAATTCTCCAAGCCCGGTGGCACGCTTACAAATGCGGAATCCTTCGGAATCACGAAATAGGTGTGTCCCCAGTAGTCCTTTGAATCAGGCGTTTTCGGATCTACTTCGCCCAGCGCGACCGGGTGCCCGTCCTGTTCGAAATACGCGGTGAAGTCCTCCTCGGTCATGAAAATCTCGAAGTGCAAATGCGCCTCGCCCTGACTCTCGCCTCGAAAACCCAACTGATCCTTTCTGTACACCTTCTTGCCGCCACCCGCCTGCACGCCATCCGTATCTCGAAGCAGCCACGCCGGCAACGCGTTAGGCGAACTATCCGACGCAGGGTTATTCGGCTGCGGCACGAGCGCGTTCGTGTTGATGAAGTCGAGCAGATGCATGTACAGCGAATAGAACGTAATCGTGCGCCCTTCGCCCGTATCTGTCACATGCTTGAGAAGCACAAAGCCGGTATTGCTGTTGAGTGCAGTGGTCCCGTCGGCATCCTTTTGTCCATCCGAGATGGCCTCCTTGGCGACGCGGTAGGCAACAACTTCTCCGTCCGCGATCGCGCGCACCGGCTCAAGCTGGCCAGCGCCGCCGAACGGCACCAGATGCATGCCGCAATGCCAGCGTTGGTCAAAAGCAATGGGAAACACGCCGCTATGCGGCAACTCGAAGGTGTCGACCACATCCATAATCGGGTCGGTTTTCCATTTCTCGGCGGGCATGTTAAGGCCTTCAGCCGGAAGGAACGGGGGGCTGATAATCATGACTTAGCGTGACCGGATATATTGTTCTGAAATTTTGAGATCGCTCTTGGGCAGATCCGGTAAGGTCGGGTCCAGGTTCTGCGGCCCTTCAAACGTGAAGGAGCCCGCCTTGATCTTGAAGTCGCCCGGACAAATCACCTCGACGCTGCCGTTTTCGATCTTGATCGCCGCACCGCCGCTCGCCAGCACAGCCTTCGTCTTGCCGTTGACGAGCACGTCCGCGTTCGCGCTGGACACGTGCAGTTGCTGGTCGGCGAACAGATCCATCGAAGCGCCCTGCGCCTGCACCTCGATCTTCCCCTTCGAGAAAATCTTGATGCCCAGCTTGTGTGCGCAGAGCGAAATAAGATCGCCCGCCACCAAGCGCAGCCGCCTCGTGATGCTCACGTCCATGTCTTGGCCCGCGGTGACGATCACGTTCTCGCCCGCCGAATGCTGGACAGACTTGGGCGTGACGAACGCCATGCCGCCCGGAGCGCTTGCCAGCAGCCCCGCATCGCGGAGTTGGTCAAGCGCTTGCAGCAACGCCGACTGCGTGGCCCGATCAGCCGGATCCGCTTTGGCCTGAGTAGTCGCCGCCGCGAGATCCGTCACGCGCTGTAGCGCGGCCGTCAGTTGTTGAACCGCAGCAGGCATGTCAAGATGCGGCGTGTCCGTTCCGGCTGCCGCATCCGCCGAGAAGAACAGGCCTTTCGCTGCGCGAAGCGTGCCCCACGCTTGGGTCGTCGCTTCGAACCCTTCGCCTCGATGGAGCTTTTTACTGTTGAGCAGATAGCCCTGGTTGAACGCCGTCTGGCCGTACACCGTCGCGATGCGCGCGCTTTCCTTGCCTTGCAGGTCGTTGAACACGGTCTCCGCACCGAGCAGCGGCGAGCGCCAGATCGCGTAGCTGAACATCGCATCGGCGCCATGCACCACGTCCGGATGCGAATAGTCATGCAGCGCACCGATAATGTGCTGGCGATCCACGTCGGAATGCGCCGCCCCCAGCAAGACCTCCGTTAGCGGTAGCAAGGGCGAATGAAAGCCGCCTCGATACGACGAGGACGGACGCAGCAGGCGCAGCTTCAGCAGTTGTTTGTCGGTATTAGCCGTGCCTTGTAAAAATTTGGGCAGTACTGGATAACGCCCAAATTCATCCATACACCCGTAGGGCGATGAGTCAAAAGTCGTGACAACTCCGACAATGGGCCCCTTCAAAAATCTCCAATCCCGCTCGTATATGAATTCGGGACGGTACGCCAGATGTGCAGGCATCGCCTTGAAGCGGACGAAGGCCGGCTTGGTGCGGCTGCCCTTCATCGTCATCGATACCACCACGAATCCATAGGGCGCACTCGCCAGCTTCGTGTTGGTCAGCTTCACCACCACGCCCGGCGCTACGCCCTTGGCGTTGGTCTTGCCCGAGACCCTCGTCTGCTTCGCGATCTGCTCGTCGCGACGCGTCTGCGCCAGCGCCTCGCCCTGCTGCGGCGTCAGATGAAATTCGGCACTGCGATTGATCCGCCCGAACACCGAGCGATCGTCAGCCTCATCGGAGACGCTCGCCGTGGCGCGCAACGGATCTTCGGGCGTGCGATAGTTGCGCTCCCAAACCTCGATCGTGGCTGGCACCAGCGTGCGCGCCTCGCTGACCGACAACGCCGCTTCGTACCAGTTGCTGTTCAGACCTGCGTCGGAGAGCAGCGGCACGTCGATCGAGCGCACGTAGGCCCGCGGATTGTCCGTGAAAACAAGAATATCGAGTTGACCGTCCTTGCCGCGCCCCTGTTTGTAGAACCAGCAAATGCCCTTCCGTTTGGCGTGACGTGTGATGAAATTCCAGACGGACTCCTCATACATCACCACCTGTTCCATCTTCTCCTGCACACCTTCCAGATGGAACTCGATATCGAAGGCATCGAAGTTCTTCCGGTCGACGAGCAGTTGCGTGACGAGGTCCTGAAAGGTCACGTCTTTAAAAACGTCAGAACCTTGAATCCTTTTTCCAAGCGCGGCAAACCTGGGCTCGATGCGGAGTTTATAAACCGCCTCGTCCCGGTTCGCGCTGACGCGCTTACAACGCGTGACGATCCCGTTAAAAGTGGCGGCCGCGTGATCGACAGCCTCGATGTAATTCGCCGAAGGCACGGTCACCCGTTCGTCGATCTGCAGGCCCGCGCGCCGCCCGACCAGGAGCTTGCCCTCGATATCGAGCTGCGGGGAGGTCACTGTCACCTCCACCTCATAGTCTTTGCACAGCCCCGCCTTGATCTTGAACTTGAACACATCAATATCAAGGTCGAGCGTGCCGATCCAAACACTCAGGTGCTGGGTAAGGCGCGCGCTCGGATGGCGTAGCGCGTCCACCAGATCCTTCGTCACTGCGTTCATTCGCATTCCTATTCGGTTGGACGGAACAACGCGTCCAGAGCTTTTACACTGGAATTTAGGGTTGCGACGAAAGGAAGTCAATCAAATCAACTGACGAATACGGATAAATAGGATTAACCTCAAATATCGTTTATCCATTTGAGGGATAACGGTGCGTCCGTTCACGACAGCGCCCGCGCACTGCGCAGCATCATTTCCGCTGCTTATCGGCAGCGAGCCTGACGCATCCAACCCACCCCAGTCAGGCGACCGCAATGATTGCCGCTCTTGGCAACGCTATGGAAGCTGCCCTTGATCTCGATGAACTTGAGAGCCGAAAGCAAACTGGACCGGCGAGCCTTTCGTAGACTTCTTCGAGCCATCATTCCTGGCAACCGGGGAGGTCAGTACGAGCGGCAAGCCCCGGGCGTGGTCGTTCGGTGGCGGATGTGACCAAGCGCGCGGGCATTACGTCGGACACTTTTTCGACTGGTAACAACGCCAAACGCCACGAGCGTCTTCACGGCAATTCGAGTACGAAGTGCGCGAACACTGCCGCCGCGGTCGCGATCGTGGCGAGCCAGCTCAGCGCGCGAAGCGCCCAATGCGCAGCGAGATCGCCGACGGCTTCGCGCTTCGAGCTGAGCAAAACGAGCAACACGAGGACCGGCGTCACGGTCATCCCGTTGACGACCGCGCTCCAATAAAGCGCGCGCACCGGCTCGACGTGATATGCGGTGAGGACCAACGCGGCGATCATGCCGATCGCCATCGTCGCAACGAGAAAGTACGCAATGCGCCGATCTCGCCGTTCGCCGCGTTCCCAGTGAAACGAACTGGCCACGGCCTGAGCCGCCGAACCCGCAAGCGGGGGCAGCGCGAGCAGTGCCGATCCGAGAAGCGCCAGTGCGAGCACGTGCCGCGCGTAACCGTCCACGAGTGGCTCCAGCACGCGGGACATCTGAACAGCATCGCCGGCAGGCGTCTGTTCGATCAGATGAAGCGTCGCAGCCGCCGCGATCATCACGCAGATCGCGACCGCGTTGGAACACACCGTCCTTATAAGCGTGTCGCGACGCACCCCTTGCATCGTCCGGTTCAACGTTTGTCCGCGCCCGGCGCCTCGCCCTTCAGCGTTGCGGACCTGCTGCTCCGCTTGCGCGAACAACAAGTAAGGGCTGACGGTCGTGCCGAGCACCGCGATCAGCATCGTCATATAGCCCTCCGTCCACACGACGCGCGGCATCACGGACCGGATCGCAACGAGTCGCCACGGCACGTCGACGAGCACGACGACGCCGACGTACGCGAACATGGCGAGCGTCAGCCACTTGAGGATTCGGGCGTAGCGCGCATAGTCGATGCCCCACTGCAGCACGAGCGATGCGCATCCCGACGCGAGCGCGAGCCACGCAAGCGAACCGCCGAATAGCGATTTCAGCGCGATGCCCATGGCGAGAACATCGACCGCGATGTTGAACGTATTGGCGACGACGAAACGCGCGACGGCAAAGTAGAAGAACAGCGGCGAATAGTGTTCGCGCATATTCGTCGTCAAGCCTCGACCCGTGATGGCGGCAACCCGGGCGGCGATCAGTTGAAGCGCCACGGTGGACGGGTACGTCAGCACGCATACCCATAACAGGTCGAATCCGTACCACGCGCCCGCCAGCGTGTAGGTGGCGAGCCCGCTCGGATCGTTATCGGACGCGATCGTGACGAGGCCCGGGCCGACGTCTGCCGCCCATGAATGCGCGGGCTTGGCGGCGCCGCGCATGCGCCCTTCCCCCGCCGGCTTCTCCTGACGAAAACCCATGACGCGACTCGATGACGTGGTGCCCATGCGCCGCACGAATCGTTCCGCTTGCCAAGGTCAGTCGCTCGGGCTCCGGCACAGGCCCGACGGGGCGCAGCGAGACTGTCACAGGTAGGCGCAAATTAATTGTTGACCAACTATCTTGGAATTGGCATACTTACGGTTGAAGTACAAGAAGTCGATTGCTGCTCATCAATAGTCCGATCTTTTCCGGTATTCGTGTCCATTCCCTCCTTGCCGCTTCACTTCGCTCAATCGAGCAAACGATTTATTTAATTCAGGATTTTCATGGACACCGGTACGGTCAAGTGGTTTAACGACACCAAGGGTTTTGGTTTTATCAGCCCGGATAATGGCAGCGACGATCTCTTCGCGCACTTCTCGGAAATTCGCGCAGACGGCTTCAAGACGCTGGTTGAAGGTCAAAAAGTCAGCTTCGAAGCGAAGCGTGGCCCGAAGGGCATGCAAGCTTCGAACATCAAGCCGCTGTAAATCCGCTGTACGCCGGGAACCGCGACATCGGTTCCCGCGCTTCTGTTGATTCGATCTCCGCTTCCCGCTTTTCTTCTCCCTGGCTTTATTAGCAGCCTTTTGACGATCGCGTTCCAGACGCGCATCGCTCTCGCGCTTTCGCATTTTGGCGTAAAGCGCCCACATCTAAAATTAAAATGACATCACTCAATCAATATCGTGGTTACACGGTACAGGCTTCCGCACATCGACTCCGCGACAAAACGTTTTCAGCCAATTTGCTGCTCGAACGTTCCAGCGACCCTATGACGGATGCGCAGTATCGCTTCTATGCACTCGATTATTTCTCGAAGGAAAGCGAGGCCATCGAGTATTCGCGTCGATGGGCACGCGAGTGGATCGACACGCGCGGCTAGTCAGACGGACCCACGGGCATGCATGTGCCGTTGCGCTGAAATATCAACAGACCGCCGGCAAGTCTCCCGCATCGCCCACTTCCAGTCTTACGCAAGAAAACGCGCTGCGTCTTCATTGAAGATGCGAACCGCCGCGTTGTTCTTCGCAGTTCCCGACTTCGTTCCACAAGCCTCAAGCGTTCCTCAAGCTCGGGTCACGTCGATGCATGACGCCATCGATGTCGCCGCCCTCTTCACGGCGGCCAGCGCGAGCGACACGCCCTCATTCCCGATACGATCCCGCTGCTCTTTGCCCTGGCGGCGCATCGACCGTTTCCCCGTCGGCCGCTGAGCGACCCGGACAGGGAGACACTTCTGAACCGCGTTTATTCCCCCCGCTCGCGCAAATAAATCGCGCATCTCACGCGGAACAAAACTTCCCGCCCCGCTGTTTTGCTTTCGACGGTCGCGCACCCTGTCGCGGCCATGATCGGCACGATTCGTCCAGCGAACCGGCCCGGCAGGAGCAATCATGCATCGCGAAATCTTCGTTCTTGAGCACAGCTTCTTCAGTTTCGGCTGCATCTATCGGGTGGATCTGCGCAGTCGCAGCGGCCGCCTGATCGAAACGCACTACGTAAAGCTGAACGATATCGCGTGGTGCTAGCACAGCTCCTGAACAGTCGGCCACCACATCAATTCATCGGGGAGACCCTTCCATGCCCTACGCTTACGCCAGCTTGCCCGACATCGTTCCCCACGATGAATGGCTGAGAGGAACTTCGTCGCTGCTTCAGGTGCGCGGCACGGCGCTGAAAGACCTGGACCAGCACATCCTCCTGTATCAGCGCAACCGGACCGTTCATCAGTTTCACTGCCTCGTGAGGGCGTTCGAGCGCTGGCAACTTTCGGCCGGCCCCGACGATGCATGGAGAACGTCCGCGCGCAACGGCTCGAAGTATTTCACGTTGCTGGATCAGCAACTGCATGGCAAGGGCGACACGGATGCCGCGGCGGGCGCGCAGGACTTCATGACGCCGGCGCTCATCAATTCGCGTCTGGGCGTGCTGTATCTCTTCGGCAACATGGAAGTGGAAGACGACACGTTCCAGGTGCTGCTGGAAGGCGCATTCGATATCACCAACGTCGGCCTCGGATTCGCACCGGACACCAACGTCGCGGCCGCGCGCGCCGCCGACGTGCTGGACAACAGCGTCGTGCAGAAATCGGCATCGCTCGCGCTCGAACAGGTGCAAAAGAAGATCAGAAAGCACAGGGAGCCCACGCTGGTGAAATCGAATCAGCTCACGACTTCCAGCATCACGTTGCCTGCGCTGAGCAGCGCGGCGCAGCGTCTTTATGAGTCGATTCGCGCGAAGGTCGAGGAAGGCGCGAGAAAGCTCTGGGACCTGATTCGCGAGAAGGTTGCGGACATCCGCAACGATCCGGGCGGATTCGCGCTCGACACGATGCCCGCGCTGCTGCGCAAGCTCGTCGATTTCCTGTGCGGCAAGCTGCTGGCCACGCTGGCTCCGTTCATCGGCGCGGGCCTCGATATCGCCAAGGGCATCGCCAATACCGTGGACAGCAGCATCACGAAGTATCGCGAATGGGTGCAGGGCCGCGATGTGCAACTGCTGGCCGGGCATCCCGGAACTATCGTGGAAGCGATCAGACGAGCGATGAAGCTGAGCATAGGCTCCGGCGTGTACGACCTCGTCAAGGGCGGCGCGAGCCTCGGGTTGCAGTTCGCGAGCCAGGGCGCGTCGACCATCGTCGATGCGGTCGTCTCCATCATGGAAACGCTCGCGAAGGTGATCTGGAAGATCGTCGAGATCAAGCGCATCAAGCGGTTTTGCGAGCAGGCGAAAGGCTACTGGGATGCCCGCATGCAGCGCGATGCACTGCATACGCGGCCGATCGCCTTCAATAGCTGGTTCAAGCGCTACGCGGTGCCGATTCCGGCGCTCTCGGCGCTCACGCTCAACTCCGGTATTTGCGGCGACAAGATGCATTTTCTTGCGATGTTCAAGGACGACGAGAACATCGTCACGCAGGCGGAATTCACGGCCGGCTGCAAGTACGTGGATAACCTAAAGGTCTGGGGATCGGGCTATCTGAGCGATGCGGGTTTCGCGTTCAATTCCGACGATGCAATGATCAAAGGTCTCCTCACGTTCGCCGCGAGTCACACCGAGGAACAAACCTGGGATCTCAAGGTGCGCAAGGCCGTGCTCGGCTTTCTGAACGGCTGACGCATCCGCGCGTGGATCATTTGACGCCTTCGTGTGGGCCGAGCGAAGGCGTTTTTCTTTTCACGTCGCTCATCTTCGTCGTGCAGAAAAATCTCTGGAATAGAACCCGGTCTCCGGCTGTTTTCGTCTCAACTCATCCACGTTCCGAGGCATCGCCCGCGATGAACGCCCGAACTCCACTGCACACGCTGCGCATCGTCTTCGCCCTCGCTTGTCTGTGCACGCTTCACGGCGCGCAGGCTGGCCAGGCCATGTTGCTGCCCGACGGCGCTGTCACGCTGATCCGCGCGACGACCGTGTTCATCATCGACGCGCCCATCGCGCTGGAGCCGGGCGATCTGCTCGCGACCGATGCACGGGCAAGCGCGCAAATCGAAGACGCCGACGGCACGATCATCGCGCTCGGCGGCGACACGCGCATCGCCATCGATGCGGGTCCGCGCGGCGATGCGTTAGCGCTGCTCTCGGGCTGGATCAAGATCGCGCGCGCGCATGCGAACGCCGTAGCGCACTTGTCGATCGACACGCCCACGCTCGACCTCGACTTGCGCGACGGCGCCGCGGTGCTGCACGTGAGCCGCGATACGACCGCATTTTTTATCGAAACGGGCAGCGTGACGCTCGCGCTGCCCGAGCACGCCGATGCGCATCGCCAGCTCGACGGCGAGCATTACGGCGAACGCGAAACCGGCAAGCCGCTCGATCTGCGCGCGCGCCCGGCTGCGTCGTTCATCGCCGCGATGCCGTTGCCGTTTCGCGATCCGCTCGTATCAGTCGCGACGCCCGCGAAGACGAAGCCTGCCGCGCTCACGCAGGGCCGTCCAGCGACCTATGCCGATCTCGCCGGCTGGCTTGCCGCGCCGCTGCCCATCCGGCGCACCTTCGTCGCGCGCTTTCGGCCGCTGGCGCAAGGCGAGCCGTTCCGCTCGCAGGTGCGGCAGAACCTGCGCGAGCTTCCCGAATGGCGGCGCGTGCTGTGCCCGCCTCCCGCCATGCCGCGCCGACGCGCGCTCTCGCCCGTTCAGCCCCAATCAACCGAGGTGGAGTCATGAGACTGTCGCTCGCCGTCAAGTTCAATCTGGTGTTTCTCGCGGTTTTCGTCGTGGGCTTCGTGTCGGCCGGGTTCGCCGCGCGCGAGTTGCTGCGCCGCGCGGCCATCGACGAGACCGTGCAGAATGCGCGCGTCCTCATGGAAGCGGCGAGCGCGGCGCAAAACTACACCGCGACGCAAGTCACTCCGCTCCTGCAGACGCAGCTCAAATACAGCTTCGTCCCGCAATCGGTGCCGGCTTTCTCGGCAGTCGAAACGCTGATGACGCTGGAGAAGCGTCTCGCGGGATACTCCTATCGCTCGACGATGCTGAACCCGACCAATCCGCGCGACCGTCCCTCGGACTGGGAGGCGGACGTCATCCGGCATCTGCACGACAAGCCCGAACTGAAGGAAGTCGTCGGACTGCGCGACACGCCGTCCGGGCAGAACCTGTATATCGCGCGCCCGAACCGCATCAACGACGCCGCCTGCATGGAGTGTCACAGCGTGCCGTCGCGCGCGCCCAAGACGCTCATCGACAAATACGGTCCCGACAACGGCTTCAACTGGGCGATGCATGAAGTCATCGGCGCGGATTTCGTGTCGGTGCCGATGGCGCTGCCGGTCGCGCGCAGCGACGCGGTGCTGCGCACCTTCCTCGCGTCGTTGCTCGCGGTGTTCGTGCTCTTGCTGATCGCGCTGAACGTGATGGTGCATCTGCTCGTCACGCGGCGCATTCGTGCACTCTCGCGCGCCGCCGATGAGGCGAGTCTCGGTCAACTCGACGGCGCGAACTTCAGTGAGCGCGGCCGCGATGAAATCGCCTCGCTCGCCGCCTCGTTCGCGCGCATGAAGACAAGTCTCGTCGAAGCGTTCAAGATGATCGAGGCATGAGGTGGCAACCGCCGCGATGGACCCGACGCGCCCGACAACCGTCACGCAGCTCGGCAAGTACCGCATCGAGGCGATGCTGGGCGCGGGCGCGATGGGCGTCGTCTATCGCGCGTTCGATCCGCACATCGAGCGGCATGTCGCGCTGAAGACGGTTCGTCACGAGTTGTTCGAAAACGGCGAGCGCGCGAGTCTGATGGCGCGTTTGCGTAACGAAGCGCAGGCTGCCGGACGGCTCACGCATCCGAACATAGTCGGCGTGTACGACTATGGCGAGACCGCGGACACCGCTTATATCGCGATGGAGCTGGTGAGCGGACATGGTTTGAAGCCGCTGCTCGACGCGGGACGTCCGCTCGAACTCGCGACCGCGCTCGACTGGTTCGCGCAACTACTCGCCGCGCTCGGCTTCGCGCACGAGCACGGCGTCGTGCATCGCGACATCAAGCCCGCGAACTTGCTCGTCAGTGCGCAAGGCCGGCTGAAGGTCGCGGATTTCGGCGTCGCGCACGTCGAGTCGTCCACGCTGACGCTGGCCGGCGCGATGATCGGCACGCCTTCCTATATGTCGCCGGAGCAGTTCACGGGGGAACCCGTCGATGGGCGCTCCGACCTGTTTTCCGCCGCGATCGTGCTCTACCAGATGCTCACCGGATGCCGCCCGTTCGCGGGCGCGTCGCAGGCTGAAGTCATGCGGCAAATCATGCACGAGACGCCGCGCATGCCGTCCGCCTGCAACCCGGCGCTGCCACCGGTTTTCGACGACGTGCTGATGCGCGCGCTGTCCCGGCGTCCCGCCGCGCGCTTTCAGACGGCCGAAGCGTTGCGGCTGGCTCTCGCGGAAACGCAGAATGGCATGCCGTGCGCGCCGGTCGAACGCGAGGCCGCAATCGCCGACGATCGCACGATTCTGGAATCGCAGACAGCGAAGTCCGCCGGGCCGCTCGCATCGGGCTCGGGATCAGGATCGGGATCGGGATCGTGGCGCGGCGACTCGCTGCCGTCGCTCACGATGTGGCCGGCCGCCGCTCTCGCTTCGATCGAAGCGCAGCTCGCCGCGCAGATCGGACCGGTCGCGCGTCTGCTCGTGCGGCGCGCGGCGGCGCGCATCGCCGGTGCGCCGGATGTGCCCGCGCTCATCGCGCTGCTCGCGCCGCACGTGCCGTCCGACAAGGGCCGTGCGCAATTCGTCGCCGCCTTCGCGGAGGGTTCCGGCGCGGGCACGGGGCATGGGACGGCGTCGGCGTCGGCGTCGGCGGGTGCATCGGCTTCCTCATCGCTCGATGCGGACGAGGTGCGGGCCGCCGCGCTCAAGCTCGCCGTGTATCTCGGCCCGATCGCGACGATCATCGCGAAACGCGAGGCAGCGCGCACGGCCAGCCTGCGCGCGCTGCACGAACGGCTCGCGGCCGCGATCTCCAATGAACACGACCGCGCGCGCTTCGAGCGCGACGTCGGACTTTAGTACTTGGTTCACCACGACACGCATTCCGAAGGAGCACGACCGATGGAACCCGACACGCTCATCCGCCACGCACCGATTCGCCTTGCCGCGTGCACGGCGTTCGGTCTCACCGATGCCGGGCGCGTGCGCCGCGAGAATCAGGACCGCTTTCTGATCGATCCCGCGCTGAACCTCGTCGCGGTCGCGGACGGCATGGGCGGCCACGCGTTCGGTGCACGCGCCAGCGCTACCGCGCTCGATTGCGTGGCCACGCGCCTCGCCGCCGATGCGACGCCTCGCGCGCACACCGACCCCCCGCACACCGACGATCCCGACGCCACCGTACACGATGCATCCGCGTGCGCGATGCGCGCCGCCGCCGACGCGCTCGACCAAGCGAACGCGACGCTTCACGCGATGAACCTGCGCGAGCGTCTCGCGCATCGATCGATGGGCACCACGTTGACGGGCATCTGGCAACCGCCCGGCTCGGCCCGGCTGATCTCGCTTCACGTCGGCGATAGCCGGCTCTATCGCCATCGCGACGGTGCGCTGACGCAACTATCGCGCGACCAGACGCTTTATCAGCAGGCGCTGGAGCATGGCGCCATCGAGCATTTGCCGCCGCGCAACGTATTGCTGCAGGCGCTCGGACCGCTGCCCTCGATCGCGCCCGTCGTGGAGACGCATGCGTGGCTTCCCGGCGACCGCTATCTGCTGTGCAGCGACGGATTGCATGGCGAGGTCTCGCATCGAGAGATCGAGGCGGCGCTCGCGGCGATGACGCCGCAGGACATCGGCGATGCATGCAGGCGTCTCGTCGCGCTCGCGCTCGATGCGGGCGGCAAGGACAACATCACGGCGGTGATTGCTTGCTTTGATGGCGGCTAGTCGGAGTTTGGTCGGAGTCTTGTCGGCGCGGTCGTCGGTACTGTCGAATAGCGCCGCGACGAAGGCGGCGTCGGGCAAACCCGCACTTTTCGTCGTTTAGTCGGCGTTTAGTCCGCGCTTAGTCGGCAGCTAGTCGTCGCTTAATCCACGTTTAATCCACGCTTGGTCCACGCGGCCGTCGGCACTGTCGGATAGCGCCGCGACGAGCGCGGCGTCGGGCAATCCGGCGCTAGTCGTCGCTTACCCCACGTTTAATCCACGCGTCGTCCATGCCGCCATCAGCACTGTCGAATAGCGCCGCGACGAACGCGGCATCGGGCAAACCTGCGCTCACGCGCATGCTTTGCGCATGCCACCAAACGCTCATTCCGGCGACGCCGGCATCCGACGGCATCGAAACGCCGTTCGCTTCATCCACATGCGAGAGCGCCAGCAATCCGGCATCGAAATCATCGAGACGCGCGCCCTTGTCGAGCGTCGCGAGCGCGAGCGCGCCGCACTGCGCAAACCACGCATGCGCACGCGCCCGCCACATCGACCACGCGCCCGGCTCGACGGGCGCGGCGATCGTCAGCGGAAAATGCCGGCCCGCGCTGTCGACGCTCGGCATCAGCACGCCCGCCCAGCCGTTTTCCGCGAGCACGCCGCCGCCGAGCGCGAAGCACCACAGCGGCGCGGTCAGATACGCATCGAGCCATGCACGTCCGCGTGCCGCGCGGCCCGCGAGCAGGCCCGCCTGCAACATCGCATCCCACGGTTCGACGAAGCGCCGCGGCAAGCGGCGCGTCACGAAATCCCCATTGCCGCGCAGCTTGCCGAAGCATCCGGCGACACCCGGCGACGCCATCACAGATGCTCCGGACACCGAAACTGTTCCAGCGGCGCGCGCCGGAACGGATTGACGACGCTCGTCGCATCCAGTTCGAGCACGGCCTTGCGTCCGGCGGAATCGAGCGTGAGCTTGTAGCGGTCCGGCTGAGCGGTGGCGTCGAGCCTGCCCGCGTCGATCAGATGCAGCAGCGCCCACGGCCCGCTCGCGTCGAACGGCACGGCCTGCGCGCTCGCGGGCGGATCGATTTGCGCAGTCGTGCGGCCGGTGTTCTTTCCGCTCGGCCATTGCAGCAGCATCGACTGAAGGCCGTCTTGTCTCAACGCGAGTTGCTGCCCGTCGATGTCGAGATTCACCTGCGTCACGGCCGGATCGAAGGAAAGCGCCTTCACGCGAAAACGGACCGACATGTCGCGGCTGCCGTCGTGAAAAAACGCATCGCGAATCTGCGCGGCGCGCTGGAACTGCGCGAGCGCGTCGCGCGGCATGCCCGCTGGCGGCGTGCCGGCGCGCCATTGCCAGACGGCTCCGCTCGTATCGACCAGCGCGGCGAGATTCTTCTGGAAGAAGTCGTCGATGAGTCCGCCCGGCGCGAACAGCTTGCCGAAGTCGTCGGCGGCGACGTCGCGCGTCGAGCCATGCACGAAGGGATAACGGCCATCGAGCGCGCGGCGGCACAGCGGACCGGCGTTCGCATTCCACGACGCATCGAGCCGGGCGCGCTCGCCGCCTTCGAGCAGCGCCGTGCCCGCCGTGGCGATCGACGCGGCGACCGGCATGAGCGGCGCCGGACCCGTCTGGCTCGCGAGCTTCAGCTTGCCGAGCGCGTCGCCGGCGGGCGCGGGCTGGGCCATTTTGCGCGCGGCGTCGGCGGCGTCGAGATAGACGGCGGCGTCCTTCAACGGCGCAAAAGCGCGATCAAGCGCGGCTGCGTCGCCCGGCTTGCCTGCAAGTTGATGCAGCGCCTGGAAGTGGTCGTCCACGGGCGAAGCCGCATCCGGCTTCGCGGGCGCGCTTGCCGCGAGCGTCGTCTCGCGCGCCGCCGCGACGATGAACTTCCTGAGCGGCGAGTCGGGCGCGGAAAGTTCGTTTGCGATACGCGCGGCATCGGCGAGACCGGTGATGGGCGCGGCGGTCACATCGTCGAGCAGGCCGTCCCATGCGCGCGTGTAGGCGTTGAAGTAGCGCTCGTCGAGCGCGGCGCGCAATGCGGCGATGCCCTCGGGCGTGAGGGCGACATCGTCGCGCCCGAGCACCCATGCGTCCTTCGCGACATCGGCGAGAGCGGCGTCGCGCAAGCGCGTGTATTGCGCATGGCCCGCGCGCGTGTATGCGCCCGCGACGCCGGTCGTGAGCGGTGCGCCGCTCGTGCGCCGCAGCAACAGCGGCGCGTTGGGTCCGGCCGCGGCGCTCACGCTGAACGCGGCGAGGTTGGCCTGCGCAAGCTCGCCGTCCACGCGGTTGCCGATGCGCTGCGACAACGGCAATTCGGCCAGGCGCGCGCGCGCCGCCTTGATGAGCGCGTCGTCGAGCGGCAGCGACGGATCGAAGTGCGTCTTGTCGAACAGCGCGGCGAGATGCGCATCGAGCGCGCTTCGTTGCGCCGGACTCGCGTCGCCCGCCAGCGCCGGAATCAGATGCGCACGCAGCGCGGCGGCATCGAAATGGCGCGCGTCGCCGAGCATCAGATATGCGCGCAAGGCTTCATAACGATACGCTTCGGATGCCGAATCATTTGCCTTGCCGTCATCGTGCAATTCCTGCGTCAGCTTGCCGACCGCGAGCGGCAGCAAGGTCTGATCGAGCAAGCGCCGGTACGTCACGCGCGCCTCCTGGCCGAGCTTGTCGCCCTGATAGAGCCAGAGCCGCGTGAGCCACGGCACCGGTCTGCCCGCGTCCGCATAACCGCCGGGCAGCGCGCGCGCCGCGTCCAGCAGCGGCAGCACCGCGAGCGGGTCGGCGGCCGCGTTCGCGTCGCGCGCCAGTTGCCCCAGATGCTGAGTCTGCCGCTCGAACCCGGCGACATACGCGCGATTGCGCTGATAGCTCACCGCCATGCACGCGAGCGCGATCATCAGCGTTACGCCGACCAGAGCGAGCGCGCCGCGCCGCAGCCACGCGCTGCATCGTTCGAAGCGCGCGTTCGCGCCCACCAGCCCGGATTCCGCGATCACCACGTCCTTGAGCAACCGGTTGATGAAGTACGCGCGCCCCGACGCATCGCGGTTGTACGCGACGTCGCGACGCAAGCCGAGCGATTGCGCGATGGCGCTGATCGCGCGGTCGATCGGCCGACCGTGCTGCGTGCCGCTCGTGAAGTACACGCCGCGCAGAAGTGGCGACGCCTCGAAGCGCGTGCCGCGAAATGCGCCGTCGAGAAAATGCCCGAGCGCAGGCTGCAGCCCCGCGAACTGCTGGGCGAAGCCGTAGATGCGCGCCCGCCGCGCGACATCCGTTTCGCGCTGCATGCGATCCAGCACGCGCGCCTGCAACCGCGCGCCGAGCGCATCGAATTCGGCGGGAAAGGAAGCGAGCGCCGCGCCCACACCCGGCGACTCGTCGAGCGCGAACGTGACGCCCCAGACCTGATTGCGCTCCGCTTCGCCGAGATCGTCGAAGAACTCGGTGAAGCCCGCGAGCAGATCGCACTTCGTCACGACGACGTACACCGGAAAGCGCACGCCCAGACGCTCGCTCAGCTCCGTGAGACGGCTCCGGATCGTGCGGATGTGCGTATCGCGCGCGGCGTCGTCCTGACGCACGAGATCGGCCGCCGAGAGCGTGACGATGACGCCGTTCAACGGCCGCCGCGGCCGGTACTTGCGCAGCAGTTGCAGGAAGCCCGTCCACGCGGATTCATCGGCTTGCGCGTCGCTGTCCTGCGTCGTGAAGCGCCCTGCCGTGTCGACGAGCACGGCGTCGTCGGTGAACCACCAGTCGCAATGACGCGTGCCGCCGACGCCGCCGATCGCCTCGCCGCCGAGCTTATCGCGCAGCGGAAAGCGCAGGCCGGAATGCGCGAGCGCCGTGCTCTTTCCCGTGCCCGGCGCGCCGATGAACATGTACCACGGCAACTGATACACCCATTGGCGGCCATTCACGCCTTTCATACGCGCCTGCCTCAGGATCGCGAGCGCCTGCTCGAAGCGCTCGCGCAGCACCGCGAGTTCCGCGCTGCCGGCCGCTTTTGGCGGCTCCCTCCCCGCCACGCCGCTCATGAAGCGCAGATTGACGAGCCGCGCGACGGCGAGGCGCGCGCCCCACGCCAGCATCCACACGGCGACGAGCGCGGCCATCGCGATCCAGCGGCCGCGCGGCGATTCGAGCGGCGCGTGGCCGTCGAACGCGAGCAGCGGCCCTTCGAACCACACCACGACGAGCAGCGCGAGCACGCCCGCGAGCGTGAGCCATTGCGGCGTTCTGAGCGTGCCTGCGAACTTTTTCATCGATGTCTCCCTTCTGATCTGTGTTGTGGACGAGTCACGACGACGCGCCCGGCGCGAGCAGCGTGATCTCCACGCGACGGTTTTTCGCGCGGCCCGCGGGCGTGTCGTTCGGCGCGAGTGGTTCCGCATCGCCGCGACCTTCGGCGGAAAAGCGCGCGGGCGCGCCAGTGAGCGACGCCAGCATCGCGCGCACGCTGTCGGCGCGCGCCTGCGACAGATGCCAGTTCGACGGAAAGCGCGCCGACACGAGCCGCTGGTCGTCGGTATGGCCCGTGACGACGACTTTGCCGGGCACGTTCTTCAGCGCATCGGCGATGCGTCCGATCAGCGCGTCGTAAGCCGGATCGAGCGTCGCGCTGCCGGAGGCGAACAGGTTGTCGCCGGTAATCGTGACGATGGAGCGATCCGCCGCCTCGCGCACCGAAACCAGCCCCTGGCGAATCTCGGGAGCGAGGAACGTCGCGAGCGTCGCGGCGGCGGCGGGCATCGCGGCCGGTGCGATGACGCTGGCGCGCGCGGCGGGCCGCTCGCTCACGCGGATGCGGTTGAGCGCGTCGAACACGGGATCGGACGTGCGGTTCAGGCTCATGGCGAGCGCGATGTGCGTCGCCATGAGCACGACGCCCGCGAGCGCCGCGCAGACCCACGGCGGCATGCGTTGACCGAGCGGCCGGCGGGCGCGCTCAACGGGCCGCCAATGCACCGACAGCTCGGCTTCGAAAGCGCCGCGCTGGCTGCGGATGATCCGCGCGAGCCGCTCGCGCACGGATTCGAGCTGACTGCGCCCGCCGTCGATCAGGCGATAGCGTCCTTCGAAACCGAGCGACAGGATCACGTAGAGCAGTTCCAGCACGTCGACGTTGCGCGCCGGATCTTGCGCGAGCCGTTGCAGGATCAGAAAGAAGCGCTCGCCGCCCGACGCCTCGTTATGAAAGCTCACGAGCAGGCTGCGGCTCGCCCAGACGCCGCTGCCCCACGGCGTGCCCGAGATCGATTCGTCGATGCACGTACACAGGCAATAGCGCGCCGCCGCGAGCTTTTCGGTGTCGATGCCGCTCGCGCGCGCTTCGTGTTCGAAGGCGCGCATCATCCGCACGAGCTCGGTGCGCAGCGCTTCGATATCCGCGATCGCCGCGCGCTGACGCAACGGCAGCGCCAGTTCGAGCAACGGATTCGCCGCGCGCACGAGCGGGTTCATGCCGCTTGCGATCGGCAAAACCGGCGCGCGCGGCGCTTCTTCCTGCGTTGGACGCGCCGCGACGCGCGCGCCCGGTTGCGGAATCAGGATGGTGTCGTCCGGGTCGAAGCCGGCTTGCGGAAAGGTCGGTGCGTTCACGATGGAATCCTTCGTCGAATGGAGCCGCGTTTATGGACGGATCGCCCAGAACTCGAACTCGATGCCGGGAAAATCGCCCGCGACGTGCAGCGCGACGCCGGCCGAAGTCGCGAACTGCCGCCACAAGTCGCCGCCGCGTTCCAGCTCGAAATACGTGAAGCCGGCATGGAACGGCAACTGGCGCGGCGCGACCGGCAACGCACGCAACGCGATGCCCGGCAACTGGAGATTGACGAGATCGCGGATGCGCTCCACCGGCCCGAGCTTGGCCTGCTGCGGGAAGCCGTTGAGCAGCGCGGCCGGGGCGAGATCGGCCTTCACCGCGAGCACGAAACTCGCCGAGGCGAACAGCTCGCGATCCGGCACGATCGCCACGCGCAGGCCGTACTTGCGCTCTTCCAGCGCGATCGGCACCGCATGCGGGTCCATCACGGCGTTCAGCGCGGTGCGCAGGGCATCGACGAGCGGCGTGAAGGTTTCATCCAGACGCTCGTGCCGATACCCCGGAAACGCGGCGGGACGCTTGCCGGACTGGCTAAAGGTTGCAAGCTCTCCCGCCAGTTGCAGCGCCTGCTGATGCAGGTCGTGCGGATGCAGCCCGGTCGTCGACGCGATGCCCGCGAACAACGGCTCTGCGCGGTTAAGCAGTTGCAGCAGCAGAAAATCGGCGATCTCGGCGGCGCCGGTCGCGGCTGGCTGGGCGAGGCGCGCGGCGAGCGCATCGGCGCGCTGATGCACGAGGCCCGTCAATTCGTCGACGAACGCGGCGAGCCGGCGCGACACGCGATAGTCGAGGCAAGGCGGCGCGTAGGCGGCATCGAGCACGATGCTGTTGTCCGCGCGGCGCTCGACGATGCGCGCGATCCCGAGCGCCGTATGCGCGTGCGCCACGTCCGCTTCGAACGCGAGCCGCAGTTGCAGCTTGCCGACCTGCACGAGCGCCGCGCCGAGCGCACCGTCGTTGCTGTCGAGCACTTCGGTTTCCGCGATCCGGTGGCGCGCGAATCCATCGTGGCCAGCCTGAGCCGGATACGCGGCCTCGGGCACGCCGCGCCGCGCAACCGGCAGCGCGAGCACGACCGTCAGATCGCGCGCGTCCTCGGGCACGGCGAGCGGCAACGGCAAGTCGTCGTCGGCGGGCAGGCGAAACGGACTGCCATCGGGCAGCACGCCCGCGCACGCGGTCAGCGCGATGCGGCCGAGCTTCAGTTGCTCGACGTCGATCGCCAGCTCCGAAAAGCCGAACGCATACGGACGCAGCGCGGCGCAACGCGCGTCGATCTGCGCGCGCAGGTACCGGTCGTGCTGTTGCAGATGCTGCGGCTGAAGCAGCATGCCTTCCGACCAGATCACCTTGTTGTTCCAGGACATCGTCGCCTCGCTATCGGATTGAAGAAGCCAGCGGCATCGCGTCGGCACGGCCGTTCGCCTGCCGCTCGTATGCGTCGTTGAAGGCGCTGCCGCACAGCGCCTGGAGATCGTCGGCGCTCGCGCGCGTGAGTTCGGCGTGCAGCGCGACGAGACGGTCCCACTGGCGCGCCTTGCGGCGTGCCGGTAGCCGGTCGAGCCAGCCGCGCCGCGTGTCGGCATCCGCGATTGCCTGCGGATCGAAGCGGCCGAGCAGATGCTGCATGGCCGCGCGCGTGCCCGCGAGGACCGCGAGTTCGTGGCGGCGGATATCGTCGAATGCGCCTTCGAGCGCGGTGTGCGCGGGCAGATAGCCGGCGCTCGCGCCGCGCAGCATCTGCGCGAGCGCGCCGTCGCCGTCGGGGAAGAACTTGAGCGGGTTGTTATCGCGCTGGACCAGCATCGTCGTGTCGAGGCTGATCTCGCGTTTGAGCACGGCGCGCGACAGCAGCACGTCGACCACGCCGCGCACCGCCGTGCGCAGCATCGCGCCCGCGAGACGCGCCACCTCGGCGGCGTTGCGTGCGCCGAGCGCGGCGGCATCGACGCCCATGCCGTCGAGCAACGCCGCATAGGCCGATTCGGCGATGGCGTCGTTGGCGGCCACGGGCATCGGCATCGGCGTGGGCGCGGCGTTTGCGCCAGGCGTGAGCGCGAAATCGCCCAGCGGATCGTAGTCGTGCGGAATGCCGCCCGCCGGCGCATGCGCCATCGCGCCGGCGGGCGGCGTGTAGGCGAACTGCTCGGGCGGCACGTGATCGCTCTTCGATCCGGCGAACGCCGCGTGTCCGTCGAGTCGCGCCGGGGTTTCGTGGGCGCTGTGCGCATCGCCGAGCGGCGCGGCGAGCGGATCGAAGCGCGGGCCCGGCAACGGCGAATCGGCGAGCACGGCAGCCCGCGCGAGCGGATCGTGTGCGTAAGCCTGCGTTTGCGCGCCTTCGAACGGGCTCGCCGGATCGAGCGGATCGAGCGGATCGAAGCCGCGAAGGTCATGCACGCCGAGCGGCGCATCGAAGGCGGCGGCGCTCGCGCGCTCCATCGTCCGCACGTCGAGCCGATAGCCGCCGATTTCCAGCACGTTGCCATGCGCCAGACGCGCGGGCTGACCGCTCGCAAGCGGCCGTCCGTCGACGCGGCTCGGATTGCTGCCGAGGTCCGCGAGCCGCCAACCGTCCTCCGTCCAGTCGATGCGCGCATGCACGCGCGACACGGTCTTCGCCGCGTCCGGCAGCGTCATCGTGTTGTCGGGGCCGCGCCCGATGGTGCCGCCCGAGACGCCGAAGCGGCACGCGAGCGGCGCATCGGGCGCGCTGCCCTGATACGTGTCGACTGTGAGCGTCAAATACATGATGAATCCTCCGTGCGCGTTTATTTCGAGCCGTCGTCGGCCTGGCGAGGCGCGGCGGGC
>NZ_FCOJ02000061.1 GCF_001545035.1 Caballeronia glebae
TACATGGACTAGCTCCTGATAGTCCAAGAATTCCGCCGCACCCCCAACCCCGACATTTGTATCTGGCCGTGACATTTCCTGTAGGTCCCAAGTTCAAATTGAAGAAACGATTGCAGGCCTCATTTCGACTCAAGTTCCCGTGAATCACCTTCATCGTCGGGGCGATCCTGCGTCACTGCGATGTAGGGCTTTAACGCGGGCTGATATGTGGACAGTAACAACAACGATGCGCCGCCCAGTTTGC
Source organism: Caballeronia glebae (assembly GCF_001545035.1). Classification (GTDB taxonomy): domain Bacteria; phylum Pseudomonadota; class Gammaproteobacteria; order Burkholderiales; family Burkholderiaceae; genus Caballeronia; species Caballeronia glebae. The sequence goes on from NZ_FCOJ02000061.1 coordinate 245, forward strand.
GCGCGAACTCGTCGTCCAACTTGCCGCCGTGCGCTTCGATCGACCACGGCATGACAAGCGAAGTTGCGCGCAGCTGTTCGAGCGCGGCGCGATCTACCGTGCATGTCTCGATCTGGTTGCCGTCTTCGTTAAAGGCAATCACAACGCAGCGCGCCTTTCGTAGCGAATTACTCATCCTGTAAATCTCCCTCTGAGACAATTTGAATATCGTTGCATGGCGCGTTCTTTGCAAGTTGCCCAGTAGCCTTTATCCATCGCGGCATAGGCGCTACATTCGGCCATATCAAGCTCGTATTCGAGTTCGCATCGTGCCTCTTCCGCGGGAGTCAGGAAGACGCCAGCGACATCCTCCGTCCGATCGAGCAGGTTTCCTGACTCAAACTCGAACGGCGACGCCTTGCCGAGCGATGTGCTTTCGTCGCCGAAGTTCATTGCCAACAGGCTATCGTCGTCTGAACTGCTTCCTCCGAGAACGGCCCCAGCCGCGTCCTCGACCGCGCCGAGCCAGTCGAAACTACTACTGCCGCCAGCGCCGCCGCCCGTGCTTCCCGCGAAGGAATTGGCCCCGCTCATTTTAGCGGTGACGCCGCCGGTGCCCTTGCCTGCCGCCCCACCGCTCGCAACTGCGCCGCGCTGGCTGATCGGAATGTAGTCGGGATCGCGCGGTGCGTATTGGAAATCAACCTGCTTCGGCCAACGCTGGGGCGCGTCGGATGGCACATCGAATCTTGGCGACAGGCGCCATCCCCGATCCACCACCGGGATCAACTCGCCATCGCGCACGGCCTTGCGAAAGAATCGCTCGATCTCTTCGTTCGAGGCTGGCTGCTTCCAGTGAGCAACATTCAAGAAAACCTGAAGGAAGCGCTGAGTGGTGCGCAAGGCTGTACCGCCCCCGACCGTGCGCAAATCGAGGTTCGGGCGGAAGTATCGATCGAAGGCGATGCGATCTTCATCGACCGTCTTACGCGCGTCTTTCTTGAGAAACCAGAACTCTGTGCCGCATTGATGACGCGGAACAAGCGTGCATTGCCAGCCGATATTCAACGGCACATCCAACGTGTTGTAGGACGGTCGCCATTTGCCAAAATCGAAGCCCATTCGACTTTGAACCTCTCAGATTCATTTTATAAGGATTGCAGAATAACCGGACGCAGGCTTTGAGAGTGTCGAAGATTGTTCGATGCCTGCTCTAACGGTATTGAAAGCCGCTTTTCAACAGGGTTGTATCTGGCCGTGACATTTGTCGTAGGTCCCGAGGTCAGATTTCGCGTGTCCGCCGGCCCGAACTACCGCGACATCCGTGATGACGGCCATCGCGGATACGTTGCCCGCGCTTTCAGGTCGTGGCTCGGCCGTTTCCAACGAAATCCGTTTAAAGCGCCGCTCATCGAACGGCGCACCTCGCGTATAAATCGCACGGCCGTGAAGCCCGCCGCTACGCGAAACGCACCGCGAGCGTCTGCGGAATCGAGCTACGTCGCGTGAGCGCACAAGTCGGCGTGTCGTGATGCGGGCCGCGCACATAGCTTTCGAGCTGGTCGATGGCGAACTGCTGCTCATCGATCAGATGCCGCACCATGTCGCCGATCGAAATCATGCCGACGAGCCTTCCGCCCTCGATCACCGGCAGATGACGAATCCGGTGCCGCGTCATCAGCGTCATGCATTCGTCGGCGCTCGTTCCGAGGCTCACCGACATCACCGGCGCGGTCATGATCTGGCATACCGTGGTCGTCCGCGAGGCCTTGTCCTGCAGGATCACCTTGCGCGCATAGTCGCGCTCGGTGACGATGCCGCACACCGCGTCGCCCACCATGACGACGAGCGCGCCCACTTCCGCCCGCGACATCAGCGCGACCGCTTCGTACACGCTCGCCTCGGCGTCGATGGTGTGAACCGTCGTGTCGCTCTTCGTTTTCAGGACTTGCTTCACCGTTGCCATTTGCCGTTCTCCGTTGCTGTTTTTCCGCTGAAATCCTGCCGATGGTCCGCCGTTCAAGCCGTCAATCGAAATCGAAAAGATCGCCGAGAAAGGATTTTTTGCGACGCGTGTGCTCGTGCTTGCCACGCGCATCGCCATAGTGATAACCCTCCTGCCGATGCGTCCGGCGCTCGCGATCATGTCCTCGTTCGTGATATTCGTCGCGCTCGGACGCCTGCGCGTCGGCGAGCGACGCCTGCGCCGCGCGCCGGATGATCTGATCCAGCTCGCCGCGGTCGAGCCACACGCCGCGGCATTGCGGGCAATAGTCGATTTCGATGCCCTCGCGCACGGTCATCAGCAGTTCGGTGTCGGGACATACCGGGCATTTCATGTCGATTCCTTTCTGATTGCTTTCAATGATAGGAATCTAACCGAAGGGCGGAAATCGAAAAATGCGAGTTTTCGAGCGCCCTACTTCGGAAAAACCGAACTAGACGGCGCTCTCGCACTGAACTGGTGCGTGTTGGCCGACTTGCGATCTATCTCAAAACCCCGCAAGCTTTCGCCTTGACGTGACGCGCGTGTTCGCGCGTCGGAACCGCACACCAAAGGCGACATCATGTCCGACAAATCGATGAGCGAAGAACGCCACGGCGCCGATACGCCGGATCTTCTGTATTTGCTGCAAGGCGCAGACGACTTCAGCCGCTTCGTGTTCCCCGACAGCGAAGCGCTCTTCAAGAGCCTCGCGCGCCAGCAGACGCCGCACACGCTTTTCATCACCTGCGCGGATTCGCGCGTATCGCCCGAAATGATCACGCAGACGCGTCCCGGCGAGCTTTTCGTGTGCCGCAACATCGGCAATATCGTGCCGGCTTATGGGGAGATGCTCGGCGGCGTGTCGGCGGTGGTCGAATACGCGGTGCTCGCGCTCAACGTGCGGCAGATCGTGATCTGCGGACACTCGGATTGCGGCGCGATGAAAGGACTTTCGTCGGGCGCGACCATCGCCGATGAAATGCCGACGGTTCACGCATGGCTGCGCAACGCCGAAGCCGCGCGCAGTGTCGTGATGGCGCGAAAGCTGGAGGAAGAGCGCATCGTTCAGGCGATGGTCGAGGAGAACATCCGCCTGCAGTTGACGCACCTGCGCACGCATCCGGCGGTCGCGGGCCGGCTCGCGCTCGGCAAGTTGCAGGTGCAGGGCTGGGTGTACGACATCGGACGTGGCAAGGTGTCGATCTACGACGAAGCCGACAGCAAGTTCGAGTCGCTCGAACAAGCGCGTCTGCGCATGTTGCGCAAAGCCGCGCGCTGACACGCCGTACGCCGCGCCGCGCGCACGGGCGGCGCGCGGCGGGTCATCGCACTACCGCTACTGCACGCCCTTCTTCGCGGCGAGATCCTGCGCCATCTTCAAATGCTGCTGGATGGTCGGCAGCGCCTTCTGCGCGGCCTGCTTGAGCTTGGCGTTCTGCCCTTCTTGCGCTTCCTTCTGGAAGACCTGAACCGCCTCCTGGTGCCCCTGCACGCCGACCTTCTGGATATACGCGGTATCGAATTCCTTGCCGTGCAGCGCCTTCAGCGAATCGAGCGCGGACGTGTCGGAGTTGTCCATCGGCACCGTCACGCCGTGCGGCGCGGCCATCTTCAACTGCATCGCGAGTTTGGTGTGATCGACCATCATGTGATGCGCGAAACTCTTCACGTCCTTGTCCTGCGATTGCTTCGTGGCGAGCTTGGCGGCGTCGATTTCGGTCGATCCCGCCGACGACGCGGCCTGTACGAAAGCCTTGTCGACGGGCGGCAGATCGTTAGCCATCGTCGTGCTGGCCGCCTGAGTCTGGGCGAGCGCGCCGAGCGGCAGCGTCGCGATGAGCGTCGTGGCGAGCGCGGCGCACAGCTTTGTATTGCGATTCATGAAAGGGACCTCCTGAGCCAATGGGTCCCTGCGTTTCAGCAATGGCGGTGCCACGGCGCATCGTGACAGTGACGCAACCGGCTGGCGCGGCGCTTGTTACACTGGCCGGACGAGTCATTTTCTTCGAGCGAAACGTCATGCCTGTCTACGATTACGAATGCGCGGATTGCGGCGCATTCGAAGCCGTCCGTCGTATCGCCGAACGCGACGATCCCGCCGCCTGCCCGCAATGCGGCGCGACGGCCGCGCGCGTGACGATCGGTGCACCAAGCGTCGGCGGCGCGAACTCATCGGCCGGCGGCGATGAAGCCGGCAGCTACGGCATGTCCCATCGCGGCGGCTGCCTCTGCTGCCGATAGCGCGTTTTCGCCGCGCGCCCGGGCACGGTCGTTGCAAAGTCACCCCCACGTACGCCCCGCGCAACGCGGGCGTATCATGCAAGACGACGCTGCGCGGCGCGCAAGGCCGCGCGTAGTCAAGGGCATCGCGATCGCGGGCGCGCTGTTGCAGGTTCCGCGATGATCGCGCTTAACGTGTTCCGGACGAATAACAGGAGGTGATAAGGATGACGATAGAGTTCAGCGGGCGCCGTCATGTCGTAGCGGCGGCGCGTGTCGCTTTCGAGGCGAATGTGGACGGCCGCGAGGTGTGGTGCAGCATTTCCCTCGACGCGCTCAACGATCACTTCGGCAATAGCGGGACGTCGTCGCACGATCTCCTCTCCGCGTTCGAAGGCGGACGCATGCAAATCGAAGAAGGGGCCCGGCGCGCGCTCGAGCGCAACGGCGGCCAGTCGGTCGAACTGGAAACCAACGATTTCAAGGCATCCCGCGGGGTCTAGGTCACGGACGGGCGGCGGCGCAATGCGCCGCCCGCATCAGTGGGCATAGAAGCATTTCAATACGTCGAACATCCACCAGACCGGACACGGCGTTCTGCAAAAGCCGTCATAACCGGCGGCGTGCAACGTGTCGCGCGGGTCGCGCGCGGCATCGGCGGCCAGCGCAATCAGCAACTCCACCTCGCCTTCCGTTCGACCGGCGCTCAGCACCGCGCGCAGCGTGCGCGCCAGCGCGTGATCGTGCGCGTCGCCGATGAGCGTATCCACGAACAGCACTTGCGGCCGCCATGTGCGGATGAACCGCGAAGCGCCCGCCGCATCGCCAATCTGCATGGCCTCAAAGCCGCGCATCGCGAGAAGAAGCGCGAAAGAATCGCCGACGTTCGATTCCGAATGCACGATCAGCACGCGTCGCGTCGCGACCGCCGTCATGGACAGCGGATTCCAGATTTCGCACCGGTCGGTGCATAGGTCGTACGATCGCTCGTCCATATCGGTCCGGCATGGCGAAAAGCGCATGCCGATACCAACAGGTCAGCAAGGTTGAGGCCCGCCTACATCGTGTAATGCGGGCCTTGCGCCTTTTAGCGCGCAGCAAGCAAGCCGACGATCAACCCGCCGACCGCCGCCAGTGCGATCGACCTCCACGGATTCTCGCGCACGTAGTCGCCGGTGCCCTCCTTCGCCTGCCGATACTGCGTCGCGATGACATCCTGCGCGCCCGCCAGAACTTCGCGCGCGCGACGCGGGATCGGCGGCGACGGATGATACTGGCTGCCCTGACCCTGAGCATTCGCGGCGGCGGGCTGCGCGAGCACCGACGGACTGTCGCCGCCTTCGAGCACGCTGCCGTGCACGTGATACGGCGAGTACTTCGCGGGCCTGTGCGCCTCGCCCGGCGTGAGCGGCGTGACGGTCGCGGCTTGCCCGTGCGCCATCCCGGGCGCGAGCGCCGCGTCCATCGTGCTCGCCACCGTGCGGCGCGCAAGCGGCGGATCGACCCGATCGCCCCGATCACCCCGTTCACCCCGTTCACCGTTCGGCATCGGCGTAATCGTGGATGCGCTGCCGTTTGCATTGTCCATGGCTATCTCCAGTTGACTGCGTCCATCGCACTGCAACAAGTCTCATCCATCTTTCGATGTCGCAAGATTCGCACCGAACGGGCCTGCCGGCAACCAGCGCCTCGGCAATCGTGCAAGCCGCGCGGCGCTTGGCAATTTTTCTCACATAACGGTGAGAATTGCTCGTTTGCCCGCGCATCGGCGCGTCCTTACGATGCCTGAGACTGGAGAGAGAAGCCGCGCCGACCGCGCTGTATCTTTCGTTTCACGCCAGGCCGAAACATCGGCCCCGCGCACGCCGATACGATGGCTTCGCTCTCCCACTCCTATTGCGAAGCCCGCCATGAATCCCGTCAATCTTGCTCAACTGTTCATCCTCGCCGCGCTGTGGGGCGGCTCGTTCCTGTTCATCCGCGTCGGCGTGACCGATCTCGGCGTCGCGCCGCTGATGGCGTTGCGCGTGGGCATCGGCGCGCTGTTTCTGCTGCTGATGCTCGCGCTGCGCGGCAAGGCGCGGCAGGCCTTCTCGACGATGCGCGGGCGCGCCTGGCCGCTCTTCGTCGTCGGCGTGCTCAATTCCGCCGCGCCGTTTTGTTTGTTCGCGTATGCGGAGCTCACGCTGACGGCGGGCGTCACGTCGGTCATCAACGCGACGACGCCGCTCTGGGGCGCGATCGTCGCCTATCTGTGGCTCAACGACCGGTTGACGCGCATGCGCGTGGCGGGCCTCGCGATCGGCTTCGCGGGCGTGCTCGCGCTCGTCTGGGATCAGATGTTCGCGCACGACGCGAGCGCACTCCCCGTCTCGCCGATGGCGACCGCGCTGGCCGCGCTCGCGGCACTCGCCGCATCGGCTTCCTACGGCGTCGCGGCGAGCTATACGAAGAAGCATCTGATGGGCGTCGATTCGCTGACGGTCGCGGCCGGCACGATGAGCGCGGCGACCCTTGTACTCCTGCCCTTCGCGCTCGTCTTCTGGCCGGCCGGCGCGGTGTCGCTGCACGCCTGGGGCGCGGTGCTCGGGCTGGGCGTCGCGTGCACGGGCGTCGCCTACATGATGTTCTTCCATCTCATCGCGGTAGCCGGACCGGCGCGCGCGATCACCGTCACGTTTCTAATTCCGATCTTCGGGATTCTGTGGGGCGCGCTGTTTCTCGCCGAACGTGTGTCGATGGGCATGGCCGCCGCCTGCGCGATCGTGCTGGTCGGCACGGCGCTAGCGACGGGCGTGATCAAGCGCGTGCCGTTCTTCGGCGCGCGCCGGACGCAATGCGTGAAGGAAAGTAAAGCCTGATCCGGCTAGTGCCAGTGGCGCGCGAGCGGGCCGTCCTCCCCGGCGACGGGATCGCTTCTCGGAAACGGCAATTCTTCCATCGCGATCCGCTCCTGCTCGCTGATCGCTTCGCGCCTGATATCCCATTGCTGCCCCGGCGGATAAGCGCCGACCACCTGAAACCGCCGGCCCGCCGTTAGCAGGCAATGGCCGGTGCCGGCGGGCAGAACGAGCACGTCGCCGGCGCTGATCGCGATCACGCGGCCGTGCGGGCCGCCGAGAATCAATTCGGCATCGCCCGATGCAATGCCGAGCGCCTCATGCGCGGTCGAATGGAAATGGTGATAGTCGAAAACGCCGTCGCGCCATTGCGGCGGCCAGCCGTTCTGCGCGAACAGGGCTTCGAAACGCCCGGCGAGATCGGCGGTTTTCGGATCGATCGCGGCGTGCCACACGAGCACGGGCAGGCGCGTATTGTTCGGCACCCAGCCATTGGGCGGCAGCATGAAATGCTCGCAGCGGGCGTGTTGCGACAGCAAGCTTACGGTTTGCTCGGCCATGTTGCGCTTCTCCGGAAGAGTTGGAGAAAGCGCAGCAACGGGCGTTCCAGTGGCGTCCGGCGCGCGCCTTCAATGGCCGTGCCAGTGACCTCCGCCGCCAGAAAAGCCGATGCCGAGCGAAACCGACGGCACCGCGTAATATCCCGGCCCATACGCATAACCGTAAGCCGGCGCGTAGCCATATGCCGGCGCAGGCGCGGGCGCATAGCCGTAGGGCGGCGCGTAGACGCAACCGCCGAGACCCGCCGCCAGCACGAGCGCGACAGGCGCGATCAGCGAGCGCCCAAGGCGCGCCGTGTTTCGAGTTCGAGAAGAATTTCTCATGATGATGCCCCTCTCCCGCTTCGCTCCGGCTTACCAGTGGCGATAGCCGTAATAGCCGCCGTGACGCGCATACCCGTCGCGGCGTCCCCAATAACGATAACCATCCCAGTAACGGTCCCCGTGCCAGCCCACGACAACCACGGGCGCGGGCGCGACCATGACCGGCGCCGGCTGATACATGACGGGCGGCGGCTGATACGCGACCGGCGGCGGCGGCGGCGCATAGACGGGCATCGGTGCCGCGTACACCGGCGCGGCATAAACCGGCGCAACGGGAATCCCCACATTGATGCCAAAACTCACGCCCGCCGTCGCCGCTTCGCAAGCGAGGCCCGCCGACAACGCGATACCGATCCCGACCAAGGCCCTCACGTTCATTTCTTCCTCTTCTGATAAGGCCGTCATGAAGACCGCGATGCGATCCTGGATGCCATGCGCGGCCATGAATCCATCGTAGCCGCGCCCGTTGCGCGCTGAGTTACAAGCCCTGTAACAGATGTGAATCCTGAAATGATCGCGCGCAAACGCATGCGAGGCCGCCTCGGCTGCAGGTTGCGCACTCTTGCACCGCCGTGGGATAGTTCCGGCTTCGTGAAACGGATGGCGGCACGATGGATTTGTTGCGAAGCATGAGAATCTTTGCGCGCGTGGCGGAAGCGGCCAGCTTCACCGCCGCGGCGCAGCAAATGGACGTCACGACGGCGCAGGCGTCGCGGGCCGTCACCGAACTCGAAACGCATCTGCGCACGCGGCTTCTGAATCGCACGACGCGCCGCGTCGCACTCACCGATGCCGGCAACCGCTATCTCACCCGCTGCAAGGAAGTGCTCGAACTCGTCGATCTCTCCGAGGCCGAGGCGAGCAACGCGCAAGTGTCGCCGACGGGCGTGCTGCGCATGCACGCGCCGATCACCTTCGGCCAGCACTACGTGGTGCCCGCGCTCACGCGTTATCTGGAAGAACATCCGCTGGTGCGCGTCGAGCTGACGCTTTCGCAACATATCCCGGACATGCTCGACGAAGGTTTCGACGTCTTCCTGCAAGTCACCACGTCCACGCTGCCCGACTCCGCGCTCGTCTCCACGAAAATCTGCTCGATGCCGAGCGTGCTGTGCGCGTCGCCCGGCTATCTGAAACGGGCGGGCACGCCGCAGCGCATCGAGGACCTGACGAAGCACGCCTGCCTGCAACTCGTGACGACGTTTTTCCCCGTCGACCAATGGATCTTCGAGGGTCCGCGCGGTCCGGTCCAGGTGGATCTCGACCCGGGCCGCCTGCGCGTGAATTCCGCCGACGCGCTCGCCGTGGCGCTGTCGAACGGTCTCGGCATCGCGCCGCTGCCGATGCTCTCCGCGCTGCCGTGGCTGCATAGCGGCGCGCTCGTGCGCGTGCTGCCCGAGTGGCAACTCCAGACGATGACCATCTACGCGATGTACGCGTCGCGCCAATACCTCGATGCGAAGATCCGGACCTGGATCACGTTCCTGCGCGAATTCGTCGAAGGCACGCTCGCGAGCGAAGCGGTCTGATCGTCGGATAACAATCGCATTCCTAATACAAAATGCGTTCTTTGGTGCGTCAGCGAACGCACGCGGACGGCGCTTGCGAACGTTCCCTAAACGCGTAGTTGCATGCATGATTCGGAACACTAAACTGCTTGATGGTGCGCCTGCATCTCGTCACGACGATGCACCGCAACAGAAAGGAGTCGTCCGACATGAACAAGACTCTGCGCGCGAGCACCGCGTCCCCCGTGCTACGGCTCTGCACCGCCACGCTCATCGCCACGGCCTTCGCGCATGCGCGCGCGGAGCCGACCGGCGCGCGCGTCGTCGCCGGTTCCGGCTCGGTGACGAGCACGGGCGCGAATACGACGATTCAGCAGAACAGCGGCCGCCTCGCCATCGACTGGCACTCGTTCAACACGCGCTCCGGCGAATCCGTCACGTTTAATCAGCCGGGCGCGAATTCGATCGCGCTCAACCGTGTCGTCGGGCCGCGGCCAACGGCGTTCTTCGGCAAGCTCGACGCGAACGGACAGGTGTTCATCGTCAATCCGGCCGGCGTGATCTTCGGGCCGGGCGCGCAGGTGAATGTCGGCGGATTGCTGGCGTCGACGCTCGGTTTGTCGACCAGCGACTTCATGAGCGGCCACTACACTTTCGCGGGCGACGGGCGCTGGCATCGGCATCGTCACGATGAAGGCGCGGCGGTCGTCAATCTCGGCACGATCACGAGCGCGCCCGGCGGCTATGTCGCGCTGATCGGCGCGCGCGCGATCAACGCCGGCACGATCGACTCGCCCGGCGGTTTCGCGGCGCTCGCGGCGGGAGAACGGATCGCGGTGACGCTGGGCGATCACAGCATGATCGGTTTGTCGGTGGAGCGCGGCGCGCTCAATGCGCTCGCCGCCAATCACGGACTGATTCAGGCCGATGGCGGTCAGGCATGGCTCGCCGCGAGCGCCGAGGACGCGCTCTTCGCCAATGTCGTGAACAACACGGGCATCGTCCGGGCGCGCAGCGCCTCGAACCAGAACGGCGTGATCCGGCTCGTCGCGGATACGGGCGTCGTGCAGGTCGGCGGCACGCTCGACGCGTCCGCGCCCAATGGCGGCAACGGCGGCGTGATCGAGACTGCGGGCACGCAGGTGCGCGTCGCGCCCGATGCGCAGGTCACGACGGCGGCGGCCTCGGGACAAACCGGGACGTGGCGCATCGCGAGCGACTTCGCGGCGCTCGTCGGCGGCGACGACGCCTTCGGCCAGCGCTTCGGCACGATTCGAAGCGCGACGCTTTCGCGCGTGCTCGAATCGACCAACGTGGCGATCAGCGCCGCATCGCCGCCGGGATTCGAGCCGTTCGGTTTCGTGCTGATCGACGGCCCGGTCGCGTGGAGCGGCGTCAACACGCTTTCGCTCGCGGCGCAAAGCGGCATCCGGCTCGATGCGTCGATCAGCGCGCCGCGCGGCACGCTCGCGATGACGACGGGCGGCACGGCCACGCACCAGGCGCCCATCGAAGCGGCCAATGTCGCGCTGCAGGGCGGCGCTGCGAGCTATCGGCTGACGAACGCCGGCAATCGCATCGGCAGGCTGGCGGCCAGCGCCGGCTCGGTTGCCGTCGTGAATGGCGCGCCGCTCGTTATCGGCAGCGTGGCGGGCTTGTCGGGCATTTCGGCGAGCGGCGCGGTGACGCTCACGGCGCCTTCGCTCACGCTCGCCGCGCCCATTGCGAGCCGCGCGAGCGGCACGGCCATCACGCTCGCCGCCACGACCTTCGCCAATCGCGCGGGCGCACAGGCGCTGTCCGCGCCCAACGGCCGCTGGCTCGTCTACTCCGACGCCCCCGACGCCGACACCTTCGGCGGCCTGCAAAGCGGCAACCTCGCCATTTGGGGCGACGCCTACACCGGCGGCGCGGATGCGCGCGCGGCGTCGGCATCGGGCAACCGTTTCGCGTTCAATGCGCTGCAGCAAGTCACGCTAACGGCGATCAACATCGACGTGCCGTTCGAAACGCCGCGCACGCTCGGACCGAACGACGTCACGATCGCGCTGCGCTACAACGGCGCGAACTACGGCAACGCATTCGCCGACAGCCCGGCGATCCACGAGCCGTTCGTCTTCACGGTGACGAGCACGGGCGCGGCCCCGGGCGCGGCGATCGGCACTTACGCGATCACGATCACCGCGGCGGGCGGTCCCACGGGCTACAAAATCACGACGCAAGGCGGCACGCTGCGCGTCGCCGGCCCGCCAGCGCCGCCGCCCGCGCAGCCGGTGACTCCGATCACGCCAATTACGCCGGTCACGCCGGTCACGCCGATTACGCCGGAAACCCCGCCCACGATCATCACGACCGCCGCGACGCTTCCCGGCATTCTCGATTCGGTGCGCACCGACGCGGCCAATCCCGCGCCGCTCGCCAGCCCGACGCCGGGCCTTCAGCCGGAGTCCGCGCCGCTCGTGCAGCAGCGCACCGATTCGACGAGCGACGGCAGCCGTTTGCCGGACGACGCATGGCCCGGTCACGTATGCCGCATGTAAGACCCAAGCGCGTGCAACGCTTCGGGCCCCGCCAACGACGCCGCAGCAGCGCGTCGCGCCGGCTCGCCGTGCTGTTCGCGCTCGTCGCAGCGACGTCGCGCGACATGCGCGATGCGCACGCCCAGACGCTGCCGAACGCGGGCAGCATCCTGCGCGAACAGCAGCAGCAAGCGCCCGCGCCCGTGCCGCCTTCCGACCTGCGCCTGAACGTGACGCCCGCGCCCGAGCGAGCGCCCGTCGCAGGCGATGCGGGCGGCATCCGCTTCGAGGTGAAGGGCTTCGAATTCACCGGCAACACGCTCTTTCCCGCCGCCGAGCTGCTCGATGCCGTGCGTCCGTTCATCGGTCCGGCGCGATCGCTCGACGATCTCGAAAGCGCGGCCGATCGCGTGAGCGCGTTCTATCGGCGGCACGGCTATCTGGTCGCGCGGGCTTACGTGCCGCCGCAGCAGATCGAGGGCGGCGTCGTGCGCATCGCGGTGAGCGAGGGGCGTTACGGGCGCATTGACATCGACAATCGGTCGCGCACGCGCGATGCGGTCGTCGCGCGCTTTTTCGGCGCGCTCAAGTCCGGCGACGTGATCGACGAGCACGCCCTCACCCGCGCCACGCTGCTCGCGCAGGACGCGGCCGGCACGACGGGCGCGAACGCGACGATCTCGCCGGGGCTGCTGCCCGGCACGTCCGACATGACGCTGCTCGTGCCGACGGCGCGGCCCCTGTCCGGCAGCGTGCAGGCCGACAACTACGGCCAGACGACGACCGGCACCGCGCGTCTCATCGGCGCGTTGCAATGGAACAATCCGCTCGGCATCGGCGACCAGTTGGGCGCGCGGCTGCTCGGCTCGATCACCGGGCAGTTCTACGGCAACATCGGCTACACGGTGCCGGTCGGCGGCAGCGGGCTCGCGTGGGGCATCGGCTACACGCGCTCGACGTATTCGGTCGGCGGCCAGTTCGACGATCTCGACGCCTACGGCAGCGCCAACGTCTTCTCGACGTTTTTCAGCTATGCGCTCCTGCGCTCGCCGGCGGCGAACGTGTATACGACGCTCGGCTACGATCACAAGCTGCTGTCGGATCACCTGGGCGCGTTCGATTCCGTGAGCGACAAGACGAGCGACGTCGGACGCATCGGGCTTTCAGGCAATGTCACGCTCGAAAAAAGCATCACGACCTTCGACACGAGCATCCAGCAAGGCAATCTGCGCTTCAAGTCGCCGTTGCCGGAACAGGTCGCGGCGCAGATCGCCGGTTCGTTCACGAAGTTCGTGTTCGCCGTGACGCACACGCAGGTGCTCGGCGATCAGGCCAACGGCACGCAGCTCTACGTCTCTCTGAACGGCCAGACGAGCTCGCGCAATCTCGATTCGTCCGAGCAGATTTCGCTCGGCGGCCCCTATGCGGTGCGCGCCTATGCAACCGGCGACGCGCCCGTCGACGAAGCGTATATCGCGACTATCGAAGTGCGGCAGACGATCAGGCAATCGCTCGTGCCCGTGCTCGTCACGCTGGCCGCCTTCGTCGATACCGCCGACGGCAAGATCGTCGCGCATCCGCTCGTCGCCGGCAGCGATCACGTGCGGCTCTCGGGACTGGGCGTCGGCGCGACCTTCGCCGCGCCGCACGAATTTTTGCTTTCGATGTCGTATGCGCACACGCTCGGTTACGTGCCTTCGACGCTCGGCACCGGCCACGCGAACCGCTTCTGGATCGCGCTCACGAAATCCTTCTGAAACCGATCATGACGCGCGTCCGACGACTTCTTCTCTTCCTCTTTCTGGCGATCAGCGCGCGCGCCGCGTCGAACGCGTCGGCCGAACCCGTCGCGACGATCACGGCGCTCGTCGGCAACGTCGCGATTCAATCGGCGGGCGGCGCGCAGCGCGTGGCGGCGGTGGGCGGCGGCATCGACAACGGCGACACGGTGCAAACCGGCGTCGCGTCTGAGATCGTGATGATCTTCACCGACAAGCAACGCGTGTATCTGAAGCCCGGCTCGGTGTTACGCGTGGACGATTTCCATTACGCGGCGGGCGCGCCGCAGGAAGACCGCAGCTTTCTGTCGCTCGTGAAAGGCGGTTTGCGCGCCGTCGACGGACTCGTCGCGAAGGAAGGCAAGCCGGAGAACTATCGCGTGAAGACGGCGACCTCGACCATCGGCATACGCGGCACCGAATATTCCGTCACCGATTGCGCGAATCCGGAACCCGGCGCGAACGCGGATTGCAAAGGCGATCAGATCGTCGTCTACGACGGGCAGATCGTCGTGATCAATCAGGTCGACAGGCAGATCGTGCGCGCGGGCGAAGGCGCGATCGTCGTGAGTCCGCGCTTGCCGTTCGGCGTGCTGCCGGCATCGCGCGTCACGCCGGTTTTGCCGTCGGCGGCGTGCCGTTAGCGATCGCGGCGATGAGCGAGAACGCGAGCCGCGACGCGGACATCATTCGGGCACCGCGTCTGCACGCGGCGAACGAGCCGATCCGGATCGCGCGATGAGCACGCGCGAGCCGCTCGCGTTCACGCTGAAACGCTCGGGCGCGCGCTGGGCGCTCGGGCTCGCGATCGTCCTCGCGCTCGCGGGGCACGCTCTGTCGCGCTACGACATCCGTTTCATCGATTCGCTCGACGCGATGATCTACGACGCGAAAGTGCGTCTGTTCATGCCGCGCACGACCGACACGCGCATCGTGATTCTCGACATCGACGAGAAGAGCCTCGCCGAACTGGGCCGCTGGCCGTGGGATCGCGCGCGCATGGCGGCGCTCGTCGATACGCTGTTTTCGCGCGAGCGCATTGCGGTGCTCGGCTTCGACATGGTGTTCGCCCAAGCCGATGCAAGCTCGGGCCTTCCCGTGCTCGACGAACTCGCGCGCGGCGCGCTCGCGGACGACGCCGCTTACCGGCAAGCGCTCGATCGCCTCGCGCCGCGCCTCGACTACGACCAGCGCTTCGCCGATGCGCTCGCGGGCCATCCCGTCGTGCTCGGCTTCTACTTCTCGAATCGGGATGCGTCGAGCGGCGCGATTCCAGCGCCGCTGATGAGCGCGAGCGCGTTCGGCGCGCATCCGCTCACGCTCTTCGACTGGACGAGCTACGGCGGCAATCTGCCCGTGCTGCAACAGGCCGCGAAGCGCGCGGGTTACTTCAATCCGGTGATCGATTTCGACGGCTCCGTGCGCCGCGTGCCGCTTGTCACCGCGTTTCGCGACGGCGTGTACGGCGCGCTCTCGCTCGAAGTGATCCGCGCGCTTTTCGGCGACGCCTCGGTGACGCCGGTTTTCGACGACGCGGCCGATCCGTCCGCCCCGCTCGCGGCACTCGCGCTCACGACGCCGCGCGGCACGCGCACCATTGCCGTCGATGCGAACGGCGCGGCGCTCGTGCCCTATCGCGGCGCGACCGGCAGCTTCCCGTATTACTCCATCGCCGACGTGCTCGCGCAACGCATTCCGGCGAACGCGCTCACGGGCAAGATCGCGCTCATCGGCACGACGGCGCCGGGCCTGATGGATCAGCGCACGACGCCTGTCGGCGAGGTCTATCCGGGCGTCGAGGTGAACGCGACGCTGATCGGCGGCATGCTCGACGGCACGATCCGTTTCCGGCCGCCGTTCGCCCCGGCGTTGCAAGCGTCGCTCCTCGCGCTCGCCGGCCTCGCGATGATCTTCCTCTGGCCGTGGCGCTTTCCCGCCCGCGCGACGATGTTGAGCGCGGCGCTTTTCGCGATCGTCGTCGCGGCGGATCTCCTCGCGTTCGCGCGCCTCGGCTGGTCGATCCCGACGGCCTCGCTGCTGCTCGCCGTGCTCGCGCTCTACGTGCTCAACATGTCGTATGGCTATTTCGTCGAGGCGCGCGCGAAACGGCATTTCGCCACGTTGTTCGGGCAGTACGTGCCGCCCGAACTCGTCGAGGAGATGAGCCGTCATCCCGAGGACTACAGCATGGCGGGCCGGCGCGCCGAACTGACCGTGCTCTTCTGCGACGTGCTCGGCTTCACCGCCATCGCCGAGACGCTCGAACCGGAAGCGCTCGCGCGCCTGATGAACGAGTATCTCGGCACGATGACCGAGGTGATCCGCGCGCATCGCGGCACGCTCGACAAGTACATCGGCGACGCGATCATGGGCTTCTGGGGCGCGCCCGTCGACGATCCGGAGCACGCGCGCAACGCGGTCGCGGCGGCGCTCGGCATGCGCGCGGCGCTCGTCGAACTGAATCGCACGCTCATGGCGCGCGGCTGGCCGACGCTATGGATCGGCATCGGTATAAATACCGGGCCGATGACGGTCGGCGATATGGGCTCGCACGTGCGCAAGGCCTATACCGTGATGGGCGATGCCGTGAACGTCGCGGCGCGGCTCGAAGGACTCACGCGGCTTTTCGATATCGACATCATCGTTGGCGAGGCGACGCGCGAGCAGGTGAAAGACATCGTGTTTCGCGAGATCGATCGCGTGCGCGTGAAAGGACGCGTCGCGCCGATCGCGGTATTCGAGCCGCAGCCAACGCATGAACATGGCGATGCGCTCGCGCGCTGGCACGCGGCGCTCGCGCACTATCGCGCGCGCGAGTGGGACGAGGCGCAAACGCTACTCGCGACGCTCGCGGCGCAGTATCCTGAGCGACAGGTCTATGCGATGTACCGCAAGCGCATCGATGCGCTGCGCGGCGTCGCGTTGCCCGCGGACTGGGATTGCGTAAGCGAATTCGATGCGAAATAAACTCACCAGGCAAACGCATCATGAACGTTCGGGTACTGGGCTGTAGCGGGGCCATCCGCAGCGGCGAAAATGCGGGCGAACCCGGCGGCACGACGGCGCTGCTCGTCGACGAAGACATCATGATCGATGCGGGCACGGGCGTTGCCGTGCTCACCGACGACGAACTCGCGCGCATCGATCACGTGTTTCTCACGCATTCGCATCTGGATCACATCGCGTATCTGCCGCTCATGATCGACGCCGTGAGCGACGCGCGCGACACGCCGCTGACCGTCCACGCGAGCCGCGCGACGCTCGACATTCTTCAGGCGCATATCTTCAACAATCTGATCTGGCCGGACTTCACGCGCATTCCTTCGCCCGATGCGCCGGGCGTGCGTTTCGAAGCACTGGAAGTCGGCGAGTGCTTCGCGCTGAACGGGCGCACCGTGACGGCATTGCCCGCGCGACATTCGGTGCCCTCGATGGGCATTGCGGTATCGAGCGCAGAAGCGTGCCTCGCGTTCAGTGGCGATACGACGAGCAATCCCGATTTCTGGGCCGCGGTTTGCGCTTTGCCCGGACTGCGTTACGTGATCGTCGAGACCGCGTATCCCGATGCGCAAATCGCATTGGCGCATGCGGCGCATCACTATTGCCCGAGACTTATCGCCGACGATCTGCGCGGCATGCCGATGAAAGCGGAGTTGCTGATTTCGCACCTGAAACCGCCGCACGGCGCGCTGATCCTGGAGGAACTGCGCGCCGCGCTTCCGGATGTTTCGCTGCGCGCGTTGCGGGCCGGCGAAGTGCTGACGTTGTGATTCCGCGCCGATAGTTGCATCGCTAATCATTTGCCTCGAAGCTCAACGCGAGCCCGCTGCCGTGCGTCGTCCGATGGCGCGCACGTTGTCGTTGATCGGCGTGACGTTCGGCGGTGTCGATGAAACCGCGGCCGGCAGCAAATTGCCTCGCACGATCGCCCGCAGCGTTCCCGCGATCATGAGACCGATCACCACGTTCGCCACGGCAAACGCTATCGGCGCGATCCACGTCATCGGTCCCGTCGCTCCGCGTTCGACCATGCGGATCGCCATGGTCGGCAATGCGGCTGCGCCGAAGCTGAACGCCCAGTACGAAGGCGTGAATGCGCGCTGACGAATCCACGGCACGAGGCGCGCCAGCATCAGCGCCTGATAGAGGCCATAACCGAGCAGCATGTAAGCGAACATGTCCGGCACGCCATGCGTGATCGCGAGATACGACACGCCTCCGACAACCGGCGGCGCAAGCTGGATGCCGAGGCTCGGGCGCAATGCCTCGGGCAGCGGCTCATGCGCGCCGGCCCGATGCAGCACGATCGATTCGATCGCGAGCCACGAGAACACGCCCGCGCCGAACAACAACATGCCGATTTGCGTGAAACCCAGTCCGGCCGCCGCCGTTGCCGCGACGAAGCTCGGCGCGACCGTCGGCAGATAGATGGCGGGCGTGGTCAGTTCGGGCTGGCGGCCGCCTTGCCAGAATCGCCCTTGCAGATACGCGCCGAGTGCGAGCGAACTCGCGACGCCGATCGCGAAGAGCGCGATTGCGAGTGGCCGCGAATAAGCTTGCACGGCCTGCGCGGCGAGCATCGTCGATACCGGCACGAGCGCCGCGAACGAAGACTGCACCGGATGACGCATCTCCGCGATGGCCGCATCGCGTTCGACGAGCCACTTGCGCCCGTATGCGACGAGAACCGCGAACCAGACGACGAGCGCACCCGTCGTCAGCAGCACGGGCACCGCATCGGGAATGGTCCACACGCGAGCTGCCGCGCGCCATGCACCCGCGAGCGCGAGCGAACCGACAGCGATGCCGAAGAACGCGACCGGCATCGGCGCGCGATTGTTCGTACCAATGTTGCTGTTCATTGCTCATCTCCTTCGATTGCGTCGGAAGCGCGGTTGCGCTCTCGTTGCGTCGTTGGAGAAAGCTTAGTGGCGCAGGCCTTCCGCGCGAATGTCGCGGCGTCTCGTTACGCTGCTCGCGCGTCTCAAATCAGTCGCCGCCGCGCAGCTTCACCGCGATATCGTGCCAGTCCTGCACCGCGTGTTTCAGTTCGCGGCACAGTCTCGGGTCGAGCACATGGAGACGTGACCACAGGTTATCGAGCGTTTTCTCGCGGACTTCGTATACGGCGACCGCCGCGAGTTTGCTTACGCCCGACAGACGCGCCTCGGCATCGACGCACTCCATGTAAAGATGCGCGACATGCGGATCGGCAAGCTCGACGGGACGCAGATGAACAGCGGTGAAGCGTGACTTCATGATGGTTTCCCCGGCTCTCTTTTGTTATCGGCGTGCGTTTTCGCATCGCGACTGCGCGCAGTATGAAGGCCGTGCAAATACCCTGACAAGTCGAAACGTCCGCGCTTCGTGCGCCATGAGTCAGCAAACGTTTTCGGCGTGGCGCGAGGCGCGATTCACTTCGATACGAATGCTTCGATGTGCCGCGCGAGCGCGATCGGATACTGGTACATCAGCGCGTGTCCCGCGTTTGCGACCACATCGAGTTTCGCGCGCGGAATCATCTGTTCGAGATGGCGCGCGTTGGCATCGGCGAGAACATCGTCGTTCGCGCCCGCGACGATCAACGTGCGCACGGGCGAGCGGCGCAAGGCGTCGGCGGCCGAGGCGTTGGCGAACCACTGCGTCATCGCCCGGTCCTGCTGTTGAGCCACCGCGTCGGACACCGGCCGGCCCGTGTAGCCGCGCGGCGCGAACATGTCGCCGATAAAGCACTTCGACGCATCCGCGACGGCATTGGCGGGAAAGAGCGCGCTCATGATCTTCGGGAACGCATCCGCGCCCGAACTCGACAGCACGTGCTGCATTGCGGGCGTGAGCGGCACGGCTTCCGGTCCGGGCGGCGCGGTCGCGATCAGCGTGAGCGATGCGACCTGCTCGCGTGCATCCAGCGCGAGCCGTTGCGCGATCATGCCGCCCATCGACCAGCCGATAACGTCCGCGCGAGAAAGCTTCAGGCCCGCGAGAACATCGGCGGCATCGGCGGCCATGTCGCGCATGTCGTAGTCGGGGCCGTAACGCCCTTCGACCGCCGTCGAACGCCCGACGCCGCGATTGTCGAACACGATGACCTCATGATGCTTCGCGAGCTCGCCGAGAAAGTACGCGTTCCATTCGCCGAGCGTCGCGCGATAACCGGTGATGAGCAGAAGCGGCGTTCCGTGCCCGAAGCGCGCGTAGCCGATCGGCCCGTTCCTGCCTTGCAGCGTTTTCACATGCACGGCGGCGTTGTGGTCGGGCCGCGTGGTCTGCAAACCGCAGAGCTGGTTCTGGCCGAAGGACACATCGTCGGCGAATGCGAACGATGCAATCGACAACAGCGCGACGGCCACGCACGACGACACGGCGCGAACGAGCAATGTGGGTTTCATCAAGGCTCCGGGGCGAATCTCGGCGAAGGTTCGTGTGGAAGAAAAAACACGATGCGCCGACGACAGCGAGGAATAATAGGCGGCGGATCGTGCGCCTTCAACAAGAGCTTAAGAACAAGGAGTTCAAGCAAATGAATCGAGTCTTCCGTTCATGCCTTCTTCCCGTCGCCGCTGCATTCGCGCTTGCCGCGTGCAGCACGCCCGTCGAGTTTTCGGCGAGCGCCAATCCGCCCTCGTGGAACAATGACGGCGACGCCGATTTCAGCGGTATGGACAATTCGATGTCCGCGTGCAAGGCCACCGCGAAACAGGCCGGCGCGGGCCGTTGCACGCAGGTGCGCGCTTACGAGGCGTGCATGAAGGACAAGGGATACATCACCGTGCTCGGGCCGGAAAATCCGCCGAACTGCGGCCAGCCCGAATGGGAACAGGCCGCGCGCAAATGGCTGAAATGACGCCGCGTTATTTTCGGTTCGCCATGCGCATGAACACGACGTAAAGCAGCGCGCCCACCGCCGCGCCGATCAGCCAGCCGAGATTGTTCGGCGGCAGGAGCTTGAGCATTTGCGTCGACAGTTCCCAGCCGACCGAGATCGCGCCCGAGACAAGCAGCGCCGCGAGCCCGACCTTGTTCCAGCCGCCGTCGTAGTAGAAGCGTCCGCCGGGCTGCATCGAATAAAGCTCGGCGGTTCGCACCTGCTGGCGCTTCACGAGGTAATAGTCGGACATCATCACGCCGTACATCGGCGCGAGCACCGCGCCGAACACGGACACGAAAATCGTGATCGCCTTCGGGCTGTCGACGAAGATCCACGGGCACACGAGCACCGCGAGTATCGACGCGATCAGGCCGCCCTTCTTGAAGTCCACGTGCTTCGGAAAGAGATTGGCGATGTCGTATGCGGGCGACACGAAATTCGCGACGATATTGATGCCCATCGTCGCGATGACGAACGTGATGCTGCCGATCGCCACCCACACCTTGTTCTCGATGCGCGAGACGATCTCGACCGGGTCCATGATCATCGTGCCGAACACCTTCTCGCTGCCCGCCGTGACGATCACGGTGATGATTGCAAACGCAACGAAATTGAACGGCAGCCCGAGGAAATTGCCGATCTTCATCTGCCGCTCGCTTTTCGCGAAGCGCGAGAAGTCGCCGAAGTTCAGCAGCAGCGCGGCGAAGTAGCTCACAACCAGCAGCGTCGCGTTGACCATCGCGTGCAGTTGCTCGTCGCCGCTCAGCACCTTGCCCGAGAGCGTGAGATTCAGGCTGCCGAGGCCCGCGCGATAGAGAATCCATCCCATCAGCACGAACATCACGACATACACGGCCGGCCCGCAAAAGTCGATGAACTTGCGGATGATCTCCATGCCGCGCTGAAAGATGATGAGCTGCAGAAGCCACATGAAAAGAAAGCTCACCCAGCCGAGCATGTCGAGCCTGAGAAAGCTCGTGTCGCGCCATGCGGCGACGGACGGCACGAACAGCAGCAGCAACGTCGCGACGGCCTTCGACGCGAAATACGTCTGCACGCCGTACCACACGATGCCGACCACGCCGCGAATCAGCGCGGCGAGATTCGCGCCCATCACGCCCATCGAGACGCGCGCCATCACCGGAAACGGAATGCCGTGTCTCAGGCTCGGCTTGCCGACCCAGTTCATCAGCACATACACGATCAGAATCCCGATGGTCAGCGCGAGCAGCACCTGCCAGCCCGAGATGCCGAGCAGAAAGAGGCTCGCCGCGAAGGTATAGCCGCCGACGCTGTGCACGTCCGACATCCACATCGCGAAGATGCTGTAACCGTTCCAGGTGCGTTTCGCGCGCGGCACGGGCGCGAGGTCGTGGTTGTAGAGGCGCTCGTCGGCGTTGACGATTTCGGCGTCGGCGCCGAGGGCGGCGGCGTCGGCGGCGGAGCTTGCGTGGGATGCGGCCATGATGTCCTTATCTCCAGTGCTTTCGACGGGCTCGTGTTATGTACCTAGATTAATCCATCAAAAAGCGAAGGTGAAACCGCATCCGCGCTGCGCCGCGGCACGTTAAAGTCCGGCCGTGCGCTTGCCGTTATGTGGAGCATGAGAAAAAAACGCCTTGACTCCCGCGACATGAACAACGCCTTCGCCGCTGCTGCCGAGGCGCTCGCGCTCTTCTGCCGATTGCGCCAGCTCGATGCCACCGAATTGCCCGCTTGCGAGGTCGATGTCCTGCTCGATCTCGCGTTCGAGGAAGCCGCGCAGCAGGCCGCCGCCCGACGCGAGGCACGCCGGCTAGGTTGAAGCGCTTCGGACCTTCGCCACGGGTGCGGATCTTGCTCATCCAGCATCTTGTTCGTCGAAAAGGATGGCCAGCGTTTCGCCGCGGAGGTCCCATGTCGAAGATTCTCGGCCCCGTGCTGGGCCCGCAGGTGAGAAGCGTCGCGCGTCATCCGTTCGGCTTCGCGATGCGCACGATCAAGGCGTTTCGCGCCAATCAGGGTCTGCTGCTCGCGGGCGCGGTCGCATATTACGCGCTGCTCTCCATCGTTCCGCTGCTGATCCTTATCGTGATCGTGCTGTCGAAATTCGTCGGACAGCAGCAATTGCTCGACACGCTCGGGCATCTGCTCGAATGGCTCGTGCCGGGTCAGGCGCACGCGGTCGTGAGCGAACTCGCGAATTTCCTTGCGCATCGCGCGGTGCTCGGCTGGCTTCTGCTCGTCACGATGATCTTTTTCAGCTCGCTCGCCTTCACGGTGCTGGAGAACGCGATGTCGGTGATCTTCGTGCATCGCGTCGCGGTCAGGCGGCGGCATTTTCTGCTCTCGGCGCTCCTGCCGTACTGCTACATCCTGTTTCTCGGCGTCGGCATGCTGATCGTCACGCTCGTGTCGAACGGCCTGCAGGCGATGGGCAGCAACAGCGTCGATCTACTCGGCGTCGAGGTGTCGCTCAGGGGCGTGTCGCGGCTTCTGCTGTATCTGCTCGGCGTCGCGGGGGAGATCTTCGTGCTCACGTCGATCTATCTGGTGATGCCCGTCGGCAGGCCCTCGCTGCGGCTCGCGCTGCTCGGCAGCGTGACGGCGGCCGTGCTCTGGGAAATCACGCGGCACGTGCTCGTGTGGTACTTCGCGACGCTCTCGCAGGTGAGCGTCGTATATGGATCGCTGACGACGTCGATCGTCGTGCTGTTCAGCCTCGAAGCGCTCGCGACGCTGCTGCTGTTCGGCGCGCAGGTGATCTCCGAATTCGAGCGCTTCGGTGCCGACGCCGATGCGCCGCCGCGCCCCTTCACCACGGATTGAAAGCGCCGCAGCATGCCTTCGGGACGCGCGTGCGCTACAGTGGTGCGCCCTCGTCCAGCGCCGCCGATGTCCAGCCCCGCACGCTCGCACGGCACGCGCATCGCCATGCTCACCGTCATCGCGATGCTCGCGTTCGCCGGCAACTCGCTCCTGTGCCGCCTCGCGCTCAAAGGCGCGCGCATCGACGCGGCGAGCTTCACGCTCGTGCGCATCGCGTCGGCGGCGCTCGTGCTGTGGATCATCCTGCTCGCGCGCGGCAGCCCGAATCGCGATGAAGCGCGACGCGCCGGAAGCCTTGCGTCGGCGCTCGCGTTGATCGTCTATGCGGCGGCCTTCTCTTTTGCGTATGTGCGGCTCGCGGCCGGCGCCGGCGCGCTGCTGCTCTTCGGCGCGGTGCAGGCGACGATGATCGGCTACGGCATCGCCACCGGCGAGCGCCTCGCCGCGACGCAATGGCTCGGCTTGCTGCTCGCGCTCGCCGGGCTCGTGTGGCTCGTGCTGCCGGGACTCGCCGCGCCCGATCCGGCGTCGTCGGTCTTGATGATCGCCGCGGGCATCGGCTGGGGCGTCTACTCGCTGCGCGGACGTGGCCAGGCCGACCCCGTCGCCGTGACCGCGGGCAATTTCCTGCGCGCGCTTCCTTTCGCGATCGCGGTGTCGGCGCTCGCATTCGCGTTCGCGGGTACGAACGTCGCTGCTTCAGGCTTCGCCTACGCCGCCGCGTCGGGCGCGCTCACCTCGGGGCTCGGCTATGTCGTCTGGTACGCGGCGTTGAAAGGGCTGGCGTCGGCGACGGCCGCCACCGTGCAACTGAGCGTACCCGTGATCACGGCGGCGGGCGGCGTGCTGCTGCTCGACGAGACGCTCACGGCGCGGCTCGTGGGAAGTTCGGTCGCGATACTCGGCGGCATCGCGCTCGTGGTGTCGTCCAAGCGCCGATGACCAGGTGTTGCGCGCGTTCCACGCAAAGACTCGCCATGCGCGTATGTGCGCCATCTCACATACGCGCGGGAACTTCCTCTGAAGAATGATGCATACGCGAGTCCTCAAATGAGGGCGGGAACGAAGAATGCTTAACTAGTGGCCAAACTTGCTTCGTCGCGACGCGCGATACGGTGAAAATCACGGTTAAATCACGGTGATATGGCCCGCCGGGCGACGCCCAGCCCGTTTCGCCGCGCACCGGATGCAACGATCCGCAGCGTCGTTTCAACGCCTTCTCGCCGCCCCTGATTGTGGCGGTGTGCGGTGCGAGTTACATTGTTTGGCAAATATGGGCCGGCAGCGCATGCTGAACCGGCATCCGGCTGTTACGTCCGACGAAGCCGCATCGCGTTTAATTGTTCATATGATGGGACGCGCGAGGTGAAACACCGGACCGAGCGTGCGCCGTGCGTTCGCGCTGGCCCGCTGTCTGACGAATACGTTCTGGAGAGCGCTGTCATGCCTCAGCACGCAAAGCTACCCGAAGCGAGCATCGCGGAGCACGCAAGTCCTGCGAATGATCCCACTGTCACTCCCCTGCCCGAGACTGCAATCGATTTCGACGACGAACCCGGCCCCATGCGCACGCCTCGGCGCTTCGGGCGTCTCGCGCTGTGGATGGCGTCGGCGAGCGCGCTCGGCATCGGCGTGCTCGGCACCGTTGGGTACGGCATGTGGTTCAACCACGACCAGCGCGTCTATGCCGAAGCGATGGCGAGCGCGCGCCGCACGCTTGGCATCGATCAGCCTGTAATCGCCGCGCAGACGCAATCGGCCGGCGTCGTGGAAGCGCCTTTGAGCGCGGCGCCCGGCCGCGCGATGCCCTACGCATCGAACGACGCGCTCGCGCCCGCTTCCATCGACACGGCCGCGCTCGCGGACAACGCACCCGTCGCCGATGTCACCGACGTAACCACCCTCGCCGATGGCTCCGACGCGGCGCTCGCCACGGCTTCCGCGCTGCCGCAACAAGCCGACGCATCGGGTGCGCCCGTGCAGAGCGCCGCCGTGCAACGCCGCGGCAATCCATCCGCGACGCAGCGTGCCGCCGCCGATCGAGGCAATCGCACCGATCAGTACGCGCAATCGCGCAGGCATCAGACCCAGGCGCAGACGCAAACCCGCGCGAAACCCGAAGGCGGACTTTTCGCACGCGTGGGCGCGTTCTTTCATCGAGTGAGCTATCGACACAATGTCCCGACCCGTCAGCGAGAGGAGTATTCCCGTCCCTGAGGAGACGCTGGCGAGCCGCGTGCGGCGCGCGCTCATGCGCATGCGCGTGCCCGGCCCCGCGCCGCTCGCGGGGGCCGCCTTGCTGTGTCTGCTGATCGGTCTGCTATTGCTGGCGTTGCAGGTCCGCGCGATCTTTTCCGCGCAACTGCAGCAAGAGTATGTCGGGCTCGTGCTCGAAGCGGTCGAGCGCGCCGACACCGCCCGCGCGACCGCCCTCTCCCTGCAGAACACGCCCGCCGGCGATGCACAGCATCAGGCCGCGTATCGAGAGGCGCGCATCGAACTGGCCGCACGGCTCGCGGCGCTGCACGCGCTGGTGTCGTCGAGTCCGATGTCCGCGCCATCGCTGCCCGCTGCCGTGCTCTCGCCCGCCGCCGCGCTCGGCGAGGCCAGCTCCGCGCTCGATTCGACCTATGCCTGGTGGCGCACCGAGCGCGATCGCACGAGCGCGGACGCGCGCGAGCGCATCCTGAGCGTGTCGCATACGCTGATCGCGCTGTCGGCGATCGTGTTCGGCGTGCTCATCACCGCGCTCGGCATGTATGCAAAACGCAATCGTCAGCTTCTCGGTATTTCGAACGAATTCGAGCAGGCCTCGCTGCACGATCCGATGACGGGCCTGCCCAACCGCCGCAAGCTCTTCGCGACGCTGGAGGAAGCGGCGAACGCGCTCGCGAGCGGCGCGCGCGGGTCGACGCGCATCGCGGTGTTGTATATCGATCTCGATGGTTTCAAGCGCGTCAACGATACGCACGGCCACCGCATCGGCGATGAATTTCTGATCGCGGTGTCGCGGCGTTTTCGTCAGGCGGTGCGCGGCTGCGACCTGGTCGCGCGCATCGGCGGCGACGAGTTCGCGCTGCTCGTGAGCGAGTTTTCGAGCGATGGCGAGCTTGCCGCGATCGCCCAGCGAATCATCGCGTGCGTCGGGGAAACCGATGCGCAGATGGGACTCTCGATCGTGCGCGCGAGTATCGGCATCGCGAGCTTTCCGGATCGCGTCGACGATTACTGGCGGCTCGTCGCCGTCGCCGACGACACGATGTACACCGTCAAGCGCAACGGCAAGAACGGCTACGCGTTCGCGTCCGCGCCGTCGGCCTGACGCGCGTTCTCACGCGGCGGCGCGCAAGTCCTCTTCGCCGCCCAGCGCCTCGGTCAGCGCCGACAGCATGCGCGCGAGTTCGCCCGTCATCAGGATGAAGTCGGATTCGAAGCGCTCGTCGTCGTTCGACGCGGTGGGATCGGCCGCTTCCTTGATGACGTCGAGCGCGCTCACACGCTTGAGCGTGAGCGATGGCGTCAGCACGTACGACACGCGGTCGTCCCACGTCATCGCGAGACGCATGCACTGCTTGCCCGCTTCGATATGGCGGCGCATGTCGTCCGTTTCGAGCGCGTGGCCGACGTAGCGCACTGTCGCGTTGCCTTCGCCCGTCGAGCGCAGTTCGGTGTCGCGATCGAGCGTGAAGCCCGCGGGCGCATCGCCCGAAAGCAGCCATTCGGTCATCGCCGAAACGGGCGAGCGCGCGGTGCGCACGCTGGCGAGCGGCAGATCGGTGACGGACTTAACGAGCAAACCGATGATGTCGTCGCACAGATTCGCCGACGACGAATCGATCGCGAGCCAGCCGTTCACGGGATCGATCCACACGCGCGTGTCGCGGCGGATGCTGAACGCGCGCGGCAAGAGTTCGTCGGTGATCTGCTCTTTCAGTTCGCGCAGTTGCTTTCTGCCCGGCTTGAAGCCTTGCTGCTCTTCGAGTTCGGCGGCGCGTTCCTTCACGAACTGCGTGACGACGGATGCGGGCAGAAGCTTTTTCTCCGCGCGATAGGCGATGAGCATCTGACGGTTCGTCGTGTAGACGAGTTCATCGTCGCCGCGCGGCGAGACCCAGCCGCGCCGCTCGTTCTCGATGCTCGACGCCGCGCTGAACGCGAGCGGCGCGAGCCATTGCTGCATTTGCTGCGGCGTGACGGACCAGTGTGCGGGGAGACGATGAAGCTGAAGATTCTTGAACCACATGGCGCGGGATTTCGATGTAGTCGGAAAGGGGCGCCATTTTATACGAGTGCGCGTCAATCGTTCGCGCGCTGTTTTTGCGGCACGATCCGCCACTGCAGATTCACCCCCGCCGCCGCGAGCAGAATCAGAACCGCGCCGGCCAGCTGCGGCCATGCGAGCCGCTGCCCGAACGCGAGCCAGTCGACGACGATCGCCACCACCGGATAGATGAACGACAGCGCGCCCGTCATCGCCGTCGGCAGCTTCTGGATCGCGCCGTACAGCAGCACGTACATGAGCCCCGTGTTGACGACGCCGAGCACGACGAGATCGGACCAGCCGCCGAGCGACGCGGGCGTCTCGTCGAAGCGCGCGAACGGCGCCAGCATCGCGATGCCGAACAACACGTGCAGCATCGCGATCAGATGCGGCGGCGTGCCCTTCAGACGCTTCGTGACGATCGACGATATCGCGTACAGAAAAGCCGCGCCGAGCGCATACGCGATGCCTTCGAGATACTGACCGGGCATCGCGAGCACGGCCGGCTCGACGCGCACCACCATCACGAGGCCGATGAACGCGACGCCGAGCCACGCGATCGTCGACGCCGACACGCGCTCGCGCAAAACGAGCACGCCCAACGCGACGAGCATGAACGGCTGCGTGTTGTAGACGGTCGTCGCCATCGAGATCGACGCGCGCGAATACGCGGCGAAAAGCAACAGCCAGTTGCCGACGATCGCCACGCTGCCGAGCGCGACCAGACCGATCATGCGCCACGAAAAGTACTGCTTCTTCAGAAAGCCGAGCGCCGCGCACACGGCGACGAGCGTCGCGCCTCCGAACACGCAGCGAAAGAACACCACGTTCCACGGCGTCTGCCCCGACGACACGACGAGCCAGCCGATCGTGCCCGACATCAGCATCGCGAGCGACATTTCGATTGCGCCACGACGCAGTTCATTCGCGTTCGATGCGCCGGCAAGTCGCGCGTCGATTCTTTCCGTATTCATTCCGCGTCTGCCATGCAAGTTTCGATGGCTCAAGTCTATCGATGCGCTCAGCGCAAAACCATGCCTAAAATTAGGCTCGCGTATCTCTTGACCTCTGAGTCGAAGGCCATCATGGGAAAGAACCTGGGCAGCCCGCCGCAACCGGGCATCGACGCAATCGACCGCGAACTCATCGCGATACTAGCGAGCGACGGGCGCATTGCGGTGAGCGAGCTTGCGAAACGCGTGCGGTTGTCGGCGCCGAGCACCGCCGAGCGCATGCGGCGGCTCGAAACGCAAGGCGTTATTCGCGGCTTCACCGTCGATATCGATCCGCGCGCGCTCGGCTATACGCTGCAGGCGATCGTGCGCGTGCAGCCGCTGCCGGGGCAACTGCATCTCGTCGAGGAGGCGATCCGGCGCATTCCCGAGTTCGTCGAATGCGACAAGGTGACGGGCGACGATTGCTTCGTGTGCCGCCTTTATCTGCGCTCGATCGAGCATCTCGACGACATCCTCTCGCGCGTCACTGAACGCGCCGCGACGAGCACGGCCATCGTCAAGGCGACGCCGATCGAAAGACGCCTGCCGCCGCTCGCCTGAAGATGGCGTTTTTACCGGCAGACGAACGGCGTTACACTAAGGACGCTTGAAAAACGCATCAAAGGCCATGCGCGAGAGGAGCGAACATGAGTGACTTCGATGAAAACCGCACCTTCCGCGGACTGCCGCTGACACCCGAGCAAGATGCCGAAGTGCGGCATTACATCAAGAAGAAAAAGCAGCGCAGCGAACCGTGGGACACGCCGGAACTGGAGGCGATGTTGCAGGACATGCTGGAGCCGCCCGCCGACGAGGACGAGCCCGTCGACGACGACACCGACGAGGAAACGCGCTCGGTCGCGGAGCGCGCGTCGGCGTTCATCGACGAAGGCGTGGACCCGATCGAGAACAGCGAGGAATGGCACGCCGCGATGGAAGCCGAAGCGATGAAAGGGCCAAGACGCTGACGCGTTTATTGCGCCGCGCGAAAGAATGCGCCGGTCGATGCCGGCGCTCTGCGTCCCCTTCACATCCACTGCATGTTCAATGCCTGTGCCGCCAGTCGCGCGGCGGATGCGTATCCAGCCAGCGCGCTTTCGGAGTATGGATATGCGGATGCCGGTGATGCATCAAGAGAACCACCGCAACGCATAGCACCAGAAGGAATCCCGCCATCAGGCTGATCATCGGCTCGGCCATCGCTACCTCCTCTTTCGGTCAATGGGCGATGCCTGTATTTTAGGCGCTGTTCGACGCGGCGAATCATGCGCCGCGCACATGCTTTGCACGAAAGCATCTAAACCATCGAAAGCGCGACGTGTCCCCATGTCCTATAGTGCTTGAGCATGCGCGCTTTGCAGCGGAGCGAATCCACTGGGCAACTGGGAGATGCAGATGGCGACATGGAAACCCGATCCGAGCTTCTATCCTTCCCCGCGGCTCGCGGCGAAAGCGCCGCGCGAAACACTGGCTTATGTCGCGACCTTCGATCCCGAGCGCAAGTCGCCGGACAAGATCGCCGTCGTCGATGTCGATCCGGATTCGCCGGACTATACGAAGATCGTCGGCGAAATCGCGATGCCCGATACCGGCGACGAACTGCATCACTTCGGCTGGAACGCGTGCTCGTCGTGCCTGTGCCCGAACGCGCCGCATCCGCACATGGAGCGGCGCTATCTCGTCGTGCCGGGGCTGCGTTCGTCGCGCGTGCATATCATCGACACGAAGCCCGATCCGAAGAAGCCCGTTATCGTGAAGACGATCGAGCCCGAGGAACTCGCGGAAAAAACCGGCTATACGCGCCCGCACACCGTGCACTGCGGACCGGGCGGCATCTACATCACCGCGCTCGGCAATGCCGAAGGCAAGGCGCCCGGCGGCGTGCTGATGCTCGATCAGCAGAGCTTCGATCCGCTCGGCCGCTGGGAAGTGGATCGCGGACCGCAACGCCTCGCGTATGACGGCTGGTGGCATCTCGGCTACGACACGATGGTCACGAGCGAATGGGGCACGCCCGACACTTTCGAGAACGGCCTCGTGCCCGAATTGCTGCTCGGCGCGAAGTACGGGCGCAAGCTGCATTTCTGGGACTTCACGAAGCGCAAACACATTCAGGAGATCGATTTCGGCGACGAGTATCAACTCGTCTTCGAACTGCGTCCCGCACACGATCCGACCAAGGCATACGGCTTCGTGAATTGCGTGATCAGTCTGAAGGATCTGTCGTCGTCGATCTGGACCTGGTATCGCGACAAGGACAAGTGGGCGGTGAAAAAGATCATCGACATTCCCGCCGAACCCGCCGATGCCGACCAGCTGTCTCCGTTATTGAAAGGCTTCAATGCCGTGCCGCCGCTCGTCTCCGATATCGATCTGTCGATGGACGACCGCTTTCTCTACGTGTCGTGCTGGGGCACCGGCGACATGTTGCAGTACGACGTCTCCGATCCGTTCGCGCCGAAGCTGACGGGCAAGGTGCGCATCGGCGGCGTGGTCGCGCGCGCGACGCATCCGGGGGCATCGAACGGTGCGCTCAACGGCGGCCCGCAGATGGTCGAAGTCAGCCGCGACGGACGCCGCGTCTACTTCACGAATTCGCTATACGGCGCGGTCGATGCGCAGTTCTACCCCGAAGGAATCGACGGCTGGATGGTGAAGCTCGACGCCGATCCGAATGGCGGCCTGGCCGTCGACGAGAAGTTTTTCATCGACTGGCCGAAGGGACATCGGCCGCATCAGATCCGGCTGCAAGGTGGCGATTGCTCGTCGGATTCGTACTGTTATCCCTGATCCGCCGCGAGTCGCTTCGCATGGACGCCGCATCGCCCGCGCTACTTTTCACCGCCGCGGGCCTCGGCGCGTTTCACGGCCTCAATCCCGCGATGGGATGGCTGTTCGCGGTCGCGCTCGGTCTCTACGCGCGAAGCCGCCGCGTCGCGCTCGTGTCACTCGTGCCGATTGCGCTGGGGCACGCGGTGTCGGTTGCGCTCGTGCTCGCCGGCGCGCTCACGCTCGGCGCGATGATCGGCCACGACGTGCTCGCGCGCGCAAGCGGGGCGCTTCTGATCGGCTGGGGCGCGTGGAGTGCGTGGCGCGGGCATCGCGGACGCCCGACCGTCGGCATGCGCACCGGGCTTGCCGGCCTCGCGCTATGGTCCTTCGTGATGTCGAGCGCGCACGGCGCGGGATTGATGCTGGTGCCGGCACTCTTGCCGCTTTGTACAGGCGCCCTTGCAAATACCGCGTTCGAAGCCAGCGCGCTCGCGCTGACCGTCCATACCGGCGCGATGCTCGCGGTGATCGCCACGATCTCCATGTTCGCGATGTCGCTTCAGGAACGCGGCGGACTCGGCTTTCTGCGAAGCGGCTGGATCAACGTCGACTGGATCTGGAGCGCGGCGCTGATCGCATGCGGCGTGCTTCTGTTCGCCTGATCTCAGCGCCGCTTCAGGAACACGCTCACGACGCGCGGAAATCGCATTTGCATGCGTCATACACGATGCCATTTTGCATGCATCGTTCAATGTTCAATCGCGTCGCGAAACATCCTCGGGGCTCGGCAATTCGGCGCTGGTCCAGCCTCCGCCCAGCGCCTTGACGAGCGCGACGCTCGCGGCCATGCGCCGCCGCTCGATACGCACCGCCGTGCGTTGATCCGACAGCACGATCGCCTGCGTCACCACCACGCTCAGATACGTGATCGCGCCGTTCTCGTAGCGATTGCTGACCTTGCCGAGCGCGCGCTGGGCGGCATCGACGGCTTCGCGCTGTGCTTCGCTTTCACGGCGCAGCACGTCCAGCGCGTTCAGGTTGTCTTCTACTTGTCCGAATGCGATCAGCACGGTTTGCCGATAATCGGCGACCTTCTCGTCGTAGGCCGCGCGCGCCGCATCGCGAGCCGCCGCGCGACCACCGAAATCCAGCACTGTGAATGCGAGTTGCGGCCCGAGCGACCAGAAGCGGCTCGGCGCCTGAAGCCAAGAACTGAAGTGCGTCGCTTCGAGACCGCCCGTCGCGGCGAGCAGCAAGTTCGGGAAAAACGCCGCCGTCGCCACGCCGACGCGCGCATTCGCCTCGGCAACGCGCCGTTCCGCCGCCGCGATATCCGGCCTGCGTTCGAGCAACGCGGATGGCACGCCGAGCGGCAGCGCTGCGAGCGCGGCCGACGGATGCGGCGAATGCGCTTCGTTGAGCGGCGCGGCATCGAGCGTGAAACTCGACGGATTCTCGCCGACGAGAATCGCGATCGCATTGACGAGGCTCGTTCGCGTGGTCTCCAGATCGATCCACTGCGCCTGCGTTGCGCGCAGTTGCTCCTCGGCCTGCGCGACATCCGATTCCGCCGCGACGCCGCCCGCGAAACGATCGCGCGTGAGCGCGAGCGCCTTCTCATAGGCTTGCAGCGTCGCCTGCAACAACCGTTCTTCCTCGATCGTGCCGCGCAGATCGAAGTAGTCGGTCGCGAGCTCCGCCTGCATCGATAGAATCGCGCTGTGCAAATCAGCATCGCTTGCCTGCGCTTCTGCACGGCCGCCTTCGACAGCACGCGAGATGCGGCCCCACAGATCCGGCTCCCACGAGATTTGCGCGTCGATCAGATAGTCGGGCACGGTCACGCCCGCGCTCGACTTGTACAGAACGTTCGACGACGCGCGCGACTGATTGAACGCGGCGTTCGCGGTGACGGTCGGGAAGTACGCCGAACGCGCCTGCGCGGCCGCCGCACGCGCTCCGCGAAAACGCGCGGAGGCCGCGGCGACGGTCTGGTTCGCGCTCGCGACGCGTTCTTCGAGCGCGTTCAATTGCGGATCGCCATAGACTTCCCACCACGGCGCGCGCGGCTTCGCGTCGGCGGGTTGCGCGGCCTTCCAGTCTTGCGATGCCGATGCGGGCGCATCGAGCGGCATCTGCGACTTGTACGCAGCGGGCGCCGGCGTTTCAGGCCGAACATAATCCGGCCCCACGGCGCAGCCGCTCAATGCCGCGATAGTTAGCGATGCAACTAGTCGATGCGATGCGCGCGTCATCACGACTCGTTTCCTTCGGCCTTCGCCGCCCCGCCGCGCGCGCCCTCGCTTGCACCCGCACTCGCTTCCGCACGGCCGACACGCACGGCCGCGCCATCGACGATCGAGTCGGGTGGATTCACGATCACGCGTTCATCGCCATTCAATCCGGAGACGATGGAGACGCGCGTGCCGTAATCGGTGCCGAGCGTGATCGGCAGAAGCTTCACGCGATTGTTCGCATCGACGCTCGCGGCATGCACGCCGTCCGGACGAAACAGCAGCGCATTGCCCGGCAGCGTGTACGAAGGATTCGCGCTCGTGAGGCGAAAGCGCACCTGCGCATACGCGCCCGCAAGCAAATCGCCGGCCGGATTCTTCACATCGACTTCGACACGCATCGTGCGCGCGACGGGATCGACCGCGCCCGCCGTGCGCACCGTCACACCGTCGAACTTGCGATTACGCTCTTCGTTGAGCAGCAATTCGGCAGGCAAGCCAACCGTGATCATGCGCGCATACGTCTGCGGCACATCGACGAACACGCGCAAGGTCGATGCATCCTGAATATGAAAAAGCTCGCGGCCCGCAGCGCCGCTGCCGGCATCGATCAACTGACCGACATCGGTATTGCGCGCGGTGACGGTGCCGTCGAAGGGCGCATAGATCTTCTGAAACGAGACGAGTTGTTCGAGCCGCGACACGTTCGCCTGCGACGCGTTCAGCGCGGCTTCCTTCGCGAGCATGTCGCCGTTCTTTTCATCGGTCTCCTGACGCGACACCGAGTTGTTCTTCAGCATCTGCGCCCAGCGCTCGGCCGTCGTCTTCGCGAGCAGATAGTTCGCGCGCGCCGTTTGCGCATCGGCGCGCGCCTGACGTAGCTGATCGTTGGTCTCGGGTGCATCGATCTCCGCGAGCAACTGGCCCTTCTTCACCTTCGTGCCGATATCGACGGTCCAGCGCTTGAGATAACCATTGGTGCGCGCGAAGATCGGCGCATCGGAGAACGCGCGGATATCGCCCGCGAGCACGAGATCCTGCGAAGCCTTCATGCGCGCCGGCTTGATAACCTCGACGGTCTGCAAGCCATGCTCGCTCGCGTCGCGTTCGAGCTCCGCATGCGCGGCGCGTCGCGACCAAATCCCTTGCGCGATGAGCGCGACGACGACCACGAGCGCGATCACTAACCATAAGCGCCCTCGCCGCTTGTTGCCCGATCGTTGCGACAACTGCTCTTCCATTCTTGCTCCGCCTGCTGTTCGATTATGTTATTGCGCCGCTTCCTTCGCCGCTGCGTCCCGCCCCTTGCCGCGGGCTTCCATTCGTCGATAGATCATCGAGAACACCACCGGCACGAAGAACAGTGTCGCGACGGTGCCGACCATCAAGCCGCCGATCACCGCGCGCCCGAGCGGCGCGTTTTGCTCCCCGCCTTCACCGAGACCGATCGCCATCGGCACCATGCCGATCATCATCGCGAGTGCGGTCATCAACACCGGCCTGAAACGCGAATAGCCCGCTTCCAGCGCGGAGCGAACCGCGTCGCCATGTTCGGCGAGCGCCGTGCGCGCGAAACTCACCACGAGAATGCTGTTTGCCGTCGCGATGCCGATACACATGATTGCGCCCGTCAACGCCGGAATCGACAGCGTCGTATGCGTCAGGAACAACATCCACACGATGCCCGCGAGCGCGCCCGGCAATGCGGTGATGATGATGAACGGATCGAGCCACGACTGAAAGTTCACGACGATCAGCAAGTACACCAGCACGACCGCGAGAATGAGCCCGAACGCCAGCCCCGAAAAAGATCCGTTCATCGTTTCGACCTGGCCGCGCATGTCTATCGATGAGCCTTTGGGCATCTCGCCGCGCGCTTCGTCGATGATGCGTTGCACATCGTCCGCCACCGCGCCGAGATCGCGCCGCTCGGTGGTCGCATAGAGATTGATGGTGGTCTGCGCGTTGTAGTGATAGACGACGGCATCGCGCGCGCCGCGCGACAGCGAAGCGAGCGCGCCGAGAATATTGGTCTTGCCGCTCGCCGACGTCACCGGAATGTTGGCCACCGATTGCAGCGAGTCCATGTCGTACTGCGGCGCGGTGGTGATGACGTTATAGCTCACGCCATTCACGGGGTTGAGCCAGAACGTGGGCGTCGTTTGCTGACTGCCCGATAGCGTGATGAGCAGGTTGTTCGCGACATCGCGCTGCGTGAAGCCCGCTTGCAGCGCCTTGGTGCGATCGACCTCGACGTTGATCGAGGGCAGATCGGAAGGCTGCTGGATGCGCGCATCGACGAGACCCGGCACACGGCGGATCTTTTCCAGCATGCGATTGGCCAACGCGCGATTGCCGCGCACATCGCGTCCAGTGATTGCTATATCGATCGGCGCGGGTACGCCGAAGTTGAGGATCTGACTCACGATATCCGCGGGCAGAAACGAGAACGTCACACCGGGAAACTCTTGCGGCAGGCGCTTTCGCAATTCGTGGATATAACCTTCGGTAGGCGCGTGATCTTCGTTGAGGCTGATGAGTACATCGGCATCGGCGGAACTGACCGTGCCCGTATTGTTATACGAGAGATTGATGCCCGATACCGGCAGCCCCATGTTATCGATGATCGAGCGAACCTCGCCGCGTGGAATCAATTGTCTGATGCGTGCATCGACGCGATCGGTCAGCGCCGCCGTTTCCTCGATGCGCGTGCCCGTCTTCCCGCGCATATGCAGCGCGATCACGCCCGAATCGATCGACGGAAAGAAGTCGCGCCCGAGAAACGGCGCAAGGCCGAGCGACAACAGGCAGCACAGTAGAAACAGCGAAGCGAAGCGGCCAGGATGCGCTAGCTGCGCTTCGAGAAAGCGTCCATAGCGCTCGCGAATGGACTCGAAATGACGCTCGAACGCGAGATGAATGCGCACGAACGGATTGCGTGAGCCTTTCATCGATTCGACATCGCCGCCCATGTGCTCGTGATGACGCAACAGATATTTCGCGAGCGTCGGGATAAGCGTGCGCGAGAAGAAATACGACGCGAGCATGGCGAACACGACAGCTTCGGCCATCGGCACGAACAGGTAATGCGCGACGCCTGTCAGCAGGAACATCGGAATGAACACGATGCAGATCGAGAGCGTCGATACGAGCGTCGGCACCGCGATCTGCTGCGCGCCATCGAGAATCGCATGCTCCAGTTCTTTGCCCTGCTCCAGGTTCTGGCTGATGTTTTCGATTGCAACTGTCGCGTCGTCGACGAGAATACCGACCGCGAGCGCGAGGCCGCCGAGCGTCATGATATTTATCGTCTGTCCGATCGCGGAGAGCGCGACGATCGACGTCAACATCGAGAGCGGGATCGAGATCGCGATGATGAGCGTCGCGCGCCAGCTTCCCAGGAACAGCAAGACCATCAGCGCGGTCAGGCCCGCTGCGATCACCGCTTCACGCAACACGCCCGACACTGACGCGCGCACGAATAACGATTGATCGGCCACGGGCTCGATCTTGAGCGACTCGGGCACCATGCCGCGCAAGGTCGGCAACAGGTTCTTCACGCGCGCGACGATATCGAGTGTCGATGCATTGCCGCTCTTGTTGATCGTGAGTAAGGAAGCGCGCGTGCCGTCCACCCGCACGATATTGGTCTGCGGCTGGAAGCCATCGCGCACGTGCGCGACGTCCTTGATATAGATCGTGCCGCCGGGACCGGTCCGTATCGGTATATCGTTAAGTCCTTCGATCGAACCCGGACTCGCATTCAGACCGACCGAATATTCGGTCGAGCCGATCTTCGTCGTGCCCGTCGGCAGAATGAGGTTCTGCGCGCTGATCGCATTGACGACATCGGTAGGCGCAAGGTTCTTCGCCTGCAGCTTGCGCGAATCGATATCGACCATGATTTGCCGCTGCTTGCCGCCATAGGGCAATGGCACCGAAGCGCCCTGTACGGTCGCAAGTTGCGTCTTCAGAAAGCTATTGCCGAAGTCGTAGAGCTGCTGTTCGGTGAGTTCCGCCGACGACAACGCGAGCCGCAGAATCGGCACCGTCGACGCATTGAAGCGCAAGATGTTCGGCGGCGTGATGCCCGGCGGAAGCGAGCGTAATTGCGTTTGCGAGAGCGCGGTAATTTCGGCGATAGCTTCATCGACATTCGCGTTCGGCTGAAAGTAGATGCGAATCACCGCAATGCCCGGCAGCGACTCCGACTCGATATGTTCGATGTCGTTCACCGCCACCGATAACCCGCGCTCATAGTTGAGCGTGATACGCCGTTCCATCTGGTCGGGCGGCAGACCCGTGTACGACCAGATGACGC
Source organism: Caballeronia glebae (assembly GCF_001545035.1). Classification (GTDB taxonomy): domain Bacteria; phylum Pseudomonadota; class Gammaproteobacteria; order Burkholderiales; family Burkholderiaceae; genus Caballeronia; species Caballeronia glebae. Next base: position 38,219 of record NZ_FCOJ02000061.1, read on the forward strand.
TGACGACGGGAATATCGATGTTAGGAAAGATATCGGTCGGCGTGCGCAGAATGACGAGCGGACCGATGATCAGCAAGAGCAACGACAGGACGATGAATGTGTACGGGCGCTTGAGCGCGAGTCTGACAATCCACATCTAGGTTCCGCCTGCCCCGTTTGTTGTTCGTTGCTCGAATACTTTGCGACTATTCTGCGACTACTACGCAAATGCACTCGATACGATGACACAACTGAAGCTTACAAAACAATTTGCGCAAACGGTTGCGAGGGTTTATGCGGAAGTATTTCTGCAGAAGAATGTGGGGCCGTTTCGGAAATGGAACGCGCGCCCCAATTGATGAGAATGGAATAGCGCCCCGCAGAACGCGAGGCGCTTGACGAAAAGAAATGTTATGCGGTCGCCGGACGCAGGTCGACTACCCGCTTCGCCTTGCCGGTCGCGGTCGTCGGCAGTTCACCGGAATCGACCACACGCACTTGCGTCGATACGCCGACCATCGTCTTGACGCGATGTTGAAGTTCGCGCGATAACCCGGCGCGGTCGCTCTCGTTCAACGTCGCGCAAACTTCAGCGCGCGCTTCCACGGAAACGGACAGCGAATCCATGTGACCCTCGCGCGACACGCACAATTGATACTGACCGCTCAGGCGCGGAATCGCGAGGATCAGTTCCTCGATCTGGCTCGGAAAGACATTCACGCCGCGAATGATGAGCATGTCGTCCGAGCGGCCCGTGATCTTCGCGAGACGGCGCATCGAGCGCGCGCTCGGCGGCAGCAACGAGGTGAGATCGCGCGTGCGGTAGCGGATCATCGGCATGGCTTCCTTCGTGAGCGACGTGAAAACCAGTTCGCCCGTGCTGCCTTCCGGAAGCACTTCGCCCGTCACCGGATCGATGATCTCCGGATAGAAATGGTCTTCCCAGATCGTCGGGCCATCTTTCGTTTCGATGCACTCGCACGCAACGCCCGGACCCATGATCTCCGATAACCCGTAGATGTCGAGCGCCTGTATGCCCGCGCGCGTTTCGATTTCGCTGCGCAATCCCTGGCTCCATGGCTCGGCCCCGAAGATGCCGATCTTGAGCGACGTGCTCGCCGGGTCCATGCCCTGGCGCGCCATTTCATCGAGCAAATTCAGCATGTACGAAGGCGTGACGAGAATGATCTTCGGCTCGAAGTCGCGGATCAGTTGAACCTGCTTTTCGGTCTGTCCGCCCGACATCGGCACGACCATGCAGCCCAGACGTTCAGCGCCGTAGTGAATGCCGAGACCGCCTGTGAACAGACCATAACCGAACGCATTGTGCAGCGTGTCGCCCTTTCGGCCGCCAGCGGCTCTGATCGAACGCGCGGTGACGTTGGCCCATGTGTCGATGTCCTTCGCCGTATAGCCGACCACCGTCGGCTTGCCCGTCGTGCCGCTCGATGCGTGCACGCGCACGACCTGATCGCGCGGCACCGCGAAGAGCCCAAACGGATAGTTGTCACGTAAATCGGTTTTCGTCGTGGTCGGAAAACGCGCGAGATCGGACAGTTCGCGCAGGTCGTCGGGATGCACGCCGGCAGCATCGAAAGCGCGGCGATAGTGCGCCACGTTTTCGTAGGCGTGGCGCAACGACCACTTCAGGCGTTCGAGTTGCAGCGCCTGAAGTTCGTCCCGGCTCGCGCGCTCGATCGGTTCCATTTCGCTTTGCTGTGCAATGGATTGAAGCACGGTTGTCTCCTGCATGAATGCTCGATGAATGAATGACGCGAATTCGGTTCAGTGAAAACGCTGGCCCGAATATCGCAATGCCGAGAAGAGCGGCGATGCGCGATAACGGTCTTCGCCGTAGTGCGCCGCGAGATGAACCAGCACATCGTGAATGCGCCCGATGCCGATACGTTCGCCCCACGCGAGCGGCCCGAGCGGATAGTTCACGCCCTTCTCCATCGCGAGGTCGAGATCGGCGCTCGTGCAAACGCCTTGATTTACGGCATCCGCCGCTTCGTTCACCAGCATCGCGACCGTGCGCATCACGGCCATGCCGGCAATATCCTTCAATGGCACTACTGCATAGCCTGCTTGCGTCAATGCGCCGACTACCGCTGCGTACGCATCGGCGCAACACTGGCGCGCGCGTGTGAGCGCGACGCTCGGCGCGTTCCCATAGTCGAGCGCGAGATCGATCAGCACGATGTTATCGATGCCGAGCGCATGCGCGCGTTCGGTCGCCGTGCGGCCATCGGTGATAAAGAGAAAGGCATCGTCGATCTGCGCGATGAGGCCGGGCATATCGTTACGGTCGACGCTCGCGCAGGCTATGCGCGCTTGCAGGCACTCATACAAAGGCACGCTTTCACCGAGCACGATTTTCGACGGCGAACGCGTATTCGTTTCGATGCACGTGGCAGGCTTCACGGCATCGGCGGCATAGTCATAGATGCCACGGCCCGACTTGCGGCCGAGAAATCCCGCATTCACCAGTTCCCGCTGAATCAGCGAAGGCGTGAAACGCGGATCGTTGAAGTACGCCTCGAACACCGATTGCGTCACGGCGAAATTTACGTCGTGGCCAATCAGATCCATCAACTCGAACGGCCCCATTCTGAAGCCGCCCGAATCGCGCATGACGGCATCGATGGAAGCTGCATCGGCGCCCTGCTCGTTGAGCACGCGCAAGCCTTCCGCATAGAACGGCCGCGCCACGCGATTGACGATGAAGCCCGGCGTCGACTTTGCATGGACCGGCGTCTTGCCCCATGCAGCCGATGTGGCATACACGGTTTGCGCGACCGCGGCGGATGTCGCGAGTCCGTGCACGACTTCGACGAGTGCCATCAGCGGCGCCGGGTTGAAGAAGTGCATGCCGACCACGCGCGACGGATGCATCAAGGGCGCCGCGATAGCCGTGATCGAGATGGACGACGTGTTGGTCGCGAGTATGCACTCGGACGCCACCATGCCTTCGAGTTCGCCGAACAACGCACGCTTGACGTCGAGACGTTCTGCAACGGCTTCGATGACGAGCGACGCCGTGCGCAAGTCTGCGAGACTCGTAATAATGCGCACGCGGTCGATAGCTCGATGTCCCGTGGGCTCATCGAGTTTCTTCTTGTCGATCAGGCGCTGCACGTTCGCCGCGATGCCGGCGCGCGCCTTGTCGAGTGCTTTCGAGTCGAGGTCGTAAAGCAGCACGGTGTGTCCTGCCAGCGCCGCGACTTGCGCGATGCCCGCGCCCATCGCGCCGGCGCCGATCACACCGACGACCGCCGATGTCTGAATGGCTTGTGTCATGTCGTGAAGCCCTCAAACGCGCTCGATCGCGATTGCAATGCCCTGGCCCACTCCGATGCACATCGTGCACAACGCATAGCGACCGGCGCGGCGTTCGAGTTCGAACATCGCGGTCGTGACCAGGCGCGCGCCGGATGCGCCGAGCGGATGACCGAGCGCAATGGCGCCGCCGTTCGGATTCACGCGCGGATCGTCTTCGGCAAGGCCCAGCTGACGAAGCACCGCGAGGCCTTGCGATGCGAAGGCTTCGTTGAGTTCGATGACGTCGAACTGCTCCAGCGTGAGGCCCGTGCGTGCGAGAAGCTTCTTCGTCGCGGGCGCGGGACCGATGCCCATGATGCGCGGCTCGACGCCCGCCGTCGCCATGCCGATGATGCGCGCACGCGGCGTGAGCCCATGGCGCTTCGCCGCATCCTCGTTCGCGATGATGAGCGCGCATGCGCCATCGTTCACGCCCGATGCATTGCCCGCCGTCACACTGCCGTCGGCGCGCACGACGCCCTTCAGCTTCGCGAGCGATTCGAGCGAGGTCTCGCGCGGATGCTCGTCTCGATCGACCGCCACCGTTTCGCCCTTCTTTTGCGGCACGTTCACCGCAACGATTTCCTGTGCGAGCGTGCCATCGGCCCGTGCGCGTGCGGCGCGCTGCTGGCTGCGCAGCGCGAACCGGTCCTGCGCATCGCGCGAGATATTGAAATCGACGGCGACGTTCTCCGCGGTCTCGGGCATCGAATCGACGCCGTAGCGCTCACGCATCGCGCGATTGATGAAGCGCCAGCCGATGGTCGTATCGAAGATATCGGCCGAACGCGAGAACGCGCTCGACGCCTTGCCCATCACGAACGGCGCGCGCGTCATGCTTTCGACGCCGCCGGCAAGATAGAGCGAGCCGTCGCCCGCCTTGATCGCGCGCGCGGCGCTGCCGACCGCGTCCATGCCCGAGCCGCACAGGCGGTTGATCGTCGAGCCGGGCACATCGACAGGCAAGCCCGCCAGCAGGCTCGACATGCGCGCGACGTTGCGGTTATCTTCGCCTGCCTGATTGGCGCAGCCGTAGATCACGTCGTCGATCTGCGCCCATTCCACCGATGCGTTGCGCTTCATGAGCGCGGTGATGGGCACGGCGCCGAGATCGTCGGCGCGGACGTCCTTGAAAACGCCACCGTAGCGGCCGATGGGCGTACGAATCGCATCGCAGATGAAGGCTTCAGTCATGACAAGTCTCGATGTGGAGGATGATCGATCGCAACGAAGCCGCGCAATAGTTGCATTGCTAACGACTTCGGGCTTGAATCGCGTTGGAAACTTTTTGGAATCGGTTCGGCTTCACGCGCATCGTTGCGATGCGCGTCTTTCACAGGAATTGAGACAGCGGGCGGGCGGCTTGCTTAACGCTCGTCGAAACTCACGACCACGCGCTCGCTCACCGGATGGCACTGGCAAGTCAGCACGAAACCCTCATCGATCTCGTGTTGTTCGAGCGTGTAGTTCTTCTCCATCTTCACTTCGCCTTCGAGCACTTTCGCGCGGCACGTGCAGCACACTCC
>NZ_FCOJ02000038.1 GCF_001545035.1 Caballeronia glebae
GTCTGGGGCTGACGACATAAACCAGTCCAAGAATTCCGCCGCACCCCCAAACCGGACATTACTAAAAAGCTCTGACAACAAAAATATTGATAATTTATGTTATGTCAACTATCGGAATTCGAATGGCGTCAGCACCCCAAACGTCAAGCCGCTCCAATACCCCCGCCTCGAAATCCCCAATCAAAAAATTTCGCCTGAAAAAACCCACAACGCGAAACTTTCCCCTATAATTCGCGGCTTCCGTAGGCTCGTAGCTCAGCTGGTTAGAGCACCACCTTGACATGGTGGGGGTCGTTGGTTCGAGTCCAATCGAGCCTACCAACGACATTCAGACGCACCGTCGCGATCGTATCGCCACGGTGCGTTTTCATTTGCGCGCAGTTCAATCACCAATCAGGCGCGCGTCAGTCCCAGCAGTTGCGGAACGCCACCGCGACGATCACCGGCACCGTCAGCACGAGCGGAATCGCGAAGTACGGCACTTCGAGATGAACGATCCACGTATAGATCAGCCAGGCCACGCCCAACGCGAGTGTGGCAAGGCCGATGAGCGCCGTCAGCACGTTGAGCGTGCGCGGCGTCATACGCTTGCGGGAGGCTTCTTTGCCCGAAGGAGTTTCCATGGCAGCGGGCGCATTCGAGCGCGAGACAAATACGCTTCAATTTTATACCGCTCGGCCCGTCGCCGTAGCTGGATTTCTTTCGACGAAACGGCCCGTGAAGATCGGCGTGACGGTCCCGCAGACAGGCGCGTCGCGTGCTCAGCAATGAATCGCCATGGGGATACCCGCCTCATCGATCTCGATCTCTTCGGGCAAATGGAATGCGTTCCCCGAAACGATGCGACGCGCGGTCCATAGCACCGCGAACGCGTCGAGCACGTCGTCTCGCGAAGCTTGCGCGGGCGCGCGCGCGGCCAGCGCCGTGTCGATTGCGCCGCCGAAGCACCATACGAGCAACGCGTGACGCAATGCGAATCCCGATGCATGCGCCTTGGTTTCGCGCAGGCCGTGCGCCGGACCACCCTGCTCCATTCGCAGATGCATGAAGCTCAACTCGGGATGCACTTCGAAGACGCGCGTTGCAGCAGCGGCGCGCGTGCGCATCACGTCATCGACTTCCGCGATCTTGTTGCGAATATGAAAAGCCTGAATGGAGATTCGCTTTCCGGCAGCCGCGTGATTGACCGCGCACGCTTCTCCGTAGTTCGATGCAGATAGTGCCGCGCGTATCGGTGGAGAGAAAACAGAACTTCCGCGAGGGCGCCCGAGCTTTTTGCGAGCAAGTGTGTCGCACGTGCGAAGGCCATTCGATGAAAGACCGATCGGCATATCCACGGCCACGATGGCGTTCGCGCGTGTCCAGTCGAGCAAGTCTTCGAATCGACCGATAACCTTCGTCGTAATCGCTCCGGTGCAACCGCATTGCTTCACGACGAACCAACCCGCCCTGCAGCCATCGACTCCGAACAGATCGGGATGTACATCGCGCTTGTTGTTCATGTCGCGATCGTATCAACGATCGCGAACTCGTGCGTCTCTCTCCGTCGCCGCAAGAGAAAACCCGGCGGGGAATCATCTCCGCCGGGCCAAAACACGCTTTAAAACTACTTAGAAGTTATGCCGTATGCCGAGCGTCACCGACAACTGGCGATCGCTATTCGAATTAGGCAGGTTGGGAATTTGCGCGTAATTCGCCGGCCCGCCCGTTGCAGGATCGACGCCGAGTCCGGCTCCCACCGCCTTTTGCATGATCGCGACGCCATACAGCGCGGTGCGCTTGGACAGCGCGTAGTTCGCGCCGAGGTTCACTTGATGAAAGCGCGTCGATGAACCGCCGTCCGGCTTCGCATTGTTATAGATATAGGCGAGCCCCAGTTGCAGGAACGGCGTGGCGGCATAGGTCAGATTCACTTCCCCGCTATCGAACGCGATGTTACGGCCTTGGGGATTGGCGCTGTCGGCGAAGTACTGGCTATGCTCCAGAAGGCTATGCGTATAAGTGAGCGCGATGGTCGCGGGCCCGATTGCATAAGATGCGCCTGCGCCATACGCCTTCAACGCTTCCGCGTTCTGCAACTGACAATAAAGCGCGGACGGATTCGAACATGCGAAATCGCCGATATAGCCGTTTGCACCGCCCAAAGCAGCATCGAGCGGATTGTGCAGGTTCAGATAACCCGCGCTGATCGAAACCGGCAAGCGCGTATAAGCAGCAGCGAGCGAATAGCCGCGCCGTTGCCCGAAGTCGCCTGCCACACCGCCCAGGCTGTACGTGCCGCCTACCGAGAAACCGTTCCAGTCCGGGCTCGTGTACTTGATCGCGTTGTTGAAGTTGAACGCTTCGTTCAGGTTGTCGACGTCCCCGATATGAGAACCGTAGAGCGTCGCCCATGAATTGCTCGACACATAAGGACCGAGGAAGTCGGAATACGAATCGTATTGACGCCCAAAGGACAGTGTGCCGAACTGCTCGTGCGCCAGGCCCACCCAGGCCTGACGGTTGAATAGCGCCCCGCCCTGCACCAGGCTTCCCGTTCCCGTATAGAAGCTGTTCTCCACGTTGAACTTCGCTTGCAAGCCGCCGCCGAGATCTTCCACGCCTAGCAAACCGAAGCGCGAAGGCACGAGATTGCCGCCTGAAAATGCAAAGTTATGCCCCGAACTTACGCTCCCGTCCGCATTAGTGACTTGCTGATTGCTCGTATAGGTCAGCCCTGCATCGACGGTCCCGTACAGCGTGACGTTGCTTTGCGCGGATGCGCTCGCGCACACGGCGAGCGCCGCTGTCGAGACGAGTTGCCGCGCGATCGTTTTGGTCGTCATGCAAGCGTCCTCACGCGTAGTTGATCAGCACCGACTTGGTTTCGGTGTACATGTCGATCACCGCGCGTCCCAGTTCGCGCCCGAAGCCCGATTGCTTGAAGCCGCCGAACGGCATCGCGTTATCGAGCAGCGAGTGGCAATTGACCCACACCGTGCCCGCCTTGATACGCGGAACGAGCTTGTGAATCGCCGAAAGGTCGTTCGACCAGATGCTCGCGCCGAGTCCATAAGGCGTGTCGTTTGCTTTCGCGACCACGCTGTCGATATCGTCGAACGGCATCGCGACGAGCACCGGTCCGAAGATCTCTTCGCGCACGACCTTCATCGAATGATCGGTATCGACGAGCACGGTCGGCTTCACGAAGAAACCCGCGCCTTGCTTGCGCGCACCGCCCGCAATCGCGCGCGCGCCTTCATCGCGGCCCGCTTCGATATAGCTCAGCACGCGATCCATCTGCCGTGCGGAAACGAGCGGGCCTATCTGTGTCGATGGATCGAGGCCCGGTCCCATCGGCAAGGATTGCGCGATAGCCGCGACACGTTCCATCACGCGATCGAATACTTTCTCGTGCACGTATACGCGCGAACCCGCGGTGCACACTTGTCCCGAGTTGAAGAAGATCGCGTTGGCGACGCCTTCCGCTGCTTTATCGATATCGACATCGGGCAGCACGATTACCGGCGACTTACCGCCGAGTTCGAGCGACATGCGCGTCATGTTATCGAGCGCCGCGCGACCGATAGCTTTACCGGTCGGCGTCGAACCGGTGAACGCAATCTTGTCGATGCCGGGATGACGCGCGAGCGCTGCGCCCGCCGTGCGGCCGAGCCCGGTGACGACGTTCACGACGCCCTTCTCGATGCCCGCCTCTTCGAGCAGCATCGCGAGGCGCAATGCGGAGAGCGGCGTGTCTTCCGCCGGCTTCAGCACGACGGTGCAGCCCGTTGCAAGCGCGGGCGCGAGTTTCCACGATGCCATCAGCAACGGGAAATTCCACGGAATGATCGCGCCGACGACGCCTACTGCTTCCTTTCGGGTATAGCCGAAGAAATCATTCGACGGGCTATACGGAATCGATGCTTCGAGCGTGCTGCCTTCGATCTTCGTCGCCCAGCCGGCCATATAGCGAAAGCATTGCGCGGCCATCGATACATCGAGACCTTGCGCGATCGTGACCGGCTTGCCATTGTCGAGCGATTCGATTTCCGCGAGCTCACGCGCGTTCGCTTCGATAAGATCGGCTACGCGCAACAAGAGGCGTTCGCGATCGGTCGGCTTCATGCGCGACCATGCGGAGTCGTCGAATGCGCGGCGCGCTGCTTGCACAGCACGATCCACGTCGGTTTCGTCGGCGCTGGGCACGCGTGCGAGCAGTTCTCCATCGGCGGGATCGATCACGTCGAGTGTCGCGCCGCTCGCGCTCTGCACCCATGCGCCATCGATCAGCATTTTCTTCTCCGACGCGAGAAATGCGCGCGTCGAATCGAGCATCGCGGGATGCTGACTGTTATTCATCGAGGTGTCTCCTAGTAATGTTCAGGGACGGCGTTCACGCCGTTCTCCTGCAGTTCCTTCACGAGCTTCATGCGGGTACGCGCGACATCGGTGAGCGCGGGCCTGCGATGCGCCGCGATTTCTTCCGCCGTATAAGGCTTGAACGACGCGGGTCGCGATTGCTCGTTCATCGTCGCGAGCAGCCAGTTCAGGACGTTCGCGAGCTCGGCGTCGTTCAATGCGGAATTGGCCGCGCCCGGCACGCGCATCACGAACTGGCGTCCCTCGGGAAGCGAGACGAAATGGCCGAGCGAGTTGCGCAACGCGGGCACCTTGCCTGGAATGCCCGAGCCATCGGCGGTGTGGCATCCCATGCAATTGAGCACCCAGTCCTGGCGCGCGCGCGTCGCGTCGTACGCCTGCGTCTGCGAGGCTGCCGCCATCGAGAGCGCGGCCACCGTCGCAGCGGCGAGCACCGCGCGCGGCTTCATAGCCCGAGGCCCTTAACGACCGCCTCTCGATGCTGATGCACGGCCGTCTGATCGAGCGGCCCCGCGCGCCATGCCTTGACTTCGGCGACGTCGAAGGGCTTGGCCTCACCGTGCTGCGCGTTCAGATCGAACACGACATAGTTCAGCACGTCGGCGATCTCTTCATCAGAGAGCGATGCGAAGCTCGGCATCTTGAAGTTATAACTTTTCTCCTTGACCTTGATCGGGCCGAACATGCCATAGAGCACGGTATGCCCCAATTGCGCGCGGCCATCGGGCGAGCCCGCATATTTGCCGGGATACTCGACAAGCGGCGGCGCGAGTCCATCCATGCCCTTGCCGCCCGCCTGATGACAGACCGCGCATTTGCCATCGAATGTCGATTTGCCGCCCGGGTAATGCACCGTCTGTGCGAATGCGCCACAAGCAAAGCTCATTGCGCAGGCGGCGAGCGCCGCCATCAAAACACTTGCAGTCTTCATTGCGTTGCCGCTCCCAACAGAACCGATACCGAGCAGTGGTAGTTCGAATTGCCGTTCGCCATACACCAGTTGATGTCGTTATTGAGCGATAACTTGTAGAGCGGCTTTTCGCGTTCGTTGCGATTGCAGAAGCAGCGACCGCAACTCGTCTTGCCGCAGCAATCGTTGTACGACACGATGTAGTCCGAGCCGTCGTGCGGATTGCGGCACGTGCCGATCCAGGTAATCGGCGAAGGCGTCGTGCCCGGCGGGCAACTGCTTGACGTGCCGCCGCAGCAACTGCAGAGCCAGCCGTCGATCGCGCAATACTTCCAGTAGTCGCAACTCGTCGGATCATCGCTCGTCGATGAACCCGGCTTCTTCGGCTCGGCCGCATAAGCGGTGCGATCCACGGGCAACAACGGCACCATTGCCGATCCGACCAGCACCTTCCCGAGCTTCGCCATCGCACTGCGCCGCGAGCTGCGCTGCGCGACGCCGCGCGCCTTATGTTCGAAGAATGAATCCAGCCATTTCATGGACGCTCACCTGTAGGAATGAATGATTTATCGGCGTCTTCAGGCGTGCTGCCCGACTTGCCCTTCATGGTCGTGATGCGGGTGGTCGTCGTGCTTGCCGTGCACGAACTCCTGCAGCGACGCGACACCCCGTTCTTTTGCTTCGAACAGGCTTTCCAGATGTTCACGCGTGTTCACAAGACCCTTCGCGCGGACCTTGCCTTCTTCATCGAGCAACACCGCATAAGGCAGCTTGCCGATCTGATAAGAAAGACCGAGTTCCTGCGACAACACATACGGGTATTGCGAAAGACCGGACTTGCGATAGAACGCGGCATGTTCTTCGAATTCGCCATCGCTCGCGAGCACAATATCGACCGCGCCTTCGCGCGCCTGGATCGACGGGAGCAAGGGCAATAGCTTCTTGCATACGGGGCACGTCGGCGACAGGAAGAAGACGAGCGTGTTGCGCTTCGAGTTCGACAATCCGCCAACCTTCACCGCGCGGCCCGCGATATCGCCGAGTTCGAACATCGGTGCAATGGCGCCGACGGCCGGACCCTTGTCGATCATGAGCGCGCCCGCCGGCATCATGCGTTCATAAAGAATGCCGACTTGGCGAACGAGTGCGAGACAGATCGCGCCGAGCGCGAGCAAAGCGGCCCACGACAGTGCGGCCGAAATCATCAGGGCGGTTTGCATCATGAATTCCTTAGAGAGTCGAGCTTGGGAAGATTGACCAGCAGCACGTCGAGCGTGAACCACGCGGCGACGGCGAACAGCGCGCAGGCGCCTGCGCTCACATAGTCGAACCACATGAGCGCCCGGCCGGTTGCGGGAACAAGCGCGGCGGCTGCGAGCGCGGCCAGCATCAGGGCGCGCGCGACGTGCCACCAGCCGATCGACTTCGGCGTGCGCTTCGAGGAGCTTGCTGCGATGAAGCCCGAGCAACCGCAATCGATGTCGGTATGACCGCGCAGCACGTTGATCGCGAGCGCCGCCGCGAAGAGCACGAAGAGCGCGGCCAGCACGACGGCGCTGATCATTCGCGTATCGGCGAACAACAAGCCGATTGCGCCAGCCGTTTCCAGCGCGGGAAACGCGAACGACAACGGCGTCACCGCGAACGACGGCAGCAACGCAAACGCTTCGAGCGACGCACGAAAGCGCGCAGGTTCGCGCCACTTCGGCGCCGTGCTTGCGAGCGCGATGATCGTCGCGCTCGCGATGCACACCATGACAATGACGGGATCGATCATCGCGTCACCTCAGGGGTTGAGCAGCAACGTCGACGTCGTGCCGAGCTGCTTCTCGACGTGCTGACGTTTGCCTGTCGTTGCGTCCATCACGACGAGATCGGAAGTCGGCGTGAGGCCATAGAAGAGCGGCTTGTCGTCGGTGCTGACCTGAATTGCGAGAAGCGGATCGATCTTCTGCTTCGCGAGATCCCAGCGCGCCACGCGCTTTTTGCTTTCCGTGTCGAAGACCCAGATCTCCGTGCCCGGCTCTTTATGCGAACCGTCCACGCCTTTGTGCATGGCCACGTAAAGACGATGAGCGGCGGTATTGAGCGCGGTCTGCTGCAAACCGCCCGGACGCCAGCCCGCCTTGCGCTCCTGATCGCTCAGCAAGGACCACGATGTGCCGAACACCGGTGCATCGCCCGAGAAGTCGGCGGTGCGCACATTGCCGTGGAAAGTGGTGAAGACATACTTGTTGCCGTCGCGCACCGCGTTGATGAACGCGGGGTCGTGGTCAACGTCGATGAACGCGTCGGAGAGCTTTCGGCTCGTTTCCTTGCCGGCTGCATCGAGCTTGACGGTGAGCGCCTTGCCGCTTTCGCACAGCGCGGAGAAGCGGTCATTCCCGCTCGGATACGCGAGCACGCAGGCATCCGTCTCGATCTCGCCGAGCACCTTCTTCGCGGCCGTATCGATAACCGTGACCGAGGTCGACGGCGTGATGTTCGACACATACAAGCGGCTGCCGTCTTCCGAAAGAATCGTGCTGTAGGGCGTCGGCACGGTCTGACCGTGCTTGGCCGGAATCTCGATTTCACCGGTCACGTCGAGCGTCGCGTTATCGATGATCTCGACCACATCCGTGCGCGCGCCGTGACTGCCGCGCGCGAAATACGTCGTCGCGACATAGCTCGTCTTGTGATCGGGCGAGATCGTAAAGCCCGGCGCGAAGCCCGCGTCGATCTCGCCGACGAAGCGTTTCGTGTCGCTGTCGAACACATGGACACGCGCATCGGTCATGCTCGCGAACGAGACATCCGTCACGAACACGCGATGCGGGCTATAGGGGGGAACTTTCGCTACCGTCAGTTCTTCCGGCTTTTCGGCCGCGCCTGCGTGCGGCTGACACGCAAGCAGTCCATACAGTAAAGCCCCCATGGCGGTGGCTAGCCGTCTCATCTCCATCTTTGCGTCTCCTTGTTTATCGTCGAAACGACTCTAAAGACGACAATAAAAAAGAGCACTTCGGAACCGGCAGAGCGTGCGTGCCGAAATGGAGCATTCGAAAGGGAGCCGACAGAGAAGCGCCGAAACCGCCGTTTTCAGGCCGTGCTTTGGAAAGGAAAATGCCGATAACAAGCCGGGGCGATGCGGCTTGTTATCGGCAAGAGAGGAATGCGCTACGCCCTATTCAGCGGACACGCAACGTTTGAGAGGGGAGTTCGCCGAACAGGCTTTTGTAATCGCTCGCGAAGTGGCCGAGATTGGAAAAGCCCCAACGCATTGCGGCTTCGCGAACCGGAATTTCGCTTTGCGATGACGTCGTGAGGAGCCGCCTCACTTGCGCCAGGCGCACGGCTCGCAGATAGCTTATCGGATTCATCTGCGTGACCGACTGAAAGCTGTTTTGAATGGTGCGGCGGCTCACGCGCAACTTCTCGCATAAGTCGAGCACGGATATAGGCTGCTCGGGACGCGCAAGCACGAGGTCATGGGCGCGCCGCACGACATCGGCCCGGCATGCGTAAGTGAGGCGGTCCTCACGCGTCGGCACATGAAACGTCAGCAGATCCAGAATGCTTTCCGTGACCGTGTGCGTGAAGCGATGCGCGCCACCGTCCGACAAGAACGGATCGGGGTCCGCCAGCACGGCCTCGACGGCCGCGATAATGCGCTTTCCCGCACGCGCGCCGGCCGCGCCGGGAATGCTCAGCACGTGTCGATTGAAGATCTCGTCCTGGACATCGACGCCCGCCGCATCCGCTGCCGATGTGAGCAATTGCGAATCGATAGCGACGCCGAGCATCGACATATCCGGTGGCGAATGCAGCAGGAATTCCCTGTCGCCGGACGCGACGACAAGCGCGTTTTCGTCCACTCGCACGCCCTGAAACGAGAACGGGGCCCCGCCGCCGAGCGCGAGCCCGAACGTGATGAATCCCGCCGGCAATTGCCCGCGCTGAACGATACGAACGTTCGCGGATTCCTGAAAGACCTGCACGCCCGCTACTGAAACCTGCTTCACCGTGCTGCGGAATGCGCCCTCGCCTACCTGATCGTAGCGCTGTTCCCAGCCTGCCAGCGCATGCGCGTGGTGGTCGGCGTCCTCGAAGTTTTCATAGTTGGCGTACATGCCCTGCTCCCGCTACTTGCGTCGCCATCGACGCGACTGCTTATAGGCTTTCAATTTTTTTGGCGTCAAGCTTTTCAATTCTTCTCTTCAGTCGCTTGTTGCGCAATTCTAGGAATGCACGATTGAAAAACGCGTGCGAGCATGCGTAGGTGAACACGCGCTCGCGGATACTTCATAAATTACTTTAACGATGCCGATCCTTGCCCACTCTCTTCGAACGCTAATAGCCTGCACCGATCGAGCCCCGATATTGCATCGCGTATCTTATGACGTGACTGGGAATAGCCTCGCGTACCCGAAGTCTGCGTTCAGCGTTCCGGGGTGCAAATCAGTCAAAACCGCATTCATCGATAAAGCCCGCTGATGCCGTTTCATAGTCGCCGCCCTGATAACGTGACGGCGTAAAGTTATTAGCCGCGTTGATATGAGTCGTGCTTTTCAATCTATTTTGCTTATCCGGTAAAGAACGCTACGCTCGACTCATCGTCCTCTGAACACACCGGAAAGGCAGCATCATGCAAGCTCAAACCTTCAAAGTTCGCGTCAACGCTCTGCGCGAGGAAGCTCACGGCGTGCGTTCGTTCAGCGTCTCGCGTCTCGATGGCTTACCCTTCGATGCCTACGAGCCCGGCGCGCATATCGATGTGACGAGTCCATCGGGCATCACGCGGCAATACTCGCTGTGCGGCGACCCGTCGTGCCGCGACTCGCATCTCTTCGCCGTGAAAAAGGAAGAACAGTCGCGTGGCGGCTCGCGTTCGCTGCATGACGAAGTCGGCATCGGCAGCGAGTTGTCCATCGGCGCACCGCGCAATCTGTTCCGCCTCGAAGAAGGCGCGAGCGAACATATTCTTATCGGTGCGGGCATCGGCATTACGCCCTTGCTTTCGATGGCGTATCGTCTCGTCGCGATCAATGCGCCCTTCACGCTGCATTACTTCGCGCGCAGCGAAACGCATGCGGCATTTCTCCCGCTTCTGGCACGCGCGCCGTTCGATAAACATGTCAGGTTGCACGTCGGCGTCGAGCGTGAAGCCATCTTCGATGAACTCGACGCCTCTCTGCGTAACGCCGACAAGCAGGCGCACGTCTATACCTGCGGCCCCGCGCCATTCATGGATGTCGTGGTGAATACCGCTCGTAAGCATCTGCCAGCCGACGCCGTTCATCTCGAACGCTTCAAGGCCGAGCCGCACATCGAAGTGAAAGCATCGCTCGATAACTTCGATGTTCAACTCGCGAGCAACGGGCAAACCGTGCGCGTCGATGCTTCGACGTCCATCGTCGACGCGCTCGCTTCTATCGGCATCGAAGTGGACACGTCGTGCGGCGAAGGCGTATGCGGAACCTGCATGGTCGATGTCGTGAGCGGAGAACCCGAGCATCGCGACCACTGCCTGAGCACGGCCGAGCGCGCGAGCAACAGCGTGATCTGCTGCTGCGTGTCCCGTTCGCGTTCGCCGGTGCTCGTCCTCGACCTCTGACCTTATAGCTTTTCGAAGCCCGCGAGGATGTCGGTCATCAGGCCGCGCATCCAGGCTATGCCTTCATCTTCATGAAAATGCTCGTGCCAGTGCATCGTCACGGCTGCCTTCGGTAATCGAACGGGCAACGCATAGATACGAAACGCATCGTTGCGATTGAGGATATGCGCGAGTCGCTCGGGCAATGTAGCGAAGAGATCCGTGACCGCGAGCACGCCGGGCACGGCGACGAAATGCGGCAACGCGAGCGCGATATTGCGCCCCACACCTTGCGCGCGCAGGGCATCGTCGAGCGCGTGGTGGCTATGTTCGAGTGAGCGCACTTGTACGTGCGACGCCGAGAGAAACTGATCGAGACTCAAGGTCGCTCCCCCGGGCACGCCTTTACGCTTTCTCGTCATGCACACATACGCTTCCTCGAAGAGCAACGCGTGACGCGTGCGCGGCAATAGCGAAGGCAGATTGCCGATTGCGAAGTCGAGCCGGCTCGAACGCATTGCTTCCTCGATGTCCTCCACCGGCGAAGGCTCGACGAGCAATTTCACGCGCGGCGCGGCTTCATGTAGCGCCTGGCAGATCGCGGGCAAATACGCCATTTCCCCTGCATCCGAAAGAGACAGTCGAAACGTGCGATTGCTCGTCGATGCATCGAAGCGCTCGGTGAAGCGCAATGCTTCGCGCACGGTATCGAGCGCACGTCCGACGATCTCGGCGAGTTCCAGCGCAACGGGCGTCGGCTGCATGCCCGCACGCGTCCGGATGAAGAGCGGGTCGTCAAAGAGCGTTCGCAGACGGCCTAGCGAATAGCTCACGGCCGGCTGCGAGAGCGCGAGCCGTTCGCCGGCTTTCGTGAGGCTGCGCTCTTCGACAATCGCCTGAAAGACGCGCAGAAGATTCAGATCGACATGGTCGAGAGATGTCATTGGGTAACTCGCGAGATATCCATCAAATTTATCCATCACCCATTTTTTAATCGATTTGACGCATGATCTTCGCAAAGCGAGACTGATGTCAACGAGAGGATGTGCGGATCATCATCGCCGTCTTCGTGTTAGCCGATCAACCTCACTCCACATCGAACCGATGAGTACACCGACAACCCAAATCATCGACACGAGCGCGCTTGCCCGTCGCGCGCAAGCGGACCGCATCGCGCCGTCGCTCTATTACGATCCCGATCTGTTCGAAGCCGAGCTCGAACGCATTTTCTATAAGACGTGGATATGGGTCGCGCATGAAAGTGAATTGCCGAAGCCTGGCGATTTCGTCACGACGACCATCGGCCGGCAGCCGGTTATCGTCGTGCGGGACAAGACGGGCGCGGTGCACGTGCTGCAAAACCGCTGCCGTCATCGCGGCGCCACCGTGTGCGAAGAGCACAAGGGCAATGCCAAAGGCTTCACGTGTCCGTATCACAGTTGGTCGTATGCGCTCGACGGCACGCTGCGCGCCCTGCCTTATGGCGACGGCTATGAAGGCGTCTGCGAGAAAGGCGATCTCCCGCTGAAGAAACTGCGCGTCGGGATTTACCAGGGCTTGATATTCGCGAGCTTCAACGAAGCTATCGGGCCGCTTGAAGATTTTCTCGGCGGCGCCAAGCCCTGGATCGATCTTTTCATGAAGCAAGGCGCAGGCTATCCGATCAAAGCGAACGGCGAGCATAAGTTCAAGTTCAAGGGCAACTGGAAAATCCAGCTCGAAAACACAACCGATCTTTATCACTTCCCGGTCGTGCACAAATCGTGGATGAAGTCGATCGACGATGAAGCCGCAGCGGCCATCACGAGCTTCATGACGAGCGACGATGCATTCTGCCGCTCGCTCGGCAACGGCCATAGCCTTGCGGTGCTGGTTCCAGAAATCGTCGACCTCGACAAGGACGACGGCGCGCCTCTGCCGGAACGTTTCAACGATCTGGCCGCGAAACTCGCCGGGAAACATACGCCGGAAGAAGTCCGTCGCATCGTGCGCTCGCTGATGGGCGTCGGCTTCAATCTGAATCTATTCCCGAATCTCGCGCTCTCGATGGCGTTCTTCCGTGTCTTGCGGCCCATTTCCGCCGAGGAAACGGAGATTCGCCACGTCGCACTCGCGATGGACGGCGGACCGGAGGAAGCGAATCGCGTGCGTCTGCGCATTCACGAACACTTTCAGGGTCCGTTCGGTTTCGGCAGCCCCGACGATGCGGAAGCATGGGAACGCGTGCAACGCGGCTCGCATGCTGGACCCGAAGTGCCCATTCTCGTGAATCGCGGGCTGAATCGCGAAACGACCGCACCGAACGGAGAAAAGACCGCGCATGCCACGGATGAAACCGGCATGCGTGAAGCGTACAAGCAATGGCGCGCAATGATGGAGCAGGCATGATGGACGATCGCAACGCACTCTTCTCTCAACGGACCTTCGCGGGCGCGATCGAATTCATCTGGCGTGAAGCTGAATTGCTTGACGGTCGTGATTATCGTGCGTGGCTCGAATTGTGGGACCCTGAAGGTTTCTATGTGGTGCCGATCGATCCGAACGCGACCGACTTCGCCGCCACCTTGAACTACGCATACGATGATCGGCACATGCGCGAATCGCGCGTGCAGCGCATGACCTCGGGTTATTCCGCATCCGCATCCGACGCCGCGCGCACCGTGCGCACCGTTTCGCGCTTCACCTTATCGGGCGATAGCGCCGATGTGGTGGAAGTAAAATCGGCGCAAGTTATCGTCGCATACAAGCGCAGCGTATCGACGATCTTCGCCGCAGACCTCACGCACAAGATCAGCATGGCGAGCGGCGAGCCGAGGATCGTGGAGAAGGTCGTTCGATTGATCGATTCAACCGAAGCGCTGAGCGCCATCGGCTTCCTGCTTTGATTGCGAACGTCGTGTCAATCCGGGCGATGGGACAAAGGCAACGCGAAACAGCAATCGAGTCCGCCGCTTGCTGCGCGTTGCGCCCAGATACGCCCTTCGTGACGCGACACGATGTTCTTGCACAACGACAGGCCGATGCCGTTTCCGCCCGCCTTCGCCGAAGAGAAGCCGTCGAACAGGCGATCGAGCGCGTCGTCGGGCACACCGGGTCCGTTGTCGATCACATGCAGCTCGGCCGACTCGCCGTTCATCCTCGTGACAAGCGTGACGGTGCCCGTCGGGTGTCTCGCGCCGCTCAACGCTTCGACGGCATTGAATGCCAGATTGAGGATCACCTGACCGATGAGTACGCGCTCGCAACGTATCGGCAACGGCTCGCGCGATGGTTCGATCCTGATCGTCACGCCTTCGTCTCTCGCGCGCAATTGAACGAAGTACGCGACATCCGCGAGCACGTCGCGAAGATCGGCTTGAACTTCGGCAGGCTCCCGCTTCACGATGAACTCGCGCACGCTCTTGATGATATGCGCCGCGTGCTCGGCTTGCCGGTCCGCCGCGCGCAGGCCCCAGATCGCGCTATCGACGGAATCCGGCTGGGCGAGCCGCTGAACCGCGCCCTCGATGAAGTTGCGCACGGCGGCGAGCGGCTGGCTCAACTCATGCGCGATCGCCGTCGCCATTTCGCCCATCGCGTTGTAGCGCCCCGCGTATTCGAGCATGCGCGCTTCGTTGCGGCGCGCTTCCTCTGTCGCCATTTCTTCCGTGATATCGCGGAAATGCACGAGCGTTCCGTCATCGATATCGATGCGTCTGCACGTAATGCGCAGCCATCGTTTGGCGCCGTCGCGGCGCGTGATCGCATAGCGTTGCGCGGGCGTCGAATGCTGGCGCGTCGCGCTGCGCAACTGGGCGACGAGCCGGTCGCGATCCTCTCTCGTGCAATAGTCGAGCGCGACACCGAGCGGCGCATCGCTCGCGACACCAAGCACGCGCCGTCCGGACTCGCTGATGAAACTCACTTTGCCGCGCGGCGTCAGCACGGCGACGCCCTCGCCCAGATCCTGCATGTATTCGCGCAAGCGCGCTTCATAGCGCCGCAACTTCTGGCGCATCGCTTCTTCTGCGCTTATATCGCGAAACTGCACCATCACGACTGCGCCGCCGGAGAGCGGCACATAGGTGGCGATAGCCTCGGACAACATGTCCATTCCCGCCCGCGATCGATAACACCATTCATAACTTTGCGGGCCATCGGTAATCGAGCGGTCCATCGCATTCACCGCAATTTCGCGGCGATATCTGATGTCGTCGCGCGTCATATCGTGCGCCTTGAGTGGACGCAGTTCCTCCACCGAAAAGCCGAGTGCGATGCACGCCGCGCGATTCGCCCACAGGATGGCCTTCGTCCGGGCGTCGTGCAGCAGCACGCATTGCGTCAACGCGTCGAGCAGGCGGCGGAAATCGTCTTCAGCGGGGAAGTTCATGTCGGAGCACGCGGAGAACCTGGTTGCAACGCTAACCATAGCATCGGTGCCCCTCGCACGTCCCTAAAGATTTCTTTATCCGACCGGGATGCTTCACTGAGTCGCAAGCTAGCCGTCCCAATTGTTTCAGCCTTTTTGCGTTTCTAGACTGGCATCAATCTGTGCGGCTCGAAAGCATTCCCGTTCATCCCCATGAGCCACATAAACGAAAAGGAGACGTCTTCATGTCAGCATCCGCGATTGCCGTCGCACTTAGCGAAGATCTGCCCAATCAAATCGATGCCGTGACGCTCGACGATGTCATCGCCGAAATCGCCCAGCGTCGCGAAGAATTCGACCGGCTGTCGCACGTGCCGCGCGATGTCGTCGAAAAGCTGAAACGCGCCGGCATCTACCGTGCGGCTACGCCAAAGCGTTTCGGCGGCGACGCGCGCGCGCCCGGCGAATTCCTCGATATGATCGAGCGTATCGCGGTCGCCGACGGCTCCGCCGCATGGGTCGCGAGTTTCGGCTCCGCGAATCTTTATCTCGCCGCGTTGCCGCTCGCGACGCAAGCGGAAATCTACGCGGACGGTCCCGATCAGGTCTTTGCAGGCGGGCTCTTCCCTGTGCAGAACGCGCGACCCGCGCCGGGCGGCTATCGCGTGAACGGCACCTGGAAGTTCGCAAGCGGTTGCAAGGGCGCGGACTGGCTCGGCGTCGGCATCGGCACGGGCAAGCCGGGCGAGGCGCCAGGCAAGCCGCGCACCGCAGTGTTTCGGCCCGCGCAGGTCGAGATCGTCGAGAACTGGAACGTGGTCGGCATGCAGGGCACGGGCAGTCACGACTTGCGCGTGGCGGATCAGTTCGTCGGAGAAGACTGGACCTTCGTCCGCGGCGGCGCGTCGACGGTCGATGAACCGCTCTATCTCTATCCGACCATCGCTTACGCGGCGCAAGTGCTCGCCGTCGTGAATCTCGGTCTTGCGCGCGCGGCACTCGATGTCGCTAATAATATGGCCGGAGGCCGCAGGACGACGACCGGCGCACCGCCACTCGCCGATCGCGCTTATTACCGAATAGAGCTTGCAAAAGCCGAGGCGCAGTTGCGCTCTGCGCGCGCGTTCTTCTACGAATCGACCGACAGCGTATGGCAGTCGATTCTCGCGGGCAACGAAGTTACGCCGGAACAGGTTAGCCTGCTGCGCCTGTGTGCAACGCAGATCGCCCGTGAAGGCGCCGACGTCGTGAATCGCGCCTATCGACTCGGCGGCACGATGGCGATCTATCGCACGCATCCGTTGCAACGCCTGATGCGCGACGCGATGGTCGTCACGCAACACGCATTCCTCGGCGAAGGGAATTACGACGGCGCGGGCGCGGTGTTTGTCGGTGTGCCGCCCATTCCCGGCTATCTCTGATCCACTTTCATCGCATAACAAGAGGAATAACGCTTAATGACCGATAACCTAAACTTGCCTTTGCGCGTGCTGTTTTGCTGCGGCGTAACGCAGAACTTCTTCGATTTGCCGCGCGAGAAGATCGGCGAAGTATGGCAAGCCTACGGCACGACGCTCGCCGCCGTCGAAGCAATGGAGAACGTGCGCGTGCTGGGCGTGATGGACGACGACCGTCTCGTCGTCGGACAGTCCGATGGCGCGCCGTGGACGTTCTACATCATGGCCGATGTCGCCGACTTCGACACGGCCGTCGCGGTGTGCAATCTCTATCGCACGACGCCCGTCGGCGAGTACAACCTGTGGCGTTATGGAAAGATCGAAGCGCGCGTCGGACGCGCATTGACCGTTCCGCCCGCCGTAGCGAAAACCACATGACGCCATGACGCAAACCACCATCGAAGCGTTGCTCGCGCGCATAGAAATGCTCGAAGCACAGAACGAAGTGCGTCAGTCCATCGCTCGTTATATGGCGCTATGCGATGTACCTTGCGCGCCGCTCGAAGGCGAATCGCTCGCCGCGCTATTCACCGATGACGCCGTATGGGAAGGCATCGGCCCGCAATACGCGCAGAAGTTCGGGCGTCTGCAAGGACGCGCGGCTATCGTCGACATGCTGCAGCAATATCTGCCGCCCTCGCCGCACTTCGCCACCAACGTGCATTTCCTGACGTCGGAACACATCAATGTTCACGGCGATTTCGCCAGGGGCCGATGGATCATGGTGCAGGCATCGGGCTATGTCGATGCAAAGGCTGAGATCATCGCCGCGCGACTGGAAGTCGATTTCGCATCGTCGCTATGTCAGGGAAAGCATGCATGGCTGATCCGGCATTTCCGCACGGAGCGTCTCTTCGACGCGCCCTGGCAAGTGAACGTTCGCAAGGAGACGAGTGCATGAGCGCATTCATCAGCGAGTTCGATCTGCGCGTACACGACGATGCCGATGGTCCGACCATCGCGATCAAGGACAGCATCGATATTGCAGGTTATCCGACCACGGCGGCGAGCCGCGCGCTCGCCGATGCGTGCGCGGCCGCAGATCATGCCGAGGTCGTCCAGCGGCTGCTCGATGCAGGCTGGCGCATCAAGGGCAAGACCAACATGCATGAGCTTGCGTTCGGCATGACTGGCATCAACGACTTCACCGGCACGCCGCAGAATCCGCAAGATGCCACGCGCATTCCCGGCGGCTCGTCGAGTGGATCTGCTTCGGCGGTCGGTTTCGGGCTCGTCGATGCCGCCCTCGGCACCGATACGGGCGGCTCGGTGCGCGGCCCTGCCGCATGTTGCGGCGTGATCGGATTGAAGCCGACGTTTGGTCGCGTCTCGCGTCGAGGAGTCGCGCCGGTTGAAAGCACACTCGATTGCGTCGGCCCGTTCGCACGGGAAATGCACGTGCTGATCGATGTCATGACCGCGATCGATCCATCGTTCGACGCGATGATCGCGCGACGCGAAGTATCGACGGTGCGCGTTGGCATCGTCTCGGTAGTTGCAGATGCAACTATCAGCCAGGCTGTAGAGAATGTCGTACATCGCGCGGGATTCGCATCACGGAGCGTCGAGTTGGCGTCGCTGACAGATGCGTTCTCCGCCGGTCTCGCGATCATCAACGCGGAGACATGGCATGCGTTCGGTCATCTCATCGAGACAGGAAAAATCGGCGCGGATCTCGATGCACGTCTGCGTATGGCATCGAAAACCACCACCGCCGATCTCGAAGCCGCTGAGAACGTGAGGCGGATTTTCTCGGCCACGGTGGACCGCCTGCTCGATGATGTCGACGTGCTCGCACTCCCGACGCTGCCCGGGTTTTCCTATCACGCTCGAAGCAGCGCGCGCGGGTACATCGGTAATTGCGATGTCGTCGTTGATCAGGCCATTCAACCTCAGTGGACATCCTGCGCTAAGCCTTCCTCTTCCGGTCGAAGGCTCATCGCTCAAGGCCGGATTGCAGATCGTCGGACGCAAGGGCGCGGATGAAAACGTCTGCGCAGTCGCCGCGCACGTTGCAGCCGCACTCACTCAATAAAAGGAACCAGATATGTCGAACAGAATCGCGCTCGTGACGGGCGCCGCGCGCGGCCTCGGCGCCGTGCTCGCGCGCCGCTTTCATGCCGCCGGCTACAAGGTGGCGCTGGCCGATATCGCAACCGAAGCAACGCAAGCACTCGCACGCGAGTTGAGTGCGGACCAGCGCAGCGCACTAGCTATCAAGCTGGATGTCACGTCGAAGACGGACTTCGAACACGCGCGCGATGCCGTGCATGAACGCTGGGGTCGTATCGATGTGCTCGTCAACAACGCGGGCGCATCCAAAGTCGTCCCCGTGATGGAAATCAGCGCCGAGCAATTCGATCAGGTTATCGATATCAATCTGCGCAGCGTGCTCTTCGGCTGCCAGATATTTGGCCGCTACTTCGCGGATCGCGGCGCCGGGCGTATCGTCAATATCACATCGCTCGCGGGACAGAACGGCGGCTCGGCCACCGGCGCGCATTACGCGGCCGCAAAGGGCGGTGCGATAACCTTGACCAAGGTATTCGCGCGCGATCTCGCCGCGCACGGCGTGACCGTCAACGCGATCTCGCCCGGCCCGCTCGATCTTCCGATCGTGCATGAGAGCGTGCCCGCCGACAAGCTCGACAAGGTGATCGCGGGCATTCCCGTGGGGCGTTTGGGCTCGGCTGATTACATCGCCGATGTCGCCGTGCTGCTCGCGTCGCCCGATGCGTATTTCGCCAATGGCGCATGCTGGGACGTAAACGGCGGCCTGTACATGCGTTAGCCTGCGAGTCAGGCTCGTTCGTCGCCGGGCGGGCTCCATACTTCGAGCACGTCGCGCACGAGCGTCGCGATGGACGTCGCGCCGAGCTTGTCCTTGATGCTCGCGCGATGCACGTCGACAGTCTTGACGCTGATAGACAGATCGGCTGCGATGCGCTTGCTCGCCTTGCCCTCGATCACGCCGCGCAAGACTTCCTTCTCACGCGCGGTCAGCGATTCGACCCGCTCGCGCAATTCGCGTTGCCGCTCATGTTTCGCGTGACGCTGCGTCGCGAGCTTCATTGCACGTTGCACGCGATCGAGCATTTGCTGGGAGTTATAGGGCTTTTCGACGAAGTCGATCGCGCCATGCTGAAGCGCGCGAACGGACATCGGGATATCGCCGTGACCGCTCACGAAGATGATCGGCAAGTTCACGCCACGGCGATTCAGTTCGGCCTGCACGTCGAAGCCGCTCGACTCCGGCATGCGCACGTCGAGCACGAGGCACGCGGCGCGGCTCACATCGAACGCACGCAGAAAATCGGCAGCGTTAGCGAATCCCTCCGACTTCACACCGACCGAATCGAGCAGCCACGCAAGCGAGGTGCGCATGCCGTCGTCATCGTCGACGATATAGATTAAAGGAACGGAAGTATTCATTGGAATTGCTCTTTCGATACGTGCTTCAACGACCGTGCGCGCCTGGGAACTCGGCTGTCTCATCGCAGGGTCTCGCTTTTTTGTTGCGCCAATAATAACCAGCCGAAAACCACCGCGAAAGTCCTTTCTTTACTTCGATTACTAGTGATAGGTAAAAGCTTTAGTGCGCTCGGTAACAGCGCCGGGCAAGCTGGCTGATCGTGCCGATGTTCTTTGTGCGGTTCAACGCGTACGCTTGATCCGCCATTTGCTATACACAACCTGAACATGAAACGAACAGGAGACGCTCCCATGTCCGCGCTGCCCCGTCCCGACCTTTTCGACATCGATCAGGTCCGCAAGCTGTTTCGCCAGGCAATGGCTCATCTAGGCGCTGCGGTGAACGTCATCACGACGACAGGAATACATGGTCGCTGCGGAATTACCGCGAGCGCGGTGTGCTCGGTTACGGACGCACCGCCGACGCTGCTCGTCTGCATCAACCGTTCGAGCGCGATGCATGCCGCATTCGTGAACAACCGCAATGTATGCGTGAACGTGTTGCCGGGTCATCTCGAACAGATCGCCCGGCACTTCGCCGGACTTACGCAATTGTCGATGGAAGAGCGCTTTTCACTACCCGTGTGGGACGAAGGCTCGAACGGCGTGCCGGTGTTGCGCGACGCGCTCGCGAGCCTGCAAGGGACCATCGTCGAGGCGAAGGACGTGGGATCGCACTCGGTCATGTTCGTTGAAACCACCGCGATCCGCGTGCGCGACGATGGCGACAGCCTGATTTATTTCGATCGCAACTTTCATCGCGTGCCGCGCGTGTGCACCGCGCCGTGACGTGTCATTACCGTCTGTGCGTTAATTGATTACAGCAAGGCCCGTTATCTATACTCGACGCGCAGACGGGCGAGAAATAAATCGAATCATGGCCCCGACAAACGGCGCTCTTGTTTTGCATCACTCGCACGCGGTCATGCATCGCCCAGGTCTGAATATTCGCCACTTGGAGATACGTGATGAACAAATATTCAAGGCAATTGAGTGCGTGCGTGCGTGCTGTTCGCGCTCGCCGCGTCGCAACCGGCCTTCGCGCAGCATGACAAGGCAGTCGACGACGCGAACGCCACTTGGAACGCGGCGTTCAACAAGGGGGACGTGCCCGGGCTCATTGCTCTGTACGACGAGAAGGCCGTCGTATCGCCCGGCAATGGAAAGACCATTCAGGGCCGCGCCGAGATCGAGAAGCTATTCAAAAGTTATTTCGATGCGGGCGTACACGATCACACGATCGACGTCGTTAGCGCCAGGCACGTTGGTAACGTGATGTACGAAACCGCGAACTGGACCGCCGTGGCGGAAAAAGACGGCAAGAAAACGCCCTATAAGGGCGTGTTGCTCAAGGTTATGGTCAAAGGCGCGGACGGCAAGTGGCGCACGACCGCGCACACCTGGAACGCGGCGCAATGACCTTGTTCCCTCAATTCAGCGCGCAAATACGCGCATTCAGACGCGCCCGCGTGATCGCCGCGATCTGCGCGAGCGCCTCGTCGAGTTCCTGCTGCGTACTGCGTCCGATGCGACGTTCCAGCGCGCTGAAAATGCCTTCGCGCGTGTAGTGCCGCACGCAGATGATGAACGGAAAGCCATGCCGCTCCAGATAAGCCGCATTAAGACGATCGAGCGATGCCTCCTGATCGATCGACATGGCATCCAGCCCGGCGCTCTTTTGCTCGGCATCCGAATCCGCCGTCATCGTTCCCGAACGAATGTTCGCGCCGGATAAGAGCGGATGAAGGTTCAGAAACGCGCGCTGGCGTTTGTTGTCCAGATTGCGGATAACATCCATCATCGCGTCATGCAAAGCGGAGGCGGAAGCGAACGGCCGCACGCTCCACGCGCCCTCCGCCGCTTGCGGAAAATGCTCGAACACGCTTGCAAACGCACCGACGAAAGCTGTGTGATCCAGCGAGTTGACCGGCTCCAGATTGATCGACTGTGACATGAACGGCTCTCCTATAGCGTGTCGATGACGATTCGTGCCGAGTATAGGAACCGCGCGACCGGGCGGCGAGACAGCCGATCTTATTGACCGCATAACAGAATGCGATAGCGCTAAGTGCGATACATGTCGCGCAGCGAGCGCAATTCCTGAGCGGCCGCCGTCAGCATGCCGCGCAGCCAGACGTGCGATGCCGAGCGATGCCGCGACGGGTGCCACAACTGATAGAAGCGCATGAACGGAAATTCGATCGGCGCTTCGAGCACGGCGAGCGGAAGATGCTGCGCGTGATAGTTCGCGAAGTGCCTGCCCGTCGTGAGAATCAGATCGGTGCCTGGAATCAGGCTCGGTGCGAGATTGAAGTACGGGCAACTCACGCGGTTATCGCGATGCACGCGCATGGTGCTGAGCCCCGTATCGACGACGCCGCGCTGATCGCGCGAATACGGCGTGGGCACGATATGCGAAGCACTCAGATAGTCCTGGGCATCGAACTTGCCTGATTGCGCGTACACGCTATCCCGCGCGACGACGCACACGACCTCGTCCTCCAGCAACACGGACAAGTGCAGATGCTCGGGCGGATTGGGCCAGTTGCCGATCACGATATCCGGCGAGCCTTCGGAGAGCCCCTGTTCGTAGTTGAACGAAGCCGAGAGCGGCACCGCGACGAGGCGCGCATGGGGCGCGGCACGCGTGAATTCGCGCACGACATGCGCAAAGAAAGGCGGCGCCAGATAGTCGGGCATTCCCACGGTAAAGCTTTGCTCGGTTGTCGCGGGGTCGAAATGGTCATCGGATACGAGCAGGTTATCGAGCGCACTCAATGCGGCCTGGGCACTCTGCGCAAGCTGGATCGCGCGCTCGGTCGGCACCATCACGTTCTTTTCGCGCGTGAGCAAGGGGTCGTTGAAGATGGCGCGCAGCCGCTTGAGCGCCGAGCTGATAGCCGGCTGAGACTGGTTCATACGAATCGCCGTACGCGACACGCTGCGCTCGCCGATCAACGTACATAGCACGCGCAGCAGATAGGTATCGAATGGATCGTCGGTGCGATTCATGATGAGTTCCGTGTCTCTATTGTTCACGTGGCTGCGCCGCTATTTTGCCAGCCGGGATCGCAGGAACCGCTTCATGCAAGGCTCGCTAGGGTAATCCATAGGTCGTGAAAAGCGCGCGAAGAAAACGCGCAAAGCCGCATCACACAAGGCTTCGAAACCCATATACGTGTTGCTATGGGGCTTATTGGCCCGTCCCCCGTTCCCGATTTTCCGGCCGTTTCTATACTTGCTTCCAACCGAACGCACGGCCGTGTCCGCGCGAAGCAAACCGACTGGAAAGGAGAAACCATGTCGCTCATCAAACAGGAGATGCCGGTCTTCGCGAGCGAGGCCGAAAGCGCCGAAGCAAGCGTCTATCGCAAAGTCTCATGGCGCTTGTTGCCGTTTCTCGGCGTGCTGTGGGTGCTCGCATGGCTCGATCGCGTGAATATCGGCTTCGCCAAGCTGCAGATGCTGGACTCGCTGCATTTCAGCGAAGCGGTATACGGTCTCGGCGCGGGCATTTTCTTCATTGGCTACTTCCTGTTCGAAGTACCGTCGAACATGCTGCTGCAGAAGATCGGCGCGAAAAAGACGATCATGCGTATCACGATTTGCTGGGGCATCATCTGCATGTTGCAAACGCATGTCACCACGCCCACGCAGTTCTATGTCCTGCGCTTTCTGCTCGGCGCGTTCGAAGCGGGCTTTTATCCCGGCGTCATTCTCTATCTCACGTACTGGTACCCGTCCCAGCGGCGAGCTCGCGCCTTCGGCACGTTCATGTCGGCTTCCGCAATCGCGGGCGTGCTCGGTGGTCCTCTGGCAGGCTGGATCATGACGTCGATGGGCGGCGTGCACGGCATGCATGGATGGCAGTGGCTTTTCGTGATCGAAGGCATTCCGTCTGTGCTCGCCGGCGTGTTCGCATACTTCTACATGACCGACAAACCCGAGCAGGCGCGCTGGCTCTCCGACGATGAAAAGCGCGTCGTGCTCGACGCATTGCAACGCGACAATGTCGCGATGGGCGAACGTGGTCACGACTGGCGCTCGCTCTTCAGGAACCGCAAGGTGTGGTTGCTGATCGCGATCTTCTTCTGCCTGCTGTGCGCGAATTCAACGCTTACCTTCTGGATTCCCACGGTTATCAAAGATATGGGCGTGAGCACGCCGATGGCGGTCGGCTGGATCGCGGCGGTCGCTTATTTGTGCGGTGCGGCGGGCATGATCATCAACGGTGCGCACTCGGACCGTAACAACGAAGTGCGCTGGCACTTCAGCGGCGCGGCAATCGTCGGTGGCGTATCCATGGTCGCGCTCGCGGTGCTGATGGGTTTGGACAAGATCTCGCCAGTTATCGCGCTGCTGGCCATGACTGCATCGCTCGTCGGCACCATGAGCGCGATTCCCGTGTTCTGGCAGTTGCCCAACCGCTATCTCGCGGGCAGTGCAGCGGCAATCGGCGTGGCGCTCATCAACTCCGTTTCCAATCTCGCTGGCTTCGGCGCGCCCTATGTCATGGGACTCATCAAGAACGCGACGGGCAAAGTGACGACCGGCCTGTATCTCGTGGCGGTGATCGAAGTTCTGGCCGCGGTGCTCGTGATCGTCGGCATCCGCAAGCTCGGCAACAAACAGGAGGTCTGACATGCGCGACAAAAACACCTCTTCGGCTTTCGACGTGAGTCGCCGTCGCTTTGCCCTGCAATCCGTGGCGCTCGGCGGCAGCATGCTGATGGCGAAAGCAGCGCTATCCGCCGATGCGCCGGCCCCGAACCAGACGACGGGCCCAGTGCAACAGGAGGGCCTGAGCCCGCGCCTCACGATGCATGGACTCGACACGTGGCACGGGACGCCTGCGGCGGGCATGCGCGTCGATCTGTTCGCAATCGAAGATGGACGTTCGAAGCTCCTGCAGACGATCACGCTTGCAGCGAGCGGTCGCAGCGAGCCGCCGCTCTTGATCGGCGAGACGTATCGCGCGGGGACCTATGAGTTGTTGCTGCATGCGGACGAATACTTCGCTGCGCGCAAGGCGGATCTGCCGCAGCCGATGTTCCTTTCGAAGATCCCGCTGCGCTTTCGCATTACCGACGCCAACCAGCGCATTCATCTACCTGTGCTGTTCGGACCGTGGAGCTATAACTACTACCGCGGCAGTTGAGCCGGAAACAAACGAAACGCGAGATCAGGAGACAACATCATGGCCGCAGGCATCACCACGCATGTACTTGACGTCGCGCTCGGCAAGCCCGCCGCCGGGATGCAGATCGAACTGTTCGATATCGGCACTCAGCCGCCCACGCTGCTCGCACGCACGCGCACCAATCGCGACGGACGCACCGACTCGCCTATCCTGCCAGCCACGCAAGCGCGCGCGGGCAGTTTCGAATTGCGTTTCTGGGTGGCCGATTACTTCAAGACGCCCGATGTGTTCGCCGATGTCGTTCCGGTACGCTTCACGCTCGCCGATGCCGCGCAGCACTATCATGTGCCGCTGCTCTGCTCGCCGTGGAGTTTCGGCACTTATCGGGGAAGTTGAACCGAAAATACGGAATCGCTCCACACGCCTTTTATCATCGACGGGAATGAAACTGTGGTGCTTCGTCGCCCGTCATGATCGAAGGGCTAGATCGGTGGCATTGCGACGCTTGAAAAGCTTCTGCGCCGTGGCGGAAACGGGCAGCTTCACCGCCGCGGCGCAGAAAGTGCGCAATGTTCGGTCGAGTGTCACGGTGCGCATCCAGCCGGCAATCGTTCGTGCGCTGTAGCCAAACGAAGCGGCAATGCTTCTTCCATCTCGAACGCCAGAGCTTTAGTAAGCGCGCCCACGCGCTCCGCGTCCGGCATGACGCGATCGATGTTATCCACGCCCCAAGCTCCCGCGTAGACAAGCGAAAGCATCTTCCGTTTTCCCCGCAGCACTTGTCCGTGAGCGCTCTCGTTTCGTGAATTCAGCGACGCGGCGTGAGCGCCGACAGCCTCAGCTCGCCGATTGCGTCCATCGCGCCGGCATTCGCACACACCGCAACGAGTTTGGGACCGGAGATAGCCGGCATGCTCGCGGAAGAAAGAATGCGCGGGCGCTGAAACAAAGTTGTCAAAAGCAAGTTTCTATTTCCGGTTTGGACCGGATGAATCTGAATTCGAAATGTGCGCCCCACCACTTACCGTTTTATAGAGATTTTCTAGAATCTTATTTGCAACGTATTTACACGAATCCCCTCTAGCGCATTGCGAATGTGCATGGCATAGTGCAAACGACAATCTATTAGAGGTAAGTCATGTCAACGCTGGAAAGTATTCAGTCACGTATCGAAGCACTTCAAGCGAAAGCCGATGCGCTCATCGCCAAAGAATCTGAAAGTGCGCTGCAAAAGATTCACCATTTGATGTCGAGCCATGGATTGACCATCTCGGACATCGAACACTATTCCGGTTCAGGCAAGAAGACACGCGGTTCGAGCGCTGCAAAAAAGCCGGGCACGGTCGCCTATCAGGATCCCAAAACCGGTGCGACCTGGAGCGGCCGCGGACGTGCGCCGGGCTGGATCGCCAGTGCAAAAGATCGTAGCAAGTTCGCAGTTGGCGCAAGCACGCAAGGGACCAAGGCTAAAGAAAAGACGCGCGCCGCGGTCAAGCGCAAAGGAAAGGGACAACCGCGCGGTCCTCAACCCGCGCTTTATCGCGATCCGGTAAGCGGTGCAACGTGGAGCGGTCGCGGCCGCGCACCTGCATGGCTCATATCCGTCGAAGACCGGACACCGTTTCTGATCGCCTGACAATGAATCTACATATGGCGGAGTTCGTTCACGACTCCGCCATTCTTTTTGCGGTTCCGTTTCAATCTAAATGCGCGGATCGAAATCGAATTCGATCCGTATGCCACCCGGCTCATAAATCATCATATGGCGTTTCGGACCGGTGCCTAGCAGTTCCGGCACGAATTCCACCGTCACCCCGGGCCATGTCGACACCCGCTCGAGAATCGTCGCGAGTGCGGCTTCATCCGCTGCGCGAAAGGCGAGATGATGAAGCCCGATATTCTTGCGCCGGTCGAATGCTATTGGCGCCGATTCGTCCTTTACCTGCCATAACGTAACCAGCAGCTTTCCGTCCGATACGAACACGGCCGGATACTCGGAGCGCTCGCCCACGATCTGCCAGCCGAGACATTGAACGAAGAAGTCCCGTGTTGCGTCGAGATTGCGCACGGTGAGACCTACGTGATCGATTCCAGATGTCAGCATCGTTTCCTCCACATGTCGGACATAAAAAGCGTGGTTTCACGCCTCGTTCGATTCCGCTGGCATGCTATCCCATTACACGGTCGGTGCTCGTCAGCGCGTGCGTCGACAACATGCCTTACGGCGGCGTGAAGGATTCGGAAATAGGCCGCGAAGGCATTCGCTATGCAATCCAGGACATGACCGAAGCGCGCCTTATAGTGATGCGCGAAACGTGGTGAGCGACATTCGAGCGCCCATAAGAAGGGAACGCTCGAATGTTCGACACGCTTATGCGAGCGTCAATTTGACGTCGATGTTATTGCGCGTTGCATTCGAATACGGACACACGATATGCGCTTTGTCGACCAGCGCCTGTGCCTCGCTGCGATCCATGCCCGGCAGCGAGATCTTCAATTCGACTTCGATGCCGAAACCGTTCGGGATTTGACCAATGCCCACGCTGCCGTCGACTGCGACATCTTTCGGCAGCGTGATCTTGTCGCGAGCGGCCACGAACTTGATCGCGCCAATGAAGCATGCGCTATAACCTGCGGCGAAGAGTTGCTCGGGATTGGTGCCATCTCCGCCGCCGCCTCCAAGTTCTTTCGGGGTTGTCAGCCTTAGATCCAGATTGCTTTCCGGCACGGTGGCGCGGCCGTCGCGGCCGCCCGTGACATGAGCATGCGCACGGTATAGAACCTTTTCAATCGACATCGTCAGACTCCTGTGCATTGTGTTGAGCGGCTCTCGCAGCGCGAAAGCGCCGGAGAAAGTCCGCTGACATGGATTCGCGATGGGACACCGCCCCGCATGGGGCGCGTTCCAATATCGAAGGATACTCAAGACACGGCGAGCGTGCTGACGCATGAGCGACGGGGCGAAGCGCACTCACTTCGATCACGACACGACAGGTTCTCTGCCTGGAAAGACCGGATCGGCAACGCGCGAAGTGGTTTCCTTCGCGATGCGTTCGCACAGCGCGACCACGTGTGCCGAACCGGTCGTCATGAAGAGCGCGTGATCGAGGTCGGAAAAGATTGCCATTCGCACGGATGGATAGCGCGACAGACGCGCGCCCTGCTTGCCGAAATGCGCGGCGATCAGATCCATGCCCGCATCGTATGCGCCGTAGACGAGCACCGTCTTCACGCCTTTGGCATCGAGCGCGCGAATGATCGGCCCGGGCTCCGTCGCCAGTTCGGGCGGCATTCCGCTCAGGCGATCGAGCCTCAATACATCGACGATACGTGAACGCGCACGCGTCGCCATATAACCGAGCACGAAACGCAATACACGCATCAACTGCTTTTCGCCGCGCAGAATAGCTTTCCATTTCTGCGGATCGAGCATCGAAAACGCATAACCTGCCATGGAATTGCGCGTCGATTGACGCAAGCCATCGGGCGCGACGTCGGCCGGCCTTTTGAATGTCGGCAGATTCACCGTGATGACGCCATTGATCGCGTGCTCGGCGACCGCCGCCTTCAGCGCATGATATGCGCCCGAGCAGACGCCGAATGCGAAGATCGACTTATAGCCCTGTCGCGCGAGCCAGCGTGCGGCGGCTGCGGTGTCATCGGTTGCGATCTGGTTATAGATGCGGCCGAACGCCGTATCGGATTGCACTTCGCCCGGTGCCGCCGGACTGTCGCCTCGGCCGCGTGCATCGAAACGCAGCGATGCGATGCCGCGCCGCGCAAGCTCGCGTGCAATGCGTACTGATAACCTGCTGTCGCCGACGCGCGCGCTCGCCGACGTATTCGCGATCAGGAACACCGGACCTCGGGCAGCGCCCGTGCGCGGCTCGCATAGAATGCCGAAAAGCTTTTCGTCGCCGATGCATACCGGAAGTTCGGTCGCTTCGGGCGTGTGGATCTTTAACGCGGACCAGTCATCGACATCGCATGTGGATGCGGCTTTCGGAGTCGATGAAGCGCTGCCCGCAATCCACTCCACGACCGCGGCGAACGCGGCGCGCGGCACTGCGTTGAACGCGGTTTCCTGAAGGAAGCCTGTCAGATCTTCAAACGGACGCGTCTCTCCTTCAACGCCCTTCTCGACGAGTGCGTCGCACAATGGATCCGTGCCACCCGCCTTCACGTTCATGATCAATGCGCGGCGTGCGGGCACAGTTGAAGCACCTTTCACGCTTGCAACGAGATCGATCGCCCGCAGCGATTCCTTGAATTCATCGCTATAAACCTGGCCCAGTACATTGAGCCGCGCATCGTCTTGCTGCTTCTCGCGCAAAGGCGGTGCAAGCAGTTCGAGCCATGTCTTGCGCACGATGCCGAGCTCACGCAGATACACGCGGCCGCTTGCAACGGGCGCGAGCAATACGAGCTCGTCCACAGGTTGGCGCAGTGCCGCCGCGAGTGCGAACGCGGCGCCCACTCTAAAGCCGCATAACGTGACATGCTCTATGCCTGTCGATGTCTTGAGCCAGTCGATAGCCGCACCGACGTCGTCGACAGATGATTCGAATTGATCGGGTGCGAGATCGGCGCCGGCCGAATCACCCGTGCCTCGATAGTCGAAACGCAGCACCCAGATGCCGCGCGCAGACAACGCATCGGCGAGATGGCGCATGCCGCCGTAAGTCCACACGTATTCATGCCCATACGTGTTGCAGAGCACCACGCCGCGCGTGCCGCTTCCCGGGTGCAGCCATCCGAAGCGGTTCCCGAATACAACCGGTCTCATTTCGATCTCGTCCTCTCTTTGGCGCGCAAGGACCGATAACTTTTAGTCTCGTCTTGCGATGCCTGGCCGTCAACGTCCCGTCGAATACGGGATCGCGAGGCATTGAGACGATTATATTAAGCGTCCTCTTCGTAACACGGCTCGCACGGGCGAATAGGTGCTAACGAGCTATCTATTGGCGCATAACGCATAGCCTGTGTTATCCACCGCTCATTTCTTCATGGAAGGCTTGAAAGAAATCAGACAGACGAGTTGCCTCGCCTGCCTATATGCAAATAAGGAAGATCGATTCCCGAATCAGAGATCCAGTACAAGTAGCTTGCTCGTCGCACGCGAGACGCATGCGGTCAGATATTGAGCCTTTTCTTCGTCGCTCATGATGCAGTCGTTGTGCTCGACCTCGCCTTCCAGATAGCGCACCTTGCACGTACCGCACAGGCCCGCGCAGCACGATGTTTCCATCGTCACGCCCGCTCCCGCCAGCGCATCGGCGATGCTCTCTTCCTTCGTGACTTCGATTTCCTGTCCCGTGCTCGCGATGCGCACGATGAAGCTGTCGTTGGCATCGTTGGCGGCCTGCTCGCCGGCGCTGCGCTCCGGCGCCTTGAAATGCTCGAAGTGCACCGTGCCGGTCGGCCAGTGCCGCGCCGCTTCCGCGCACGCGTTCATGAAGCCGCCCGGACCGCAGTAATAGACGTGCTCGCCTTCACCGGGCGCGTTCAGCAAGTCACGGATATCGAGACCCGCAGAAGGGTCGCCGCCATCGAAATGAAAATGCAGACGTCCGCTTGCGAGCATGTGTTCGAACTCGTCGGCGAACGCGGCGCTGCGTGCATCTTTCGCGCAGTAATGCATTTCGTAATCGATGCCTGCGTCGTCGAGTTCATGCGCCATCGCTTTCAAAGGCGTGACGCCGATGCCGCCCGCGATCAGCAACACGCGGCGCGCGCCGTCGACGAGATGAAAGTTATTGCGCGGCCGGCTTACGCGCACGATGTCCTGCACGCGCAATTGCTCGTGAAGCGCCTTCGAGCCACCGCGCCCGCGCTCATCGCGCAATACGGCTATCACATAGCGGTGTCGCTCGCGCGGCGCATTGCTGATCGAATACTGCCGCACGACGCCGCCCGCGAGATAAATGTCGATATGCGCGCCCGCCGTGAAAGGCGGCAATGGCGCACCGTCGGGATCGACGAGTTCGTATGAATTGATGCCCCGGCCTTCGAAGCGGACCTGACGCACGAGCAGATTCAAAGTCTGCTTCTGCGCCTCGGTCGAGATGGGTTGTGTGGACATGGTCGATTTCCTCGAATCGATGATCCGGCCTCGCGAGAGCGCGATGCGCCCTCGCGTCGGCCGCCTTATTGCTTCATCGCGTGCTCGAGTTCCTCGAAGCGTTCGCGCACGAATGCGTCACGTGCATCGCCCTTCAGCTTTTCGCTTTGCGCGAGAATGGCGACGATCTGTTTCGTCACCTTGCGACGTCGCACCACTTCTTCCTCGACAGTTTCGCCTTCCGGAATCTCGAACACGTTGCCCGCGCAGAAGCTATTCGGCGCGCCAGCGTTCTCCCGAAACCATTCCGCGAAGTTATGTGCCGACGCGGCCGGATTCGAACCGCGCAATGCGTCGCGCAGCATCTTGCGGAACAGGAACACGCCAGCGTCGAATTTCGTCGGATTTTCCAGCGAATGCACCGCGATCGGCCGCTGGCTGATGATCGCCTCATAGTCGCCGGGCGCGTATTGCGCCTGCTTGTAATTCGCGCGCTCGCGATGATTCGGCGGAATCGGCACGATGTCTTCTATCGTGTAGTCGCCGAAGCGCTCGGGACGACGCATCGCGACCTGACCGTCGAGAAAGTCGATCGACTCGTAACCCACCAGTTCTTTCTTGCCGATGCCGCGCGTGTCGATGCCGGGTCCCATCACGCGCCAGCCGATCATCTTGCTGTTCTCGTCGTCGACGGGAACCGTCCAGCGAATGATATGGAAGCGGCTAAAGAGCTTTTTCTTCGAACCATCTTCCGATGTATAGGCATGCAGGCTTAGATTCGGCAGCACCTGATGCTGAACGCGCACGAACAGGCGATCTTTATTCACGCGGCGCGCACCCGCGCACGCGAGGCTTCGGCCTTGCTGAACCGGCTGAAAATGCATGTCCGGCGCGACTTCCATCGACGCTGCGCCGACTTCATCGAACGTCGTGCCCTGGAATTGCCCTTTCACCACATTCTTCGCGGCATGCAATGCGGTCGGATGGAAGTTATCGGCGGCGTTGTCCTGTACCTGCAACCAGTTGCAATGCTGGAAGTTGCTGTAGGGCACGAGTTCGTCGCCCGGCATCACGGTGTAGTCGCCTTCCCATTCCGGAAACGGCGGCTCGTTTTCGGGCGGTCCCATGTAGGCGAATACGAGGCCGTGACGCTCGACCGCTTTATACGCACCCTGACGAATGGAACATGCGTACTTTTCGGCCTCTTGCTCTTCGCCCTTCGGAAACGGCACGTGCAGGCACGCGCCGTCCACGTCGAAGACCATGCCGTGATAGCAGCACATGATGCCGCGCTCCTGAACCGCGCCGTATTCGAGCGATGCGCCGCGATGCGCGCAATGCGCATGCAGCACGCCCACGCGCCCGCTGCCGTCGCGAAACGCCACCAGTTCTTCGTTGAGGATCTTCAGAAAGCGCGGCGTGTCGGTCAGTTCGATCGACATGCAGACCGGATGCCAGAAGGCGCGCATGTATTCACCCATCGGCGTGCCTGGTCCCGTTTCCGTCAGTTCCGGGTCGTGTCCCGGCACCTTGTTCACGTAGTAGCCCCCGTAAGGCACGAGCTTCTTGACTGTCGTGGCTGCGCCACCGCTGCTCTTTTGCCCTTCCAGCTTGTCCGATTTGATGGTCATGGGAAATCCTGCTTTCGAGTGGGGTTGAATGGATCGACGCCTGAGACCTGAATTCCGCCTTCTGAACTCCGAACTCTGTATACAAAGATTAACGTCGAGTAATGGCCTTGTCTCTATGGGTAAACCTGAACGTGAGCAGGCACGAATGACTGTGCGTTGACGCGTGGCGCCGGTGCGCTGTACCCTTGCCGTATTCTGTATCCAGAAATTACGGCCGAAATCATGCCCGCCAAACTTCTCAAGCTCCAGGCCCGCACCGACTACGTGGACGAGGTCTACAAGGTGCTGCTCGACGCCATCAGCTCCGGCTCGCTCGCCCCTGGCACCCGCATTACGCAGGAAGAAATCGCCGAGCAACTCGCGGTCTCGCGCTCGCCCGTTTTGCAGGCGCTGCGTCTTCTCAAGAAGGACGGCCTCGTCGTCGATGCGCCCGGACGCGGCTTGCTCGTTACCCCGCTCGATCCTGCGTGGATCAGCCACCTCTATGAGGTTCGCGGCGCGCTGGATTCGCTCGCCGCACGTCTCGCCGCCCAACGTGGCGCGAAGATTGACAAAGCGATCATCGCCAACGGCAGGCGTGCCTCGAAGAGCGACGACGTCAAGGCGATGATCGATGCCGACATGGCCTTCCACAACGCGATCTATACGGCATCGGGCAATCCGCTGATCGCCGAGAGCGCGCAGATGCACTGGGTCCATCTGCGCCGCGTGATGGGTGCCGTGCTGCAGGCATCGGGACAACGCAAATCGATCTGGGACGAACACGCTGCGATAGCGGCGGCTATCGCCGAACGCGACGGTCAGCGCGCCGCCGAGCTCACCGATCTGCATACGGCGAACGCGCGCAAGAACCTCGTCGAACGGCTCGGCCTCGTGCTGAGCGAGCAACGCGAACGGCAATCGGAAGCCACGTGATCTCGGATTCGAGCTTCGGCTGGCAGCAACGGCAACGACCTCTCTTTCGAGTGGCCGTTGCGCTCGATGCGCGTTCGTCAGTCGTTGCGACGGCGGTTGTTCACGAGCGCGGCGGGCACCGTGAAAACGAGCAGGCTGCCGATCACGCAACTCACCGCGAGGCCCAGCACGCCGTTGCCCGTCGAGCCCGAATGCGTCTGGATCACGCCGATGAGCCAAGGGCTCACGACGCCCGAGATGCTACCGACGGAATTCGCGAGCGCGAGGCCCGCGGCCGCCGCGCCGCCGCTGAGAATCGCGGGCGGCAGGACCCAGAACTGCGAGATGGTCGTGACGACGCCCATCGTCGCGAGCGTGAGGCCAATCATGCCGAAGAACGTGGAGTGCGCGTAGAGCACGCTGAGATACAGGCCGATCGCGCCAACCAAACCCGCTCCCGCCAGATGCCAGCGTCGCTCGCCGCGCTTGTCCGAGCTATGACCGACCGCGAGCATCGCGATGGCGCCCGCGGCATACGGAATCGCCGAGAGCAGGCCGATATCGAGCGGATCGGTCACGCCGCTCGCCTTCACCAGCGTCGGCAGCCAGAAGCTCACGCCGTAGAGTCCCATCGTGAAGAAGAAGTAAGTCACGCAGAGCAGCAGAACCTTCGGATGCAGCAATCCGTCTTTCACGGAATGCAGCGCATGCGCGGGCTTTTCGTCGCGCAGATTGGCTTCGAGCAGGGTCTTTTGCGAGTCGCTGAGCCACTTCGCATCGGCAACCTTGTCGTCGAGATAGAAGTATGCAATCACGCCCAGGATCGCCGTCGGAATGCCTTCGAGCAGGAAGAGCCATTGCCATCCCGCAATGCCGTGAGCGCCGCCCATATGCGTCATGATCCAGCCGGACAGCGGACCGCCGACGACGCCGGACATCGGAATGCCCGTCATGAAGAGCGCGGTGACTTTACTTCTGCGCGACGCGGGAAACCAGTACGTGAGATAGAGCAGAATCGCGGGGATGAAGCCCGCCTCGGCCACGCCGAGCATGAAGCGCATGACGTAGAAACTCGTCGGCGTGGTGACGAACATCATCGTTGCGGAGATCACGCCCCATGTCACCATGATGCGCGCAATCCAGCGCCGCGCGCCCACACGCAGCAAGATGAGATTGCTCGGCACTTCAAACAGGAGATAGCCGATAAAGAACACGCCCGCGCCCGCTCCATACACGGTTTCGCTGAAACGCAGGTCGCTGAGCATCTGCAGCTTCGCGAAGCTCACGTTGATACGGTCGAGATACGCGCAGAGATAACACACGAAGAGAAATGGCAGCAGACGCCATGTCACCTTCGCATACATGGACGATTCATCGCCCGCCAGATACGCAACCGGACTGTGGGAACTCATGCTCTGTCTCCTGGTTATGTTGTGCGTCTTGATCGATCACATGTTCACCATCCCAGACGAGAAAGACAAACGATGCCTGTTCATCGAACCATGACAGGCGCTCATGCATAAGGTGTTTCCATGAGGCGTATTCCGAACTTCGTACTCCTTCGCGCTTTCGAAGCGGCCGCGCGTCTGGAGAGCTTCACCCTTGCCGCAAGCGAGCTTCATCTCACGCAATCCGCGATCAGTCACCAGGTCAAGGAACTGGAACAGTATTTTGGCAGGCCGCTTTTTCATCGACGCAACCGGCGCGTGGAGACGACATCCGAAGGCCGTCGCCTGCACGAAAGTATTGGACGTGTGTTCGATGTTATCGAAGCCGCATGCGCCGAGGTCACGCTCGATCCGCTCGCGCAAGTGCTCGCGGTTCACTGCGCGCCGAGTTTCGCCGTGAAATGGCTCGGGCCGCGTCTGCCCGAATTCATGCAGGCACATCCGAACGTGACGATCCGTCTGTCGTCGGACGCGGAGCCCGCCGATCTCGCCCGCGCGCGCGAAGTCGATGTCGCCATTTCATATGGATACGCGCACGATCGCCCCGGCGTCGTCTCGCGCGCGCTAGGCACGGAGCACATCATCCCGATGTGCTCGCCATCGTTGTTGCAGGAAGGTGTGCCGGCATCGGTGCAGATCGGCAGGATGACGCTGATCGACTCGCAATTGAGCCGCGTGACATGGCCCGGCTGGTTCGCGCTCAACGGACTCGAAATGCCGCGCGGGCCGCGCCCTTCGTTCGACCGTGCGGCGCTCGCGATATCGGCGGCTGTGGATGGCATGGGCGTCGCGCTGGAAACGACGCGCCTCGCCGAGCGCGAACTCGCGCGCGGCGATCTGGTCGAGTTGGGCGCGGGTGCGTTCGCGCCGCTCGAAAGGGAGACCCACTTTCTCTCCTATCGCGTGAATGAACGCAATGTCGAAAAAGTGAAATGTTTCTGTGACTGGGTGCTGGCGAAGGCCGGACTCGACGACATAACCGAAGTCGAACCGCGCGGCTGAATCACGCCGCCTGTTTCGCCCGCTCTTCCTCCATCATGCGTGCATGGGCGTACACGCGATCGCGTTCGCGCGCGACGAGCGTGCGCTTGCGTGCAAGCGTCTGTCGTTGATATTTCGGATCGCCCATCTGCGTCACGTATTCACCATGTCGATGACGCAGATAACGCTGGAAAAATTCGGCGCCGGGCAAACCGCTGTCGAGCGCCATGAGCACCCCGTAGTCGATGTCGCCCAGGTCCCCGAGTGTCTTGATCGCGGATTCGAGGGCGGCATAACGCTGGGGCAGCGGCACTGCCTTGTCGCATAGCGCATGAAAGCGCTGATAGGGCAGCACCTGTCCGTGCGATGCGCACCGCCATAACACTTTCGCGAGCCGTTGACTGAGTTCCGTTTCCACGTTTTCCTCCCGCATGGTTGCGCGGATCGTATGAGTTTGACATTTCACCGTCATTCGAATAACGAAGACGGCGCCCCGTTTCCTGCAATCACCTGCCACGCCAGGAATATGCGCGACGCACGCCATTGCGCCACGTCGCTTTGCGCCCATCGCTATAAAAGTGCAACGTGATGCAGCCACGTTAAAGAAAACGTTCTACGAAGATTCAACTAAGCATGTTTTAAAGAACCACACACTTCTATTTCATGCTCTGAAAGAAAGAGCGCCGATAACGAAGAATACGAAATGCGATAAACATCTATGCTCAATGGATCTTTCACGATAAAACCGCGACACTGCGCACCAATCCGCACTGCTGCCGGGTGCAGTAGTGAATTTGCGAAACCATATGAGCAAGCGATGCAGCGCGAAGCGAGGCTTGTGTGCGCTTCGCTTAATTTCGACTTCGAAGGGGCTTATTGATTGCCACGTCACAGCACCGTAATTTTTGACCGAAACTTCGCGCGGCGGCTGCGACTCGATTACATGCTAGCAAACATATTGCAAGAATCCAAGGAAAGTTTTCCACATGGAAGAACGCTTCGCGCTTTCACGCGGCCGTCTTCCGGCGCATTTCTTCATCGTTGCTGGCTGTTTTGCGGGACGCTAAATCGCAATGCCGCGAGACGCAAGTGCTATACAAACCAGTTAATGCGCTTTAAGCCAACGCGTTAAGCGGATTGCACGCAAGTTCGAGCGCCCTGCTTCGTTCGCGCGCGCGCCTCGCATCCCGGCGCAGCCCTTAAGACTGGTTTAAGCCTGAGAGACTAAAACGTCATAAGACGAAGGCAAGATAGCGGCTCGATGCCGGTTCCTTGCAGTTCGCTGCGTTATCTCGTATCGGCTTTCTCTCGAACGTCCACGCGGATGGTCTGACCGGGCAACGCCGCACGCGCAACCCAACAGCGCGATCAGGCGCAGGCGACGACCATCCCATTCAGCCCGGCAGCAATGCCGGGCTTTTTTTTAATTACGCCATCCGCGCGCATGCGGTGCGCCGTTGCCGGTCTGCGCAACGGCGGCGGGCAAGTCGAAACGAAACGTGGTGCCCGTGGTCTGCGAATCGATCAGGCGAATCTGGCTGCCGTGCAATTGCAGCATGCGTTGCACGATAAGCAAACCGAGCCCTCCGCGATGCGCGCCGCCCGATGCGAACGGACGCATGAAGAGCGCGTCCCGAATTGCGGGCGGTATGCCCGCGCCGGTGTCGCTGATCGTGACTTCGACACGATCGGGCATCTCGCGAGCTAGCGCGAGCGTCACGTCCACCGTGCCTTGCGCAGGCGTGTGACGAATCGCGTTGTCGAGCAGATTCGTGAGCACGCGCTCGATCATGCCCAGGTCCGCCACGACGCTCGGCAAGCGCGGCGCGATCTGCGCATTCAGGCGCACGCCGCGCGATTGCGCGGACAGTTCGAACTTTTCGAATACGTCCTGCACCAGATCGGCGAGTGAGAACGGCTCGGCTTCGGGCGCGACCATGCCATGTTCGAGCTTCGCCAGTTCGAACAAGGACTGCGCGAGATGACCCACCTTCGCGCTCTGCGTGAGCGCGATCGACAGATAGCGACGCCGATCGATATCGGGCAGCGTGTCGGACTTGAGCGACAGCGTCTCCAGATAACCATGCAGCGACGACAACGGCGTGCGCAGATCGTGCGAGATATTCGCGACCATCTCGCGACGCTCGCGATCCTGCTGACCCAGCGCGCGCCATTGCTCGCCGATGCGCTCCGCCATCTGCGCGAACGCGCTTTCGAGCACGATAATCTCGTCGCGTTCGTTCGCCCGGGCATCGGGGGAATCGATTCGGGCGAGCGCCGGCGGTGGCGCGGGCACGCCGCGCGCGTCGAACTTGCGCATTGCTTCAGTAAGCCGGCGCAGCGGCCGCGTGACGAGCCCGAACGCGACCACGCCCGCGACGAGTCCGAGCAATGTGACGAGGCCCATCGACGCGAGTGTGGTGCGCAACACCGCGCTCGCCGATGCCTTCGCGGCCAGTGCATCGTGCTCCTCGCCGAGCAGCACGACATAGACATAGCCGAACGGCGGCTTGCCCGGCGCGGCGAGCGGCGCGGCGCTGAAGACCTTGCGCTTGTCGGCGCTGCGCGGATCGTCGCCGAGAATCGGCAACGCGGCACCGTCGAGGAACTGGCGCACCGGCGCGAGATCGACATGATCGCGCTTGAGGTGGCCAGGCGGCGCATCGTCGGCACGCACGCGTCCCGTGTTATCGAGCAGATAGACTTCGACGCTCGGGTTCACGACCATCAACTGGCTGAAGAGCCGGCGCACGGCGGGCGCATTTATATCGGCTGCATCGGCGAGCGCGCCGTCATGCGCGATATGCGTCGCGAGCCCGCGCGAAAGACTTTGAATGACTTCTTTCTCGCGCAGATCGCTCGCGCGGATCTGCAGCCACGCCGATGCACCGCAGCACGCGAGCAGCAGCACGCAGAACACCGCGAAAAGACGTTGTGACAGCGTGAGCTTCACGGCGCGCCGTCCTTTCCGTCGGCCGATTGCAACGCGAGCTTGTAGCCGTGGCCCCATACCGTAAGAATGCGCTTCGGATCGGCCGCATCTTTCTCTACTTTCGCGCGCAACCGGTTGATATGCGTATTCACCGTGTGCTCATAACCTTCGTGCCGATAACCCCACACGGCATTGAGCAGATCCATGCGCGAGAACACTTTGCCCGGATGACGCGCGAAGTGATACAGCAGATCGAATTCGCGCGGCGTGAGTTCGATGCGCGCGCCATCGACCCATGCTTCGCGCGCGAGCGGATCGATCGCGATGCCGGCCACTTCGATACGCCCCGTTTCGAGCCGCGAGTCCTTCGCGACGGCATCGACGCGGCGCAGCAACGCCTTCACGCGCGCGACCAGTTCCAGCACGGAGAACGGCTTCGCGAGGTAGTCGTCCGCCCCGAGTTCGAGCCCGAGTATGCGATGCACCTCACTGGAGCGCGCACTCGTGATGATGATCGGCGTATAGCGCGTCATCGCACGCGCGCGCCGGCAGATTTCGAGGCCGTCGACGCCGGGCAACATGAGATCGAGAATCAGCGCATCCCAGCCGCCTTGTTCGAGCAGGCGCAGCCCTTCGGCGCCATCGGCGCTGTGCACGACTTCGTAGCGCTCGTCGCGCAGATTGAGGCTCAGCACATCGGCGATGTGCATGTCGTCTTCGACGATAAGAATGCGTTTCGGATGATCCATGAGCGAAGGTAATCGGCACAAGGGAAAACACGCGCGCCCAATCCGCATAACAATGACGAGCGTCTGTGCCATTGTGCAGAAAAGTGCGCGGCCAAGTATCACATTTAATTTAACTTTCGGTGAGGACTCGGGGATGCGCGCGCGACTACGA
The DNA here is from genome assembly GCF_001545035.1 of Caballeronia glebae. Classification (GTDB taxonomy): domain Bacteria; phylum Pseudomonadota; class Gammaproteobacteria; order Burkholderiales; family Burkholderiaceae; genus Caballeronia; species Caballeronia glebae. Next base: position 40,111 of record NZ_FCOJ02000038.1, read on the forward strand.
TGCCGCTACACCACTCGAACACGAGGAGCGCATCATGCAAACCCGCCGCCGCTTTCTCCTGACAGGCACCGCGGCCGCCGCCGCCTTCGCCCTAAGCGGACGCCTGCGCGCGCTCGCGGCCGGTTCGGCGCCGCAAGCGCCATCTCAGGAGCACTTCGAAATCGTTCATAGCGACGATGAATGGCGTCGTCTGCTGAATCCCGTGCAATTCGACGTGTTGCGCCGGGAAGGCACCGAACGCCCTTATACGAGCCCGCTGAACGACGAGCATCGCGCAGGCGCCTTCAGTTGCGCGGGCTGCAGGCTGGCGGTGTTCTCGTCGCGCACCAAGTTCGACAGTCACACCGGCTGGCCGAGCTTCTGGGCACCGCTCGATCATGCGGTCGCGACGCGTATCGACGGCTCGTTCGGCGTCGAGCGCACCGAAGTGCATTGCCGTCGCTGCGGCGGTCATCTGGGCCACGTCTTCGACGACGGTCCCAAGCCCACGGGCCTGCGCTACTGCATGAACGGCGTCGCGATGAATTTCACGCCGGGCGCGGCCTGAAGCGCGCTCTCACTCCGATCAACTTCGACCCGACACCATCATGCTGCTCATCGTTCTTGCCTATCTCGGCGGCGCGCTGACGATTCTCAGTCCGTGCATCCTGCCCGTGCTTCCCTTCGTGTTCTCGCGCGCGGATCAGCCGTTCGTGAAAAGCGGCCTGCCCTTGCTCGCGGGCATGGGCCTGACCTTCGCCGCGGTCGCGACGCTCGCGGCCGTCGGCGGCGGCTGGGTCACGCAGGCCAATCAATACGGCCGCTGGGCCGCCATCGTGCTGCTCGCGGTGTTCGGCCTCACGCTGCTTCTGCCAAGTCTTGCGGAACGCGTGATGCATCCGCTCGTCAGCGCGGGCAATCGTCTCACCGCGTTCGCGCAACGCGACGATGGCAAGCCGAGCTTCGGCGGATCGTTCGTGCTGGGCATCGCGACGGGTCTGCTGTGGGCGCCGTGCGCCGGCCCGATTCTCGGCCTCGTATTGACGGGCGCGGCGCTCAACGGCGCGAGCGTCGGCACTACGCTGCTGCTGATCGCCTATGCAGCCGGCGCGGCGACGTCGCTCGCGGTCGCCTTGCTGATCGGCGGACGCGTGTTCGGCGCGATGAAGCGCTCACTCGGCGCGGGCGAATGGGTGCGGCGCGGCATCGGCGCGGCCATGCTGCTCGGCGTCGTCGCGATCGCGCTCGGGCTGGACACCGGCGTGCTCGCTCGCGTGTCGACGGTCGCGACCGCGGGCATCGAACAGCAGCTAGTCGACAAGCTCTCGAACAAGAACAATGGCGCGATGATGATGTCCGCGAACACCGGCAACAATGGCGCCGCGATGATGCGCGCGAGCACCGAGCCGCCGAAGACGCCGGCCCCCGCGCCGCTGCCCGTGGAAGGCACGCTGCCGGCGCTCGACGGCGCGGTGCAGTGGATCAACTCGCCGCCGCTCACGAAGGAAGCATTGCGCGGCAAGGTCGTGCTCGTCGATGTATGGACGTACTCGTGCATCAACTGCCTGCGCACGCTGCCGTATCTGAAGACCTGGGCGCAGAAGTATCGCGATCAGGGGCTCGTCGTGATCGGTGTGCACGCGCCGGAGTTCGCATTCGAGCGCAACGTCGACAACGTGAAGAAGGCCGTTCATGATCTCGGTATCGACTATCCCGTTGCCGTCGACAACAACTATGCGATCTGGCGCGCGCTGAACAACCAGTACTGGCCGGCGCATTATTTCATCGACGCGAAGGGCGACATCCGCTATCACCATTTCGGCGAAGGCGACTATGCGCATTCCGAGCAGGTGATCCAGGAACTGCTCGCCGAAGCGGGTCACGGCGCGGCGCCGGCCATGGCGATGACCGCGAAGAACAAGAGCGATGATATGGGCCAGGGCGCGCTGATGCAGGCCGACAATGCGGACATGCGCTCGCCTGAAACGTATATCGGCTACGAGCGCGCGGAGCAGTTCATGTCGCCCGGCGGCGAAACGCAGGACCGGATTCACGACTACGCCGCGCCCAAAGCGCTCGATGTCAACGACTGGGCGCTCGCGGGCGCGTGGAAGGTCGGCGCGGAGCACGCAACGCTCGAAGGCGCGACGGGCCGCATCGTGTATCGCTTTCATGCACGCGATTTGCATCTCGTGCTCGGGCCGTCGAAGGACGGCAAGCCGGTGCGCTTTCGCGTGAGCATCGACGGCGCGGCGCCGGGCGCATCGCATGGCAGTGACATTCAGGCAGATGGAAGTGGAACCGTGACCGAACAGCGCCTTTATCAACTCGTGCGGCAAACGGGTTCGGTCGCGGATCGCACGTTCACGATCGAATTTCTCGACCCGGGCGTCGAAGCGTACGCCTTCACGTTCGGTTGAACGAGACATCTTGAGGAGCAGACATGTTCAAGACCAAAAGCATGACATTCAAGGCGGCGAGCGTGGCCGTGCTGTTCGCGGGCGCGTTCGCACTGCAGCGCGCCGCGCATTCGAGCGAGGACACCGTGAAGATTCCGCCGCCCGCGCACGACGAAAGCGCGGGGGCCATGCATACGGAAACGGCCGTGTTCGCGGGCGGCTGCTTCTGGGGCGTGCAAGGCGTGTTTCAGCACGTGCGCGGCGTGAAAGAAGTGATGTCGGGCTATGCGGGCGGCGCGGCAAACACCGCGCAATACGATCGCGTGAGCGAAGGCGATACCGGCCATGCCGAATCGGTTCGGATCACTTATGATCCGGCACAGGTTTCGTATGGCAAGCTCCTGCAGATCTTTTTCTCCGTCGCGCACAATCCGACCGAGCTGAACTATCAGGGCCCCGATCACGGCACGCAATACCGTTCGGCGGTATTCCCGACGAACCCGGCGCAGCGCGATATCGTCAATACGTATATCGCGCAGCTCGACAAGGCGCACGTGTACGGCGGCAAGATCGTCACGAAGATCGAGGACTACAAGGGCTTCTATCCGGCCGAGGGTTATCACCAGAATTATCTGACGGAGCATCCGGAAAGCCCGTATATCGCCGTCAACGATCTGCCGAAAGTGGCGAACTTGAAGCAGATGTATCCGGATGCGTATCGTCAGGATGCGGTGCTTGTGACGGTCGCCGCCAAATAGGCATCGAGGATCGCGAGCACTTCGGGCATGTTGCGCCTGCCGAAACCGAGGCGAACGTGCGCGTCGCCATGATCGATGAGCGTCGAGGGCAGCAGCAGCACGCCCGTGCGTTCGAGAAGTTCGGCGCAGAACTGCGCGGCGCTTTCGCGCTTCAGTCGCACGAAGCCGATGGTGCCCGCGCGCGGACGATGCCACTCGAAGCGATCCGCATGACGCGCGAAGAATCCGTCGAGCACGCGCAGGTAAAGCTTCTGGAAGAGCGCGTGGGCAGCCTGCTCGTCAAGAGCGGTCAGCCATGCGAGGCGACCGCATCCGGCGCGCTGTTGTGTCGTCACACCGAACGCGTCCAGTTGCTTGAAGCAGAACTCGGCGGGCGCATGCCGACGTTGCCGGGCATGCCGAGCGAGCGGCGCGCAAAGCTTCGCATTGCGGTGAACGACGACAGCATGAGCACCTGGTTCATCGACGCCGCGGCGGACTTCTGCATCGAACGCGAACTGCTGCTCGATGTCGTCGTGGACGATCAGGATCACACTGCGCAACGCATTCGCGAAGGCGATGTGCAAGGCGCGATCACCACGCAAGCCGACCCCGTTCCGGGCTGGCGTTCGATGAAGCTCGGACGCATGCGTTATCGCGCAGTATGTTCGCCTGCATACTTCGCGCGTCATTTCGCCGACGGCCTCACACGCGAGGCACTGCGCCGCGCGCCCTGCGTCAATTTCAACGAGAAAGATGAATTGCAGAAGCGCTTTATCAAGCGCGTGAGCCGCGCGGAAATCGAGCCGCCCGCGCACGTCGTACCGCATGGCGAGGGTTTCGTGCGCGCGTGCACGTCGGGGCTTGCGTGGGGAATGTGTCCGCAACGGCTCATCGCGCGGCAGCTCGAAAGCGGCGAACTCGTGGAAGTATCGTCCGGGTCGCGCCTCGACGTCGATCTTTACTGGCAGAGCTGGCGTCTTTCGCTCGGCTGGCTCGACGATTTCAGCGCGATGCTGAAGCACCGCGCCAAATCGTTTCTCGATTGAGAACTATGCGTCGCGGGTTTCGAACGAATCCACGCGATCGCGATAGAACGCCAGATGATCTTTTATCGACGCAACGGCTTCGTAAGGAGACTCGTAAGACCACACTGCGTTGGCCGACTTTTGTCCACCGGACGGGATGCTGTAATAGCTGCATTCGCCTTTGTAAGGGCAGTATGTCATGTGCGACGTGCGTTCGAGTTGCGACATGTCCACGTCCTTGCACGGCACATATAGCACCTCGGGATACGATGCCTCGCGCAACGAAAGCGCCGCCGTCGTATCGACAATTACGCGTGCGCCCACTTTGACGACCACGCGCGACGGACTGCGCTCGATTGTGATCGGATGATCGGGGCCGGGAATCTTGACGACTTTATCCATGAGTGTCTTCCTGCGAACGAACGCGCCAGGGCGAACGGAAGAACCGATGGTAACGCCGTTGCGCGAAACACGCAGAACCCGGCCCAAACAACATCAACGAACATCAACGGCCGAAATAAACGGGCTTCGTGCCGTCGTTGTCCATCGGCGGCATTGCGCGCATGCCCGCAGCCGACCTGCCGCTGACCGCGCCACCGTAAGCGTTCACATCGGCGTTAGAGGCATTGCCCTGACGCGATGCGCGGGTCTCGGCAGCCTGGATATCCGAGGGATACGAAGTCTGGTCCGAGCGCGACGGATCATAGCCCGCGGCTTCGACCTGCCTCAAATCCTGCTTCACCTGATCACGTGTGAGCGACGAATCGGTTTGCGCGAATGACAGCGCCGGCGCCACCACTAGAGCGGCGACGGCCACGGCCTTGACGAACGATTTCATGGTGAATCTCCGGTATGTTGGGCTGCGCACGGTGTTTTCTGTGCGTGCTTCAATTCAGCATCGGCCGTGCCCGCCCGCGATCTCGTTCACCTTCCATCGCGCCTACGAAGCCTTACTCTCGATTGCCTTGACGAGCGCATGCAGCACGCGATTCGCCGGCGTCGGCACGCCGAGCGCTTCGCCACGCCGCACGATCAACCCGTTCAGATGATCGATTTCGCTCGTCTTGCCGCGCGCGAGATCCTGCGCCGTCGACGAGTATTGATTCTGCATCGTCTCGGCGATACGGCGCACGGCCGCATCGACATCGCCGGGAATCGTCACGTTGTCGGCCTTCGCGACCGCGAGGCATTCATCGACGACATCGCGCATCGTCCGCGTGATGCCCTCGCCCTGCACGAGCTTTCCATAAGGCAACTGCGTGATCGCGGACAGCGCGTTGTAAGCGCAATTCAGCACGAGCTTCGCCCATAGCGCGCCGCGCACGTTGTCGGAGATTTCGGTCGGCACGCCCGCCGCGACGAACGCACGCGCGATGTCCTCGCTCTTAGTCGATGGCTCGATCACGAGTTCGCCGCGCCCGTTGTGCTTAACGTGCCCGGGGCCCGCCATCTCGGTCGCGACGTACACGACCGCGGCCGCCGCTTCTTGCGGCAACAGTTCGCGCAGCCGCTCGGCGTTTTCCACGCCGTTTTGCAGCGAGAGCAGGAGTGCATCGCGTTCGAGCCAGGGCGCGAGGGCCTTCGCCGCGCTGTCGGTGTCGGTGGACTTCACGCAAAAGAGCACGAGTTGCGCGCCCTTCACCGCGCTCGCATCCGTGCTCGCGGCCACGCGCACTCGCTCGTCGAAATGCTGCGTGTCGAGCCGCAAGCCGTCGCGTTGAATCGCCTCGACATGCTGCGGCCGTGCGATCAGCACGACCTCGTGACCCGCGCGCGCAAGCATGCCGCCGTAGTAACAACCGACCGCGCCCGCACCCATGACGGCGACTTTCATGTTTCGCTTCTCCTCGTTGCGATGTTGTGTTGCGATGTTGCGTTGCTATGGCTCGCAAAGGTAACACAGCGATACCGCCGGCCCTTCGCATGACAGATGTTGCGCAAACGCTTGCGGACTTCGCACGGATTCACGCCTCGCTCCGTGCCCGCGAGATTTTGTGGTCGGACGCACGATAGTCAGTCGAATTCGCGGCGCACCATATTGTTAAAAGAGGCCACGCACAATACGCTTCCTTCAGCGGATCGACGATGCTGTCCAAACAATGCCGACCGCTGCGGGGTGAGCGGCCAAGGCCGCATCGGGTAGCTGAATCCGGGGACCAAATACATGGCGTGCCGGGGGGGAAGCGCTTCGCGCGAGTATTCGGCCGCGCGGCGCACCGAGGCGCTGTGAACTTAGACAGGCGCTGGCCTTGCCACTCGGCGACGAGTAGCGAGAAGCCACAAGCGTGGGCGTTATCACGAGAACAAAAACATGAATCATGGATATGAAGCATCGCTCGTCAAGCGCGTGGTGAATCAACTCGTCGCGGGCATCGTGAGCGGCGAATACCAGGACAACGTGCTTCCGCCACAGGTCATTCTTTCGAAGAAGCACGGCGTGAGCCGGACCATCATGCGCGAGGCGCTGAGCATACTCATCTCGCGCCGCATGCTCGACGTCCGGCCCAAGACGGGCACGCGCATCAAGCCCGCGCGCGAGTGGCTCATCATGGACCCCGAGGTCGCCGAGTGGCGCATGCGCGCGCTGCACGACCCCGACTGCTTCCGCAGGCTGATGGAGTTCCGCGCGCTCGTCGATCCGCCGGCGGCCGCGCTCGCCGCGACGCAAGCGAACCGCCATCAGCGCATCGCCATCAACGCGGCTTATCAGCGGCTCCTGCATGCAAGTCCGTCCGAGCCTTTGCAATCCGCTGCCGAAGAGGCGCTGCAGGCCGCCATCGTGGATGCAAGCGGCGACGAAGTATTGCGGCAGATGGGCAGCGTCGTGCGCGTGGGCATTCGCACCATGAAGGCCGCATTACGGGCGCAACCGCATGCGCTGCCCCGCGTGCCCGATTCGCAACTCGGCGATTACGGCCGGCTCGTGCGCGCGATCGAAACCGCCGACGGCAACGGCGCACGGACGGCCATGTCGCAAGTGCTCACGCGCACGGCCTCGCTCTGGATCGAGGAAATCGCCTGAACGCGGGTTCGCCGCCATGAGTCCGGCGCGCGGCCGCGAGGCCGCCTGCATCGCCTCCATGGTCCTCCGGGAGCGGATCTTGCACGCTCCGACGCCGCAGTTTCGCCTCGCATGCGCCGCTCGCGTGACTACAATGAGTCATGCCTGCGCATGCGTGGAGTCATGGCCTCTCCGGCTCACGGAGCGCCTGGCGTTGAAAAAACGGAGGCAAGAATGGCAGAGATCGAAAAGGAAAAGGTCGTCGGCGTCCTGAACAAGATTCTCGAATCCGAACTGGCGGGCGTCGTGCGTTACACGCACTATTCGTTTCTCGTCTTCGGTTTCGGACGCATTCCCATCGTGTCGTGGCTGCGCGCACAGGCCGATGAATCCCTTCTGCACGCGCATCAGGCCGGCGAATGGATCACCACGCTCGGGGCGTATCCGTCGCTTCAAATAGGCCCGCTGCTCGACAATCACACTTTCGACATCGCAACGATCCTGCGCGAATCGCTGCAGGCGGAAAACGTCGCGCTCGATCTTTATCGCGATTTGCTGAAGGTGGTCGAAGATCGCTCCGTCGCGCTGGAGGAATATGCGCGGCAGATGATCCATGTCGAGGAGATGCACGCGGGCGAAGTGGACAAGATGTTGCGCCGGCCCGGCGAAGTCGAGACATCGCCCGAGCGTCGCACAGGTCCTAACTGAGCCGAAATAAAAAGCGCCGGTTCGCATTGCGCGAGACCGGCGCTTCCACGCTCAAAGCAACGTCCGTGCGTTACTTCGGCTGCGCCACCGTGCGCAGATAAGGCTTCAGCGTCTTGAAGCCTTCCGGATACTTCTTCTTCGCGTCCTCATCCGACACGGACGTCGGAATGATCACGTCGTCGCCCGGTTTCCAGTTCACCGGCGTCGCGACCGTGTGCTTCGCGTTCAGTTGCAACGCATCGAGCAGACGCAGCACTTCGTCGAAGTTACGGCCCGCGCTCATCGGATACGTGAACGTGGCCTTCACCTTCTTGTCCGGGCCGACGATGAACACCGCGCGAATCGTCGCGTTGTCGTTCGCCGTGCGCGGATTCGCGCCGCTCGCGTTCGGGTGGATCATGTCGTAGAGCTTCGCGACGTTGAGATCCGCGTCGCCGATCATCGGATAGTTGACCGCCGTGCCCTGCGTTTCCTCGATATCCTTCGCCCACTGCGAGTGATTCGTCACCGGATCGATCGAGAGGCCGATCACCTTCGTGCCGCGCTTGTCGAACTCGGGCTTGAGCTTGGCCATGTAACCGAGCTCGGTCGTGCAGACAGGCGTGAAGTCCTTCGGATGCGAGAACAGGATCACCCACTTGTCGCCGATCCACTCGTGAAAGCGAATCGTGCCCTCGGTCGTCTCTGCCGTGAAATCGGGAGCTTCATCACCAATGCGTATAGCCATATCAAATCTCCACGTGAGGAAAGTCCGGTGAACGTTCCGCGTGCTGAAAGAACGGTTTCCGGGTTGAAAATCGCAAATTAGAAACTGATTATAGTGCGCGATGCATCGGTGACTGGAGCAGTTCGCGTATTTCCTTGACCAGCGTGGGGTCTTGCGTCGCGACGCAAAACGAAGCAGCAAGGGGCCGCGGCATGTTTCCTGCTGCTACCCCGCACGCCGCGAATAAGCATATTCGAAATCAATCCGTGCAAACGCCGCGCTCGAATAACCCGACAAAATCTGCTATCACGAAACGACAATACGTCAGAACGAATGTGCAGGTGTGAAGCAGCAGCGAAGCAGATCATCCCGCACTTGAACGGGCGACAGACTTCGCCGCGCCACGGGGCGCGGCCACGCTGCCGCCGCACAGGAGGCGATCGTGAGCGTCATGCAAAGAAAGTCTGTCGCTGCGCTGCAAAACGAAGCGGCCGAAAGCGACGAAGTGCTTCAGGAAGCGGGCGGCCACGCGCTGAAACGTTCGCTCACCGCACTCGATGTCGTGATGCTCGGCGTCGGTTGCATTATCGGTGCGGGGATTTTCGTGCTGACCGGCCACGCGGCCGCGACCAACGCCGGTCCCGCGATCATCCTTTCCTTCGTGCTGGGCGCGATCGTTTGTGCGCTCGCCGGCCTGTGTTATGCCGAGATGGCTTCCACCGTGCCCGTCTCGGGCAGTGCTTACACCTACGCCTATGCGACGATGGGCGAATTGATCGCGTGGCTCATCGGCTGGGATCTGATACTCGAATATGCCGTCGGCGCGACGACGGTCGCGATCGGCTGGTCGGGTTATGTGGTGAGCTTTCTGCATTCGCTCGGCATCGACATACCCGAACAGCTTGCGAAAGCGCCCTTCGCTTACGATCCCGGTCACGGCTGGAGTCATGTCGGCGCGATCCTCAACGTGCCCGCGATGGTGATCGTTGGACTCATCACGATGCTGCTCGTTATCGGCATACGCGAGTCGGCGCGCGTGAACAGCTTTATCGTCGTCATCAAGGTGTTGATCGTGCTCGCGTTCATCATCGCCGGCATCGCCTTTGTCGATAAGAGCCACTGGGTCACTGCGCAAAATCCGGCCGGCGCGTTCATTCCGCCGAATACCGGCGAATCGGGCGTGTTCGGCATGAGTGGCGTGCTGCGCGGCGCGGCGGTCGTGTTCTTTGCCTATATCGGTTTCGATTCGGTATCGTGCGTTGCGCAAGAGACGCGCAATCCGAGACGCGACATGCCGATAGGTCTGCTCGGTTCGCTCACGATATGCACGATTCTGTATGTGCTCGTCTCGTATGTGCTGACAGGCATCGTGTCTTACGACAAGCTGAACGTGTCCGACCCGATCGCGGTCGGCGTCGATGCTATCGGCATGCGCTGGCTTTCGCCCATCGTGAAACTGGGCGCGATTTTCGGCCTGACGTCGGTGATTCTCGTGCTGTTGTTATCACAGCCGCGCATCTTCTATTCGATGGCGAAGGACGGTTTGTTGCCGCCGTTCGCATCGAAGATCCACGCACGTTTTCATACGCCCTACATCACGACGATCATCACCGGCATCATCGTAATGATTCTTGCGGGGCTCTTGCCTATCGGGCTCGTCGGCGAGCTCGTGAGTATCGGCACGCTCTTCGCGTTCATGGTGGTGTGCATCGGCGTGCTCGTATTGCGCATCACGCAACCGAATCTCGAACGCGCATTCAAGACGCCCGCGGTGTATGTCGTCGCGCCGCTCGGCGCGCTGTCATCGCTCTTTCTGATGGCCGGCCTGCCCGCCGATACGTGGATACGCCTGATCGTATGGATGGCGATCGGCGTGGTCATCTACTTCGGATATGGCATACGCCATAGCAGGCTTCGAAACCAGCGCGAGGCCGCGCCGGGTCGCCCCGCACGCGGATGATATGCACGAGGCCGCTTGAATTGCGGCCCTTTCGTTATTCCGGCGCGCGTTTCGATTCATGCTCGCGCGCTTCTTCCGGGCTTTCGTAGATATACGGCGCGACGCCGCGACGCTTCAACGCGTCGCCGAGTTTGAGCCGCAGGAAGCTGCTCGTCGTATAGCGCGTCACGCGGTCGTAGTGGCCATTGACGAGTTTCGTGACCATTTCCGAATAAGCGTCGAGCATCTCCGGGCGAATCGAAAAGTTATCGTAATTCACGATTGCATGCGGCTTCGTTGTTACGCCCGCCAATTGCTTTTCGACTTCGCGGCGGATCGCCTCGACATCGCTCAGGCTCTTCACTTCATGCCCTTCGAAGTTGATGAAGAAGAGATTCTTTTCCGCGTCGTAGCTGAAGCGCTCGGAAAGATCGAGCCGTAACAGGATATTGCGCAGGCCCATCGGCGCGTCGCGGAAAATGCGTTCGTCCATGAGGCGCGGCGGTGTGTCCATGATCGGCGCGAAACCCATTTGCGCGATGATGTCCCGCTCGATATCGACGCCCGGCGCCACTTCTGTCAACGCGAGTCCCTTGTCCGTGAGTTCGAACACGCAGCGCTCGGTAATGTAGACCACGGTTTGCCCGCGCTCGGCTGCATAACGTCCACTGAACGTGCGATGCTCGACCGCATCGACGAACTTGCGGCAATCGCCTTCGCGGCGAATCGCGAGCTTGCCTTCGTCGATCGCGACATCCAGCTTGCCCGCGTTGAAGGTGCCTACGAACACGACCTTCTTCGCAGCCTGGCTGATGTTGATGAAGCCGCCCGCGCCGGCGAGCTTCGGCCCGAACTTGCTCACGTTGAGGTTGCCCTCGCTGTCCGCTTGCGCGAGACCGAGGAACGCGATGTCGAGGCCGCCGCCGTCGTAGAAATCGAACTGATACGGCTGATCGATGATCGCCTGCGTGTTCGTCGCCGCGCCGAAGTTGAGGCCGCCCGCCGGAATGCCGCCGATCACGCCGGGCTCCGTCGTCATCGTGAAGAGGTCGATCACCTGCTCCTCGTTCGCGACGCTCGCAATGCCTTCCGGCATGCCGATGCCAAGGTTCACGACGCTGTTGGCCATCAACTCGAAGGCCGCTCGTCGCGCGATGATCTTGCGCTCCGTGAGCGACATCGGCGCCACGGAGCTTGCGGCCACGCGCAACTCGCTCGAAAATGCCGCGCTGTATTGCTCGCCGAAGGTCTGCCAGTGATTGTCGGGTTTCGCGAGCACGACGCAATCCACCATCACGCCGGGAATCTTTACTTGGCGCGAGTTGAGCGTGTTCGATTCCGCGAGCCGCTCGACCTGCACGATCACGATGCCGCCCGAATTGCGCGCGGCCATCGCGATGGACAACGCTTCGAGCGTCAGCGCTTCCTTTTCCATCGTGACGTTGCCGTTGAGATCGGCGGTGGTGCCGCGCACGATCGCGACATCGATCGGAAAGGTCTTGTAGTAGAGATAATCCGTGCCGTCGATGGGCATGACCCGCACGAGATCTTCAGTCGTGCGCGCATTGAGCTTGCCGCCGCCGTTGCGTGGATCGACGAACGTGCCGAGTCCGACCGTCGAGAGCTGCCCGGGCCGATGCGCGGCGATATCGCGAAAGAGTTGCGAGATCACGCCTTGCGGCAGGTTATAGGCTTCGATGCGATCCTCTATCGCCATCTTCTGCAGGCCCGGCACGAGTCCCCAATGCCCGCCGATCACGCGTTTGATCAGACCTTCGCGCGCCAGATGATTGAGGCCCTTGCCGCGGCCGTCGCCCTGACCCGCCGCATACACGAGCGTGAGATCCGCGATAGGATCGTCGCCTTCGACGAAGCGTTCTTCGAGCGCGATCGCCACTTCCTCCGCAAAGCCGATGCCGACGAAGCCGCTCGTCGCGATCGTGTCACCCGAGCGAATGAGGCGCACGGCTTCGCGCGCGGACGAAATCTTGCCGCGCTCGACGAGGCGCGCGGTCGATGGAAACGGATGGCGAGTCGGCGTGCTGCTGGCGGTCATGGCGTCTCCTGTCTGCCGCATTTCTTATGGTGAGTCTCGCGCGATTTATTGCCGCCTGCTTGCTTCGAATGCACGTATATCAGCTCATTTGCGCCGTCATATTTCGACACGCGCGCCGAGCTCGATCACGCGATCGGCCGGTAATCGCAAATAAGCCGCGACGTTGCCCACATTGTGCAGCATGATCGCGAAGAGCCGTTCGCGCCATAAGGCCATGCCGGCGCCGGGCGTCGGCACGACGGTCGCGCGCGACATGAAATACGAAATCGTCGCGCGATCGAACTTGAGTCCCGCTCCGCGGCACTTTTCCAGCGCGGCGGGAAGATCGACCTCGTCCTTGAAACCGTAGTTCACCGTCACCTGAAAGCAGCCGTTGCCGAGCGACTCCAGCGACACGCGGCGCGCTTCGTCGATCCACGGAACCGGCTCGGTCGCGACCGTGAGAAAGACCGTGTGTTCGTGCAAGACGCGGTTATGCATAAGATTGTTGAGCAATGAATGCGGCACGCCGCTGGGATCGTTCGACATAAAGATCGCGGTGCCTTCCACGCGCGCCGGCGCACGCGCGAGCAGGTTCGCGAGGAAGGGCTTGAGCGGCATCGCTCCGGCGCGCACGCGTGCTTCCTGGACCATCATCTGCGCGCCGCGTCCCCACGTCGCCATGATCGTGAACATCACGAGGCCGATCGCCACCGGGAACCAGCCGCCTTCCGCAATCTTCAGGCAATTCGCCGAGAAGAACAGCGCGTCGATCACGAAGAAGAACGCCGTCGAGAAGATACACAGCGCCCAGTTGTAACGCCACGCGTAGCGGATCACGAAGAAGGTCAGCATCGTGGTGATGAGCATCGTGCCCGTGACGGCGATGCCGTATGCGGAGCCGAGCGCGGTCGACGAGCCGAAGCCGATCACGGCGGCCACCACCGCGAGCAGGAGCGTCCAGTTGATGCCCGGCACATAGATCTGCCCGATCTCTCTCGCCGATGTGTACACGACGCTCATGCGCGGCAGAAAGCCGAGTTGCATAGCCTGCTTGGTCATCGAATAGGTGCCGGAGATCACGGCCTGCGACGCGATGACCGTCGCGATGGTCGAGAGCACGACCATCGGATAGAGCATCCACGACGGAAAAAGGCGGTAGAACGGGTTTTGCAGCGCGGCGGGATCCGCGATCAGGAGCGCGCCCTGGCCGAGATAGTTGAGCGCGAGCGCGGGAAAGACGATCGCAAACCACGTGAGGCGGATCGGCCGCGAGCCGAAGTGCCCCATGTCGGCATAGAGCGCCTCGGCGCCCGTCAGCGACAGCACGACCGCGCCCAGCGCAACGAAGGCGAGCCAGCGGTGCCGCAGGCAGAATTCGAGCCCCTCAAGCGGATTGAGCGCCGCGAGAATCTGCGGCGAATCCTTGATGTTGACGAGACCCGACACGGCCAGCACGATGAACCACAACACCATCACGGGCCCGAACACCGCGCCGATGCCCGATGTGCCGTGCTTCTGCATCACGAAGAGCGCGACCAGCGCGACGAGCGTCACGGGCACGACATAAGGTTGAAGGCCGGGCGCGGCCACTTCGAGGCCTTCGACCGCGCTCAGCACGGAAATGGCCGGCGTGATGACGCCATCGCCGTAAAAGAGCGCCGCGCCCATCACACCGACGAGCAAGAGCACGTGCTTCAGCCGCTTCTTCGATTCCACCGACGACGCCGCCAGCGCGAGCAACGCCATGATGCCGCCTTCGCCGTGATTGTTGGCGCGCAGGATCAGCGTCACGTACTTGAGCGAGACGATGATCGTGAGCGACCAGAAGATCAGCGACACGATGCCGATGACGTTCGCGGGCTGCAACGGCAGGCCAGTCGACGGATCGAACACGGTCTTGAGCGTGTAGAGCGGGCTCGTGCCGATATCGCCGTAGACGACGCCGAGCGCCGCGAGCGAAAGCCCCAGCATCGCCGGATGGCCGTGCGGTTCCGGCGCGTGGTTGTTATCGGCCGGAAAGCCGGGTGCAGTCGATCCCATGATTCCTCCCTGCGTTTTTCCAGGCCGCGCATTGAAGCGGCCTATTTGTCAGAGGATGAGCGTCTGCGTTGCTGTGTCGATAAAAGTATAGGAACGAAGCGCGCTTATGTGCGCGCAAGCTCTCTTATGCGTACTTGATCTGCGCGACCGCGCGCAGATCGTCGGCGGTAGCGGTGCCGTAGCCGAAGAACTCCAGATAAGCCGGGATCATTTCGAACAGCATGTCCGTGCCGACCTGCACGGCGCAGCCCTTGTCCTTCGCCGCGCGCAAGAGCGGCGTGTACTCCGACTTCATCACCACTTCGCCGACGAACGTGTTCGGCGCAATGCGGCCGATATCGAACGGCAACGGGTCGGTCTCCTTCATGCCGAGTGGCGTCGCGTTCACGATCACATCGAAGCCGTCGGGATCTTTCGTATCCGTTCTTACTACGAGCCTGGAATAGTGCTCGCGCAAACGCGACGCGAGCCCTTCCACCGAAGCCGTGTTCGTATCGAAGACCGCGAGTTCCGCGACGCCCGCCGCGGCGAGCGATGCCGCGATCGGCGAGCCGACGCCGCCGCTGCCGAGCACGAGCACGCGCGCGCCCGCGAGCTTGCGGCCTTTGCGCTCGACGCCGCGCACGAAGCCCGCGCCGTCGAACTGATCGCCGACGAGCGTGCCGTCTTCGCGCTTCAGTATCGCGTTGCACGCTCCGGCGATGCGCGCGGTCGGACTCACTTCGTCCATCAGGCCGACGGTCGTGATCTTGTGCGGCATCGTGACGAGCGCGCCGCGGGTGTTGGTGAGTTTGAACAGATGCGGCAGGAACGCGACGTAATCCTCGGGTTTGACGCCCATCGGCACGACGACCGCGTCGATGCCCTGTTTGTCGAACCAGGGGTTGTAGATCATCGGCGCCTTGAACGCTTCGGTCGGGTAGCCGAGGTGAGCAATCAGAGTGGTCTTGCCGCTGATCATGGCAGCTCCTTGGGAGGATGTCGGACACGCGCGTGTTTGCGCGCGCCCGTCACCATGATAGTGCGGGATTGGCTTCGACATGTCAGTGGGCGCGGGCCGGCGAGTGTACGCGGGCGATCCATCGGGCAGTTCGCGACCGCCGCACTCGATGTCGCGAACTACCGCTTCGTGTTCGGCCTCAGCCGGCGCAGCGGCAAACCGCCACAGACCACGCCTCTAGAATGCGGCCGGAAGCATGTCGTGACCGAATTTGTCAAATCCGCACACATATTAGGCGTCCGAAGATTGCTCAGACATTCTTCACACAGTAAATTGACTGAGTTCGTAATCCGCTCGTCGGCGTCGGTTCAGGCCCATTGCCGCCGACCCGCTTCGAACGGTTTCGAAGCCTGTTTCTCGTACAGGCCAACCGGCCTGACTTTTTTGTATGGAGCATTACATGCAACACCGCACGTCCCGTTTCGTCCGCTTGATCACGGCCACCGCCGCTGCGAGCGTAGCCTTGCTGGCCATTCCCGCTGCCCAGGCGCAGCAATCCTCGGCCTCAGCTCAGCCTTCCAGCGCCGTTCAGGCCGTGGGCGATGCGGTCGTCGTGAACATGGTCGCGAAGATCAGCAAGATCGATCTTCAAAAAGCAACCGTCGAAATGAAAGGCCAAAACGGCAAGACCGCGACGATCGTTGTCGATCCGACCATTGCTGACATCAGCAAGCTGAAGGTGGGCGACGAAGTTCACATGCAATACCGCGCCGAGCTGCTGATGTCCGCCGACAAGGTCGATCCGAAAGACACGCACACGCGCGTGAGGGCGGACCAGGTTTCGCCCGCATCCGGCGGCGTGGTGGTGAAAACGACCGGCGTGCAGATCGTGGCAACGATCCAGAAGATCGACCTCGCGACGCGCGAAGTAACGCTCTCGGGTCCGAATCGCATCGCCACGCTGAAGGCTTCGCCGGATGTCCAGCTCGACAAGCTCAAGGTCGGCGACAACGTCATGGCAACTTATGTCGCCGCCACGGCGATCGAAGTGACCCGCAACGGCAAGGTCGTGAAGTAAGTCACGCGGCTTGATGGCTGGGTGTCGAGGAGAATCCGTGTTGAACGGCCTAACTCGGCACCCAGCCCTATTGGATCGCTGTCATCGCCTTCATGCGCCTCACGTGGTCATTTCAGCAAACTTAATACGTGGTCCGCTTCATTAGTGCGCCGCGGCCGTATAACGACTCCCTCCGACGCCTCCAGTTTCGCTTTCAAAAATAAGTGCTCCGGCATTTGCGTCACGCTAATACATTGATGTTCAGGAAGATGAAAGAAAATTCATTGACCGCAATTCCCGCGTTGTAAAACCGGCTGATGAAGGCCGACTAAAAAGAGAAGGCAAATAATGCGAATTTTTGTAAAACTGACGCTTATTGCTGCAGTTGCGAGCGCATTAAGCTCTGTCGGAGCTAGTGTCGTAGCGGCAGAAAAAGTGGCAGCGCAGAAACCGGACGCCCGCGCGATGGATGCGCTCGTCAAGATGAGCGCTTACATGCAAACCGTAAAACAGTTTGTTGTCGATGTCGATTCAACGACAGATCAGATCATGGTGGACGGCGCAACGACGCAACTGGTTCAGTCGTCGCACGACACGAAGCTGACCGTGCGTCGTCCCGACCATCTCAAGGCCGATATTTCCAGCAGCGCGTCCGATTCCAGTCGCCATGTATTCTTCGACGGCAAGCACTTCACGCTAATTACGGAACCGCGTAATTTTTATGCGACGGTCGACGCACCGGCGACCATAAAAGACCTGATGAGCGACCTTGAAACCAAGTATGGAATCGATTTGCCGCTCAGCGATATTTTCACGTTGGGTGCGAATCCGGAAGACATGAAACGTGTGATCTCCGCCGCGTATATTGGCGATGAGGTTCTGAACGGCGATACCTGCTCGCATTATGCCTATCACGAAAGCGCCGTTGACTGGCAGCTCTGGATCAAGAAAGGCGATCAGCCGCTTCCGTGCAAATTGAATATCGTGACGTTGGCGGAAAAGGAGCGGCCGCAATATACAGCCGTTTATCGATGGAATATCAATCCTGAAATCGACCAGAAAACATTTGAGTTTTCGGCTCCGAAAAATGCCCGTCAAATCGAGTTTGTGCAAGTCAACGGCGCCCACTAGGGTTCAAGTGCAGAGATCATCATGAACGCGAAGAAATTGTCGACGAAGGTAATCGTGGCGCTGTTAGCTGTCGGAATCGCTTCAGCAGCGAGCGCCTTTGAGTTTCGTGGGGGCGCTCGCACGTCCGTGAACGGTGGTAACTGGCGCGGCGGGGCCAACCAGGCGAACGTCGCGGCCCGGCAAAGCGCCTATCAGGCGAATGTCGAGACCCGGCAATCCAACCGTACTGAACGTGAAGGCAATCGCCAGAATGGCGTTCAGCAAGTGAGTTCCAATCGGAACAATACAGCGCAGAACATCAGCAATAACCGTACTAATGTTGTGAACAACTACAACAACAATAATCACGGTTGTTGTTACAACAACGGAGGCTGGTACGACGATCACCCGGTCGCGACAGCCGCCGCCGTAACCGCAACGGTAGTCGCGACGGCTGCCATAGTGGGGTCCATCGTCCACACGCTGCCGCCCAGTTGCGCCCCGGTTATGGTAAATGGCGCAACGTACCAGCAGTGCGGCTCGACATGGTATCAGCCGCAGTACTACGGTACGTCCGTGCAATACGTGGTGGTAAATGCACCGTAAGCCGGGCCTGAATCATTTCAGTCGCTCTGTTCTTTAGCAATTGACCACGTTCGCGCCGCGCACATTTTTAGCGCGGCGCGCCGGTTTCGATTGCATGCGCGAACTGACGCAGCACCGCACCCGAGGCGTCGGTGACGGCCCAGAACGTCATGCCGTCGTGATTCCAGCGCGCGAGCGCGTAGCCATCGTCGGATTGCGTGACGACCGGAGCGAACTCTTTGTCGCTGGCATCGCTCTTCACGTCGCCCTTGCGCTCCGGAAACACGTACACGTCAATCGGATGTTTCAGGTAGCGATACACGACGACCGCCACCGGCCGATGATCGATGTAATCCAGCCGTCCGCCGACGAGCGCGAAGCCCGGTCCCGCCGGATCGATCACTGGCGGCGCATAGTCTATACGGCCGTTGAACCACGGCTTCACCGTGTGCTTGTCGCTGGATAACACGTCGATCGGACGATCCGACATCAGCGCGCGCACGTGGCTCGACACGATCTCCTGCGCGATCGGCGAACCCGTCGATACCGACGAGACGAGCGGCAGCGCCTGGAACCATAGCATCGTGCCGAGCACGAGCGCGCTGAGCGTCGCGCCCGCGAACGCGCCGCCAAAGAACGGCCACGGCGCCGCAAACGGATTGCGCGAACCGCGCTTCGCTGGACGCGCCGGCTCGCGCCTGCGCGCCTCCTCTTCGGCCTGAGCCCGCACGCGCGCCAGCACCTGTGCGCGCAGATGCACCGGCGCGCGCTGATACAGCGAACCATCGGTGAGCCTCGTATCGAGCGAGGCGGTGTCGTTATTTTCCATTTCCCGACTCCTCTGTATGACCCGGTCCCGCGCGGCGCACGAGACGCACGCTCGGCTTGTCCTGCCCGCCCTGCGCTGCGCGCACCGCCCCCGCCAGCATCTTGCGGCCGCGCGCGAGCCGCGACATCACCGTGCCGATCGGCACGCCGGTCACGGATGCGACTTCCTTGTAGCTCATGTCTTCCAGCTCACGTAACACCAGCACCTCGCGAAAGGCGATCGGCAGCGCCTCCAGCGCGCGATGCACCAGATGGATTTCGTCGCGGCGCACGGCAAGCGTCTCCGGGTCGGCCGCGCCTTCCTCCGACCAGCCCGGCAAGGCTTCGTCGCCGCCCAGTTCCTCGTCGTAGGGCGTCGCGTCCGCGAGTTGCACGCGCCGCCGCCATTCCGTGAACCAGGTATTGCGCACGATCGCGAGCAACCACGCACGCGCGTTCGCCTCCTCGCCGCCCTCGAATCCGCCGAAGAAGCGGAACGCGCGCAGATACGCTTCCTGCACGACATCGTCGGCGTCGTTCGCGCTGCCCGACAGCCAGCGCGCGAGGTTGTACGCGGCGTCCAGATGCGGCATCACCGTCGCCTCGAAGCGCGCGTGCGCCGCCTCGGCATCCGCCTGGCCGCGGCGCCCGGACTTGTCTTCTTTCGACCTGCTTGGCCACATCGCGCGGGTCTCCTTTAGACAACCACGTTCGGAAAACTTCGTTCGGGCGCGGCCGGCATCGCTTTTCCGCACCTTCCTCTCCGTTACTCCTCACCCGGGCGCTTTATTCCCGTTTGCAGCATCGACTCAAAAAAATATAGCGGGAATATCCCGGCGCATTCGCCGGTTCGATGAACGGATGCCAACGCGATCCCGCTCGCCGCAGCGGACATCGCCGGCCTCGCGCCCACGCATCGAGCCGCCGTGGGCGCGACTTCACCGATTCGAACGACAAGAAACGCGGCCGCCATCATCAAAGGAACCATCATGAAACCCGACCCGAGCGCACTTGCGCCCACGCAGGAACGCGACGAACTCGACGAGCACGGCAAGCGCCGCCGCACCGCACTTTCGTGCATGGCCTGGGCCGGCGCCGGCGTCATCTGGACCGTGAGCGGCGGCGTGCCCGTTTCCCGCCTGATCTCGTCGGCGGAGGCCGCCGAGAAAACCAGTTCGTTCAGTTTCGTGCAGATCAGCGACAGTCACATCGGCTTCAACAAGGACCCGAACACCGAGCCGACGAGCACGCTCGAAGAAGCCATCAACCGCGTGAGCGCGATGGACAAACGCCCCGCCTTCATGATCCACACGGGCGACATCACGCATATGTCGAAGCCCGCGCAGTTCGATACGGCGACGCAGATCATCAACCGTGCCGGCATGGACGTGCATTACGTGCCGGGCGAGCACGACGTGCTGGTCGAAGACGGCAATCCGTTCTTCGATCTCTTCTCCGGGCAGTATGGCCAAGGCAGCAACCGCCACTGGTACAGCTTCGATCAGGGCGGCGTGCACTTCATCGGCCTGACCAACGTGATCGATCTGAAGGGCGGCGGCCTCGGCTTTCTCGGCGATGCCCAACTCGCGTGGCTCAAGGCCGATCTGCAGGCCAAATCGAGCAGCACGCCGATCGTCGTGTTCGCGCATATTCCGCTGTGGGCGCTGTATCCGCAATGGGGCTGGGGCACCGACGACAGCGCGCAGGCCCTCGCGCTCCTGAAACGCTTCGGCTCGGTGACGGTGTTGAACGGCCACGTGCATCAGGTGGCGCAGAAAGTGGAGGGAGAGATGCGCTTTTATTCGGCGAGGTCGACCGCGTTTCCGCAGCCCGCGCCCGGCGCGCCGTCGGGTCCCGGTCCGATGAAAGTGCCGGCGGAACAGTTGCGCACGATGCTCGGCCTGCGTGAAGTCACGCATATCGCGGGACGCGGGCAGCTTGCCATCACCGATACATCGCTCGCGGGAGTGCAGTCATGATGGCATCGACGATCGCGAATTACGTTTCGCCCGCCAATCTGCGCCCGCTCGCCGCGAAGTTTCTACGCAAGGCCGCCTTCGCGCTCGTCGTGAAGGGCGTGATCAGCGCCGCGATTCCCTCGGCCTGCGCCGAGCAGCCCGCGCAACAGGTCGCGGTGGCGAACGCGCCGACCATCTCCATCGACAACTTCGCGTTCAGCCAGTCGGCGATCACGGTGCCGGCCGGCACGAAAGTGACGTGGGTGAATCACGACGACATGCTGCACACCGTCACCGATGAAGCAAAGACCTTCAAGTCCGATCCGCTCGATAGCGGCGAGAGCTTCTCGCATGTGTTCGACAAGGCGGGCACGTACAAGTATTTCTGTTCGCTGCATCCGCACATGACGGGCACGATCGTCGTGCAATGAGCTTCGCCCGGCGAGGCGCGGGCGGCTGTGCCGTTAGCCGCGCGCCTTCGCAATCGCGGCGAGATTGCCCTCGCCGAAGCCGTGATGCCCGCGCCGCTCGACGATCTCGAAGAACATGTCGCCGGGCTTGCGTTCGACGAAGGTTTGCAGGAAAAGCTGCGGCGTGCCGTCGGGGAGAATCTCGCCGTCGACGAGAATGCCGCGCGTGCGCAATTTATCGATATCGAGGCCGTGGCCCGCCAGACGCTCGTCGATCTCGTCGTAATAGCGCGGCGGCGGCTGCAGGAAGCGCACGCCGCGCGCCATCAACGCATCGACGGAAGCGAAGATATCCGCCGACGCCAGCGCGATATGCTGCACGCCCTCGCCTTCGTGACCGGGCAGATATTGCTGCATCAGGTCCGTGCGATACGTGCCTTCCTCGTACACCGGAATGCGGATCGAGCCGCACGGCGAGAGCGTGACGGCGGAATCCTGCGACACATGCCAGTCCGGATGCACCTGATGAATCTCCGAGAAGTGCAGCACTTCGCGGTAAAAATCGAGCCATTCCTGGATACGGCCCGCGCCGACCGTCTGCGTGAAGTGGTCCACTTCGAGCAGGCCCGTGCCGGCGGCGTGGGCGAGCGCCCCTGAAATCGGACGAAAGTCGATGTCGTATATCGACGCTTCGCTGCCGCTGCCCTTGCCCGGCCAGTGATCGACGAAATAAATATGCGAGTCGCCGATGCCCTGAATCGCCGGAATCGCGAGTTCGTTCGGGCCGATTTTCTCGCCCTCGAAATCCCACGCCCCGTATTCGAGCGCGCGCTCATGGGCGACCTGCGCATCGAGCACGCGAATGCCGATCGCGGCGATGCCGACGCCATGCGATTCCGCGAAACGCGACGCGAACGAATCCGGCTCCGCGTTCAGCAGAAAATTCATGCTGCCCTGGCTAAAGAGCGTCACGGCCTTGCTGATATGCCGCGCAACCGGCACGAAGCCGAGCGTCTCGAACAGTCGGGAAAGTCCCTCGGGATCGGGGCTGGAAAACTCGACGAACTCCAGCCCCGCGATGCCGAGCGGATTGTCGCCGAGGTTCGAATCGGGCGTCGCGCGGGCGGAGGAAGAGGAGTCGGGCTGGGTCATCGGCAATACCTCGAAAATGTACGATCTGGTTCACGGACGCAAAACTAACACGTCCGGCCGCCTTCGTGCGACCCGCGGCTTCGTCGAAATGGCCGCCATGGATTCGCCTAGAGTAGCGGCAGCGGGATCGCCGTGTCAAAACCGGGCCGCCCGACGCGTCCCGGCCGATCGTAGCATTCAGGCGGCGAGACGCTGGGCGCTCATCGACGGGCGCTTCGCTTGCGGCGGAAACACGTTCCAGGTGCCGTCGTCATGGCGAAAGAAGATGATCGCGAGCGGGCCGCCCGGATGCTGCGCTTCGATGCAGACATAGCGCGCGCCGGTGATATGCGAACGGCACAGGCGCACGACGCGTGCCGGACGCGCGGGCGTCGGGGCGAGCCATTTGTCGACGGCCCAGTGCAGCGAGTTTTCGGTGGTTTGCATGATGGTCTCCTCGGAATCGATCGGCAAGACGTGCGGTTCAGGCTGCGAGCGCCGCGTTCATGCGGCGGCGGCGTTCGGCGGCGACATAGGCGCGGAAAAGTCCCGCTACGGCTCTGACGGCCGCGCGCGGATGGACGAAGCACGCTTGCACCTGACGGCTGCGGGCGCGGCCGTCGAGGCACCACGTAACGAAGTGTTCGCAGTTGTTGGTCAGCAGGTGATACTGGTCTTCGCCGAGACGGCTGCGGGCGCGGCGCACCGCTTCCATGCCGACGAACTTCGCGGCCGGATTCTGGCGGATCGTGACGTCATGGCCGGCGGCGAACTGCTCGACCGAGACTTCCTCGACCGGACCGCGATGCAGCGACTTCGCGAAACCGGCGTAGTGGATGACCATGCCGTTGCCGGCGTAGATGCCGTGGTGTTCGTAGCCCGAGCGGCGCGTAACGAGTTCGGTGCCGAGCGCAGGTTCGTCGTCGAGCGAGAAGCCGCTCGCGGCGGCTTGCTGGTCGATCAGTCCGATTTGTTGGTTGGTTGACATGGCTGGCTCCGATTTTTCTTCGCTTGGCGTCAGGTGTTTGTTTGACGCCGGGTTGCCTAGCCATTTGCATCTTCCTTGCCAGCCTTTATAAGTTATTGATTTATATCGATTTACGGTAAATCGCGAGCGGTTATCAACGGCGTTGTGTTTTTGCTCGGCCAACAGTTTCTAGCGGTGTTTGTTGGATCGGCTGCACCAGAATCCGCGTCGCCCGTGTCTTGTCCGCAGGTATGAGACGCGCGCCGCGTGTGTTGGATATGCGGCGCGTCGCCAACATCGCTTGTTGGCGGCAATCCAACGAATGCGGTTCCGGACAATTCCCGCCGCAATCGTGCCGATGCCGCCAGAACGCCGCCCGATCAGCCACGCGAAGAAAAGCGCCGCGATCACGCGCGCGTCGGCACGGCCCTTGCATTTGATCCGTGCGTCCTGCTCACAGGCCATCACGGAGAAACGACATGCGCGCCCTCACCGTCAGCGATCTCGAATACGACCGCGAACTGGATCACGTGGCCATGTCGGCCATCAGCGGCGGAGGCGGTGCGCCGTGGGTGTTCGGCTGGATCACGCCGTTCGTGGAGCGTTCGTCGGGCGGCGCGGCCGGCGGCGGCGTGGTGAACCTGATCGATGTCACCAACAACGTCTACGAAGTCACCAACAACATCACCAACATCACGGTCGGCCAGATGGTCAATCAGTTTCAGAACGTCGCGGTCAGCAATACGGGCAACGGCGCGACGCTTACCGTCAGTCCGACTTCAGTGGCGGGGAATCGCGCGGGCTGAGCGGTGCACATCAAGATTCGCTTCGCGCGCGCGTTGGGTCACAATGAGCGGGACCGTCCGCCATGCCCGTCCGACGCCGCGCCACCCAGGATTCCGGAGGTTGCCATGACCTTCAACACCGAGTTCCGATGGACTTCCGCCGCCCGCACCGACACGGGCTGCGTCCGGCAGATCAACGAAGACGCGCTGCTCGATGCGCCCGAGCGTGGACTGTGGGCCGTCGCCGACGGCATGGGCGGCCACGCGGTCGGCGATCTGGCGAGCAGGATGGTGATCGAGAGCCTCGCGAAGGTGTCGGCGGCGAACGACCTTGCGGGCGTCATCGCCGATGCGCGCACGCGTCTACTCGATGTGAACGACAAGTTGCGCGCGGAGGCGGCGCGGCGACAGGTGTCGCGCATCGGTAGCACGGTGGTGGTGCTCGCGGCGCGCGATGGCGCGTGCGGCTATGTGTGGGCAGGCGACAGCCGCATCTATCTGTTGAGGCAGGGACGGCTCGTGCAACTCACGCGCGATCACAGCCATGTCGAGGAGCTGAAGGCGCGCGGGCAACTGACGGCGGAAGAGGCGCTGCATCATCCGGCGCAGCATCTGATCACGCGCGCGGTCGGCGCGCTCGATGTGCTCGAACTCGACGAGAACACGCTCACCCTGAACGACGGCGATACCTTCCTGCTATGCAGCGACGGGTTATCGAATGAAGTCAGCGAGGCGGAGATGATCAGCGAACTCGCGCCGGGCAATTGCGATGCGGCGGCGCAAAGGCTGCTGGAGATCGCGCTCGCGCGTGGCGGGCGCGACAATATTTCGGTAGTCGTCGCGCACGCGGTGGATTTGATGGCGACGGACAAAACGCAGGTGAATCCGTCTATCTAGAGGCGGTTCAGCCGCCCGCCTCCTTGTTCTTCTGCGCCGCCGCCCGAAACTCCTTCGAGTGCAGCCCGTGCTTCTTTAGAAGCATCTGCAGATGCGACCGGTTCATCTCATAGCGTCTTGCAAGCTCGGCCACGGTCCCGCCTGTTTCCTGCAAACCCCGTTCGAGAAACGCGCGCTCCGCTTCGTCGCTCGCGACACGCTTCGCTTCCGCGAGCGAACTCGCCGTCGCGATGCCGTTGCCGCTTGCAGCCGGCCCGCCCATCGCCAGCGAGAGCGATGACTTCGGCCGTATATCGACCGGCAGATGATCAATGTCGGCCATATCGCCCGCGAGACACGCGAGCCGATACACCACGTTCCTCAACTCGCGAATGTTCCCGGGATAGTCATAGTTGCGCAGAAAATCGCGCAGCCGCGGCGATAACTTCACCGGCCGGCGCTTCAAAGTCGCCGCCGCCTCGTCGCCGAAATAGGCGAGCAGCAGCGCGATTTCATCGCGCCGTTCGCGCAATGCGGGAAGCGTCAGGTGAATCACGCTCAGCCGATAAAACAGATCCTCGCGAAAGCGCCCTTCGTCGCAGAACTTGCGCAAGTTGCGATTGGTCGCCGCGACGATGCGCGTGTCCACCGCGATCTGCTCATCCGAACCCACGCGCTGAATTTCGTGCGCCTCCAGCACGCGCAACAGCTTCACCTGCCCCGACAAAGGCAGTTCGCCGATCTCATCGAGAAAGATCGTGCCTGTATGCGCGCTTTCGAATTTGCCCTTGCGGTCGTTGCTCGCGCCCGTGAACGAGCCCTTGCGATGCCCAAATAGTTCGGACTCCAGCAGATTGTCGGGAATCGCGCCGCAGTTCACCGAGATATACGGCTTGTCCGCGCGCGAGCCGTTCGCGTGAATGACCTTCGCCATCAGCTCCTTGCCCGTGCCGCTTTCGCCGTCGATCAGGACGGGTAAGTCCGTCGGCGCCGCTTTTTCCGCGATTTCCAGCGCTTCCAGCAGCTTCGGGTTATCGCCGAATGTGCCTTCGAACACGAAGCTTCGTTCGATCAGCGCTTGCCGCCGCGCGCCCGCCGGCAGATCGCGCTTCGGCTCCGCGGCGGCCGCCTGAACGAAACGCTCCTTGTGCGACAGTTGCATGACTTCGTCGCGCAGCGTGCTCGCCTGCCGCAACAGCTTTTCGATTTCGGGCCGTTCGAGACGCGAAGTCCATCGCAGCGTCGAGCGCAGAATCTCGATCTTCTCGATGAGCCCCGCATACGAGATCGCCGATGACGCTGGCGCGCTGGTGTCGCTTTCCGGTTGATCGAGTATTTTCATGCTGCGCTCAGTTGCTTTTGCACGAGTTGGTAATACATGCCCTTTCTCGCGACGAGTTCGTCATGCCTGCCCTGCTCGACGATGCCGCCTTCGTACAGCACGAGAATCTTGTCGGCGCGCATGATCGTCGAAAGGCGGTGCGCGATGATGACCGCGGTGCGCCCTTTCAATATCTCCTGCATGTTGCCGAGAATATTGCTTTCCGATTGCGTATCGAGCGCGGACGTCGCCTCGTCGAATACGAGCAGACGCGGATCGTGATACAGCGCCCGCGCGATGCATAGCCGTTGAATCTGTCCGCCCGAAAGCCCCACGCCGCGCTCGCCCACCACTTGCTCGTAACCGAGCGGCATCTTCGCGATGAACGCGTGCGCGTCGGCCATCTTCGCCACTTCTTCGATACGCCTTCGGTCCGGTGCTTCATCGCCGCTCGCGATGTTCTCCGCGATCGTCCCCGAGAACAGCAGATTGCTCTGCATCACATAGCCGATCTGCGCGCGAAAGAAGCCCTTGTCGACGACGTTGATATCGTAACCATCGACGGTCATCTTGCCTTCGGTCGGCGCATAGAACCCGACGAGCAGTTTCGCGAGCGTCGTCTTGCCCGAGCCGCTGCGCCCGACGATCGCGATCAGTTCGCCCGGCTTGATATCGAAGCTGATGTTCTCCAGCACGTAAGGCGCGTCGCCTTCGCCATAACGAAAATACACGCCATTGAAACTGATATCGCCCTGCAAGTCGGGCAGCATGACGCGCTGCTGCATGTCTTCGGGCTTTTGCTCGGGCTCGATGTCGAGCACGTCGCCCAGACGCTCCATCGCGACGCCCGCATCGTTCAGGAGGCTCCACAAGTTGATGAGACCCATCAGCGGCGCGAGCACGCTGCCCATGTAGGCATTGAACGCGATCAACTGGCCGATGGTCAGTTCGCGCGCGAGCACGAGATTCGCGCCGACCCATAACACGCCGATGGTCGTCGCGGCATTGAGCAACTGGCTGCACAAGCCCACCACGATATTGAAACGCTGCGACTTGTATTGCACTTCGAGCGACTTCGCGTACTTCTTTTCCCATTTGAGACGCACCGGGCGCTCGATGCCCATGCCCTTCACCGTCTCCACGCCGCCGAGCGCTTCCATCAGATACGAACGCGCGTCCGTTCCGGCGGAAAAGGTTTCGCGCGCGTTCTGCTTGATGCGCGGCGTCGCGACGACCGTGAGCACCATCATTGGGATCACGAACGCGATAAGCAACAACGTGAGCTTCACGTTGTAGAGAAACATGATCGTGAAGTAGATGAAGATCATCAGCAGGTTGAGCACGGTCGAAACCGTCGATTCCGTGAGGAACGCGCGAATCGTGTGATTCTCCTGAAAGCGCGCGAACACATCGCCGGTCTTGCGTTTCGCAAAGAAACCGAACGGCAGCGAGAACGTGTGCCTGAAGAACTGCGACATCATCGCGAAGTCCATGTTGCGGACCATGAAGTTCGCGAGGTAGGCGCGTATCGTCGTCATGAGCTGCGTGAACAGACTCGCGATGATCAGCCCCGCGATCAGCACGTGCAGCAAGTTCACGTTCTGATGCACGATCACGCCGTCGAGAATGTTCTGGATGATGAGCGGCGGTATCACGCCCAGCACCTGAATGACGAAGGTCGCGAGAAACAGATGCAGCAGGATCTTCTTGTACGGCTTCAGATAGCCGACGAAACGCAGCCACGGCGAGCGCGATACGGCCTTCTGCGTGAGGTCCTGCCCCGGCGTGAAAAGCAGGCATGTGCCGCTCCAGCCGCGCTCGAACTCGCCGACGGTCATCTTCCTGAAGCCGATGGCCGGGTCCGCGACCCACACGTTCTCGCTCGATACCCCGTAGACGATGATGTAGTGATAGCCCTCCCAGTGCGCGATGAACGGCATCTCGAAGCCGCGCAACGATTCGAACGTGCACTGCACGCCGCGCGTCGTGAAGCCGAGCGACTCGCCCGCGCGCGCCAGCGAATCGAGCGTCGCGCCGGAGGTCGTGACGTTGGCCAGTTCGCGCAGCTTGCCGAGCGTCATGTTAATGCCATAGTGCCGGCAGATCATCGCGAGACAGGCCGCGCCGCAATCCATCTCCTCGGCCTGCTCGATCCACGCGAAGCGCTTGATGACGCGTTCGCCCAGTTCGGGCTTCGTGTGCAGATCGAGCATCGCGGGCAGCCTGCGGCGCTCGGTGATCTTCTTCTGCCGCTGCAATTCGCGCTCGGTAAAACGGATGCGCTCTTCGAGCACTTCGCGCAGCTTCACGTTGCGCTCGATGATGAAATGCACCGTCTTCTCGGGGATCACGAGCAGACGCGTATCGGTGCTCGCGATGGCCGAGGCCATCTGCTCCTGACGCATCACGCACGCCTTCTCGCCGAAAATCTCGCCGGGGCCGAGCGTCGCGAGCACATGCCGCTCGCCACCCTCCTCGCGCACGATACGCACCTCGCCCTGGCGCACGACATACAGACGCCGGTCGTCGCGCGACTCTTGCTTGAGAATCTCCTTGCCCTCGGCGACACGCTTCACGCCGACACTGCGCACACACTCTTCGAGTTCGGCCTTGTTGAGCTTGCCGCGCAGATCGAAGAGCTTCGCGACGAAACCGCCCGCCGAGTTGATCGCGACATAGCTCGTGACGAACGCGAGCGCGGCGGGATTCTTCGCGATGACGAGTTCGATCGCCGTGCGCGGAATGAACAGCAACTCGGTCTTGCCGGAGGAGCGCACCGACGACTCATGGCGGTAGTCGCGCAGCATCGCGATATCCGCGAAAGTCTCGCGCTCCTTCTTCACCCCCATGCTGATTTCCTTGCCGTGCTCTTCGGTGAAGATGCGCACGGACCCTGCTTTCACGATATAGAGTCCGTCGGCCGCCTCGCCCGCGTTGCACACGGTCTCGCCGAAGCCAAAGCGCCGCGACCCCGTTTGCGCCGCCAGTTGCTCGATTTCATCGCGCGTGAACGGCGAAAGAATCTCGACCGACGAGAGAAAGTCGGCGGGCGAATCAAGGCTCGATGGAGCGTCCATGTTGTATCGCGTTCCCCGTCGGTCAGCGTGCTTCGATGACGTGCTCCTGCGCGCGCGTCAGCATCCAGTCTTCGCGCAGCAGGCGGCGGATTTCCGCGGACACGTCTTCGTCGAGCTTCGCGGGATACTTCGCCGTCACCGCGAAGATTTCATACGATGCGCCATCCGCCGATACGAACGGTCCGAGCAGATCGCCGACTTCCGCGTTGAAGACCTTCGCCTCGACGTCCGGCTTCATCTGTCCGCGCATCACGCGTCCGATCACGCCGCCCGCGTCGCGCGTGTCGGCGAGCGAGTGCTCGCGCGCCATGTCCGCGAAGCTGTCGGGATCGTCGTTGAGATACGAAATCATTTCTTTTGCGCTGCCTTCGGTATCGAGCAGGATATGACTGACTTCGATGCTGTCGAACTTCGGCGAGTTGAGCTGGAAGTACTCTTCGACCTCGCGCTCCGTGCCCACCTTGTCGAGCATCTTTTCCTGATAGAGCGTGTCGGTGATGAAAACCTCGAACTCGTCGAGGCTCACATGCAGCGCATCGAGATAGTTGTTCATATCCGCCGCGCGATGCAGGCCGCGAATGCGGCGGAACTGATCGGCGCGATTCTGGATTTCATCGTCGCTTACGGCGACGCCGGACTTCTTCGCCGCGCGCACGGTGAGCTTGTCGCGCACGAGCTGCTCGATGAGACTGTCGAACTGACCATTCAACTTCAATAACCTGATGAATTCGCCGACGTCGACCACTTCGTCGTCGATACGCACAATCGCCGTCATATCGTTCTCCGTTCGGTTCCGTGTTGAATTGCGCATCATGTTCGCGTTGCGGCGCCGGTGTAACCCCCCATCTTTATCCCGCTACATTGCGGAACGGATCGAGCCCGAGATCGATCAGTCGCCGCTCGCGCACGACGATTTCAGCGCTCGCCGTCATGCCGTATCGCAACGGATACTTCGTGTCCGCGATCTGATAGAAATCGCGATCGAGCGTCACGCGTCCTTCGTAGACGGGTTGCTTGGTCGTCGGACTCGGTTTTGTCGCGGGCGAGATGAACGCGAGCGTGCCCTCGATCACGCCATAGCGCTGATAAGGAAACGCGTTGAACTTGAGCTTCACGCGCTGTCCTTCGCGCAGGAACGCGCGGTCGTGCTCGGCAATCTCGATCTTCAGCACCGGCTTTGCATTGGCCGGCGCGATGCCGCCGAGCGGCGTGTTCGCCTGAATCTTGTCGCCGGGCTGCGTCGAGGTCACGTCGGTGACGACGCCCGACACCGGCGAGAGAATCAGCAGGAAATTGTCCTTGTCGATGTTCTCGAACTTGATGCGCGCGGCCGCATCCGCGACGAGGCGCGCGGTCTGTAGTTGCAGACGCAACTTGTCTTCGGTGCTCGCGACTTCGCGCATCGCGGCCTCGTATTGCAGCCGCAGACTCGTCGCTTCCTGACCGCTCGTTTCAAGCTGGCGCTTGGCCTGCGTGAAATCGTGGCTCAGGCGGAAGTCGAGCTCCGCGAGCTTCGATTGCTCCACGCGATACGCGCCATCCGCTTCGAGATAGGCATTGCGCTTCGCATCGACCTGCGCTTCGGCCACGCCGCCCCCGCCCGGCAGCGCGAGCAGACGCTGAAAGCGGTCGAAGTCCACCTTCGCGGCATCGCGGGCACGGCGTGCGTTTTCCAGCGTGCTGCGCGCTTCCTGCAACTGCGCCTTCTGACCTTCCGCGAGCTTGCTCGTGCCTTCGGAGACGCGCTGCTGATGCTGATGCTCTTCCACATCCATCTGATCCTTGAGCGCGGCGATCTTGCGCTCCATCAGCAGCTTCTTCTCGGGGAACTGCTTCCATTCGCGCTCGGCATCGTCGAGTTTCAGTTGCGCTTCGAGCGCATTGGTCGCCGCCTCGATCGCGCCGCGCGCGTTCAGCCGCGCGACGACGTCGTCTTTGCGCACGGGCTGCCCTTCCGCGATATAGAGATCGGCGAGCTCACCGTCGATCGGCGCGTAGAAGCGCCGCACTTCCGATTCGGGCGCGAGCGTGCCTTGCGCCGTCACCATCACGTCCGCGTGGCCGAAGAACGACCACACGAGCGCCGACGCGACGAGCGCCACCATCGCGAAGACGAGGCTCTGCGTGAGCCGCGCGGGCTCGGCCGTGAGGATCGCGATGCCCTCGGCGCCGTGCTCGCCGAGCGCCTCCGAAAACGGCTTAAGGTGTGCGTCTCTCTTCACTGCTCGTGCCTCCGCTGATCAAACTCAGCTTCGTATTGAGAAGCCCCGGTTCCAGCACCATGCGCAGATCCTGCAGCGAACGCCGCTGCAAATCCGCCTCGGTGTCGATCTCGTTGGCGAGCGCGGCCCACTTCGCCGTCGCGCTCTCCGCCTTCACTTGCCTGAAGATACGGATGCCGCGCGTGGCCGAATCCTGCGCGTCCGACAAGAGCCGCGCCTGCGTCCTGAACACATCCGATACGCCCGATTCGAGCCGCTGCGACCCGCCGATGCCGCCATTGGTCCGATACTGCTGCCAGGACGTTTGCGCCTGCGTCATCAACGTCTGCGCGCGTGCCGTCGCCCTGTCCTTCAGCGCCGTGAATTCGGGCGCGACCGCTTTTGCATAGAACGTGTCGGCATCGAGATCGAGCGTTTCGTAGAACGACAGCAGCGCGTCTTCGTAGCCCTTCGAGCCGCGCGCCTTTTGCAGATCGGCGAATTGCGCGGCCACGGCTTTCTTGTGCGCAAGTTCCTTCTGCACGGTCGGCGACCACGAGCCTTGCGGCAGCTTTTGCAGACCGTCGAGCGTCTGCGCGCTCTGGCCGCGATTCCACGCATCGGCGAGCGTCGCGTATTGCGCGAGCACGTCGGGCGGCGGCAACTGGCTCGCGCTCATCTGCCTGAATTTTTCCTGGAACGGCGGCGTCGAGAACTTGGCGTGGCTCAGGGAACCCGCGAGCGGCGCGAGGCTCGCACCGTTGAGGCTGCGGCGCAAGCCTGCGTAGACATCGAGATCCGCGCGCACGCGATCGAGCCCCGCGAGGCGGGGATACTTGTCCGCATATTCCTTCAGCGCCGCCCCAATCGCATCGGGATCGTCCTGGCCGAGGCTCTTCACAATGCTCGCGTCGAGCCGGTCGATGGCCGCGAGATACACGGAGTCGTCGCTCTGCAGCTTGCGCAGATGACTCAGCGCGAGCGCATAGGGATCGCGGAACTCGGGCACATAGCCCGCGATGCGGTCCAGATCGCGCTGATGCCCCGCCGCATCCGCTTCCCAGTGCTTCAGGATCGCGCCGATGCGCGGCTCGTCGCCGTACATGCGGATGGGCGCCTCGGCGCCGCCACGGGTCATCACGAAGCTCTCCAGCTTGCCGATCCATTCGAGTTCGTCGACGAGCGAATGCACGTCCGAGTTGTGCTCGCCGAGCGCTCTCATCTGCGCGATGATCGCGTCCGCGTTCGCGAAATCGCCCTTCTTCAACGCAACGAGCCAGCGCGGCACGTTCGACCTGAGCACGGCTTCCGTGTTCATCGGCGTGAACTGCGCGTCTTTCGGATGCGACTTCAGATACTCGTTCGTGACGCTGGCGGCCTGCGCGTACTCGCCCTCCGCCATCAGCGATTTCGCCTCGCGCTCGCGCAAGCCGCTGTAGAAGAGCGCCGCTCCGCCCGCCACGAGCGCCGCCAGCACGCACGCGACCATGATGCGCGTGCGGCGTGCCGCGCGCCGGTCGTCGCTCGCGAGCACGCGACGCAGTTCCGACACGAAGAGCGCGAACTTGCTGCGCTTCGTGGTGCGCGCAACCGGGCGCTTCTCTTCGACGGGCTTTGGCTGCGCCTCTTCGTTGACTTCGTCTTCGCGCGCGGCGGCCTGATCGACGCAAAAGATGTCGAGAAACGAATGCGCCGAGCCGACGAAGGTCGTCTTGTCGCCGTCGAGTTCGTCGTCGTGTGCGGGCGCGGCGGCTTGCGCGACCATTTCCGTGAGCGTCGATTCGCTTTCGTCGCCGTGCAGATGCACCGCGTAGGCGAAGTGCGTGCCGCCGAACGCGACGATATCGCCGTTCTTGAGCTCGACCGCCGACGCGCCCAGCCGCTCGCCGTTCACGAACGTGCCGTTGGTGCTGCCGAGATCCTCGACGAACGGCGCGCCGCCCTTGATGAACACATGCGCGTGCCGCCGCGACACGTAATTGACCTGATGCGGATAGTGCTCGCGATAGCGCGAAAACGTCTCGTCGGACTTGCTGACGAGAAATGGAAACTGCGCGAGTTCGATCGGATGAAGACCGAGGTCGTCGCGCTGCGGCGTGAGCGTGATGCCGACTTGCTTCGGCACGTCCAGACGCCGCGCGCGCGGCGCGAGTTGCACGCGATAGGAAAGCCGGCTGCCGAACGAAATGACGTCGCCGCTGCGCACGCGCGCGGGCGTCTCGCGCACGGGCGTGCCGTTCACGGCCGTGCCGTTCTTGCTGGCGAGATCGGCGATATAGACGAACCCGTGCTCGATAAAAATGCGTGCATGGCGGCGCGAAAGCTGCGCCACGGCTTCGGGCGGACTCGTGTCGAATGGCGCTTCCGCACGGCCGATCGCAAAGAGATTTTCGTCGATACGAATTTCCGTCAGCCGATCCGCCAGTTCGCGCGCGAGCCCGGCATGCGGCTCGGGCTTCAGGACGACGTCGAACGCCTCGCCCACGCTCGGCTGCGGTTCCGCGACGGAAAAGCCTTGAGCCATGTCCATGTCACGAGGTGCGTCCAGCCGCTGCCGCCGACGCGCCAGAGGAATGCCCGAAAACGTCGGGCGCATGGACTGGTTGAACCGCGCCGTAATCGCAGTCATTCGCAAGCGGCGGCTGTTGAGAGTTTAAGTCACGCATCGTCGTAGTCAATCGTGCTGCACTGGCGCATCACGCCATAGATCAGCGATTTGGCACGATCGTTAGTAATTCATATTATTAATTTCGAAACGATTATTCATGGAGTGCTTCACTTCAACCCGTCCTTGCTCGCGCTTTGCACGTCGACCGTCGGCCAGCCGCCGCCGAGCGCCTTATAAAGCGTCACGGTGTCGGACAAAATCTGCTGATGGTTCGCGAGCAGCGCGAGTTGCGCCGCGAGCAGCGTGCGCTCCGTCTCGAACACTTCGAGTTGCGAAATCACGCCTTCTTTCAGCTGTGCGTCGATCTGCGCGGCGACCACCGTCAACTGATCCACTTCCTGCTGCAACTCAACGCGCTGCTTCGTATGCGAATCGAGATTGACGAGCGCGTTCTCCACTTCCTCGAACGCGTTCATCACCGTGCTGCGATATTGCTGTTCGGCCACCGTCGTTTGCGCTTCGGTCGTCTTCACGTGGGCGCGCACGGACGGATCGAGAATCGGGATATTGATGCTTGGCACGAAGCTCAGCGTGAACACCTTCAAGAGATCGGTCAACTGGAAGCTCGCCGTGCCGCCGCGCCCGGTCAGGTTGATGGTCGGCAGTTGCGCGAGCTTCGCCTGGCCGACAAGGTCATACGCTTCGAGCACGCGATACTCGGCCGCGATCAGATCGGGGCGGCGCGCGAGCAACTGCGACGGCAAACCGCCCGGCACCGGCGGGATCTGCACGCGCTTTTGCAGCTT
>NZ_FCOJ02000062.1 GCF_001545035.1 Caballeronia glebae
GAGGCGAAACGCTGCGTTGTTGGCGTGATACAGCCATTTATCTAAGTTCGGCGCTTTCAGCTTGGCGTTGCGTGTATACACGGCTTTCATCGCACCGCACTCGGAATGCCCGCACACAACAATATTCGAGACTTTCAACACCAGCACTGCGTACTCAATCGCGCTCGCCTCGGAAAGGTCGCCGGTAGAGACCCCTTCCGCAGTCGCCGGCGGAATCAGGTTGCCAACGTTGCGCATCGTGAACAGATCGCCCGGATGGGTCGAGGCAAGCAGGTCCGGGACAACCCGACTGTCCGAGCACGTGATGAAGAGGGCATCAGGTGTCTGCGCGAGCGCCAGTTTGGTAAACTGTTCCGCGTATTGCGGCAGCAGTTTCTCGCGGAATTCAACGATGCCCATTATGAGTTTGTCCATGTTTTTCCTCCGAAAGGGCTAGTCATGTGTTGTCGACGTGGCGGAGCCTCCCAGCCCCTGCGAGTCAGGGATACGGGCCAACGCCAGATCCTCGGGAAACGAGAACATCGAGACGATCGTGCGATCGAGCAGTGCCAACTCGACGCGTAATGCATCATGTCGATGTTCCGGTAGGCACTGGACGAGATTCTCAATCGCAGCACGCAAACGACGCGCGATTTGAATGCTGCCCGCGCCGTATTGTCTTATTTCGCGGAAACTAAGATGTACGAAGTCTTCCCAATTGGGCGTCCGTAGGATAACCCGAACCTGCCCTGACCTATCCACAATCTCCTCGATGTGCAGCGATCGTTGGCCCACCACCCGCAATAGTCGGTGCACCTGGTCGATAGCAAGCACGGCCGTGGTCGGATCGTTGATCGCCGCCGACAGCGCTTTGAGCGCAATATCGACCAGGATGCGAAACGCGAACATAGGATCCTGCTCCATCGTTCGTTCCGTCCCGAAAGCGACCAGTGTGCGCAGCCTTTCCTCATCGATTGCGCCAGAATTCCCGTACAAATAAAACATGGGTTCGCCCACAGCGACGAAATCACCGACTTGCGGTACAAATTCGATAACTGAGTCAGTGCGCCGCGCCTTGGCCACCAGCCTTTCCAAGTTCACGGCCAGAACGATGCCAGATTCGCCGCGGTGAAGGACAATGCGATTAGGTACGCCTCGCTCTTTATCACTTTCCAGCGGGATAGTTGCACCGCTAGTCGGAGCGGGATAAACGCTTTCTATGACCGCCATCCCGTGCTTCCCAACGCGTGCTACGAGGCTTACAGGACGCAGAGATTTCGCGGCGTAGTCAATCAGAAAGAGGAACGCGACGACTGAAGCGAATCCGAATATCGCTGCAATGAACACTTGAAGTTGGTGTACCTCGTTTTCACCCATCCAGCCCAGTGTTCTATCGGCGAACAGCATCGTGAAAACGAACAGTCCGGAGATGGTACGGATCACGTTATCGCGCAGCAGTGTGGTCGCGATTATCCGGGGAGTGTACTGCCCGCCAGCGACCTGGATTGCGACGAGCAACGAACCAAACGTGAACACCAGAAACCCCAGGTCTGCGGAAACGATGTCACCGAGCAACGACCGCGCCCCAGTCATAGAAAGCCCAAGAAAGCCGGTTTTCGGATCGAGGATCGCTTGCCTGATCATCCATCTTCCTAGCATTTCGGTCAGAGGTTTGACCACGGCATAGATCGCGACTGCCATGAGCGGCACAGCCCACAGCGTGGATCTTAGGTAGCTCTTTAAGCTGTACCAGCGATTCCAGCCCATGTTTGCTCTCCTACGATCCATTTGCAGCAGAGACCAGAGTCTTCGCGGTTTGGCAAGCCGCATGCAGATCTGTTGGCGCGTACGATGCATGGCAAGGACCGCTCGCTAACCCTCGGTTTTGACGGTAACGGCTTGCTCGGCATCTGTCACCATCCAGATCGTCCGCGCATCTGCAGGATCGTTCTTGTTACCGATGTCGAAGGCCTTAATGAACTTTGCGGGCATCAATTTGACTCTGTGCCCCATCTTGGACAGCGCGCTGGTCAGGCGCTGGGCTCCCGCAAGCTTCCATCCCGATTAGAGACACAGTGCGCAAATGCTCGAGACACGCCGACCGCTTAATCGACCTGTGCACGGTTCCGGCCATAATTACGGCCACTGTCGTATCGTTCACTTTGGATCCTCTGGTTACCAGTGAAGACCTCGTGGTCTTCCCATGTCGGCACTCTGACGTGAGGATCCACCGCATGCGCACCTTCCAGGCTGGCGGCGCCGTTCACATAATTTCGCGCCTTGTCGGCGCATACCTTTTATCAAGCGAAAATCAACGAGGCTTGTAGGAGAATTTCTGGCCGCCAACGCTTGCCTCATACATCAGCCCACCCTTGGCCACCGTGAATACCGCCATCCCTTTTCGATAGGCGCCCGTAGTTTTGGCATCTTTCTTACCGCCGCTTACATTAGCAGACGTGCCCGCCGTGCCTGCCTGTGCGCCAGCTGCGGCAGTGATCGCGATCGCGTTGACATCTGCACCGAATTCAAAGTTGCCATTGATGAATTCTTTGAGGGATCGTTCGTCCTGGAACAAGATGAGTTCACTGTATACTTGGCCGCCTAGTTGCAAGCCGACAGTGAGCTGAGTCATGGATGTATCGCCGATATATTTCCCTTTCTCATAGACGCGGCCCTTGCCGTGGGCGCCGCCGATGCCGACCCCGGCCTTGCCAATCTTCGGAAACACAGCGTAGCCATAGGCACTGTGCAGAAGATTGCTGCTTTCTCCCGCATTTTTGAACAGGTTGAGGGTGGCCGTATATTCGTCTGCAAGAGCAACGGAAGTAGGCAACATCAAAAGGATTGTGAGCGTCAGTATCAGACGTTTGAGCATGATGTGTTCTCCATGGATTGGTCACATTGGCGCACTGCCGACCTACACCCACCCAAATCGGCGCTTTCAACTGCTGGTCCCCGTTCACACAATCGGTCTGAATATCGGAACTGCACGACGCCGAGGACCTTCCTGTGAAGTCAGTCCGCACAAAAAGGCCCGCGGAAGCGGGCCCGGAAAGCCGCGAGTCACGGTTGCAAAGACGAAAGTCGTCCGTGAGCGGTCGACGCGCCTCAGTGCTCTGAATTCGCGCCGACTTTCAGTATAGGCTGCGTTTCTCGCCGGTGCGTTATATTCCGTCGCCGATCGCGAGACTGGTAAGCTTTTTAATCAAACATAAGTCCGCCGCCCGGTCCGCGGGCCTATTTGAGGCCGGCGACGAAATCCATCACTTGCTGCACGCCTTGCCAGATGGTCTTCATCAGTTGCCCGCTGTAGCGCGAGAATTGCCTACTGTGCTTCTGTTTTAACGGCAACAAACCGCGCATCGGGCTGCTGATCAGCTGTCCAGATCGCCCGCGCGGCGGCGTCAGTCTTGTCACCCGAAACGAAGGCGCGCACCGAGCGGGGGGCAATGAGCCTCAGTCGTGGTCGAGGTTCTTCAGTTGTCCAGCCCTGAAGCGTGCGGCTGCCGTTCGCTTTTACCACAAACTACGAAGGCTCGCGCCTAGTAAAGAATTCGATGACCTGGTTGCGTTTTAGTTTGATGCGCTGAATTGTCCTCGACATTGACTGGCACAGCGACTCCTCATGGTCCAATTGATAAGTGTGTCACAAATGTTCCCTTACCAGCGACGCCGCGCGAATTAGGTGACGTTTAAATGAATTATTTCTTAAGCGGCTTGGGAGAACTGGTCGCGGGCGACCTCCATATTGGAACGCGGGCTGATTGTTGAATCGCGAGCCACGTCGAAAATGTGTTGGTTCCGTTCACTAAAAACCGCTTGTATTGCTCGGGATATGTTCTTAAATTACGGGAGTGATGCTCGACACTTTTATTTTTGCCGACGAGACAAAAGCACAAGAGGAAGTCCGTGTCAGCTCAAGATGCCGGGACTGCCGTGAAACGTGTGGGTCCAGCGATTGAAGTTGCGGTGATCTCATTCGCGATGGGCGCGGCCGCAGAGCGATATGAACAAACGGATCACTGCGGCGCACAGTGGCAGTAATGATGAGATCGTGAAGATTCGGATGCACGTCGAGTCTTACGTATTAGATCCCCGCGTCGGCGCGAAGGAGCGCGAAGCGATCAAGGTGTTGAGCGCCTATTTCGATGCGAAACGTGAGTACACTTCGGGCGACGGATGGGCGACGGCGTGCCGCAATACCCGCTCGCTGCGCCGATAGCCTCGAGCGCCCATTCGATACGCATCGCACTTCCCGCGACGCATGCCACGGCTACACTTTCGCATCCGAAGCTGCAAGGCAAGAACGCACCGGGCGGTGCTTTCAGCTGTGTGATCAACGGTCGCTGCTCGCGGGCTTCGCGATGGTCGCCTACACGGCGTAATACGGCACGAGCGAAGTGACGACGTTCATCTGAGCAGCAACAGCGGCGTTTATCAGAAGGATAGCGGGAAATCCCGAGCACCGACGGAACGCGGCGATCCCGATGCGCCGCCTGGCCGAGAGGACGAGCCCATTGGACCCTACATGTCGCATGTCGAACGCTCAAAAACGAGTCAAAGGAGTCGGCATGAATGCGAAGAAAACTCACCAGCTGTGTGTCGCGCTGATGATGCTGCTCGCGCTGGATGCCATTGCGCAAAGCAAGCCGATACCGTATCCGGCGAAAGGCCAAAGCGCTCAGCAACAACAGAAGGACGACGGTGCGTGCTACAGCTGGGCGAAGAGCAACACGGGCATTGACCCCGCGACGGCTTCTGCGGCGCCCCCGCCACAGAGCGGTCCGGCGGTGGGCGGCGGAGAACGTGTCCAGGGAGCCGCGCGCGGCGCGGCGGGCGGCGCAGTAGTCGGGGCCATTGCGGGCGATGCGGGAAAGGGCGCGGCGGTCGGCGCGACAGCCGGCACGATGGTGGGTGGTTCACGCGCACGACAGAACCGTCGCGCGCAGCAGGCGAATACGCAAGCGCAATCACAGGGCGCGATGGACACCTACTACCGCGCTTATGCGGCCTGCATGCAGGGCCGTGGCTATACGATCAAGTGAAATTGCCCATTCATTAACTCAGGAGCAACAATAATGAAGCGCATGAGCATGAGCCTTTTTGTCGCAGCGTGTCTAGTGCTATCCGGAACAGCATGGACCGCCGAGCCTGAGACCAACGTGAACGTGACAAAGAGCGAGAATGGAGCATCCGTGCAGGGCACCTCGAAGGTGACCGCTACCATCGTCGGCATCGACGCCGCCACGCGCACCGTCACGCTCAAGACGCGTTCCGGCAAGGTGATCGAGCTGGAGGTCACGGACGAGGTACGCAATTTCGACCAACTGGCTGTGGGCGATACCGTGAAGGTCGCCTATCACGAATCGCTGAGCCTGAGCCTGCTCGACAAGAAGAGCGAGGCATCGCGGACTGAGAGCCAGTCCGCGGAACGCTCGGTTCCGGGCGCCAAGCCGGGAGGAACAGTCGGGCGCGAAGTGACGGTTATCGCGGACGTCGTCGCGGTGAATGCCAAGACGCAGATGGTGATGCTCAAGGGCCCCAAGGGCGACACGATCGATCTTCATGTCGAAGACCCCGAGCGTCTCAAGCGCATAAAGAAGGGCGATCAGATCAAAGCTGTCTACACCGAAGCATTGGCGGTATCCGTCGAACCGGCCACAATGAAGTAGAACGGGTGTGAATGATGCTTTGAGTCCGCCGTATAGACCCGGCTTTGCGTAGGTGCGCAGCTTCACTTTCCGGAGGTCGCGAGATCTTCCTCGATGAAGCGCAGAATTGCTTCAGTCAGCGCCTCACGAGGATAGGCGTTTTGCGTGACGAACAGTGCGCCGATTGTGCTGTGCGTTCTGGCAATGGGCACGGCCAGCGCCCAGTGGTCGGCATTCACAAAGGCGAGCAGCGCGCTTCCCGGTACGATTTGATCGTAGAAGATGACTTGGCTGTCGTTGCGCGCGTCGATTCGCGAGAGCTTGTCGTAGCTCGATTTGAGTATCGACGATATGCGTTCGGGCTGAGGAAACGTGACGAGCGAGAAATAGCGTAGCTCCTTTGGAAGGAGGTGCTGCGCAATCCAGGCCTGGCGTGTCGCCGGGCGCAGGCTTTGTACGGCGCCGCCGTCGCCTGACGTACAGGTTGCGCCGGGAAAGTACCGCAGCATGTCGGCCTGATACTGCTCTGCATCGTTGGCGAGCGCCGATCCGCCAACCGCGCCCGCCGCACTCACGACGGCCGCCACTCGGCTTCGGATCTCCGGATAGTCGACAACAGCCTCCAGGATGTCGGCGGCGCCCTTTGAATAACCGACCAGCACAAGTTGCCCTGGCCCGGTGGCCGGTTGCATCGCCATAATGGCGTCGCGGATCTGACGTGCGTTGTTCTCCGAACTCGACAGGCCATCAACGTTGAGCATGATGGCGTCGTATCCAAATTGCTGCACATGTTTCGCGACGGCGTTCTGCGAATTCAACCACGGCTTGAAACAGTCATAACCGATGCCGGGAACCACTGCCGCGATGAGGTGACGCTTCGATTCACCCAGATCCACAGGCGCACCAGTGCCAGCGGGCTCGGTACCGACGCGTGTCAGTGCGTCTTCACAGGGACGGTAGTCGGGAAGCGCCTTGCCGTGTGCTTCGAGCACCGCGCAGAATGTCTCGCGAAAGCGTGACCGCTTGTCCAGCACACCCGCTTGAGATGCGGGAACGAGCGCGAGCGGAGGCGTATTCGTCGTGTAGGGGACGAGCGGCTTCGTTGCGCACGCCACGAGCGTAAGGCAGGCAAGAGCGGCCATAAGACGGGCAACGCCTCTGCGTGGCCTGATGACGGAGCTATTCGCCGGCATCGCCCTGCTCCTCGCGTGCACCGGTTTCGCGCTGCTCAAGGTAAGGCACCCAGTCTAGAATCTGCACGTTGGTGAAGTTGAGCGGGCGGGTGGCGAAGAACATGACGGCGCGCAGCCCATTGGTGTAATACGAGGCGCCGTTCAACGTTGTTCGCGGGTTTGCGGGCGGCGCCGCGCCTACGCCGTACACGAAGCCGAGCTGCTCAAGACCACCCGAATACATCATGTCCTGGATCAGAAAGTTGCGCGCCTCGTCGACGTCGCCATGCAACGCGGGGCTTGCCGCATCGTGATGCGCGAAGCGGCCGCCGATGGGTCGTCCACATTGCGCCAGATACACCCAGCTGCCGTTGTACCGGATTGGCGCGAGCCATGCGCGCAACGTAGTGGAAGGCGCGCCCCCTTGCGCTTCCTTGCGCAGGACGACGTCGGGTCTGCGTCCAAACAGCGCTTGGGCAAGGTCCGTGTCACGCAATTCGCGACGATAGCCGCGCCGAACCATTGCAGTGCCTATATCGCCCAGCGTACCAATGATAATCACGTTCAGCGGGTCCGCTTCGGTCGTGCCTTTTGCATCGGTGGCGCAACACGGCATTCGTTCGAGCGCCGTGCGTAATGAAGCAAGATCGTGATAATCGATGATTTCAGACTCCGAGTACCGGAACGGTATCAGCGCAAAACGCGCGTCTCCGGCGTCGTTCGGTACCGGCACGAACAGGGAGAAAGGGATCAGCGTTTTGCTGCCGAACAAATCGATATTGACCAATTTGATCTGCTGGTCCTGATTGGTGAACAGTAATCCGGAACGCGTTTCGCCAGCGGGGATGGGATTTCTGAATCCCAGTTTGTCCAGGTGATCGTCAATACTTTCGTTCGTCGCACCTCCGAGCAGCGTGTGCATGGACCACGCTACTTCGAGCGGCGAGAAGTAATCCGGATCGGTTCCGGAGTGCAGCAACCACAAGTTCTGCGACGTCCGGTTCTCGACTTCCACCCAGACCGGCTGGATATTGGCCTTGGTGATATCGGCGCCGAACATGCGCTTACTGTCGTCGGCGCCCAGCACGGCCACGCTTACATGCGCATCCTGCTTCGTTGCGCTCACCGCTCGTTCGCGCAGCGGCGCGTCGTCAATGCTGGTCGCCGCCGTCCACGTCGCGCAGCCCGCGAAAACCGGTGCGAGGACAACGCAGCCGGCGGCACGCTTGAACGCCCGTCGCAGCCACGCCGATGCGCTCATCGTTTTGCTCCCGAGGGCAGGGCGTTGAGTCGGGCGGCCGCCTCCCACGGAAAGAATTCGATTTCAGAGAGCGACGTCGGCTGCCGGTCGAACACGAGCACCGTTCGATAGCCGTCGGTGTAATACGGATCCGTCGTTAGATTCTGACGCGTCGTGCCTTGCGGGGCGCCGCCGACGCCCCGAACGAATCCGATCTTCTGCAGGTTCTGGGAATAGGCCATGTCCTCGGTGAGCGCTGTGCGCGCCTCGTCGACATCCGGGTCGATCTTGTGCGTCGTGAATGTCGGCGAGTGCCACGTAAGCCGCACGCCAATGTCCCGGCTGATCTGTCCGACCCACACAGGCTTTCCCCGGTAGCGCATTGGACTTAGCCAGAGCCGCAAGTGATTGCGCTGGTGAATCGTGTCGCGTGCTTTTTGCAGCGCAAGATCCTGCGCGCGGCCGAAGAGATACAGATCGCTCACCGGCGCATTGATGTAACGCTCGCCGGACAGCGCGGACGTGACTGTCTTCGTGATTGCGCCCGACCATTTCTCTTCGGTTGGAGTCCAGCCACGCCGCACGAGTGCGGGAAACGCATCATCGAGGCCACCCACGATGACGAGATTGAGCGGATCGCCATTTTTCGAACCGTCCTCGTTGGTCGCGCAACAGGGTAGTACTTCGAGCGCCGAGCGGAAGGCGTCATCGTCCGTGTAATCGACGATTCTTTCAGGCGGATAGATCTCGCGGCGAAACACGGCGCTGACATGATAATCGGCATGGAAGCCGGGCACGACCATCAGGATCGAGAATGTCTTTGCGCCACCGCTCGCAACGAGATCGAGCTGAACGAGCTTCGCACCTTCACGGAGGTTCGTGAGCACGAATCCGGATACGGTTTGCCCAGGCAAGACTGGGTTGTGAAAGGCGAGACGGCGAAAGCGCTGGTCGAGCTCGTCCTTGGTAACGAGGGCCTTGCTGTCAGCAAACGCTTCGGCCGCTTCGGAGGCCGGGAAGAAGTTTGGATCGAGGCCTGGCGACATCAGGAAATAGCTGACCGGATCGTCGTTCTGCACCTCGATCCAAACGGGCTGAATTCCTTTTTGCGCTAATGGCGCGCCATAGACCGCCACGCTGTCTTCGGCCGAAAGTACCGAAGCGTAAACCCTGAGACCGCCTTCCGTGCGGTTCGTGGCACGGCCCTTATAGTTTGGAGCGCTGTCGTTCTGCGGTGTAGTGGCGCAACTGCACAGGAACAAGGCGATAACAACTGCACTCAGCAGTCGATTCACGATGCGGTTCATCGCGTCACCTCTTTTCCGCGAGTCGGGGGGCTCTCAGCGGGCTAGTGTGAATTGATATTCGCGCTGCCAAGGTTCTTCGTGATGCGTATGGATTATAGTGTCCGGGCCGGGGCGC
This sequence comes from Caballeronia glebae, assembly GCF_001545035.1. Lineage (GTDB taxonomy): Bacteria > Pseudomonadota > Gammaproteobacteria > Burkholderiales > Burkholderiaceae > Caballeronia > Caballeronia glebae. The sequence continues at coordinate 9,465 of NZ_FCOJ02000062.1, forward strand.
GTCACTTATTAACGAGCGCCAGGAGCAGCGCTTCGTATGAACCGAGTCACCGACCTCCGGTGGACTTGTCAAGGGCACAATTCGCACGCCTTTGGTGGAAAACCAAACGCATACCGCCTATATTGCATGAGAAGATGAGCGCCTGCCCGCCCCCGTTTTCATACCATCAACCTGGAAGAATTCAGCAGTCGTCTAAAAGCCACGAGCTCTGTGCACCGCGGGACTGTCTGACCTATTACAACAGTCAGATTGTTCAAGGACGTTGATGACGGCAGCCACGCTTTCGGTTGGTCGACATATCGCGTGACGGTCTACTGCATTGGTAAAACAGACGGCTCCGCCCGAGTGCGACCGGCTTCTTCGGGTTTCGCTCAAAGCCCGCGCCGGCTTGATTAAAACGAAGAGAGCGAGAACTCGGGCCAGGTGTTCCGATTATGAGCTTTGTCGTGTGGACGCTGGCGGCGAACGGAATTGCTTTCTGCGGTCGCTGCTGCAACACAACGAAACGAGCGCTACGAACGCGAAATCAGCGGCCGGCTTTCATTGGCAAGCCATATGTGCTGCTGGTTCTTCAATTCGAATCGCCCCGTTTATGCTGATGGGCGACCATGAGGCAACGCGCGTACATCTGCGCGGATTTGTTGTCGCCTTAGCCGAGAAAGGGGAGCGCTATTCAAGTGCAACGTTGCGCAATAACGAGAAAGCACTATGTCCACGGAGCAGGTAGCGGCTTCTTCACGGCCGATCGCATTCCTGGAAAACGCAGTGAACGCGCATCAGCCGATCATGCGAACACATTGTCCAGAAGCGTGCGAACAGCCGTCGTTCCGAACTTTTGCGCATGTCAACCAGAGCCTACGATAAGGCGATGGAAATGGAAATTCAACAGGAGGGTGATAAAAATGAAATTGCTACCGCTTCTCGTCGTAACCATTGCCGTGTCAGCCTGTGCAACTCAACCCATGCCTCCGAGCGCGCAATCGGTCGGGGAAAGTCAACAGTCGGTCGCGGCAGTCTCGCAATGCATCGCTCAGAGATGGGCGAATCAGTCACAGCAACAAGTGATATCGCAAGTGATCGTGGCGAACAATCAGGCGATGGACGTCTATGTTCCGGGCCAGCGGCCGCCGGATGGCGCAGCCGCGCTCGTGCGGCCGTCCTGGACAGGCAACAGCAAAACGTGGGTGGGCTTTCGCCCGGGTGCCGGAGGTAGCGGCGGCGCTGTTGGCAGCTGCCTCTAGCCAGTGCGTCAGCCGACGCGTCTTCGTTTCTCTATGAGCAGCAACTCCAGACGCTTCAAATCTCAATCTTGCACAGTTCGATCGAGGAGAGTCTCATGAATCGTCGCACCTTCTTTTCGCTCACTGCTATCGCCCTCGCCAGCTCGCTGGCCGCTTGTGGCTCGACCTCGACGCCGACCGAAGCAGCCAGCAAGCGCAAGGAAATCGATGCCGGCGTCGATGGCGCCCTCAACAAGCTCTACAGTTCGACACCGGGCGCGCAGGCGCAAGCCGCCAAGGCCAAGGGTATCCTGGTCTTTCCGTCGGTGCTTGCCGCAGGCCTGGTGGTCGGCGGCGAGTACGGCGAAGGCGCGCTCCGTCAGGCAGGCACGTCCGTCGGCTACTACAAGACCAGTACCGCTTCCTTTGGCCTGCAGATTGGCGCCCAGTCCAAGGCGGTGATCATGATGTTCATGACCCAGGACGCGCTCGAAAAATTCCGCACGAGCGATAAGGGTTGGACAGCGGGCGTGGATGGCTCGGTAGCGGTGGCCAAGACCGGCGCGAACGGTGCGCTCGACACGGCAACGACGAATGCGCCGATTGTTGGGTTCGTGCTGACGAACTCCGGCCTGATGGCCAATCTCAGCTTCGAAGGAACAAAAGTTAGCAAGCTCGATATCTGATAACCGAACGGCTATACGGTGCGTCGAATCAACGGTGAGGATCGGGTGCGATGGGGTGAACGCAGGAAAGCGCCATACCGCACCCTCCCTCGGCATGTATTTCTCGTGGTGCACTTCTACGGCGGCAGATTGCATGCGCTTTAACGACAATGGAGCGTGGCGCCTTCAACGCGGGGCTCAAGCCTAAATTGGATGAGGCGGGTAGCAACGCGACGGTGCGCGTCGATGAACGTTGTATGTTGCTGCCGACGCCAAAATGAACTTGTTGCCGACGGGCTACCGACGCATCAAAGCATCGCCTGCCGGGGGCGGCGTGGATGGATTGAACACGTCGTCATTTGGTCCTTTTGGAACTGACCGGCCCAAGCGGACGATTTCATCGCGCCGCATTTAACGGGACTCGACGAGATGAACGACAGCTGCACTCTGGGAACGGTTACATCCGCAGGAAGTTGGTGAATGTCGCTTCGGGGTATGCGTCGACTGGCCGGTCCGTAATCAAGAAGCGGGTGATAGCGGAGGCTGAGCGGGCGCGGGTTTTCATGCATGCCTCGCACGGTGAGACATGACCGTAAAAGATGGCAAATGATGCCCAGGCACAATCCAGCGCTGCAACGCAGCCAGAAAACCCCCATGACACCAGCGAGGCGGCGCCTGCTGACCATCGGCCTGATCGTTCTGTCGGCAGCCTCCGGCTGGATGATGATGATCGTGGTCGAACCCGCTTTCCAGCGCACCATCGTGATGACCAGCGGCGCGGACAACGGCATTTATCGCGGCTTTGCGGATCGCTACGCGCCCATCTTAAAGCGTGCGGGCATCAAGCTGGATATACGCGGTTCTTCCGGCTCGGTGGAGAATTACGAGCGATTGGGAGAGCCGAAGAGCATCTACGATGTCGGGTTCATCCAGTCGGGCACCGTGAGTCCGAAAGAGACCGACAAACTGCAGACGATTGCCGCTGTGTCGTATGAACCGATCTGGGTGTTCTATCGTGGCGAGACTTCAGTCGATCAGCTCTCGCAATTGCGCGGCAAACGAATTTCCTTGGGCGTTCCCGGCAGTGGCCTGCTCAACGTCGCGCAGTTGCTGCTCGGCTATAGCGGCGTCACGAGCCAGAATTCCACACTACTGCAAATGGATGCGCCCGCGGCTTATCAGCGGCTCGAAACCGGGCAAATCGACGCTGCTTTCTTCATTGGGCGGCCGGACGCCGAGATGCAGAAGACGCTGCTGAACAGCAGTCTCAAATTGATGAGTTTCTCGCAGGCCGATGCGCTGGTTCAGAAAATCCCGTCGCTTGCAGAAATCGTCTTACCGCGCGCATCAACGAGTGTCGCCGAAGACCTACCGCGCACCGACGTCACGCTGCTCGCGGCAACAGCGCTGCTCGTATCGAAAGACACAATGCATCCGGCGCTCATCTATATGCTGCTCGACGCGGCGCGCATCGTCCATGGTCATGAACATTACTTCACGCCGCTTGGCACGTTTCCGAACACGAACACCGAAGAATTCCCGATCTCCGATGATAGCGTTCGCTACTTCAAATCCGGCCAGCCGTTCCTGTACCGCAATCTGCCGTTCTGGCTCGCGAGTCTGATCGAACGACGGCTGTTGATCCTCGTGCCGTTCGCGGCGCTCCTCATCGGTCTGCTTCAGGCATTGCCGCGCATGGTCGAGACTCGGATGAGAAAGCGGCTCGTGGTCTGGTATCGCGAGATCAAAGCACTAGAAGATGAAGTGTGGAACAGCACCGCGCCCACCCGCTCGCAAATTGCGCAATGGAGCGACGAAATCGAGAGCATCGACGCGAACGTGAGCCGGATACGAATTCCCTATCGATATTTTCAGGATGACTATGCTCTGAAACAGGCGATCGGGGTCGTGCGAGACCGGATAGCGCACGTGGCGCAGAGTGCGAAGGGTTAGCGGCATGTCGCTCACGCACGATCGCTCGACGCCATCGATATGGCGCTGTTGAGCAGCGTCCTTAGGAGCGGGCGGAAACTAGAAGGGACTGTTCCCAGCCCGCCGCCTTCGATAATGCTGTGCCAATGGCGCGCGCTGAACTATCGTGATAGTTAGAGCTTGATAAAGACATGCGCGCAGACGCGTTTAACGAGACTGGGGGGACCATGAAAGCGAAGGTCGCAGGTCTGGCCGCCTGCCTTATTGCATTGGCCAGCGCAACGGCGGCGAATGCCGCATTCCGGTACGACGGACTCTGGGGCTATGTCGCGCCGTCGATGGCTCAGTCCGGGGCATCCGCCTCAGATCCTAGGCCGTCTGCCTATGACCAAATGCTGGTTGAGAAAGGCGTCGATCCAGCTTCCGAAAGAGGGCAGCTGATTCTCGCTTGGATCGCGCACATCAACAGCGATCCGGCGGTCGCCGGTAACGCCAGCGCAAGAGTGATCTCATGCTGAATCCGGGCGCGCTCGACGAGGCGTTGGCCGACGGACTCGGACGCATGGCGCCCGCACTGCGTCTGCAGTACGTCGCGCTGATCGCCAAGGTATACGACACTCTCGTTCCTCCCGACTGCTTCGGCCTATACGAGATGGACGCGGTAATTGACCGAGTCTCGCTGAACGCGATGTCCGATGCGGATATCGACGGATACTTCCGCATGCTGCTGGTTATCCGCAATGGGGATCGCGCAGCCTATTGCGATTCGCTGGACGACGCTTGCGTGAGCAACAACCACGCGGGCATCGCTCGGCTGATCGCCGAATCGGTCCTGCGTTCATTCGACCTCTACTTCGATGCGCTCGGTTTGGCTTGCCGACCAAGGACCTTCCTCGGCCCCTCGGTAAATAATAGGATACCGACATTAAGGCGCGCAGTCGCGTTATCGCTAACGTTCCATGTCGATGGCGTGACGCCGCGCCCAAGCGGCCAGATGTTAGACTAACAGCCCTAGTCTGGCCTCGTCACTGCGAGGAAGAGAGCCCTTCCATATCGAACGAGCGGCCACCCGTGCCCGTCACATCAAGCACTTCTCAGGGCTGACGTTTCGTTCGCACTTCACAAGGAGGAGAGTTTCGATGGACGAACAAGGCGTTCGCGCCCCGATTGTCACGGGAACATGCGCACGCTGCGGAGGCAAGGTGCCGTGGCCGATTTCGTCCTGTCCTTATTGCGGTGCGCCTGCGCGGTTTGTGTTCGGCGATCGTGCACCCTCTGCGAGGAAGCCCGGAACGGCAGCGCACAGCGCACCGAACGGGCGTGTTGATCGTCCGCCTAACCCGTCGCCGTGGCTGCGGCAAAATGCATCCTCGTTCGCATCGAACGACGCCGTTTATCCCGACGACGAGATCCATCCGTCACCGCGCCGCGTTACCGGTCATCGGGGCATGAAAAAGGGGGCAGTGCTGACGCTTGCGGTGGCCTTCGTGCTCATCGGCGGATCGGGGCTCTGGTACTGGATTCAGAATCATGACACGCAGGAAGAGCCGACGAGATTGATCGGCGCGCGAGGAATGGTGACGTCGAACGACTTGAATCAGCCCGCGCAGGCTCCGACCACGCGGCAGGTTCCGACGATTGCCCCAAGCTCGGAAGCGCCGCTGCCGAGTGACAAGGCATCCGCTGACAAAAATCAGAAGTTAATGCCGCTTGCCCTCGCGAGAGCGCACGACGGTCTCCAAAAAAACAACCTGCAACTGGCGCGGTCCGGCATTTCTTGGGCGCTTTCGTTGCAGCCGGACAGTCCCGAGGCCCTCCGGCTCAAGCAGGATTTGCTGTCGCGGGAGAGGGCTCGCAATGCGGCCTTGCAGGCGGCACGCAGTTGCGTCGTGCAGGAGCGTGCCATGTGTGCTTGGCAAAATGCCAACACTGCGCTGTCGATCGATTCGAGCAGCAACGAAGCGAAGGGAATCGCCGCGCGCTCCATGCAGTAGAGCATCTAGCGGCTGGAGCAGCACTTCGGACTCAGGCTGTTCAGCCGGACTTGATGCGGAACGAGACGGCGCGCGGTCAACCGCGTGTCGCCGGGTTCGCCGACTCGAATGGTGACATCCACGCCCTCCTCTATCAGGTCGACGTAGCGTTCGCTCAGGCGCAACTCGACCGTCCCTTTCGGATGCTGTCGGCAAAACGCCGGCAATGTGGGCGCGAGGATGTTCACGCCGACGGGCAACGGCGCGGTCACCTTGAGCGTTCCGGCAGGCTCCGCGCGCGCGGCGGCGACGCCTTGCTCGATACCTTCCGCCTCGCGCAATAACCGCTGCGTGCGCTCCAGAAGATTCCGCCCCTCCGGCGTCAGCATCAGCGAGCGCGTTTGCGTGGGGATCACCTAGGTTCGCGGGGCGTGACGCGCCTTAGGGTCCGTGACTAGCCGCGCGTTGCGTCACCAAAAAAAGAAGGTTCGACATCGATGCATCATGTGGTCACCGCTGCAAGAATAGCTGGCGCACAATCTTGAACACAGTCGTTGTGGTCACCAATGCCCCTCGACCGCTGACGTGCGCTTCGGTGGCGCACCGGGATTCAATTAAGGGGGAAAATGTGAGACGCCTACAGAAATGGTCAACATCCCTGATAGCAGGTGCGGCGATCAGTTTCAGTATCGGCTGCTCTCTGAATGCAGGCGTGCCGAGCACAGGTAACCTTCAGGACGAAGCGGCGATAAAGCGTGTAGTTTCCGAGATGACTCAGGGCTTCAACAGTCATGATGCCGAGGCGGCCACCCGGATGTACACCACCGATGTCGACTTCGTCAGTGTCCGCGGCGAGGTTGCAAAGGGAAGGGAAGAGATTCGAAAGGGGCTGGCGGCCATTCTGAGCACAAGGGCAAGGAATGCATCACTCGATACTCGCGCCATAACTATCCGGTTTATTCGACCAGACGTTGCTCTTGTGCACGTTGACAACGAGTTGAGGGGGCTCGTAAATTTCGAGGGACAGACGCTGCCCGCGCATCGGGAGCTAAGCCTCCGAGTATTCGTGAAGGAGTCCGGGGTTTGGCAAGTTTCCGCCTTCCAAAATACTCTAACGAGACCGTTTGAGCCCAGCTCGATGGGGAAGGGAGCGGCCGCGCCGTGACAGACGAAACGCAGTGATGCTGCGAGCATTTTGGCCCGTCGCGATAGACAGCAAGCGGCCACAAGCAGCCGTTGGACCGCGCTATCGGAACGACATTGGAACGTCAGCTCCGCCGCAGACACCCGCCCTTCGCGCACGGATCATGTTCGTCGGTCTTCAGCCATTCCGATCGACACCAACGGCCAGTTCGAGAAAGCTCGCAGGCTCGTTGTCCTACGTGGCTTCTCCGGTGTCGGTCTGAGCCAGGCGAGCTCGATTTACATCCAGACCTTAAGGGTCTTCGAACGCTTTATTGCGATTAAATCGCCGTGGGTGGCGGTCGTGGTCAGGTCGTTGTCGTTCGCTAAGATGTTGATCGCATTCGTCGAGCATGGCGCCGGACATCGAGTTGTAGACCGCATGCGCATCCTATGTAAATAGCAACCATCGTCTTCGGACTGTCCTCACATACCGGCGCGTCGGGAGAAAGCGAGTCTGCGAGGCGGCGACGAGTTCAGTGAATCGCGAGGTCGCCGCGCCGTTGAACTTGCCGTTTCTATTCCACATAGAAATGCGGAAAGAATGAGTTCAGTTGGTCCGGTCGCAAGTCGCGATCTTCGAACAGATGCAGGCAGTCGTCGACTTACCGTTGTCAGAGGTTCAAGGGTTTCAACTGCGCGCGCAATGCATCGATTTCGTCGAGCAGATCCAACGCGAGTGCAATTCCAGCAGCATTGATTTCCAAATCACGCGCTAGCCGGTTGGCGGTCCGCACACGTCGTAGCGCCGCGCCGCTGAACCGCCATTCCTCGGGCCGGGCGCCTCTCGGCTCAAACGCGCCTTCTGAGATCCACATGGTCAGTTCTTCTTCGGATGCGCCGCTCACTCGACACAGTTCGACGAGCGTGAACTCGACCTGTTCCTCGACAATCTCGCCTTCCAAATAGCTGGTCATAATTCGTTACCCGTGAAAATTCGTGCGTGGGTCGAAGTTGAACGCTTGACGCATCGCTTCGTATGCTGCCTTTGCATCGTCGGTGTGAGCCGGTGGCAGCACAATAGTCAGCACCACGTACAGGTCGCCCGGCGGGTTCGCCGGAATTCCTTGGCCTTTAAGGCGCAGCCGACGGCCGCCGGAGGATCCCGGAGGCACGGTCATTTCGACCGAGCCATCAGGCGTCGGGACGGTGACCGCTGCGCCGAGTGCCGCCTCCCAGGGCGCGATCGGAACGTCGAGAGAAACATCGCGGCCGTCGACGCGAAAACGTGAATGTTCTCGAAAGGCGATCTCGAGGTACAGATCACCCGCGGAACCGCCTCCCAACCCTGCCCCTCCCTGACCGGCGAGTCGTAGGTGCTGTCCAGCCCGCACGCCTTTCGGAATAGAGACGTTGAGCGTACGAGACTGCAATTTGACATGGCCTTGCGCATCGATGGCCGGCATCTGCAGCGAGATTGTGCGCTGCGCGCCGCGATAGGCATCAACGAGGTCGATCACCACCTTAGCATGGTGATCCTGTCCAGGCGCGGTGAACGTCGCGCCGCTGTATGCCCCCTCCAGATCATCGTCTGCGTGGGCGTATTGATCCGATCGGGCGTCGTGCCTTTGTCGTTGCTGGGAATGCATGCTGCCGTGCGCGCCCCCGAACATCGCTTCGAAGAATTCACTGAAGTCGGCGTTCGTCTTTTCCTCGCTGCTTGCACCGCTGAACTCGAATCCTTCGTCCCAATTTGGCGGGGGCTGAAAATCCTGACCGTTCTGCCATTGGCCGCCCATTCTGTCATACGCAGCGCGTTTCTCAGTATCTTTTAGGACCTGATAGGCTTCCCCGACTTCCTTGAAGCGCTCCTCTCCGTCGGACTGTTTGGTAAGGTCTGGGTGGTATTTCCGTGCCAGTTTGCGATAAGCGCGCTTCACGTCGTCCTGCGTGGCAGTTCGTTGCAGTCCCAAGATCTCGTAATAGTCCTTGTATTTCATTGCTCGGGCCAAAGGTAGATTAGAGGACTGACGCGGATCGGTCCGGGTCTGAGAGTGCGACCTTGCCGGTTTACCTGATCACGGACCGTCTTGCCGGTTATTTTGTCACATGTTCGGATAGTTGGGCCCGCCGCCGCCTTCCGGCGTCACCCAGACGATGTTCTGGGTCGGGTCTGCGCGCGCGATAGAGCTCGGTCTTGAGCCACGAGCTATCGAAGGATGCGGGGTAAGCGGTGAGTTCGTCGTTCTGACGGCCGGCTTGAACGGCATCGAATGCGGCTTTGGCGGCGAGCTTGCCGGTCTTGATCGCCGCGTGCGAACCCTTGATCCGCGATGGGTTCAGGAACCCGGCATCGTCGCCCACCAATGCACCGCCCGGGAACACGAGCTTTGGCAGCGACATCAAGCCGCCCGCCGTAATCGCGCGGGCGCCGTAGGAAATACGCTTGCCGCCTTCGAGAAACGCGCGGATCGACGGATGCGTCTTGTAGCGCTGAAATTCCTCGAACGGCGACAGATACGGGTTCGAATACCCCAGCCCGACAACAAACCCGACCACGACCTGTGACACCCTAAGTGTCCCGCTGATCGTTTGGCTTTGGACCGAACTTTTATCGTGCATAACGTCGACATCCGGCGCATAGTCGACGGGGTGTGGATCCTCCATACAACTGCCCGTGTATCTCAACTGCGTCGCTGTGCGTTCGGCTTTCACGTTTAATTCCAGTCTACGTTCGACCTCACGATGAAGCAGTTCATGACGTGAGGAATTCCTGCGCCGATGCCGGTACGGCACCGTACCGACTTCCGATCCAGTTCGGCGCACAGTCTGTGTGGGTGTCCCGCGATCCCATGTTACGAGGTATCTGGCCAGTCACGCATGATGAAAAAGCGGAGTACCGCGGTCGTACTTCCGCTTGGCGGCAAGCTAGGGGAACCAGTGTTGCGGAAGACGAAGGTTGATCATTTCGGGTCTTTTGACCGAGATACATCCCAATGGCACAACCGCGTCCAAATGAAGATAGCCGTGACCCGCATTGACCCGTATGACTTCGGACTCGATAAGAACGGCGCGAACTATGTTCCGCTGTCCCCCCTTAGCTTTCTCGAGCGCGCCGCGTCCGTCTACCCGGATCACGTTGCAACGATCCATGGCGATTGGAAAATAACTTGGAAGCAATGCTATGACCGTTGCCGGCGGCTTGCTTCGGCGCTGAGAAAACGCGGTATCGGGAAAGGCGATACGGTGGCGCTGATGACACCGAACGTCCCGGCCATGTACGAGGCGCACTTCGCGGTGCCGATGATTGGCGCGGTGTTGAATACACTGAATCTGAGGCTCGATGCGGAAGCGATCGGTTTCATGCTCCAGCATGGCGAAAGCCAAGGCCGTCATTACCGACCGAGAGTATTCGTCAGTCATGGAGCATGCTCTGCCGATGCTCGAAGAGCGGCCGCTCGTCATCGACATCGATGACCCTGGATTTCAAGGTGGAAAGCTGCTCGGAGAAATGGACTACGAGGCGTTCCTGATTGAAGGGGACGCGGACTTCGCGTGGTCGCTGCCTGTGGACGAATGGGATGCAATCGCGCTCAACTACACGTCCGGCACGACCGGTAATCCGAAGGGGGTGGTCTACCACCACCGGGGGGCTTACCTCAACGCAGTGTCGAACATCCTTTCATTGGGCATGCCGCACCACGCAGTGTATCTGTGGACGCTGCCCATGTTTCACTGCAATGGCTGGTGCTTTCCGTGGACCATGGCAGCCAACGCCGGCATTAACGTGTGTTTGCGGCGCGTCGAGCCCAAGTCAATTTTCGACGCAATCAGGACGCACAAGGTGACGCACTTCTGCGCCGCCCCGATCGTGCACAGCATGCTGATCAACGCGCCCGACGAAATGCGCATTGGTATCGAGCACAGACGCGCTGCTCGAAGCCGAGGGCCGCGTGGAATCAAACGCTATCACCACGACGCTCGCTGACGTATCGGACGCGGCCGCGGTCGTACGCGTCTTCGCCGATGTACAGAATCGACTTGGCGGCCTCGATGTGCTGATCAACAACGCAGGTATCGCGGGTCCCACGGGCGGCATCGACGAGCTCGATATGAGCGAGTGGAAGCAAACCATTGACGTGAACTTGAACGCGCAATTCTATTTCGCCCGCCGCGCGGTGCCGCTCCTGCGCAGTGCGCCCAACGGCGGCGCAATCATCGGCCTGTCCTCAGTTGCCGGGCGTCTGGGCTACGCCTATCGAACACCGTACTCCGCGACGAAGTGGGCGGTCGTCGGGCTGACTAAAAGTCTTGCTATCGAACTCGGACCTGTCGGCATCCGTGTGAACGCCATCCAGCCTGGCATCGTTAAAGGCCCTCGGATCGAGCGTGTGATCGAGGCGCGCGCGCGCCAATTCGGCATCTCCTATGACGAGATGGAGAAACAGTATCTCGAGAAGATTTCACTGCGCCGGATGACAACCCCCGAGGAAGTCGCGGCCACCGCACTCTTTCTGTGTTCGCCGGGCGGCAGCGGCATCTCAGGGCAGGCGATCTCGGTCTGCGGCAACGTCGAAGTGCTTTGAACGCATTTGAATGCATTGATCACGAGGTTTATATGGCAACGAAACGCAAAGTCATCATCACCTGTGCACCCATTGGCGCGATTCATACACCGTCGATGTCGCCGTACCTGCCGGTGACGGCCCAAGAGATCGGCGACGCGGCACTCGCTGCAGCACAAGCGGGCGCGGCAATCCTGCACCTGCACGCACGCGACCCGAGCGACGGCCGGCCGTCGCAGGACCCTGCGCTGTTTCAGGAATTCCTGCCGCGCATCAAGGCGCAAACCAATGCCGTGATCAACATCACAAGCGGCGGAAGTCCCCATATGACCGTCGAGGAGCGTCTGAAGCCTGCGCACCACTTTAAGCCTGAACTCGCGTCCTTGAACATGGGTTCGATGAACTTCGGCCTGTATCCGATGCTCGGACGCTTCAAGGAATTCAAGCACGACTGGGAGCGCAAGCACCTTGAGAACAGTCGCGACCTGGTGTTCAAGAACACCTTCTCCGACATCGAGTACATCCTGACATCGTGCGCGGCGAACGGCACACGCTTCGAATTCGAGTGCTACGACATCTCGCACCTTTACAACCTCGCGCACTTCGTCGATCGGGGCCTCGTCAAGGGACCGTTCTTCGTGCAGAGCGTGTTCGGCTTGCTCGGCGGCATCGGGGCACACCCCGAAGACCTCGCACACATGAAGCGCACCGCGGACCGTCTGTTCGGCAAAGACTTCGTGTGGTCGATTCTGGGTGCCGGACGTAACCAGTTCCCGATGGGCACGCTGGGCCTCGCGCAAGGCTCGAACGTGCGGGTCGGACTGGAGGACTCGCTGTGGATCGAGCCGGGCAAGTTAGCCGAATCGAGCGCGGCGCAGGTCGTGAAGATCCGCCAGATCGTCGAGGGACTGTCGCTCGACATCGCAACGCCGGATGAAGCACGCCAGATGCTCGGCCTCAAGGGCGCGAGCGATACCAACTTTTAACAACGGAGACGGCCTTGAACACCCTGAAGGTTGTCGCGATGTTGACGGGCTGGCTCACCGTCGATCGCTCCTCGCAGGTCTACGGCCGCCACTTCGGCCAACAGATAAAGGTCCCCGTGTGGTCGACGGCAATTGTGGGTGCTGCGAAGAAGATCGTCGTTGATACGGGTATTCATGACCCGGCCTGGGTGTCCAACTTCGTCTGTCCATGCGAGCAGGCGCCCGAACAGCGGCTCGAACGAGCGTTGAAAGAATACGTAGGCTGGAGCGCGGACGATGTCGATATCGTCATCAACACGCATCTGCACTACGACCACTCCGGTGGCAATACGCTCTTTCGAAATGCGCGCTTCGTCATTCAGACTACCGAGTGGGAGTACGCGGGCAGGCCTTTGCCGACACAGGCCACGTACTACCAGGAATTCTCTGGCCGCGAGCCACTCGCGTATTTTCGCTGGCACTTCGTGAACGGCGTCGCCGACATCGTGCCCGGGGTCCGTGTCGTCCCAACACCGGGCCATACGCCCGGTCATCAGTCGGTCGCGGTCAATACCGAAGATGGCGTCGTGATGATTGCTGGCGACTGCGCTAACTGCATGGAGAACATCGTCGATCTCGTGCCGGTGGGCATCGTCCACGAGACGTTCGCCGAACTGCACTCGCTCAAGCGCATCCGGCAAATCGCCGACTTCGTCATTCCGGGCCATGACCCCAACGTTGTGCCCGGGACCTCGGGCATCGAATTACCCGCAAGTGCACGTCTGCAGCATATCGAAAGCTAGATCTTAACCATATGCAGGATAGGAGGAAGACATGAAAGCATTCCAGAACACGATTCAAAATGCGGGCCGGCTCGTGCTTGGCACCGCATTTCTTGCGGCGCTGACCCTGTCAAGCAACGCATCGGCGGCCGACAAGTACAAGGTTTACTTGTCGATGAGCTATGTCGGCAACGACTGGCAGACCGAGGCCGCGAACATGGTTAAGGCGATGGCAGCGACGCCCGCGCTCAAGGACAAGGTGGATCTCGAGGTGCAGGTCGCTGGCACCGATGCACAAAAGCAGATCCAGCAGATCAACTCGATGGTCCAAGCGGGGGCCAAAGCGATCGTTGTTTATCCGATCTCGCCAACTGCCTTGAATCGAGCGATCAAGAACGCTTGCTCGAAGGGCGTCGTGGTAGTTGCCTACGACGCGGAAGTGACCGAGCCGTGCGCGCATAACGTAACCATTGATCAGAAGCAGGCCGGTACCGTGACGGCGGAATGGCTGGCCAAGACCATCAATGGCAAAGGCAACATCGTCATGATCAACGGTGTGCCAGGCACATCAGTGGACCGCGCACGCACTGAGGCCGCGAAGGAAGTGTTCGCGAAGTATCCGGGCATCAAAGTTGTCGCCGAAGGCACCGGCATGTGGAGTCAGGCGACCGCGAAGACCGAGCTCTCGAAGATCCTCGCGACCAACAGCTGGGACAAGATCGACGGGCTGTGGATGCAAGTTGGTTGCTTCACGGCGGCGTCGATGCAGCTCGAAGCCGGCATCGCCGACGACAAGATCAAGCCGTGCGCGGGTGAATCGTCGAACGGGCATCGCGTGCAGATGCTGCCGCCCGGCACCGTGAAGGGCGAGGGCGCGTATCGCTCGATCGGCTATCGCTCGATCTCGTACGGCTCGCCGCCGTACTCGGGCGCGCTGGCGCTGAAGTTGGCCGTCGGCAAGCTCGAGGGCAAGGACTTTCCCGCTCATGTGACGCTCAAGTTGCCGCTTGTTCTGACCTCGGAATCGAAATTGTGTAAGACCGGTTCCATCGATGAACTCAAGGCCGGCTGCACGGCATTTACGTCGGACAAGGTGCCGCCGGGCTGGTTCGCCGACATCTTCTCGGCCGAAACGAGCGAAGTCGGTTTTAACGCAGCACTCAGCGGAAAGCCCGACTGAAAACGCGGCTTAAGGAGAAATGCAATGACGAGCGAATGGGCAATCGATCTGTCGAATGTCACGAAGCGCTTCGGCGCGACCGTCGCGCTCGACAAAGCGTCGTTCCGAGTGAAGCGCGGAGCCGTTCACGCGCTTCTCGGCGAGAACGGTGCAGGGAAGTCGACAACTGTCAAGCTGTTGTCGGGACTGATGCGGCCGGATGAGGGCAGCATCTCCGTGATGGGCCAGGAGGTGACGATGCACGGTCCAAAGGACGCGCATCGTGCCGGTGTGCAAACCGCGTTCCAGGAGATGACACTCGTGCGCGACCTTACGGTCGCGCAGAACCTGCTGATGTCGTACGAACCAACCGGCTGGCTCGGGCGGATCAAGCGCCGCGAGTCGCAACGCCTGGCGGCCGAATGGCTCGACCGGTTGGAACTCCATGAAGTACGCCCGGGCGCGTATATCCGCGACCTCGCATTACCCGTGCGTCAGAAGATTGAGATCGCGAAGGCGATTGTGCGCGGACCGCAGGTCCTGCTGCTCGACGAACCGACCTCGGCGCTCTCGGGGCGCGACGTCGCGTGGCTATCAAGGCGTATCGACGAGATGAAGGCGCGCGGCGTGACCTTCGTCTTCATCTCGCACCGGATGCAGGAAGTGCGCGAGTTCTGCGACAGCCTCACGGTGTATCGAAATGGCAAGGACGTCGGTGCATTCGAGACGGCCAACATCTCCGATGACGACGTGATCCGCCTTGTGATCGGTCGTTCATTGGAGGCAAAGTATCCGCCGAAGGTGCCGGCGCCGGCGCGCAGCGAAACGCCGGCGATGGAGGCGCGGGGCATCAAGGTGGACGGTGTCGTGACCGACTTCAACCTGACGTTAAAGCAAGGCGAGGTTCGTGGTATCGCGGCGTTGCAGGGAATGGGCCAACGCGAGCTGTTCGAGGCGCTCTTTGGTGCCGAGTTCATTGACCAAGGGCAGATCCTGATCGATGGCAAGCCAGTAACGCTGACCTCGACCGCCGACTCACTCAAGGCTGGCGTAGCCACCGCCTTTCTCCCCGAAGACCGCAAAACGGAGGGGCTTTTTCTGCGCCTTCCGGGCGGCGAGAACGTGTCGCTTCCTGTCATCAAACGCTTCTCACGTTTCGGGCTGATCGACCGCAAGCGCGAGCAGGCCGCGATCGCACGCTCGCTCGCTGAGATGGAGGTGAATCCGAGGGCGATATACAAGCCATGTCTGTCTTTCTCCGGCGGCAACCAGCAAAAGATCGCGATGGCGAAGTGGCTGCTCACGAAAAGCCGCGTATGGCTGATGTTTGATCCGACGCGCGGAATCGACGTCGGCACCAAGCACCAGATCTTCGTGCTGATGCGCGCGTTTGCAGCGGCGGGCGGCTCGGTATTGTTCTATTCCACCGATGTGCCGGAACTACTCAACGTCTGCGACCGCGTCTCAGTGATGTATCGAGGGCGCAATGTCGCAGAACTCGAAGGCGACGCGCTGACCGAAGAAGAGGTCATGCGCAAGATGCTGTCGAGCTGAAGTCCGAATCATACGCATCAACCAATCAGAGGTTCCCATGAACAACGCAATTGCTTCGCCCGACAGCGAAATCGTGCGTCCGGGCGCGCGGGTAGGGTTTGGCGCGCGGGTCGATCACTATCGCGGATTGATTATCGCGGTCGGCGCTCTACTCGCAATGCTAATCGCGTGGATCGCGCTTTCTGCGACACGCGTCGGTCTTTACGACATAGGGTCGGTCATTTCGAGCAGTACCACGCTCGCGCTGGCCGCGATCGGACAGACAATCGTGGTGCTCTCCGGCGGCTTCGATCTGTCCGCATCGGCGGTTGTGTCGCTCTCCAACGTTCTCGCCGTGCGCTTCGTACAGGGCACGCCCATTGAGCAATGGGGAGGCGTCGCACTCATCATTGCGATTGGCGGCGGCATCGGCCTTGTCAACGGCGCAGTGATCGCGTGGTTCCGACTGCAATCGATCGTGGTTACGCTTGCCACGATGTTCATGGTGCAGGGGCTCACGCTGCTCATCCAGAATAAGCCCGGCGGTAGCATCGGTGAGCAGTTCGGAGGCTTCATCACCTCGGACCTAATCGCGGACAAAGTACCGATGTCGGCGGTCGTGCTCGTGTTGGCGCTCCTTATTTGGTCGTTCATGAAGCGTACGCGCTTCGGGGTGGGCATCTACGCGCTTGGCAGTGATCCCGACGGCGCTTACGCGAACGGCATGCCGCTCAACCGATATCGGATTTCAACGTATGCGCTCGCAGGCATGTTCTACGCGGCGGCGGGCCTTTATGTATCGGCACAGACGGGGTCGGCGGATCCGCTCGTCGGCCGGCCGCTGCTCCTGTCGATGTTCACGGCCGTCGTACTCGGCGGCACGTGGCTCGGTGGCGGGCGAGGCGGGTGCGTCGGAACGGTGTTCGCCGCGATGACGCTGATGGTCACCGTCAACATCTTGCTGGTTCTGAACGTGTCGGGCGTTCTACACGACGATTGCTGAAGCGGCGATCCTCATCTTGGCTGTGCTCGGCTCGTCGATCGGAAAGGATTCCGCCGCACATCATTGCGCACGGTACGCGTCGCAATGGATGAGAGCGGTGCGAACCGGCACCCGCGTATAGGACGGCGGTGACGCGCGGCGTGTGATTTTCGAAGTGGCGAACTTCCAACCGATCGAAAACAAGGAACTGAAGGGGCGCTTCATCAGCGACTGGATCGAGCGCAATCGCGAATGGGTCAAGTACGTCGTACCCGCATATGCGCTCTTCATCGTCGCCGTTGCGATTACCGGTTTTGTCTACGGCCCCTCGGTCCTGACGAGCGCCAATTTCTATAGCAGTCTACTGACCCTGACGCTCTTTCTCGCAGTCCTCGGTCTTGGTCAGGGTGCAGTGATACTAACGGGTGGACTTGACCTCTCGATGCCATGGTTGATCACGCTGTCGGGCGTACTGCTCACTGGCCTCACATTCGGTGCGAACGGCGCGGCCGCATGGGCGGTGCCCCTGGTGCTGGGCGTTGGCCTGTTGGTTGGCCTGTTCAACGGCCTCGGCGTTGTCGTGCTCGGCTTACCGCCGATCGTCGTCACGCTTGCGGCGAACGGCTTGTTGCAAGGACTTACGCTGATTTACTGCAACGGTTCGCCACAAGGATGGGCACCCTCAGTCATCAGCGAATTCACAAACGGCCACTTCGGTCCGCTGTCGCACGCCGCGTGGAGCGTGCCGCTCTTTCTTGCGGTGGCGCTGTTGCTCTTGCATCGCACACCGTTCGGACGGCGCGTGTATGCGGTTGGCAATTCGCAGATCGCGGCAAAGCTGGCGGGTGTGCGGGTTGGCGCGACGCTGATCGCCGTGTACTGCCTCTCGGGCCTGTGTTCCGCGATCGTCGGGATATTGCTTGCCGGTTTCAGCAGCCAGGCGTTTCTCGGCATGGGAGATCCTTACCTGCTGCCGTCGATTGCAGCCGTTGTCGTGGGTGGTGCGCTGATCACGGGCGGGCGCGGGCACTACCTCGGCGTGTTCGGCGGAGCACTGCTGCTCACCGCGCTCGGCACGCTGCTCGCGGGAACAACTGTGCCGCCAGCTGTGCGCGACATCATTAACGGCGTCGTCGTACTGGCCGCGGTGATCACACTGCGCGACAAGAAAGCATGATTGAGACAGTTGACTTACGACGCTTGGCGGGCCGCGACCCCGCGGCCCGCGCGCAAGCGTAATGCCTCGAGTTTGCTCGCGGGGTCAGAGGACGCGCTCGATTTTCGCTTTGCGCGTCGCCGCTGGCCCTAGACGAAGTAACCCGCGGGGAAGTTGGACCGTTAATGCACGACACACGGAGACAATGATGATTGAAACGCGCTTACTGGTCGATGCCAATAACCATCTTGGCGAAGGGCCTCTTTGGGACGTAAAGGAAGAGCGGTTGTACTGGATTGATAGCACGGCGGCGGAGATTTATCGCTGCCGAGCCGACGGCAGCGCGGTCGAGCGCTTCTTCGTGCCGCACCATATCGGCTCGATGGCGCTGCGCGAGCAGGGTGGTGCAGTTGTAGCGCTCGCGAACGGCCTGAACTTCTACGACTTTGAGAAGCAGACGGTGGAGCTCATCGCCGATCCGGAAAGCGATGATCCGGAGACGCGCTTTAACGACGGCAAGGTTGACCGGAAGGGCCGCTTTATTGCGGGAACCATGGCATACGACTTCGATCGCTATGAGGCAGACCGCGGCCAGCGTTCGACGCGAAGCGGCGCTCTTTACCGGCTCGACACAAACGGCAAGGTCACGCGGCTCGATGGCGGCATTAGTTGCTCAAACGGTCCGTGCTGGAGCCCAGACAACCGCACGCTCTACTTCACCGATACGTACGACAAGCAGATGTACGCTTACGACTACGACATTGAGACGGGTGCAGCGTCCAACCGGCGGGTCTTTGCTTCCGCACGCGACATGGCCGGGACCTTCGATGGTGCAACGGTGGATGCTGAAGGCTTCATCTGGTCCGCGCTCGTATTCGGCGGGCGCATTCTGCGATACGCACCGGATGGAACGCTCGACCGGGTCGTGCCGTTTCCAATACGCAATTTAACGAGCGTGATGTTCGGCGGTCCAGATCTTGACACCCTCTATGTCACGACGATGGGTCGACCGATGTGGGGCATTCCGCAGAAGGAGCGCGACAAGGGCGGTCTGTTTGCCGTGACCGGACTTGGCGTCAAAGGATTGCCAGAGCCTCGGTTTGCGGGGTAGAAGCACACGTTGGATGACGCGGCGGTAAAAGCATGACATATGTTGTGTAGGTTAACGGCGTCCTCTCGAGCGTGCCTACGGTGGGATCGTACCCACCGGCGGTGGCCGAGCAGAGGACGCCGCTTTAAACACCGCTGCGTCAATTCCTAAAATGGTCTACGAACAGCTACATTCACGGGTCGAACCTGAGCCGTTGAATAGACATGCCGCGGATACGACGACTTGCGCAGATGGAGGGGAGTTAAAACTGCGCAATTTGCTTCAGGACTCACCGACTGGATTTGGGTGCCGGACGATGGTCGAAGCGAGGCTCGATGGAGCAACGGTCTCCCTCAAGTTGAGGCGGCCCAGACGAATGGCTCCATTGCCGAGTGCCGAATTAGGTTGCGGCGGAAGGTGAGGCGGTAGCAACGAACGCCTCGCCGTTCCGCAAAGGGGTCGCTCGTCGCGAGCATGTCGCAATCGTCGTTGAGACGCCCAATATGTACGGAGAACGCATGAGCACAGAAATGGTCATTGAGCATGAGCCGGAAGTCGGTTTCGAGGTCGTCAATCGAGTGGCGATCATCACCCTTAACCGCCCGCGCGCTCTGAACGCGCTCTCGCATGAAATGATTGGGCGGCTGTCGCAGGTGTTCGAACGCTGCCGCACCGAAGATGCGATTCTCGCGGTCGTCCTACGCGGCGCAGGCGAAAAAGCCTTCTGCGCTGGTGGTGACATCCGCGCGCTCTACGAGTCCGTGCGGAGTGACGCGACGCGTGACAAGACGTGGCTCCAATTTTTCATTGACGAATACCGCCTCGACTATGCGATCCACAACTTCGAGAAGCCAGTAGTGGCGCTCATGGACGGCATCGCGATGGGGGGCGGTATGGGGCTCGCGCAAGGCGCTGCACTCCGTATCGTGACCGAGCGCACACGCATGGCGATGCCCGAAACGCGCATTGGCATGCTGCCTGATGTCGGGGCGACGTATTTCATGGGTAAGATGTCGCTCGACATGGAGCTGTACGTTGGTCTCACCGGCGCAATGCTCTCCGGTGCCGACGCGGTTGCATGCGGTCTCGCGGATATTTGCGTGCCATCGCTGTGGCTCCGCGACTTCGTGCAGCGCCTTGAGACGCTGCACTGGGATGGCCGTGAAGAGGCAATCGATTCGCTGCGGCGCGCGTTCGTGCCGCCGGCAAACACTGAGGTGTATGCCCAACTCGAAGCGCACCGCGAGCAGATCCGGGCACATTTCAACGCTGCGGACGGCATTGAGTCAATCGTCCGGAGCCTGCAACAGGATACGCCCACAGATTGGTCCACGGCAACGCTCGCCGCACTCACGAGCAACTCGCCATGCATGCTGGAGGTGACCTATCACGCGCTGCTGCGTGGCCGCCAGTTGGCGCTCGCCGACTGCTTTCGCATGGAACTAGGAATCGTGTATCGAGCGATCTCCGAGGGCGATTTCCTTGAGGGCGTGCGTGCTCTGATCGTCGACAAGGACCAACGGCCTCGCTGGAAGCCAGTGACGCTTGCCGAAGTGCACGCCGAACGGGTCCAACACTTTCTGGCATCCCCATGGCCTGGTGACATGCACCCGCTAGAAGATCTTGGCGCATCGTGAACCGAGGTCTGTTGCAGCGGGCCACTGTGGTACGGTGCAATATCGAACCTGGGCCCGGCTTTCCGCGGCGTGTCGCCGAGCCACCTTTCGATTCGACGGGATCTAACGCGATTCGTTTAAGACGCATTCACTCCTCGGGCAACGATTGATCGGTTGGAAACCAGCCCGAGTCAACAGGCTTCTTCATCTTGACCAACTCTCTCATGGCAAAACGCGCGCTCATCATTGGGGCAAGCGGCATCGTCGGCAGCAGTCTGGCCGACCAGTTGCTTTCGACCGGCTGGACGGTTGCAGGACTTTCGCGCGGCCGAACGGCCGTTTCGCCGGCCATAGAATCGATTACAGCCGATCTGACTTCGGCTGACTCTGTTAGCAAGGCGCTCGCCGGCCGAGCGTTCAGCCACGTGTTTTTTACCGCATGGGCTCGCCAGGCGACCGAGAAGGAAAATATTCGCGTGAATGGCGCCATGGTGGCTCATTTGCTAGACGCGCTCGGGCCGTCGGGTGGCGTGTCACACGCGGCGCTCGTCACCGGCCTGAAGCATTACCTCGGGCCATTCGAGGCGTATGCAACAGGTGCTGTGCCGGTCACGCCGTTTCGTGAAGAGCAAGGGCGCCAGCCGGTCGACAATTTTTACTATGAACAGGAAGACCGGCTCTTCGGCGCCGCGCAGCGTTACGGCTTCAGCTGGAGCGTGCATCGCCCGCATACGATCATCGGATACGCTCTCGGGAACGCGATGAATATGGGAGTGACGCTAGCCGTCTACGCGTCGCTTTGCAAACAGGCTGGCGAACCTTTCGTGTTTCCTGGTTCTCCAACGCAATGGAACAGTCTGACCGACATGACCGACGCCCGGCTTCTGGCGCGCCATCTCGAATGGGCCGCGACCTCCCCAAACGCGCGCAATGAGGACTTCAACGTGGTCAACGGCGACGCGTTCCGCTGGAACTGGATGTGGTCGCGAATCGCGGAATACTTCGGCATCGAGGCTGCGCCATTCGACGGCAAGATGCGTCCGCTTGAACACCGGATGCAGGATACGGGCGAGCAATGGTCCAAGATCGCGGCACGGTTCGATCTGGTCGAAACGGATATCGGCAGGCTGGCGTCATGGTGGCACACGGACGCCGACCTTGGCCGTCCGATGGAGGTGCTCACCGATATGACGAAGAGCCGCAAGGCGGGATTCCTGGACTATCAGAGCACGTCCGACGCCTTCTTTGAGTTGTTTGACCGGCTTAAGGTTGAGCGCGTTATTCCGCAATGAACATGACGCACCTAATCAAAATGCCGCGATCTGCCGCCGAGACAGCGTGTCGTCAAATTCCCGACGGCTATGCGGTTTGACACGGTCTCGGCCGGCTGCTGCCGCACAGCCGAGCAGCCGATGCACGCTGCCCGCGCGAACGGCTCGTGGCCATCCGCACGTGAAAGGCCGCCCGTCTCATGAGGCCGGTGACAAATTTAATTACGCTTGTCCAGCAAGGCTGGACCATTACGGGAACGCCGCGTCGTCGCGAGTTGACAGAATTACTGTCTCAACGGTGACAAATTTAATGCGGTCTACGAATGCACGCGGCCGGATCAGAACAAACTGGCTCTCAAGCGGAAGCAGATTGGCCGTATGCGGTCCATCAGCGACGCCCCTCAATTCAGGTGGCGGAGCGCGTGACGTGTGGTAGGAACGCGGATCAGCGGAGATTGGCCGGCAGCTTCCAGGGAAGCAGCGCGTCGTAGTCGTCGGCCGTCTTTGCGAGAGGCAACCGCTGGAACAGCCAGGTGAGGTAGCGATACGGATCGATGCCGTTGGCTTTGGCTGACTCGACCAGCGAATAAAGATTCGCACTCGCATGTGCGCCAGCAACTGTATCGGCAAACAGGAAGCTTTTGCGTGCGACGACAAACGGGCGAATGGAATTTTCGCAGGGATTATGCCGACTCCCGGATTATGCCGCCCATCTTCCAATGTGCAAGGTCAAAAACGGGTGGCGGCCTTATCGGAAGCTTGCGGCGCGGCATAATCAAAAGCTTTTCAGGAAGGCCCGAAATTGGTCCGGTCGTCGAAATCGACCCGGAACCTTGCCCAGACGGAGCGGCATACGCCAAGGCGTAGTCCTTGAGCTCGATGGCGCGCCGAAAATGATGCCGCGCCGCTCATCAACGCGAACCCGCATTGCATGGATTGCCGGCGTCACAGGCGGCATAGTCCGGGAGTCGGCATAATCTGCTCGAGCGCGACGTCCGCCCATTTACGACTGGACGAAAGGCATGGCTGTTCAGCGACACGGTCGCTGGTGCAAAGGCCAGTGCGATCATTTACAGCTTGATGCTGACCTGCCGTGCATGCGGAGTCGAGCCGTATGTGTATCTGCTGCGCGTGCTGACCGAGCTGCCGCAGCGCGCAGCGGATGACGATATCCGTGACCTGCTCCCATTCAACTTCGTGAAGTCGAACGACGCATTTGCGTCAACTTGATCGAGCACAGATCATCCAGTGGTCCGCCGTGGTGCGTGTTAATTCGCGCTTACGATGAACTGGATACGCACCATGCCGGCCGATTTGCCTGGAAGACGCAAGCCGAGGAGGGAATTTTCAAGACTTGCGCCGAGAAAAGCTGCGAGGCGCCGTATCGCTTAGGGCCCACCACAAGAGGATGTTGTCTAGCGAAATGCGCCCCAGTGCCTGATTGGTACAACGCAACGATTTATGTTGCTGCGGTGCGCTTTTGTGCACCGATTCAAACCGGCCAGCGTCGTAGAGGGCCGCGTCCTTTGCTCGTTCCGATCCTTGCATGTCGACCGTGGCTACCGTTGTGACCCTGTTCGTGTCGCGCAGGCCGTGACGTCTATGGCCATTGTCGCCAGCGCCGAGCAAACCTCGAGGAGAGTCAATGCCAAGGTTTGATCAGGAAGATTCAGGACCCGACACGGCCGCATCCGCGCGGAAAGCTTCGGGTCGGCGCGCGTCGAAGGGCAAGACAGTCGCGGTCTTGCTGCCGATGGACGCCGCGTCCATGGCGTTGCAGGACGAAGAGCGCCAACTTCAGATGCGCGCACTCATCCAGTTGGGCAAGGAACGCGGCTACCTGACCCACGCGGAAATCAACGATCACTTGCCCGACAACTTCGCCCAGACTGCGGCGATCGAAACTATTGTCAGCACGTTCAATGACATGGGTGTAGCGGTGTACGAGCAGGCGCCCGACGCGGAAGCGCTGCTCCTGAACGACTCGGCGCCCGCTGCCGTATCGGACGACCAGGCCGACGAGGAAGCGGAAGTCGCGCTTTCGACCGTCGACTCCGAATTTGGGCGCACCACCGATCCGGTGCGCATGTACATGCGCGAAATGGGTGCGACGCAATTGCTGACTCGCGCAGGCGAGGTCGAGATTGCGAAACGCATCGAAGACGGGCTTCACGAGATGATTCAGGCGATTGCGGCGTGCCCGGCGACAATCGCGACGATCCTTGCAAGTGCGGAGCAGGTTGCGGCCGGTGAACTACGCATCGACGAACTGGTCGACGGCCTCAACGAAAGGAACGTAGAGAGCGACTCGTCGGCGTCAGATTCGGCTACTTCGCAAGACGTCGACACGGACACCGGCGGCGACGACGTGGACGCCGATGACGACAGCGATCTCGAAGCAGCAGATGCGAACCAGGCGAACGAAGCGCGCTTGAAACAGTTGACGAGCGACAGCCTCGCTATTTTTGCGCGAGTGGGCGAGTTGTTCGACCAAATGCCGCATACCAGCGCCACGGAAGCCAAGGAGATAGCCGCCTTTGCACGCCTGTGTAGGGAGATTAAGCGCGAACTCGCTCTCATCCGTTTCACGGCGCGAACGATCGACCGGTTGTGCGCCGATGTGCAGCAGCAGGTGGCACACGTGCGCGCGGTCGAGCGGCGCATTTTGCAGATCGCCGTGGACCGGTGCGGGATGCCACGTGACGATTTTATCAAGGCGTTTCCGGGTCACGAGACCGATCTTGATTGGACCGCAAACATGGCGGCGGCGTCACGCGAATACGGCGCCGCACTCGAACGCAGCCTGCCGGCGATCCAGGCCGAGCAGCAAAAGCTGATCGAGATCGAAGTGAACGCGGTACTGCCGCTACAGCAGTTGAAGAAAATCAACCGGCAGATGATGGCCGCCGAGTCGAAGATGCGGCAGGCGAAGCGCGAGATGATCGAGGCCAACCTGCGCCTTGTGATCTCCATCGCAAAGAAGTACGTGAACCGCGGCATGCACTTCCTAGATCTGATTCAGGAAGGCAATATCGGCTTGATGAAGGCGGTCGACAAGTTTGAATACCGGCGCGGCTGGAAGTTTTCGACCTACGCGACGTGGTGGGTGCGCCAGGCCGTGACACGCTCGCTAGCCGATCAGGCGCGCACGATTCGCGTGCCAGTGCACATGATCGAGACGATCAACAAGCTCAACCGCATTTCGCGTGAAATCCTGCAACAGACGGGGCAGGAAGCGCATCCTGCCGTGCTGGCCGAGCGCATGGAGATGCCGGAGGAAAAAATCCGCGACATCCTGAAGATCGCGAAGCAGCCGGTTTCGCTCGAGACGCCGGTAGGCGAAGATGCCGATGCAACGCTTGGCGACATGATCGAAGATCCGAGCGCGTCGTCTCCCGCGGACGCCGCCGTGCATGCCAACATGCGCGCCGCGATCGACGAGGCGCTCAATGCGCTGTCGCCGCGTGAGGCGAAGGTGCTGCGCATGCGCTTCGGGATCGATACCGCGTCGGACTATACGCTCGAGGAACTGGGCAAACAGTTCGACGTCACGCGCGAACGAATCCGCCAGATCGAAAGCAAGGCAATGCGAAAACTCATGCACCCGAGCCGCGCCGACAAGCTAAGAGAGTTTCTCGACCATTGATGATCCGCGATCGCGCACATCGCCAGATCGAGATTTATCGGATGACGAGGAGCGCCCGCGGTCGGTTAGACCGGTGCGCTCGCGTCGCCCATTTCGCATCGTTGAATTTTCAGCGTCTTCAAATCGGCTGCTTGTGTTGCCCTTCGCCGTTCTTCCCGAGGGTTCGCGAAGGGTCAAGGCGCCGGCACAGGTCGTGTCCGAGTGCATTCGCAGAGCTTGTTTGGCGCTGTCGGACTACGAAGGTGAGCTTTTGCGGGGGCGATGTGAGCATCAGGGCAGATCCGGGTAGTCGGAGCGACGTTCGCGTGCTACAAAGTTGATGCTGCGCATAGAATTCGATGCGCGGCGTGATCACTCAAAATGCATGACCTCTAGGAAAAATCAGCAGATGGCAACCGGTACCGTAAAGTGGTTCAACGACGCAAAAGGCTTTGGCTTCATCACACCGGATGACGGCGGTGAGGATTTGTTTGCGCACTTTTCTGAAGTAAAAGCGGACGGCTTCAAGTCGCTGCAGGAGAACCAAAAGGTCAGCTTCGAAGTGAAACAAGGCCCGAAAGGCAAGCAAGCGGCTAACATCCAGCCGCTTTAAGCCCGCACGAGCGTCAGATCTGCTCGCTGCTGGATCCGACGTAGAGTGGCACCGGCTCGTCTCGCCACCCCTCAAGAGCATTACTCACCGCCTTCACGTGCATGTGGTCTGGTGAGTCGAGCCGACGGTTCGCCGCTAAAGTGCGTGACATCATATCGCCTGCACATCTCCAGATAGAGTCTGTATTGGTTCTGTAGCGCTACCCAAGTTGCCACCGTTTGCCAATAAGCGTTCCGGCAAGCTGCGTTGGCGCGACGACGTGTTCAGATTACCCGTCGCCTCTCATTGGTTGCTGCCCCTGTGCGCCGCATCCTGAATCCTGAATCGACATCAAAGAGCAAATCGCCCTGAATGGAAATCAAGCAACCCAGCCTTAAAGAACTGCTCGCGCAGCGCCAAACGCTTCAGCAGCAGGTGGCGGCGGCGCGCCAGCGTGAAGCGGATGTGGTCCTTGCCGACATCGTGCGCAAGATGCACGAATATCAAATCAGCCTTGCGGATCTGATGGGTCGGGACCATGAAAGCCAGAACGTCACGGTGGCCGCTGTGCCGAAGTATCGCGATTTGCAAAGCGGCGCCACGTGGAGCGGTCGAGGACGGGCGCCGCATTGGATTGTCGACAAGAATCGGGACGACTTTCTCGTGCGCGCGTAACGGTGGTTTTTCGAAGCGCGACTCTCCTCGCGCGGTGGTAGCGGGCTATTGTGCTTTCACACCCGACATCGACTCACCGACTCAAAGCGACACCGGTTGCTGCAACAGCTCCAAGGCTTTCAACTCGTCCAGCCGGCCAATACGTGCTTTGCCTGCCAGCGTCTTGATCAGTGCCTCCGCTATCGGTTCGATACCGTCGAGATTTTCCAGGCTGGTCACGGAAGTGAAGGGGCGCTGCATCGGGTGAAGCTGCGGGGCTGCAGCGCCTGGATTCTGCTCGAGCGTTGCCGGGAGCGAAACGTCGCTTTCTCGAACTGAGGGACTGGCAAGCTCAGCGATGGGGGCGCTTGCATGATCTTGGGGGCTAACGACAGTCGCCTCTTCCTCGTGCGAGACACCTCCTGAGTCAGGTGGGCTATCATCGGCACGCGTGCTCGGTCGTTGTTCGTCGTCGGATGCCTTGCCGCGCGAAGTAGGAAGAAGCAAACGGGACACGGGTTCTGGGATCTCTGCCTCCGAGCGTTGAGTGTCCAGCCATCCGGTTGGCAAACCCAGGCGCTCCGTGAAGCGATTCGCTTCCGCATCGTCCATGCGTTTCTTGCCGTATAGCCGATGGGCCATATTGGACCCCGTAAGCCCCATGACCACGCCAAGGGTCACTTTGGATCCCTTGCGGGTCGTGAGAACGTGAAGGTTGGCCCGCCGAATATTCCGAACAGCTTCGCTGTCATTTAAGGCCAGCGGTTGCTGCGGGCTCGCCTTCGCAGAAGTCTTGACGTTCGCAGTCGCGTCTTTTAGAGAGGTGCGAGCGCCTGGCTGCACAGCCGCATTTCTACTCTTCTGGACGACCGTTGGCGATCCGTCAGTTGCTTTCTTTGGCATTTCCGGTTTCTCTGGCAAACGATCTTCAAATAATGGCTGTTGATTGACCTCGGGGATGGAAGCCGGCCTGAACGTTTCGGAGACTACCTCTGGTTCGTCATCCGGTTGAACAAAGTCCAATGGCGATTTCAAACGAGCGATGGTCTCGGGTGCGAGCACAGGATTGGGCTGATCAAAAAATCCGCGCGGCAACCCAAGCGTGGTTTCCATGTGAAAGGCTGTCTCGGGCGTGAAACGCTCGCCCTTAATCAGTTCCGCCACTCGCGTCAGGTTCGAATCCAGTCCCAACGCAATATTCTCTGCACCCACCGCATCGACCAGTAACTGAAACGATCGCGTCTTAAAAATGGAAGCAGTCTGAACGGGGTCTCGAGCAGGAGGTCCTTTCACGTATCCTTGGGCTTGTCGGTTGGGCGGCGTTTTCTTAACGTGGCGCGCTTGACGCTGGCCGTTGTCTCGAGATCCCGAGTACCGCCCGTGCGCTTGACTCATGAACTAGGGCTCCCCGGTAATTGAAACAGTAGTCCTTCGATTATAGACGAGGCAGTGTTGCGGTTTGATTCGCCGAAACCTATACGGGCGGGACATGCGCGCTTTTGTGGCAATCCGCCGTGCGGTGATCGACGTGCGCAATCCGCGGCCCGGGAAATGGTTATCGCGTATGTCTGGTGGCTCACTTTATAACATTCGTGCAGCGGGTTCGCGACCGGCACTACATATGCTACCTGCTACTGTCCGTGGTCTCCGGTCCGGCCAATGCTCCGACGACGAATATCGGCACACGTTTTTTCCGATCGTTACGATGGACGTGTGATCGATGGCGGACGTCGCGGCAGTGCTGTGCGGTGGGTCCAAGCTTAGTCGCGCTTCATATCGTCAGGCGACGAGACGAGCGACCCGCTGGCAGGCCACAGACAAAAGCGGGCGCCTCAATGGCGTCGCGGATGCTCAAGAAAGAAGCGCACCATCTCGGTGCTGGCGTCGGGTCCGGCGGGATCAGTGCAACTTCCCCGCGGGCAGCCGCCCGCCCACGCATGTGGTGCGCCATGGATCGTCCAGAGTTCTGGATTAATGCCGCTCTCCGACTTTAACCGTTTGGCGGTGCACCTGCGCCCGCCTTCTAACCCGTTGGACGCTTGTGTTCGACCTACGCTGAGTCACGGCGTGAAACTCCCGTGTTCAGCGGCCGAGCGGCTGTGACGATCTTTGCGACCGCCGCCGCGTATGTGCTGGATATCGGCGTCGCCACGCTGGCGATTGTCGATCGAGGTCCCGAACTCACCGCCTACTACGCGGGATTGAGATCGCGTTCACCCCGTCCGTTGTACGATCCGGGCGCGTGGTCGTTTGCGAGTTTGGAAAGCCGCCAGCTGGTGGCTTTTTTTTCACTTGAACGAAGTGGCGCAGCCTCGCACTCGCATATAGGCTTGATTTAGGTACCGCACCCCGACCGGCGTGGTTCGGTAAGATGGCGGTCGGTCCAGAAAGAGGAAATCTCGATGAACAAGCAAGAACTGCTCGAAGCGGTCGCGTCGCAGACCGGAACCAGCAAGAGCGCCGCCGAAGAGTCGATCAACGCCGTGTTGGCGACGGTCTTGACGGAGGTGTCCGCGGGCCATGCCGTGCAGTTGATCGGCTTCGGCACCTTCGGGCGCGGCGAGCGTGCGGCGCGCACGGGCCGCAACCCGCAAACCGGCGAAGCAGTCGACATCGCCGCCGCAAAGACAGTCAAATTCACGGCCGGTAAGGCATTCAAGGACGCGGTCAACGCGTCCTGAGGCGAAGGCGCAACGGCCGGCTCAGAACAATTGGCTTTCGAGCGGTAGCAGATTAGCCAGCTTCACGGCCGTCAAGCGCTCGCGCCCATCGGGGTGAATCGACCGAATCATGACGCGCTGTCCGCGGGCATCGCCCAGGATCTCGACGATTCGATCTCGATAGCGGGCGAGCGTCCCGCGAGACGGTTTTCGCTTCGAACGACGGCGGCCGGTCGATGAAGGCATAGCGTAGAAGTTGGCTGCGTTGTGCCATTATGCCAAGTGCCGGCTTCTGTCGTCGATGCGTCCCTTCAGTGCAACGTTGGAAAGATGTCAATGCGTCGCTTTACTGTTCGCACCTCGCCGGTTCATGGGCGCGGTGTTTTCGCGGTCACTCAAATGTCTGCCGGCGAAACCATCCTTGAGTACAAAGGCGAACTCGTCGCCTGGAAGGAGGCGCAACGTCGCTATGAGCGCTCAGCGGCGGAGGACGGGCACACGTTTTTCTTCGATCTCGATGACGGCCGGGTGATCGACGGCGCACAAGGAGGCAATTCGGCCCGTTGGGTGAACCACAGTTGCGAGCCGAACTGTGAATCCGAGCAGCAGGGCAGCCGAGTGTTCTTTCACGCGCTGCGCGATATCGAGCCGGGCGAAGAATTGTTCATTGACTATCGGCTTTCGTCGAGGGGCGTCGGACGCCGTCGCTGAAGAAGCTGTACCGATGTTGCTGCGGCTCGCTTCACTGTCGGGGAACCATGTTGGCACCAGCGCGAGGATGAGCGATGTGTCTGTGTGGCTGGCTATTCGCTAACGCCTTCGACGGCTCAGGTGACGAAGACGACATGCCTGTCCGTCGGACTCGAATGAAAGAAGCTTGCGATCCGGCCTGCGCGGACGCCGGACAAGACTTCGGAGATGCCATTGACTTCGGCGCCGTCCTTTCTTTTGCCGACGACGATCGACGGACCGGATGTGCCCGTCGCGCCGCGCATGAGCCCCATGAGTCGTCGGATGGCGCCTTGCTGCGTCGTGAAATAGTGGTCCATGCGGGCAGCGTAGCTTGCGGTGAAGAGCGAAGCCTAGCTGTTATTGTCTGATCTTTATGTTGGCTAGGACACGTTCGGCTCTGCGCACGCCGATGTAAGGGGAGTGCAAGACCGCGACATGTCGCTTTGGCTCACGGCTTAAGCCGCAATCGGGGCCGGCTAAACACAGGGATTCTCTGTCGGCGTGCTCCTCCGCAGGCCGGGCCTCTAAAGGTTACGCATTCAGGTTTCAGATCTCCCTGAGGATTCACGTCGTCGCGGCACGGCTCCAGTTCTGTGCTGCCAGCACGGCTAAGTCACCCGCCGTCCTTCGACCGGATAGTTGGGATCTGTGTAACCCGGCGTCGAAGCGTGACCCGGAGGAACCAGACTGTCGATAAACTTCTCGTCGTCCGGGCCGAGCTGCAGGGATAATGCGTCCATATAGCTGTCCCAATGCGCTTCCGTGCGCGGACCGGCGATTGCAGAACTCACAAGCCTGTTCTGCAATACCCAGGCAATGGCAAAGGCGATCGAAGTCGTCCCGCGTTCGGCTGCGTGCGCCGCGACTTTCTGCGCGATGGCGAGCGATTCCGGTCGCCACTCGGTCTGCTGGATGCGCTTGTCACCGCGTCCCGCACGCGAGTCGGCCGGCGGTGCTTCGTCGGGTGCGTATTTGCCGGTCAGCACACCGCGAGCAAGCGGGCTGTAGGGCACGACGCCAATCCCGTAATGCCCGGCAGCGGGCATCAACTCCACCTCGGCCGTGCGGTCGACCATGTTGTAGACCGGCTCGATCGCAACAGGGCGATCGATGCCGAGTTGATCGGCCAGCCGCACAACTTCCGCAATGCGCCATGCGCGGAAGTTGGAAAGACCGAAATAGCGCACCTTACCCTGACGAATGAGGTCGCCGATGGCTCGCACGCCTTCTTCCAGAGGCGCGTCGTTTAGCGAACGATGGAAGTAGAGAACGTCGATGTAGTCGGTCCCTAGGCGCTTCAGGCTCGCATCGACCGTCTGGTAGATCCATTTGCGCGACTGGCCCTGTTCGTTGGGACGCGCACTGCCCGACGCCGGATAGCCAAACTTGGTTGCAATGACCCAGTCATCGCGATGCGCGGCAATCGCGCGGCCGACAGTTTCTTCGGATCGTCCCGCGTGATAAACGTCGGCGGTGTCAATGAAATTCACGCCCCGATCGAAAGCCTTGTCGATGATCCGGCGCGAAGTCGTATCGTCCGCTTCGCCGCCGAACATCATCGCGCCCAGACACAGCGGCGAAACTTTGAGGGCGCTGCGGCCCAAATATCTATAGTCCATCCTTATCTCCATGTGGGGCAGCGGCGCCTGAGCGGGCTGCGATTGTTGCCAAATAGAGATGATGATAGGCGGACAGGATCTAGCGATAAAGACCTTTAAACAGGGCGGTTTCAAGGTTGAAGTGCAACAGCGGTTTTAATGTTTAGAGCCATGAGGTTGAGCTGCCGAAGCGAGTGTTGC
>NZ_FCOJ02000127.1 GCF_001545035.1 Caballeronia glebae
GCAACACTCGCTTCGGCAGCTCAACCTCATGGCTCTAAACATTAAAACCGCTGTTGCACTTCAACCTTGAAACCGCCCCGCAAGAAGTACCCATGCGAGCACGCTATGAACGTCGCCGAGCGCCATTCCAGCGGGAGACCCCTTTGAGGCAAGCGCCGGATAGGGAACCATGCCCAAGAGCTTCCCCATCCAGCCGCGTGCCGATGCATTGGCCCATCCAGCCAGCGGCACAGCAAGAAGCAAGATGTAAAGAAGGAAATGAGTCGCTTTTGATGCGAACATTAGCTGCGGCGAGAGCTTAGCCGGGTCCGGCGTATGGGTCATGCGCCAGATGAGTCGAATTACCATCGCTGCGACAATGGCTGCACCGACGCTCAAGTGCCACGCTATCTCGCCAGTCGGCAACGTGTCACGATGCACGTCCGGCATCGTCCATCCGATGATGAACTGAGCCAAGATGAGACCCGCGATGAGCCAATGTAGACCGCGGGCGACCGGACTGTAGACGAACTTCTGCGAATGATTCTCAACCACTTTGCGTTCGGCTCCTGATTAAATGCGAAAGGGTTGATGCTAGCGCGTCCGACCTGAAGACAACCTTAACGGCTAGTGCCCGCATCGACGATTGACCCCTTAGACTATCGACGAAAATCTTAGTGGCAGACCTGGTGGAACGAATATGCGCATCCTGTTGGTTGAAGATGATGACCTTATCGGCAGCGGGCTCGAAGTCGGTCTGCGTAATGCTTTCTTCGCGGTTGACTGGGCAATGGATGGACATCACGCCCAGCTTGCGCTGTCGACCACACGCTATGACATGGTTGTGCTCGATTTGGGATTGCCCGGTCTTTCGGGAACGAGTCTGCTCGCTCATCTGCGTGCGCAAGGCAACGCCGTGCCTGTGCTCGTGCTTACAGCGAGGGATACCACCGCAGACCGGATAGCAGGATTGGATGCCGGCGCCGACGACTACGTTGGAAAGCCTTTTGACCTGGGCGAGGTCATCTCGCGCTGTCGGGCTTTGATGAGGCGTTCGCAAAACCGCGCTGCAGAGAAACTCGTATGGCACGACCTGACCGTGAATCCAGCGGCGATGAGCGTAATGAAGGGCGGCGCGCCCCTCCAGCTCACCTCGCGCGAATTCGGCGTACTGGTTCATCTGCTAGTGCACGTTGGCGAACCGCAACGAGAGGTGGCCTCATTCGTTCGGACAGGATCCGCCAGTTTTTAAGTGGAATCGCTGAGGCAATCAAGCTGCCGATTTTATCGCTGGCAGCGTGGCGAAGTATGCTTCATCCGGTGTCTGATCGGCCAGCCTGGAATGAGGCCGATTCTGGTTATACCAGCTCAGGTAGTTGCCGATTGAGCGGCGGGCGTGGCTGATCGAGTCGTAGGCTTTCAGATAGACTTCCTCATATTTGACGCTGCGCCACACCCGTTCAACGAACACGTTGTCACGCCAGGCGCCTTTTCCATCCATGGACAGAAGAACGCTCCGGCTGAGCACCGCGTCGGTGAATTCGGTTGCGGTGAACTGGCTGCCTTGATCCGTGTTGACGATCTCAGGCAGGCCGTATTTCGCAAACGCTTCCTCCAGCGCCTCGACAGCATGGCAGCTCTCCAGCGTGATCGCCACCCGGTGTGCCAGCACCCGACGACTCGCCCAGTCCACGACAGCCGTCAGATATACGAAGCCGCGCGCCATCGGGATATAGCTCGTATCGAGCGCCCAGACCTGATTGGCCCGGTCGATTTTCCGGTTGCGAAGCAGGTACGGCCAGATCCTGTGGGCTGCATGCTTGCGGCTCGTGTTTGGCTTGCGATACAGCGCTTCGACACCCATGCGCTTCATCAAGGTGCTGACGTGTCTGCGTCCGACCTTGATACCTTCGCGACGCAGCAGCCGTGCCAGCATTCGCGCCCCCGCAAATGGATGCTCGAGGTGAAGCTCGTCAATCCGGCGCATCAATTTCAGATCCGCTTCGCTGACCCCGCGCGATTGGTAATAGGCGCTCGACCGGCTGATGCCTACCAGCCGCGCCTGCTGTGTCACCGGCAGGGCGTGATCACGATCGATCATCGCCTTACGCTCAGCAGTCCCGCCTTGCTGAGCGCGCTTTCTAAAAAATCGTTCTCCAGCGTCAATTGCCCGATCTTCGCGTGCAGTACCTTCACGTCGACTGGCGGTGCCGCTGGCGCCGAGTTGCCCGCGTCGAACACATCGGCAACCCGCTCCTGCAGTTGCTTCTTCCAGTCCGTAATCTGGTTCGGATGGACATCAAACTGCTGGGCCAGCTCTGCCAGCGTCTTGTCGCCCTTGAGCGCTGCCAGGGCCACCTTTGCCTTGAACGCTGGCGAGTGGGTCCGTCGGTTTCGTTTCGTCATCTTCTGGTTCCTTGTTGCCGGCCATTATGGCCGACTCACGCCCCAGCTTTTCCACTCAAGGAACTGTCCGAATTCCCGAAGCCACCTCTACGGAAGGCCAAAATTGAGGAAAGTATCTACGGGTGGGACGAAGAGGTGGAGAGCAATGCCATCGAGGTCTATGTATCTGGGCTCAGAAAGAAACTCGGCATGGACGCGATTCGAACGATTCGCGGGGTGGGTTACGTGATGGAGAAACCATGAGCCTGAGGCCGCCGTCCATTCGAAACCGCTTGATGTGGCTTGTCCTGCTGAGTGTCGGGCTTTCGTGGGCCGCGATGTTCGCATGGAGCTTCCACGCGGCGCGGCATGAAGTCACGCAGTGGGACGAATCGCGACTCGTTCAGCTTGTTCCGCTGCTTTCCCGACTTGATGCCGACGACTTAGCGAAGTTAGCAGAGCACGGCATCGATGCTCGTAACGAGATTCCCCATCATTCTCGTTCCGTCGAACGTGACTCTGACTACGGCGACCGCTTTGTGCATTTTCTTGTGACGGGCCGAGATGGCGGAACTATCGCCAGAAGCAGTGATTTTCCCGTTAGCGACTCCGCCGCCTATCCTCGTAACGCAATTACGGAGGTCGAGGCGCAAAACGGAAGGTGGTTGCTGTACAACGCTCGCGATGCCCGAAGCGGAAGAACCATCAGCCTCATGGAACCGGTCAACGAACAAAGCGACCTGGTAAGCGGCGTGGCGGCACGCATCGCGAGACCCGTTCTTCTCATCCTTCCCGTCATGATGGGTTTGGTGTGGTTTAGCATCGGATTCAGCCTTCGGCCCCTTGCGTCGCTTTCGAAGGCAGTACAGGCTCGGGACGGTCAGAATCTTCGACCCATCGAAATTGCGCGCTCTCCAAGGGAGTTCGGCGCGGTCGTGACAGCAACGAACGGTCTCCTTGAGCGTCTGCGCATGTCGCTCGCTCGGGAGCGGACTTTTACGGCGGATGCTGCGCATGAACTGAAGACGCCGCTCGCGGCCGTCAAAGTGCAAGCGCAAGTCGCGATGGCTTCGAACGATGCTGGTCAACAGCGTCTCGCGCTGGAGCGAGTCATCCTTGGGGTAGACCGGAGCGCTCACCTTGTCGAGCAATTGTTGTTGCTCGCGCGTCTCGATGAGGAGGCGGGACTCAAATTGTCAACGTTTGCGCTCCGCGATGTTATTGCTGAGGCAGTAGCCTTCAGACGACAGGTGGCCAATGACAAATCGATAAGCCTGAGAATCTCCGGTGACGGACGAGCCGAAGTCCATGCGGACCGAGTTCTCATGCGCGTATTGGTCGACAATCTACTCGATAATGCAATTAAGTATGGAAAGACCGGAGGAACGGTCGATTTCAATCTCGGCATGGATGCGCTATCTGTTCGTTTGACAGTTCGTGATGATGGCCCGGGGGAAAGTGGTGAGGAGATGGACCGCCTGACGCACCGATTCTTCAGGGGCTCATCAGCGACTGCAAGTGGAAGCGGGCTGGGTCTGTCAATCGTTTCCCGGATTGCAATTCGATGCGGAAGCGAGATGCGACTTGAGACTGGTCTCAACGGTCAGGGGCTCGGGGTATGCTTCGCGTTTCCGGTAGAGCCGTATTCCAGCAATCTCGCGAGTTCGTCAGGAAGCTCTGCTGCTCACCGCAATCGACCAGTGGCGGCGTGAGTGCCGCTCGTTAGCGTCAGCAGCCGTATCGCACTGTGCACGACGGCCGAACGAGAAATTCTCGCTTGGACAGCCGAAAGTAAAGAATCACCAGCCCAGACGAGGGACCTCTGCAATCGACCCGTTGTTCGACGCTCCGCCAGTCTGGTTCGGGCTGCATCCCTAAGCGGTCACTCACGGATCGGCGCCGGTCAAATCAAAGCATGCCCTCCGCGATTCCAGGGCGGATCACCACAAGCGGATCTGACAAATTCACTCACTCGGCACTGGGAAAACGTCGCCGACGCGACATGCGTCGCTTATCGTGGCTATGCGACTCAGACCATCTGCGGATAGCGAATGGATTGAGCGGCCGAGTCCAGCACGGCGAGTTCGCCGGCTCGCCGTCCCGACTCTGCTACGCGCATTCTTGCGCTTGCTCAGGTAACGCGCACGAACTCTCCTTCGGCGAAGAACCACGCCGACATCGTCCGCGCCAGCTCGAGCA
>NZ_FCOJ02000064.1 GCF_001545035.1 Caballeronia glebae
GCTGGCAAACTCGACTTCTCCGCATTCAACTCGCATGCCCGCTGAGAGCCATTACCCACTTCATTTTCAAAAGAGCCTAAAATCCAAAGTGCCGAGACCACTTGAAAATCTACCGTTGGTCGAATGACTAAGCGAAGTGAAGCGTTGGCCCGTTGTCCGGCTTCGCTGAAGCGATACTGCCAATCTTGCCGGGGGTCTAGCGCCCGGAAGTGACCGTCATGATTCGTATCCCACGCTGAGCAATCGACCGACTTCGGCAGATAAGCGTGGTCTCCGATAAAGGTGGTGTCGGTATGCCAGTCAGCTTGACGCGCGACAAGTTGACTGCGAAGTCGTCGCAGGTTTGCATCTAAGGCCTGCTCGTACTTGGTGAAGGCCAACGCATGAAAGTGCGTGTTCTCGTAGAACGCCTCAGCCTTCGCTTTCCTGTAGGCCACATACAGGTTACCAAGGGTAAAAACGTCTCCTTCACTCGGGTTCATAGGTCTCTATCGCTCTTCTTTGTACGCCGACGTGTGCTGCGGTTGGTATTTGCCCACGCCGCTCGAACTCCGACTATGAGCTGTTCGCTGATTAACGAGGCGCGCCGTAACATGGGGCTCTGCAACTAAGGCATAGCGGAGTGGGGTTGCGTCAGATACTACCAGTTGCGAGCGGAAGTCGACCATGAACGGCCGCTTCGCTCGACGGCGGCCTCGCGCTCAGTAATCGCGAGCGGGCGTTCATGGTCGGACTTTGCCGCTTGCAAGTACGCGTTCCGCCTTTCCGTATGATCCGTGGCAAAAAAAGTCGACCCATGAGGTCGGCTAATGATTCTGGCCGTTCCGAGGGCCGTGCCAGAACCTGAGAGGGCCACATTATGCCTTTCGACGCCGCTGGATGCGCGGGAAGGAAACAGGGATGGCAGAGCTGTCCGGAAGTTAGCCCGGCAATATGCCTTTCTGTCAGGATGTCTGCCATTGCCTGACTTCCTCGTTCGGGCTCGCGGTATGGACTTGTAGCGCCATCCCCGCTCGTTGCCACTTCTTCATGCAATTGACGTAGTTCGTCTGGAGTGCGGCTTCTGATGCTGCCTGTCTGCAAAATTTGCCCGGCGCTGAAGGTGGTATCCAGCGCGGGATTTTGTCGCAACGGCGCGCTATCCGCCGTCGGCAAGCAGTATTGTGGTCGCGGAGCGGTCCGCCGTGGTGACGACCCAGATGACTGAGCCGGTAGGCAGTGCGTAACGCGAGAGGATGCGCAGGTCGAGCAGTACGGCGAGCTCGTTCTGCAGGCAGTCGCGTTGGCCTAGGTCGCCCCAGTCGCCGTGAATGTGACGCGCGAGCAGCAGGATGTCGTGCGCTTTCGCCAGCTCAAGTGCAGCGGCGGCAACTGGTGTGACGGTGATGCGGCCTGCCTTGAATCGGATTTTGTTGTTGTCGATGTCGGTGGATTGCATGGTGACTCCAGCATTGTTTCTCGTGCCATCAGGACATGTCCGACGGCAGACAGTAGAGGGAGGTGGAATAGGGCGGATCGATGACAGATGAAATTCGCGCGGATGGCTTTAATCCGACGCGCGGTTCTCAGTAGTCGTCGGGCAGCAGTACGGTCGTGACCGAGCGGTCCCACTCAGTGATGATCCAGACCTTTCCGCCGCCGGGGAGCTCGTAGCACGACAACACACGCAAGCCGCTCTCAAGCGCGAGATCGTTCTGCCTGCGGTCTTCTGCGGTAAGGTCGCCCCAGTCACCGCGCAGATGTCGGGTCAGCAGGTCGTCGACCGACACGTTGGCGGCACGCAGCACCTCAAGCGCGCCGGGGGTGGCGAAGAGACGCCCGGGTGTTAGCCGGGGTCCCGTGGATCTTGCAGATAGCGGATTCATGAGGGTGTTTCTCCAGGTAAAGGACGAA
This sequence comes from Caballeronia glebae, assembly GCF_001545035.1. Taxonomy (GTDB): domain Bacteria; phylum Pseudomonadota; class Gammaproteobacteria; order Burkholderiales; family Burkholderiaceae; genus Caballeronia; species Caballeronia glebae. Next base: position 1,894 of record NZ_FCOJ02000064.1, read on the forward strand.
CGCCTGCCTCCGAAGAAAATCGGATGCACAGGGCAAGAGGGAATCCGGACGGTTGTCCGGGCTAGGGCGTAGTGGCGTGTGCCGCGAGCTGGCGCCGCAGAGCGATGGCCTTCGCCTGCGAGCAGCCGAGGTGGCGCCGGATGTCGGAGACGGTTGCGCGGACTCTCCCGGCGGCGACGTCGCGGGCTAGTCTCATGACTTCGGTGGCTGCGGGCGACACCGGCGCATTGACGGTGCCGTGACTGGGCGAGACAGGCTCGTGACCCGATGCAGCGGGGTCGGTAACTGAGGGCGTGGTGACCGCCGCTTGCCGTGGCTTGAGTGCGAGGCTCCAAAGCAGGCAGGCGACGCCTTCGAGCACGGCAGCAAACGTGAGTCCCGAAAGCAGATCGACGCGACTTATGGTGGTGCCGAGTAACGTCGCGAGTCGTCCCGTGACTGGATCGACCGTCAGTGCGTCACGCCGCCGCTTCCCGCGGTCGTCCGACGCCTCTCGTCGCCGAACATCGTCGGCTTCCGCGTTCAGCGCATCGAGTGTCGCGGCGAGCGCGACATGTCGAACCTTCAGGGCCGCACACTCTCGTGGACAGCGTTGCGCATCGGCGATCGCCAGTTGCCGGGCGACGTTGGCCCGGTCGATCATGATCGCTGTCAGATTGCGACTAGCCGGAACGGTATTGGTGACCTCGGGAACGAGGGACGACGCGCGACGTTCCCCGGCGTGCTGCTGCGCGAGCACGAAGAAGGTGGCGTGACCAAAACAGGCGGTCGCCATGCACGCAATCCAGAGAAGACTGCCGATGCCGCGTACCGACCATGGCGAGTAGCGACACAGTGCCGGGAGCAGGTGTGCGCAGACGACCAGCACGACACCGATCGCCACCCACACGACTCGCTCCGGTAATTCGCCGCCGCGCTGCCACCCGGCCAGCACGGACATGCAGATCGCCGTTGCGGTTGTTGCAGCCGCCAGCGCGAAGGTCAACCACGACGGATCGCGATCCGAGCGGCCGACCGAACTACCAGGCACGCTGGTCATGCCGCTGTTCCTCCCAGCAGAACCGCTCGCCGGTCGAGCTTGTCACGCAGCGTTGGGGCGCCCTGTTTACCGGTCGTGTCTGACGCATCGTCTGCGACTTTCTCCCTGTCCTTCCCGTCGAGCCTGCCCTGGCTGGCGTCGTCGCCTGATTCGGCCGTTGGATAGAACTCTTCCGCTACGGCCGCACTTTCCTCGACACTGTCCTCGAATGCGCCGTTGGCGAAACCAGCGCGAGCCGCCGCATCGAGCGCAGCCTGGTCGAAACCGGCCACGCGGCGGCGCGCATCAAGCTCGCGCGACTGCACGATAGCTTCTTCCAGCGAACTGCCCGCGCGCACGCCGAGATCGACGTAGTAGATAGCCGAACGGTAACTTTGCGCGGTCGACTTGCCGCGCAACTTCAGTTCCAGCGGCAGACAGGCCAGCAGACCGCCCGACACTGCATTGAAATACTGCAGCCGCGCCGACAGCGTACGGATCGAGTTATACGAGGTGGTACGGAAGATGAACGAGCCTAGTTCATCTTCATCGCCGATCGTGACATTGAGCCGCCCATAAGGCTTGCAGCCACCGGCTTCCCCGAACGCGCAGCCGTCTGGCGTCGGACAACCCATGGCGGAGATGCCGCCATCGGTCACGCGGCGGCAGGTCTCGCCGTCCCCCACGCAGATAGGGCGACCGGTGCGACGATCGAACAGGCTGTATTCGGCACGCAGGTTCAGGTCCGGATCGTTGAACAGCATCCGCACGGGAATCGAGCGCAGTTTGCCCGTGGTAGCTTTGCGAAGTGTTTCGTTGAGCGGATGCAAAAGCCAGCCACTTGCGTGCTGCATCTGGCTGGTGATGGTGAACTGGTCGTCCTTCTCCGGCAGACGTTTGCCGTTCTTTTCGACGATACGACCGATCGAGATGCGACCGACAAGAGGGGGCGTGATCGCCAGGCCTTTGAGCATGGTGATTCTCCTAAAGTAAGAGTGGTTCAGATTGGAACAACGATTCAGATAGAAACCAGGAAGCGGCGCGAACCCGGCTTCGTGATGGCGTATTGCGATTCAAGCTCGGGGTGATCGGCGAGCAGCCGCTTCAGATCGACGCCAGCCGAGTCTTTGCTGCGTTTGAAAGAGATTTCGCCGGTTTCGAACACCGCGCGGGATGCGTCGCCCATCGCCTGCTGGATCGTTTGTTTAGATTTTGCTTCCTGTTGCTCGCGCGCTTCAATCTCGGCACGCACCGCAACGAGATCAGCGAATGTTGCAGAGAGCCGCCGGTCATTCGTGAAATCAACCGTCACACCGGCATTCCCCGGATACAGGCAGCGCAGGGCGCGGTCTGCCGACTCGGAGCCGTCCGCAGGCGGCGGCGTATCGCTGGTGACGTACTGCCAGAACTGCACTTCGAGCGGGATGAGCCGGGCGATCAGTTCATCGTCGCGTTCGATGCGGTGCACGGTCAGTTGCTGGCCGCACAGTAGTACGGCTACGTCGGCGGCACGTTTGCCGGTAACGGCAAGCTGATGCTGGACCTGCAATTGAACGTACTCCGGAACGCCGTCGCGCCAGAGCTTTGCGCCGAACTCACCAGCGGTCTTGCATTCCAGTATCTGCAGCCCCGGCACGCCCACAATCTCCCTGTCGAGGTTCGCGAGCATGTATGGGATCGTTGGATGCTGGAGCACCGCATTGACCTTGCGCACACGATTGCCGGTTTGCTGCGTATAGGCGGCAGCAACGATCGGTTCCAGCAGCGTGCCCCAGTAGACGGGCTCCGTGGTGTCGTGAGGATCAGGTTGCGCGAGTTCGGCATCGCGCCCGGTTTTTTCGAGCCACAACTCGAGCGCACTCTTGTACGGATTCAGTCCGACGGCTGCCGCGGCGTCGGAGCCACCGATGCCGGTCCTGCGAACGGCCAGCCAGTCGGTACGGCTCAGGGTGCGCGTTTCGACTAGGCGTAATGCAGAACCTTTCCTGACGGGTTTTTCTTCCTGGATGAGTTGCGACATGGCTTTCTCCCAGACGGATAAATGAAAAAGCGCCCGTTGAGCCGAAGCTCAACCGGGCGCCTTATGACAACAACAGACGAAGGACGGAAAGAAACGATAAAACCAACAGCAATGATTCAGACGACGAGTTTCAGTGCTTCGTCCCACGCCTTCTGTTTGAGCGCCGCGCCATGGCCGAACCACGCTGCGTCGCGCCGATGGTCTTCGCTGCGTGCACGGCGCTGGTGGTCGACATATTCGGTGACGCTGTTGAGGAGTCCCCACGCCGTGCCTGAGGCAGAGGCGAGCGCGGCACCCTTGCCGCGCCCCGAGTAGAGGTCGTGCACGGCGCGGATCGCACTGTCGTTGGTGGTCGCAGATGGTTTGTCTAATGCGTTCGACGCGCTCCCCGTCTGATAGGTCAACACGCGCCGGAAATACGCTTCGGCCGATTCAACAGTGACCTTGCGATCCGACAGCGCCTTCATGCGGGCCATGAACCCGTCCCACGACGAGATGGCGATGCCGAGTTGGCGTTTCACCGCCTGTGCATCGAACTGGCTGCGATGCGGCACCTTGACCGCGCCCGTACTGTCGCCGAGCGCAATGGCGAGCGTGTTGTTGCAGACCACACGAACAGAGGTGAACTGCGCTGTCGTCGCGAGCGTGCCGTCGCACGCGGTGGCGAGCAGCAGATACCCGTTGACCTTGTCGCGGCCTTTGAGCGACACGCTCTGGCCGGTACGAGCCAGAGCCCACAGCTTCTTGCCGTCCTTGAGGACGCCCGCCGTTTCGAGCTCAAAGCCGCCCACTTCGGTGAGATCCCGGTAGAACTCCAGAATCTCTGCGGGCTGTACGACCTGATAGCGGCTTGACACAACGGACAGCGGTGCCTTTGTGTCCGACCGGTACAGCACCTTCTGTTCGGGAAAAGCATGAATGGAACCGAGGCCCGTGCTTCCGGCAACGAAACGCACTTCAGACTCTTCAATCTTCCAGTTCATGCCAGCCTGTTGCGCCCAGACTTCGAGTGGCTGATTCGGGGCAAGCTGGTTGCCGAGGCCGTGCCACGGAGTTTCGTTGACGTAGGCCATGGTTTGTACGAGATGCATGAATAACTCCTTTCTGAAAAGACGAGCGCATAAAGCCCGGCCGGGGCCGGGCACACTCGCGAGCGTTGAAATCAAAATGAGGGAATACGGGATGGCGGTAAACGCCGAGATCAGAGCAAACAGGTAAAGCGCGTGAAAATGCGATGCTGTGTAGGTTCTTAATCAGGCGCTTGCGTCGCGCTTGCTGAACGTGTGGCCGCAGTGGAGGCAACGGTAGTTATCGAGGACGTTGTCGTCGATCACTTCACCAACGGCCGTACCTGCCGCACAGCCAGCGGCTCCTCCGAGAAGACCGCCAATAATGGCGCCAGCGATGAGACCGAAAGCGGCGCCGACAGGGCCGCCGACCAGACCGGCGGTCGCACCTATCTCGGCGCCTGACATGGCAGAGGTTGCGGTGCCTGCCGCACCTGCGATCGCGCCGATCGCACCGCCAGCCTTTCGCGCATAGTTTCGAGTTTCAATACATGCTGATTGACAACGAGGACATTCGAGGGGAAGGTGTTCAACACTAAGAGGGCTATCAGTGCTCATGCGTTTTCCTTGAGGGTGAAGACATGGAGTTAACAATTTTCGAGTGAGCGGCGACTAGCGGTCCATCTCACTTAAGTGATATAGGTTCAAAATTATTTGGATACCTAATTACGAGAAATTTAGCGAGCGAAATGGAGCGCGTTTTTGAGGATGGTGGGAGTTCACCTGTTCGATAGAAGGTCTTCTCTAAAGAATCCTCTTTCAGGCCGTCATCCTTGTTGCTGCAGATCGACCCCGTAGGTACGGCAGGCCTGACGTTGAACCAGTTGCAAGCGAGAGGCGCGCTTGATGGCCGTCGGCGGCGACATGCCGAGAATTGGTGGTTGACAAACTCGAGGCCGCGAATTTCCCGGTCGCCCCCTCCTTATCTCACCATCCGAAATTTTCACCGCTGCGATCACAGGGGCGCCCTCCTTGGCGCATGTGTGGTGGGCATCGACCAAAAGATCGGATCAGGTTGAATTGGAATGCTATCGGCCATTCGAGTAGTTGAAGCCTACGAGCAGGCGGATGCGTCGGCGCTCGCGCAGTCTCCGCCGACGACGTTGTTCACCTTGAAAACCGTCTGATGCATTCGTTACATTGTCTGGATTTCTCATCAGCAATGCCCTTCGCTCACGATCGAGACAGATTGTTCCGATAGACGCTCACCAATGAGCGTGCACCGAGACGCCGATTCTCCTGCTGGACCACCTGACCACAGATTCCAGGCCAGGCATCATTGAGACGCTTCCGCCACGTCACCGGCGCGACTCCAATCTCGTCTCCGGGCCTCTCTCCCGACTGTCCGACTTCATCCACCGTTGCGCCGGAGCTACACATTCTCTTGAACAAAACCCTCGTATGTGGCTGTAAATATGGAATTTTCCCCTGATAAGTGCGACACTATCAAATAGTTCAGTGTGTAGTTTTTCGGGAGAATTTTTGGATCGTGGATGCAGTTATGACACGGAAAGCGATTGTTGTTACTAACTGCACCAACAGAAAGCGTGTCAGTGGAGTTGGCCTCGCCCTTAACGAAGTCGAAACGGGTGGCCCGCTTACATCAGTCGCTGCACATTGGGCAAAGGCCGTTCGGAAAGCACGACCTTCGAGGCTGGCTCAGGACGTTTACATGGGGCGCGCCTTCGTTGAGGCCCAGCACGTAGCCGCGAGTCTAGGGGGTACGTTACATGTCATATCTGCAGGACTCGGGGTGGTGGATGCCACAGATCCGATTCCGTCATACGACTTGACCGTCTCCGATGGCAGCAATTCATTGAAACCTCTCCTCCTTCGACTGGGAAAAGAGCCAAGCGACTGGTGGTCGGCGTTAACAGCAAAACTCGGACACCAGCGCTCTGTGCATGCACTACTCGACAGACATGCAGACGCCTTGGCGCTCTTTGCATTGCCGGGAAGTTACGTCGCCCTCATCGCTCGGGATCTAGCTTCCTTGACTGATACCCAAGTCAGCAGAGTTCGCATCCTCACATCTGGTCACGGTCAGGCGTTTGTTCCGGTCAATGCCCGCCACGTCGTTCTGCCTTACGACGAACGTCTGGAAGGGTCGTCATTCCCTGGCACGCGAACCGATTTTGCGCAAAGGGCATTGCGTCACTTCGTCGAAGTACTGCATGGGCATCGACTCTCTGCTGAAGAAGGCAGAATGGCTGTGGCGAATGCGATGCATATGCTGAGGAAGCCGGCTGTTCCGGTACGAGAAAGGAAGACTGATGCAGAGATTCTCGCGCTGCTGCGTAAGAATTGGCACCGATTTGATGGTGCCTCAAGCCGGCTCCTGCGCTATCTGCGAGACGATGCACTAGTCGCTTGCGAACAAGGGCGGTTCCGCGGTCTGTGGTGTCTTCTCCAGCAAGAACTCACCACAAAGGGCTAACTTGATATGGCCAAGAAAGAAATTGTTGTACGCGCACTTCGTACGACCCAAGGTGAGGGTCTGGACGTCTATGCTTTTTTCATTCAGGGCTCTGACATCGTGAAAGTCGCCGACATATCGAGGGTGGAGCGCGACGAATCAGAAGTGCTCAAAGGCTTTCAGAGACCCGAGATTAGAACGCACGTCAAAGGTATCGCCGACTATCTGAATCAGGGCAACGTCCTCTTCCCAAACGCGATCATCCTTGCGATGTCACCGGCGGTTCACTTTGCCGCAGCTCGAGGCACAAAGCCTACTGGCGATCAGGGGATTGCGCAGGCTGGCACTCTGACGATCCCAGTGTATGACGAGGGGCAGCGCGTCGCCTGGATCGTTGACGGTCAACAGCGTTCTCTGGCTTTGGCACAAGCAGGGACAAAGAGCATTCCAGTACCTGTTGTCGGCTTTGTTTCAGATAATCTGGAGATCCAGCGCGAGCAATTCATCCTAGTCAACAAGGCTCGGCCACTCCCGACGCGGCTGATTAATGAACTCCTGCCAGAAACCCGCAGTATTTTGCTCCCTCGTGAGTTGAGTGCGCGAAAGGTGCCGTCCGAGATATGCAACTTGCTTAACCGTGACCCTGAATCACCGTTCCACAAGCTCATCAAACGCATCTCGGAAAAGGGCAGCACCACCAGCGTCATCACCGATACCGCCGTAATCGCGATGATTCGTAACAGCATGAACAATCCATTAGGTGCACTTGCGCCCTACAAGTTGGCTGGTCGCGAAGGTGTCGACGTTGAAGCGATGTATCAGATTTTGCGAACGTATTGGTCCGCTGTACGGGATGTATTCCCGGAATCGTGGGGCGCCGATCCGCGACGCAGCAGACTCATGCATTCGGCAGGTATTGAGGCCATGGGCGTGCTGATGGACAGGATTTACGCACGCCTTGCAGGACACGGGGAAGACTACAAGACAGTACGCAAGGAGTTGGAGAAAGTTGCACCCGCCTGTCGCTGGACCAAGGGCACATGGGAAACACTGGGCGTTGCTTGGAACGAGATTCAAAGTACGCCACGAGACATTAGAAAGCTCCAGGACACGCTAGTCCGAGCCTATACAAGCACGATGAAGCAATGAAATTTCTCTATTCCGATACTCAGGATTACGTTGATCCGGAGTATGACTTTCTTACAGATCGCAATGCTCCCGGTCGACGTCGGTACTGGGATGACGTCTATGCGCACGAGCTTATGACTCCGTCACCGTACGACGGCTTACTGGTATCCATGAGCGCAGTTCGGCAAGCGGATGGGGTCGCCAAATCCAAGGTGCGGTATTCAACTGCCGAAGAGCAGAGGATGCTGCGCGACGGCGTGCGTAAGTTTTTGAGATACGGTGGTCCAAAATTCAAGGACTCGATGGTGCTGGGAGACTGCGGGGCCTTTGCCTATGCTGATAGCGAAACGCCCGCGTATCCTCCTCAGGAAGTGGTGGAATTCTACACGGACGCAGGTTTCACGCACGGCGTGTCTCCCGACCACATCATCTTTGACTGTCTTACGGACAACCCTCCTGCCAGCGAGGCTGCGCCCGGTGTTATTGAGCGTTTTGATATCACGCTCGCAAATGCCCGGGAATTTCTGCGTCTCACAGATGCGGAAGGTTACCCATTCGAGCCTCTGGGTGCCGTGCAGGGTTGGTCACCAAAGAGCATGGCTGACGCCGCCGTTCAGCTCGAGAAAATGGGATACCGCTACCTTGCGATTGGAGGTCTCGTTCCGTTAAAGGTTGACGTCATCAAGCAGGTCCTGCACGCGCTGCGCGACGCCATCAAACCTGAGACAAACATCCACCTCCTCGGGTTTGCTAAGGCGGACACGATTCATCAGTTCACAAATTTTGGCATCACCAGCTTCGACTCTACGTCCCCCCTTATCCGGGCGTTCAAAGATGCAAAGGCGAATTACTACCTGGAATCGCCCAAAGGTGGACTGGACTATTACGCGGCAATCCGCATTCCGCAGGCAATCGAAAATCCTCGTTTGATGCAAGGGATAAAACGCGGGATTTTTAGTGCCGAGGACCTACAACGCCGCGAGGAGAAAGCGTTGACGGCATTGCGCAAGTTCGACAGCGGCAATGGGAAGGCGAAGGATGCGCTCGATGCTGTCATGGACTATCAGCAGTTCCTCACGCTGGGTGACGGACACCCCATTGAGCAGCACGAAAAGGAACTCAAGAAGATGCGTGTGCTCGTAGAGCGCACTTTGGAAGATGCACCTTGGAAGCGTTGCCGTTGCTCTGTCTGCAGCAAGGCCGGTGTCGAAGTCATCATCTTCCGATCCAGTAACCGAAACAAGCGCCGTGGATTTCACAACCTGGGCGTCTACCACAAACACGTACAGCGTACCTTGGAGAAACACCGGTGAGCGTCTATCGATTCAAGGCCATTCGTGCATCACAAGCTCCGGAGCACGATGTATTTACTTTTGCCGCCACGCCCGAACAGATCTGGGGTTTCGCTGAGATCGAACGTGTCGGCCGAGAAGAAAACGGGCAACTACGCGGCTTCCAGCGCCATCAGATCGCATCTCACATCAAGGAGATTCGCGATTATTTGCGACGCGACGATGCACTTCTTCCCAATGCATTGATCGTTGCCTTCATCGGCGGCGTCAAGGTGAAGGATAAAGGGGATGGGGTCGTTGAGATTGAGATCAAATCCGGCGATAAAAAGCCGGGCTTTGTTGTGGATGGCCAGCAGCGACTCAGTGCATTGTCCGGTATCACCAAACCCGGATTTCAGGTCTTTGTGTCCGCGCTTATCTGCAAGGACTACAACGAACTACGCCAGCAGTTTGTGTTGATCAACAACACGCGACCGCTGCCCAAGACGCTGATTTACGAGTTGCTCCCGACGGTTGAAGGACTGCCGGAACGATTTACCGCGCGCAAGTTTGCCGCGCGCATCGTCGATCGCCTGAATTTCACTCGCGGCTCTTCGTTGCATGGCGAAATCCGTCAGCACACGAACCCCAAAGGGATACTGAGCGATACGGCCATGCAGAAGTTGGTGATGAACTCTGCCTCTGACGGCGCAATTCGTGAATTCATCAAGGATGGTGATTTCGAAACTCGTGCTTATGAGTTCGTTAACGCGTTCTTCGGAGCTGTGGTCAAGGTTTTTGGAAGCGAATGGATCGGCATGAGCCCGAAAACGTCACGCCTGCGTCATGGCGCAGGCATTGTGGCAATGGGTTTCGTCATGGAGTTTCTGTATTCCAGCGAAGGCGCTACAACTCGCGCCGAATTTGAGAGCGGCCTCCGATTGCTGAAAGAATATACCGCGTGGACAAGCGGCCAGTGGCGCCTTGCACCAAATGACGAGCGTCCTTGGAATGGTATCCAGAACACTCCTAGCGATATCGATTTGCTGACCAACTATCTAGTTCGGTCGATGAAACGGGCGCTCCGTCAGCCACGACGGGTAGCTAACTCCTAGCAATACGAGGCCTACTCATGAAAACTCGCGCGATGGTTCTCTTTTCCGGCGGTCAGGACTCTACGACCTGCCTTGCATGGGCCCTTGATCGCTACGAACATGTCGAGACAGTCGGGTTCGACTACGGACAACGCCATTCCGTTGAACTTGAATGCAGACCGAAGGTGCTTTCCCGTCTTCGTGAACAGTTTCCGGACTGGGGGAAAAAACTCGGCGACGACCACATGCTTGATCTTTCAATCCTTGGGCAGATCAGCGACACGGCGCTCACTCAAGGAAAGGCCATTGAGATGGAGAAGAGTGGTTTGCCGAACACGTTTGTGCCAGGAAGAAATCTGCTGTTCTTCATGCTTGCGGCCGCCGTAGCTTATAGACGTGGCCTCCAAGTACTGGTCGGAGGGATGTGTGAGACAGACTACTCCGGTTATCCGGACTGTCGAGACAGTACTCTTAAGGCGCTTCAGGTCGCCATTGCTCTTGGCATGGACCAACCGCTTGTCATTGAAACACCGTTAATGTGGATCGATAAGGCGCAAACTTGGGAGATGGCATCCCAGTTGGGTGGCATAGGCCTTGTTGACTTGATTCGGACAGAAACCCACACCTGTTATGTTGGGGACCACACAACACAGCACGATTGGGGCTATGGATGTGGTAAATGTCCTGCCTGTGAGTTACGACAGAAGGGATACCAATCCTATTTAGCGACCGAGGCGCCATAACGTTTTGTACCACTGCTGAGTGGGAGAGAAATCTACGTACGTCGGATATAAGATGAACTACGAACTAAGCCAGAAATTCTACTTTGAGGCTGCCCACACGTTGCATCGCGAGATCGATCAGGAGGGAAGCCGTCGGATTCACGGGCATACCTATCACGCGGAAGTCTACTTGCGGGGCCTACCGGACTCCAAAACTGGCATGCTTGTGGATCTTGGCTTGCTACGTTTGGAGATCGAGCGAATTCGCGACCTTCTCGATCATCGGTTTCTCGACGAAGTAAGCGGACTTGGCCCAGCAACGTTAGAAAACCTCAGTGGATTCATTTTACGCAAGCTAGCGGAATATGTGCCTAGCATAACCAAGGTCAAAGTTGAGCGACACGCGACGGGTGACGCTTGCGTGGCTTTTGCAGACTGACGCAGAAGATCCCTCGTCGCTAGCGACGAGGCACAAAGTTCTTCGACAGGACTCTTATCTTGAGTGCGCAACCGTGCGAGAACGTCGTTAAGATACGTGTTGGAATTATGTCGTGAAGAGGAACAATCATGCGCAGGGGCAGAAGCAATCTAAACTAAGCAAGCGGCGGCCGGTGGTGCATGTCGCGAAGGGATCGATAGCGTCGAGTCTCAGGGTGTCGCGTACGGTGGACCACGAAAATTCAGAAAAATTTAACGTTAGTGAACATACATGAAACGAGTAACCGCCGGGGAGAGGCTCTTTTATCTTGTTCGCGATGAGGCGCTCGATGCTTCTGAGCGAGCGCATGCCAATTGGTCGAATCTTGCAACTCTGTTTAACCAGGTAGGCTCAGACGCGAACTACTCGAATTATGTAAAAGGTGCGATCGCCGTCCACATAGTTCGAAAACTGCTGCGGTATTGGGAGACCGAGAAGAAGAATTGTGCAGACGAGTCGTTATATGTTCGCAAGGTAACTGCCTTCATCAAGCAAGATGTTTTTTTTGGACTTAGTGAAGGTCTAGTCAATGGTTTGGCCAGAGCCGTTGTTCAAGCGGAATCCGCTTCCTTTCGCCCGATTAATTCGTCGGTTAAAGAAAACGTACTTCGTGAAAAGGTCAATTTGCGATGCTACCTTTGTAATAGAGCGCTCGAAAAAGATGCGTGCAACAAGCATGCCTCGCATTTGACGCTCGAGCATCTTTGGCCGACTTCAATCGGGGGAGATAGCATCGACAATAATCTTCTCCCGGCATGCAAATATTGTCAAGAAGTCACGAAGGACACGGCGTCTTGGGAATGGCTCAATATTCATAATCTCGTGCTCCCGTCTCAACCTTCGGAAGAGGCATTAATCGCGGTCCCTAATAAAGTTCGTTTTGCTAGACATTATCTCGAAGCAATAACGCTTGCGGACGAGCAGAAAATCTCATTGAAACAGGCGTTTAGGGCGATTGGCCCAATGAGGAAGATATTGGGGCATAATGCCACGGGATCGCCGGTTACATTTTTCGATTTACAGACTACATGGGAAATGTCGTGACTAAACAAGATTCGAACGATATCACGCAGGTGCGTGAATATCATGGCTTTTGCTTTCAGCAACGAAGGGGAGCCGGGCCAAGATTGGTCATGTTTCATGCTCCAGTCCACGAAATCCTTCAGTGGGCGGCAGTAGGCGAACTAGGTCCGAATTCTAGAGGTCCGCAGCGCGAAAAAAAGGAGGCACGGGTACAGGCCATCTCGAAGTTCCTTAGCGCTGATCCGCAAAATACGATTCCCTCTGCATTGATTCTCGCCTTCGGCGAGGGTAACGCGTCGTTTGCACCACTAGAACCGGCCGTACCGGGTTCCAGTGCGGGCAAAATCTCGATCAACTTGTCGGCAGCGCCCGCAGCGACCATCGTTGATGGTCAACACCGTCTTTTTGGAATCGACAGTTTTGATCCTCAAACGCACGTTCCGATAGTCGCATTACTCGACGCCGATTCTGTTGAGCGAGCCTTCCAATTTCTCGTTATCAATAATAAATCAAGCAGAGTTGCTGCAACTCATACCAAAGCGCTTTTGGCAAAAATGAAAGGTACGCCTCTGGCGACACGCCTCAAAGGGGCAAAGTTAGCTTTCGACGTGGAGGGGATTAAGGATGTCGATTTGATAAATTCCGATCCCGACAGCCCGTTCTTCCAGACGATCGACTGGACTACGACTCCTCAGGAAAACCGTATGGTTCAAGCGACGTCCATTGAAATTTCGCTGGACTACATCGTTGGACTCGGAATTCCCGAGTATCAAGATCGAGATGTGTGCAGAAGTGTTTTTCTGACGATTTGGAAAGCTATTAAGGCTTATTGGCCATCACTTTGGGTGACGAATTCTCGATTAATTTCGAAAATTGGGATTATTTGTTTGACGCGATTTGTTGCCGATCGCATAACCAATTGGGCTGATAGCGACGACTTGGATATCGAGGTTACTGATCTCGAACAAATAGAATCTCAAACGAAGAAAATCATAAAGCATATGGATATGCGATTTTGGACGACACCTTGGTCCGAGAAAGCACAGGGGGGATTCGATACAAATCAGGGGCGAGAACGGGTAATGTCGGCAATTACACAACTCTATAGAAATGGCAAGCGGGACATTGCTTGGTATAGCGACATCGACATTATTGAGCGTTCGGCTGCCAAAGAGTGAGGAGCCCCATGAGGCAATGACGTAGCGCAGATCTGCCTTGGCCGTAAGGTCGCTCAGACTATCGGCCGCGACCAAGGCATAACTCGTTGGTGCGCGTTCGTCGCCATTGTTGGACGAAGTGCGGGCGGTTTTCCCATTGAAACGCAAGGCTCCGCCAGTGTTATTGGCTCCAGACTGGGATCACACACTAGCGAGGTAATACTCCTCAATTGTCCGAATAATACTGCTGAACCCGCGGCCTGCGGCGAAGCGTGTCGGCTTTTCTCGTGGGCGTACCTGCTGGATAAATCCCGTCGCGGCATGCTTTGCCGACGCGGTCGCAACGATCATCAGGTCGACGCCGAGTGCCATGGTCTTCAACGTTGGCGTCCCGACTGCGTCATGGGAGAGCAGGACCTTGATACTCGAATCAAGTTGCTTAAGGACCTGCGCAGCCTGCCGGGCAGCGGACTCGGTAAGCGAGTAAATGCCAATTGTTCTGGAATGCAGCGCCGCCGCCAGAGATTGCATTTTCTCCGAGGCATCGGGCGGTGCGCCCGGATGTTCGCCGTCGGTCGGTGTCCACTCCAGGACGGAACCAAGCGCGTGCAACGAGATCTTCTGTCCGGGCGTGAGACGGTGGCGCAGAGGCGCAAGCCGAGATTGGACGGAGACGGAGAAATTCTCACGCGCCTGTGGGCTCGGCGCCTGATTTAGGAAAGCCTCCTCCAAGATATCGAGCAACCAGTACACATTGCGTACACCGACGCCCTCACCGGTCAAGGCGAGGCAGTCATCCAGCAGTGTTGTGTAGCGGGACGGCGCCACACCAACTGCCAATAGTGCCCGGATCAATATGGCTGCCGAATCGAATACAGCTGAGCCTCGGCGGGCACCCAACACCAAATGAAACAGCAGCGCCTCATAGACGGGAACCATTGAGGGACGAGGGAAATCCGTATCTCTCGCTACCCAAGATACGAGAAGCGGCAGCGCGTCCGCCAATCGTTCATCAGCAGGAGGCGAGTCTGGGACAGATAACAATGCAGTAGCAAGGCGTTCTATGTCCACGGCGTCGGTCACTGCCGAGACTGGCCATTCCGTGGCCGCCCGTTCTAGCACGCTCAAAGCGCCTGTGAACGATGGGTCGGGTAGTCGACTGAGCCACGCTTCCCAGTCTGTGGGAGGGGCGCTCCCGAGTTCCATTTGTACCGTCTGCCATGTCGACTTGAATAATTCCGAGCGTAACAGGGCCTTTCGATCCTGATCGGACAACTGTGCCACTCTGGTCAGCGCTTCGGAAATGGTCGCCAGGCTATTCAAATCCTCGGCCACTGCCAAGGCGTACTGCGCCTGTGACACTGGATCGACCTCCGCCGCGCCGAAGGGCGGCACATCGGATCCTATCGTTGGCTCTTGAACCTCAGCCACGATTTCCAGCTTGGACTCAAACTCGCCGAGTAGGCCACGGTAGGGCTCGAGTGCGGTTCTAAACTCGGATGAATCTGCGCTGTCGGTGATGGCTTGCCAGGCGAACAGACGCAACACCCCAGGACTGCTGTCCGGTTGGATCGGCAAGCGCAGTAATAAGGAAGCAAACGACCGGACATCGGCTACCCACCGTGCTTGCAACTCGTCGAACGATTCAATGCCGTAAAACGGTGCGAGGTATACCTGCCACAGCGCTTCAAGCAAAATTGCTGTCACGGTCGGCGGCTTGCGCGTGTGGCAAAGGGAAGCGAATTCTGGCAGTTCCACGATGCCACACCAGTCGCTGAAATGTGACAGCAGGCGGATACGAAGGAACGTGAGATTTAAGGCATCGACGCGCAACTCGCTGCTACAAATATCGAGAATCTGTTCTGCTCCGGTTCTATCGTTGCCATTCAGGCAATCGCCAAAGCTAGCGAGCAGACTACTTGTCGCGCGGGGAATGACTGAGGTTATTGCCGGAGCCCGCTCGATGGTTGTCAGCAAGCGCTCCAGTGCTCGCCGTGTCGTTTCACGATGCTTCCGCCCCTCTCCGGGGACGATACGCGCAGTGATATATCGTGAGTCGGAAAGAAGATACCGCTCTACGGGGATTCTTGGCAGCAATTTTGCGGGCAAGCCATCGAAGGACGTCACCGTCGCCCCGGCGAACGCCATCAGCAACGGCCGTAAGCGCCTCCATTGGGCTGCGTCTGTTGCTACGGCGTAATAGATCGAGCATTTTCCGGGACGAGGCCACGTCAGCAAAACCCCCGGAAAGGCGGACATCGATGCGGACTGTGCCAGCGTCTCGAACTCTTCTCGCGTCTCCGGGCTTAATGCGGCTATCGCTGCCACCTCACGAAACCCTGTAATCAAGTTAGCGAATGCCGCCAGATCCTTTTGTGTCATACGAGAAGTTCGCCCCATTTCTGCTCAAGCACAACGCGCCACTCTTCGACCGAGGCAGGATCCGTCCGAAGCGTCAGGTGCTCTTCGTTCACAGTGATGCCGCTGAAGGTCAAATTCATAGAACCACTGAGCAGGAAATCGTCCCCTAGAATGCCCTTCTTATGCACATCGGCGTCCATGACAACCTTTACCTGGGAAGGGTAGCGCTCACGAATCGACGCTAATTTCTCCAAGAAGTAACGGTTATGCTCTACGTCGCGCAACACGAACGCGACATTTCCGCCACGAGCAGCAATGGCTTCGACAACCTGTGACAGGCGGACGCCGCCGGCGCCCCAGTCTGGCTGTAGCGCTGCAAACTGGCGTGCCTGGTTGTCGAGGATCTCGATGTCCGATATCCAACCAAATGCCAGCCACAGTCGACGACTCGGCTTTAGCAGTTCGGCGACAAAAATGCTCTGCAACAAGTCTTTGATGGCACCGGCCTGGGCGGGCCCAAAAAGATCGCGCGGTGGTCGTGGTACCGGCAGAGTCATATATGCTCCCTCAGAACAAGTGTGACCTTCGTCGAGACATTGTTTCGATCGACACGGTCAACAGTAGGGAAGAACTGCAGAAAGCCAACATTGACCGGTGCGGAGATCGCTCTGACGACGGCCGCCCTCATATCTCCTGAATGCGAGTCCTTATGAGTGTCCTCTGCCACGAGACATGCCACGCCATCTTCGGCCAGTCGTTTCGCCAGAGTCGCTTGCCAGTCCGGTTCAGAGATGGAGACGTTCGATACGCGCGGAGCCAGTAGCAGGCTACGAACCAGCGCAGGATCCGTCAATCGGCGCTCCCGGAACGGGTTATACGACTGCAACGCGCGCTGGCGGATTTCGATGCCACGTGGCCACAGCAATCCGCAAAGTACTTGAATCAAGCCGCCATCGCTAAGAGCACCACCCGTGGATTGCGAGACAAGGGCATTCAACTTCCCCCGCGTGCCAGGAAGCCTGATCGCCAAATAACAAAACTCACGCAAGCCAATAGCGATTCCGTATTGTCCCTCGAGCCTTGCCCATTCGGTGACCAGTTCGCGTAGCAAGCGGTCCGAGTTGCTGTCCATACCGGCACGAAGGAGGCGGGTATTCAGTGAAACGCTTAGCGCATGGCTGATATCAACGCCACGTTTCGCGAGCGCATGATAAAGCTGCTCACGATGCTGCGCCCTGACGGTGTGGTCCGAATTCGACCGGACCGCTGCAGTCAAGTTGCATATCTCTGAATCCTCTTCTACTAGTCCAAGAAAGCGGATTAGCCCGTTACTCGCTAGTTCAAGATCCGTGGGAGCAAGTGCCGCCTCTAGCGCGTGAAAAAGCGAATGCGGTTCGCGTGCAAACGTATCCGCAAAAGCTTGGATGACCCCGGCCCCGCCTAACGTGGTTTCCGTGACCCATATCCGGGCGACTTGACCGCCTTCGCGAAGTTCCAAATCGGATACCAGTGTATCGATGGCCGCATGCCGCGGAGCGGTATTGATACACGCTTGGAGAAGTGCCTCAGCTAGGGTCTCCTGGACGGTCCGCCGCATCCAATCGCCAAACCTGATCGGGTCAGGGGTATCTAGTTCGGGCGCCAATTCGGCGAGTTTCCCGAGGATTTCCGGTCTGTCAAACCCTTCATTCAGGCGCTCCTCCAATCGGCTGAATTGCTTCTTAGCCTCGCCCGCATCGACCTCCTCCATTTCATTGGACTCTGTAAAGTCCGACGTTTCATGGTCGGCATAGGGGATCGCAAAGAGCGTACGCATTACTTCGGAAAAGGCCTGTTTTGGATGCTGCTTGAGCAGCGCCAACGCTGCTTGGCCCAGCGAAGAATTGTCCTGCGACGCCCGAGACAGCGACGCGGAGACGAAAATCTGGTGCATCCATTCTCGTTGCAGAGTATTGACCTCCTGCGGCAGGTCAGTATCGCTGAGGAAGCGATAACGATGGTATGCGATCCGACTGCTGCTAGTCAGTTCTGCGGGCAGTTGGCTTGCAAGCAACTCGGCTGTCGACGGCAGTTGAAAATCGACATAAAAGCCGTCCACCTCTATCTCGAAGCCCACCGCAATCGGTTCGCCGCCTGCATTGGTATAACGAACACGCGTCAGTTTCTCGCCACTGGTTCGCCGGACCGTAGCGTTGACCTCGGATGAGAACCGACGTACGGCCACGCTACTTCGGAACCGATGCAGGAAGAAATTGATGCCTGAAACATATTCGGGCCATGAACTACGTCTTGGGACGTCAATGACGACAGGCGTCCCATTCGGAACAAAGCCGCTTAACCAAACGGGGAAGGCATTTGAGGTCGGCAACACAACTTCGCGCGGCACTTTCCCCAAGCGAATTGACCACGGCCGGTAGACCGGTAACTGGCAGACTGAGCCGTCGCCGCGATAGCCTTCAAAAACGCCCAATGCTTCGTGGCGCTCGCAGTATCGGTCTATCTCAATCGATTGCTCTGATGCCTCGGGGTCAATCGGAAACCAGTGATAGAGCCCACCTCGCTCAAACGCAAACCGCCGCGTGACACGGCCAGGAGCCAGTTGTTGCAGCGCCTGGACAATCGGCAACGCTTCCTGCCTGGGTTGTGCGTTTACGGTGGAGGCTGGAAGCATCACCTGCACTTCGGGAAGGCTGAGATCACTGAATAGGTTTCTGGGAATGAAATCTGGCAACGGGTGATAGTCCACTTGCAAATCCAACGTCTGACTCTCCGTCGGATGCGCCAGACGCCAGCCATGAAAGTATCGTCGCACCAGTGTTGGTATCGCTTCAAGCAGGAGCGAACGCGGCGGCTCCCACAGGAGGGAATCCACTACCTCTACTGATATTCCGAGCGACATCCGAAGATGTTCTCTCAACGAAGCCAACACCTGCGCGTCGCCGCGAACGAGTGACGTCAACCGGCCCTTTACGCTTTCCTGTACCTGCCCACCCGTGTTGTTATCAGGCTTGCTCAGTATGTTCCAGATCCATCCTGATGTGCCCGAGGCTACTGCACCCGCCGCAAGCCAATCAAGCGTGGAGAAGACCGCCTGCATGCGCAGGACGTATTGATTGAGGATCGGTAAGTGTTGGGGCGGGAGGACCGGATCGAAGAGATGTTCGTAAGCCTGAAACGCGACCCGATCGCGACCATAGTCGGACAGCATGGTGATCATGAGCGGACGCATGCCCCGCTGTCGGCCCGCTCGGCCTTTGCGCTGAAGGAACGACGCCATGTTGTGGGGCGCCTTGTGCTGGATCACCGCCCCGACCTCCTGGTCGTTGTAGCCGACCTCCAGTGAGGCTGTTGCCACTACCACATTGGCTTTGGCTAGAACCCCCGAGTCTTGTGAGCTTGTTCTGCCTACAATCAGACGCTCGTCGAGACGGTG
This sequence comes from Caballeronia glebae, assembly GCF_001545035.1. Taxonomy (GTDB): domain Bacteria; phylum Pseudomonadota; class Gammaproteobacteria; order Burkholderiales; family Burkholderiaceae; genus Caballeronia; species Caballeronia glebae. Next base: position 21,082 of record NZ_FCOJ02000064.1, read on the forward strand.
CCCTATCTGTTCGCATGCGCGCCAGCGTTGCCCTTCCGCATCTCGACCTGTCGGATCGTTTTCTAGTCTTCGCCGCAAGAAGGCCAGAGGCGATTTCGCTGGATTCGGTTTGCCGAAAATTGTGTAGGCCTCGGCGTCCCTCAGATTGTCGAACAGGCGATTGATGACGTCCAAGTTATCTGTGAACACGAAAAGTCGCCGGCCGAATACGCCATCAGAGATGGGGGAGTCGGGCCGATCCATTATCCGGCCAAGCAGCATGGATGCTTGGATCGTGGAAGAAAGCAAAGACGCCTGCAGCATCGGATCACCGCGCACCACGAGTTGGTACTCGGCGCCCTCCTCTGTCATTTCATCCTGATGCGGAGTCAATTCCATGACCTTTTCGGGCAACACACCGGTCAGGTCGGCAAAGAAGCGCGTCGCTTCGCGCAATGTGGCCGAAAGGCCGCACCACGTGACGGGTGCCGCCAGCAAATGACGCCACCTCCGGAGCACAAGCGCCGCTTGGGCGCCGCTCGTACCGACACAAGTGTGTACTTCATCGAGGAGGGCAAAGCGCGGCTTGCGATGGTTGGGCTGGCCAAGTCCGAATAGGCTGCGCATCCGGAGATCGGACATGCGCTGGTTCAGCATTTCTGTAGTAGTGAACAGGATATCGGGTGGTCGCGACATCAAAGCAGTCCGAGTCAATACGAGTTGCGATTCATCGATGACCGTATGACAGCCCGGTGTCGAGCAGACAAGTCGCTCAACCTTGGCGGCGATGTCACTCTCGTGCCAGAGCAGTTCGCCCCCGCATTCCTGACAACCGAGCCAGGGGCACACGTACGCGCTGCCTCGTTTCTGCCACTTGTCGGAGACATCCCTCGCGCTTGCCGAATTTGGCGTTGCACTGAATAGCCCACCCACGGAAAGGCAACGGCGTCCATCGCTTAGGAGCGCGGTATCCATCATGCGAGCGCGCCGAAAGGCCTCGGCCAACTGGTCCTTCAACAGTTCGATGCGAGGATAGATCGCCAGAACCTTTACCCAGTACTGCCCGGCCTGAATGTGGTCGCTGATTTGCAGCAATGCGGGAAGATAGAAAGCAAGCGTCTTGCCGCTTCCTGTGCCCGCCGTGACGATCGTGGCCGCGTCCGATGGCGCATCGAGAAGTCGCAAAAGCGAGCGCTCCTGAAAGGCGGCGAGCGTCAGTTCGGGATCACCGGTTAGCGCGTGCCACAGCGAGCGCCGCAACGCAGTTGCCCCTAGGATCCCGGCGCGTTCGGCCGCCACCGTCCTAGCCGGGCGATTTCGCCGTGGATAACGACGGCGACGAATGTCGATCCGGAAATCGGAAACCAAGCGCGGTGCTCCGTACCACTGGTCTTCGGAGAACAGTTGCTTCAACCGCGACAGCAGGCGAACGGACTCAGCGATGCGAGATCGGATGCGGTTCCCATGGACCTCGAACACAAGGCGACGCTCGACCAATTCTTCGAGCAAGTCCTCCGCGTCGCCAGATTCGCTTGCACCGCGAAGAACTTCCGCGCTCAGACGGATTGCTTCCTGGCGAGACAGGCTGCCATCGACATAACCCCATGTCAGGGACAGCAGCTCCTTGCGTTCGATTTCATCCAACAGGCGGAGATATATTGGCTCCATGCTATCCCATCCTGATTCGCAAAGCTTGCTTCAGGCCGTGCGCCGAAAGCCACTCCAGAACTTCAGCGTTTAGCCTGGAATAAGCCGCACCGGACGGAGTTCCCGCCTCGCGCAAGAATATCAACACCCCTTGTGGGATGCCCTCCCCAGTCAGGTTGAGCCATTCTTCCCGAATTTGCGTACAGAGTTGCAGAACGCACGCGATATCTTCGCTTCCCTCCGGTAAGGTAGAACAGCGCAGCTCAGCCTCGCGTTTGAGATTGCGTATTCGGCCCACCGACTCTCTCAGGGTGGTGATCGACCCGAGAATTTCGAGCACTTCCACATCAATTTGCGGTAAGCGGGAACGCGCCCAATTCGCCCAAGCCTCCCGCATGGCTGCCTCAGCCTTGCTTGGCAACTGCCGCAAAGGCTGCGTCAAGACAAAGCGCGTATCTTCGTTGGGGAAGGGGTCGAGCATGACATTTCGGTCCCCCGCATAACGGTGGATGAGATCACTCACGCGCTCATACAACGCTCGAACCAACTCCGCATCCAAAGATGTTGGACGGATTTCCTGCGAGGCGAGTACCTGTGCGCAACCATTGAGTTTCCGGCACGCCTCCGCCGGACTGGCCAGTTCCTCCGCGCGGCGCTCGAACACGCCAGCCTGTTCCGCCCGTTTTTTGAGTTCGCCCAAGGCCGTAATATTCTGACTGAGCGTCTGCGCTCGCAAAAGCAGCGTCATACACGTTCTCCTTGCAGCTGACGAAGAGCGTCGAGCGAGCTAACAAGACTGTTTAGCGATCGTTCGATAATGTTCTCGCTCTCCTTCAAGCCCGCCTCACTTTGTCGTTCAAGCTTGGCGCTTTCATTTTCAACAGCAGCCTCTGAACTCTGCAAGAACGCACTCCCATGCTCCAACACCTGCTGGACGAGATCACGCTTGTCAATTACCGCAGCAATTCTTATCAGGGTTTCACCAACGCTTGCATTCCTGAGTGCGCGAGCGTGATCGACGGTGCGGTCCAGCGTGTTGATTCCCGGTAAGCTCAGTGTTTCAGCTAGCCTGCTTCTGGACGCTCCGGTGTTAAGTCCATACGAAATCGCGTTCTCGCTCGCGTTCCGCAGTTCCGTCACCAACTCTGCAACCTTGCCGTTCTCGCCCAGGTATCCGTCTAATTCCGCTGCCCAGGCAAGCCATTGGTCCTTTTCTCTTTCCAGGCTCGGCAGGAACTGCTCCTTGGTTCGGCCGTACAGTTTTGCCAGATCATCGAGTTCCTTTCCCGACGAACTGTTCGGCGGGGTTTGAGATAGTTGGAGCGAGCGGCGCAGCGACTTCAATCCGCGGACAACTGGTGTCACCCGAACGAAGTTACCGGCCACCCCTCCCTTGGTTCCAGACGACAAGTTCTTGAGCAGGTCCAACAGGCGCGGCCAATGGCTGATGATCTCCGCGTTCATATCCGTGAATGCACGGTCGAGATTCCTGAATTGGAGGGGCGCATTGGCTTCCCACATAAGCGCCGCAGTGGTCTCGCTCAGCGTGTCTCCAATCTTCATGCGCCCGCTGCGATACGTCGCGAGCGTCAGCAGTTCGGCGGCGGCGTTAGCAGGGTCCCAATCGTCCGTAGCCCCATAGATGACTTTGAGTTGCTGCTCGATGTGAATGGCCCATCCGCGAAGCGCCTCGAGAAGATATGCCTGCAACTTCTCACCGTCAGGAAAATCCCAACTCCGATATCGGTCGTACATCAACAGCGCTTCTATGGCGAGCGTGGCGTCAGTCTTCAACTCCAACGAGACCAGTAGGTGCTCGCGTCGCCTAGTTTGTTGATTTTCGAAACTGATACTAGCGGGTGCAAAAACCACGGGTGAACTGGAAGGATCGGCGAACACGGTTGCCTTTCTCAATCCGATCCTGTCCCAGTCGATAAAGCTGCCCAATGCCGAATGAATCATCTTACGCAGGTCGGTGACCAGACCTTGAGGCAGCATGGCGTTATTGCGTTCCCACTTTCGAACCAGGTCGACCTCCTCGGGTATATCCTCCTGCGGCAACCTAGGTTCTGGCAGCTTCTTGTCAACGGACTCAGCAGGTTTTGGCTCTGCTGAGATATCTCGCAACTTTGGAATCCCGAACGCATCGTGAATCCCATCCGAAAGGTTAACCAATCTTCCCGAGCCATCCCATAGCTCCAGAAGGGTGTTCCGCCGTAAAAATTCGCGCGGATCCATCCGTTCAAGTTGGTCTCGGTCGATTGGTCTCAGGGCATCCGTTCCGCCCACTCGTTTCAGCAAGGCGTCCGATGGAAACTCTCCGTGCTCCAGGTCAGCGTAGTGATCTCGCAACACGGGTTCTAGTACGCGGCGTAGGAACCGGCGAGCATTGAACCTCCCGTCATCGTCCAGAGACTCCGTCCTTGTAGCCATGATTTCGATGGCGTTTGCGGTGAAAGGGAACAAGCCGATCCCCTCGACCTGGCCAAATGAAGGCAGGCAATTCGCCTGGAATTCACAGGCCTCGCACCGTGAGCGAATCGGTTCCTCGGAAGAGATGCCTTGCAAACGCATCTTCCCCAATCGTAGGGCGTTCAAGTACCCCGAGGTCAACTGTTGCAGGCTTGCAGGTTTGCTCAGGTCCATGTCGACGAGCAGGGTCGTGCGAGAAAGTACGGTCTCCTCCAAGCGCTTGTAGTAGCCGGTCGTCACCGCCATCGCCCAGCGCAATTCGCACAGACGCTCGTCCCCTTGTCCCGGTGGCGTGATCAGGGCCTGTAGAAGTGCGGTGTCGATCCCTTGCAACCGCGCGAAATCTTCAATTAGCAAGATCAGCCGCTTTCCTTGACGGGCCAAATAGCGGCGTAAGGAATTCATGAGATCGATCAAATGGTCCGCGGAGAAATTAAGCGTCTGAGCGATTGCCGCGGCAAGGTTACGATTCATGAGGGCGATGGCACGCACCTCCATACCTTCCTCGTTCTTAATGTAATCGATCGCATCCTTGGCAAGCGCGGCAGCGTCCTGATAGCGCCGTCCATCCAAGGGAAGATCGCCGAGTTGAAACTCGCGACGTTCGATTCCGCTATCCCGTTGCTCGGGGTCAACGAAGACGTGCTGCACAATGAGGTCGACCGTACCGCCGGGGCTCTGGAAAAAGCCTCTGCGGAAGGTCGGATCCAGCAGCAAGTTGGGCAGTAGGGTCGCAAGATCGACGTCTTCGGGATCGGTAGCACGCCCGCCGTGTTCGATGGCCCACGCAAGCTCACTTAGGAATTTTCCAACCTTTGCGTCCTGCGAAGCCATCAGGGCGCCAGTACCGCGCAAACGCTCTTCGTATGGTGCGCGCTCGTCCTCAGGCAGACGCGAAATGATCCGTTCTACAATTCCGCGCAGACTGGTACCGGCCCGTGGAATCGTCAGCGAGACAGTCGACTCGTCTTCGGGAATGTTCATCCGCAGCCATTGGATAAGGTGCGACTTCCCTGTGCCCGATTCTCCTAGCACAACCGCTTGCACGTAGTCTCGCCCTGGATCGAGAAACGTAGCGATCAGGTTGTCTGGCGACATCGCGCTTCGCTCACCATCCGATGTGTGGGCGACCTGCAGGTCCGTCGGACAGTGCACGGCTCGAAACACGTGGTCTGAGATTTCCTCAGCATCGGGCTTCAGGATGCGGTGCAGTTCAAGCTCGTTCCAGCACGGGTTCTGCCTCATGCCGCCTCCGGTGCTGTATACCGGACATGGCTTACGGGCTCGTGCGCCTTGCCGAGATCCAGTATCCGTGCCTGCGCGTCAGATGGCTTCTCCAATCTCAGCAACTTCCGTGCTTGCAAGCGAAACAAAGCCAAACTGGTCGATCGCGAAAGGTGTCCTTCCTTCGGTTCGAAGTCCCCCATAAGGCGATCCTCCAATCTGACGCGAGCCACACCGCCATCCAAGACGGGGCAGTACTCTGCGGCGCGTTGCATAAATGCTTGAATCGATAATTCGCGCTGATCCACGAAAATGCTTGGCAGCATTCTCGCAAGCGCCTCAGTTGGATCGGGAATCACGATGTCTGCGGACGAAGCGCCAATTTTGAGTGATACGCGCTCCGCAAGGCCGAGATAGCGAGCCCAATAAATCAGGTTCTGGAACCTTTGATTATTGCCAATTATCGTGCGAAGCGCGTCCTGCTGGCCAAGTTGACGGACAATCTGTTCCGCGTGGATACCGCCGGAAAATGGGAGCGTGCTGTAAGGATCCTGCACCAACAACCACGATAGCGCTTCTGGCACACTCGATTGGTCAGATTTCTCAGCATGCTCGGGCATCACCAGTTTGGCCATTAGGATCGGGCGAAGCGCGTTTGCCCAATCGCCTTCCGGCACTTGCATGCATAGGTATTCGTCATTCAGACGTAGAACGCGTTCCTCATCGAGACTCGATAGCCCAAGCTTCAAAATTTCGTCCACGACAAAACCTGCTATCGTCCTCCCGTCAGCCTTTCCATCCTGCGACTCGGAATCTTCGTTTCCCCCCTTCTTTAGTGGAGACAGTTGCTTTTCGACATTTTCCCGGAGGTCTCCCTTACTTCCCAAGAAATGGAGATACTCGCAGGCAATGGCGACGCGGTTGGGGATTGCGGGGAAATTGCTAAGAACACTCATATTTGAAGACTTTTGAGTACATGCTGAACGGTGAGCAGAGAAAGGCGGTCTGCAAGTGGGCGGCCGGGGCGCTCGGGATCGTCGAGTCCATCGGGGAGCAGGTAGATGCGCTCACGTCCGACTGGCCGCGGCCCGAGGTGATGACCGAGCGGCGCCTGTCCGGGAGCGACCCAGACAAGGTCAGGTCCCGGCGGAAGGCTATTGCCACTTAGGAGACGCGGATCGTCTCCGGATGCGACACACCACGGTCGCTGCGTCAGCGCGCCGCGTAGCAGCGATGGGACTTCGCCGAGGACGAAGCACTTGCGAAGGCCTGCCTCCCACAAGCTCCCGATCAAATCCTTGAGTTTGCGCTCATAGGCTTTGCCACCGGACGACCTGTCACGCGCAATAAAGCAACGACCGTTGTCAATAACGGCCGCCAATTCCGGCCTGATTTGACCGATTGGCCACGGTGATGGAGGCATGGCAGGCCAGTCGGCAAACCATCCTTGCTCTTTTGTTGCCCGACAAACCTTGCAACCGCCACAAGCTTGAACGACATTCAGGACGCCGTCTTGATGTTTCAGTTTGTACATCGCGGAAAACAGGGTGCTAGGGCAGACACGGTCCTCCAGAAGACGACGAACGCCGAGGAAGTTCTCGTAACTCGCAACGAACAACCGTTTGCGAAGCGACTCGACCCGACTATCCCAGACGCTTCTGTCCCGATGCCCCTCGTGAAGGACATCCACCGCCAAAAATGTCTTCTGGGAAGCCTCGTGATTGCTGAGTCCAGCCAGGCGAATCAATGATGCATTGGACATTAGACTTAGAACACGCCCGTTCCAGTCTTCGTTCCGCTCCGATTTCATATCCGGCTCATAGCTCGGACTGGTGGTCATGTCAATCTCGAACCGGGCCTGGCCGCGAGCATCACGCTTCGCCTTGGCGAACATCGACTCCCACCTCTGAAAACCCTTGTCGATCGAGATAATCCTTTTGGTAGCAAGGCCCTCGGCAACCGCAAGGTCGGACCGGTCCGCCAACAGCAGCGCGATGCTGGCACAGTTATCTCTTCCGGACCTACCGATCTCCTGGTAGTACCGATCAAGACTCTCCGGCAGACAAGCGTGGATGATCGTCCGGACATGTGGATAGTCAATCCCTAATCCGAAGGCCGAGGTACCGACGACAATATCCAGTCGGCCCTCTCGCCAAGCGTTCACGACAGTGGTGCGCGTATCGGTATTGCTGCCCCCGTGAACCATCCCCACCCGAGCAAAGCCTTCGTCTCGAAGCCTTGTATGCCATGCTTCGGCTTCCTTCTGCTCCGTGACGTAGAGGATGGCTGGGCGGGGCAGGTGACGCAGCGCCTCGAGAACACGCACCTGCCGCTCCAGTTCGCTGTACGACAGTGGCGCAACCCAGATGTCTGGTTCGGGACGAAGGCGTGCTGCTGGCACAACGGAAATCGGCTTGCCACTACAGAAAAGTGTCTCAAGGGATTGCAGGGCATCCTGCGTGACCGTCGCGGACAGGCAGATGAGACGAGGCTTGCGACCTGCTGGAGCACTGCGCCTCAGTTCGGCAAAGAGTGCGGCTAGCAGTTGGAATTCGACGCGAAAATCTGTGCCCCACGCATTAACGAGATGCGCTTCATCAATAACGACCGCCGCCAGCCTTCCCGCCGCCGCCGCATCCAGCAATGGCTGGCGCAAGCTGGCTAGGAACGCCTCGGGGGCAGCAAAGACGAGTCCCTGTTCTCCACTGGCGACAGCTTCCCGTATGGCTGCCCTGTCCTCGGATTGATTTCCTATATAAGCATGCTGCTGCTCGGGAAGCAACGATCTGAAATTGCGAGTGGAGGCCGCATGATCAATAGCTAGGGGGACGGTCGGCACAACGACAGCTACCGTCTCCCCCGGATGTGCCGCAGCCACCGCTTGAAAAACCAGACTCTTCCCCTCACCCGTTGGCAGAATAACCAGTAAGGCTTCGTCACGGGACATATGCAGGGCACAGCGTACCCCAACGGACTGGCCTGGCCCACGAAACGTATCGAAACCGAGCGCTTCCGTAAGCCAATAGTCGGCGGGTAAGGAACCGTTGTGCCATTGCCGTGGCATTGCCCGGACCGTCGCCGCGTCCACTCCGTCGGCAGGCAAACCGTCTAGCCACGAGGGCGACCATGGCCAGGCTTCGACATGTGCGCCCGCCTTGTTCTGCAGGCCGCACGTCTCACACATGACCTGATCTGGCCAATCTATTGATTTTGGGAGAGGCAGACTATGCCGTCCCGCTGCGGTTCCGAATCGCTCGTCCGCATATCGGAGCGCTTGACGCAGGCGTACCGCGCGATCCAAAGCACTCAGCGTCGTATCGATTGTTGCCTGCCGCAAGCGCTCGAAAGGCACGTCCGCGCATCGGAAGCTTTCCGGATGAATACTGCCAATTAATGCCTTGCGAATGTAGCCAAACGCCAACGGGCCTTCAACGACTGTCACGTGCGCCCCTCCATGAACGCTGCGGGAGCGCGCCCGCTTAACACAATGATGCCGATTGCATCCAAAGTCACCACGGGGTTACGGAGCGCCTCCGAAAGCAAGGCGTTCAGTTCGAGTTCGCGCGCTAGTCCGACGTCCACGCGCTCGTTTGCCTGACGTTGATTGAGTTGGCGCTGGAAGAGTCTGCGGTTCCTTCGGTCTATGTCCGCTTGCCCACGTGCAACGGACTGCTCAAGCGCAAGCTTGAAGCGTGGTCGTTCGCGCAACCACGCCTCAGAAGAATTGCGGACCGCGTCGCACAACTGCTCGAATCTGCTGGGCTCGATGAGTGTGAACAAGCATTCCTGGCGGCTTCCGAGATTGTGGTCTCGCCCATGTGTTTCCAGGCTGTCGTAGGGCAGTGCCAAAAGCCGTATACGCTCCTCATCCTCAACCACTTCTAGTGCTTCGTCAATGTACAGTTCCTCGGCCCAAGGCTGAAAGTAGCCGTCCATTCGAGCGCGGAGTCCGCTCTTTTCATCCGCGGTCAGATCTGTCGGCAGGCTTGCTTCGACGATATAGCACAGCTTAAATGCGAACCACTCTTCTTCGCCGTCCGACAGCAAATGACGCCATGTGCCGAAAGCCGTCCCTCGATCATCCCATCGATATTCTTGTTCAACCGCTCGCATCAGTTTGCTGCCGACCCTGATGAGTTGAGGCCGACCGTGCTCGTTTTGCCTTAGCGCATAACTCCGGTGAAAGGTGTGGCTCTCGGCCAATGCCCCCTGAAATCTTGGCCCCCAAGGCTTCAGCGGGAGCAGGGTGCGTTCGGCGTCCCACGTTACGCGAAAGATCCGCTCATAATCACCTTTACAAGAAAAGCCGAGGCCAGTCAGTAACCATCCCCTAAGGGCCGTGGACATGAAGGACTCTTCGCCTTCGAGTTCATCAAGGTTTCGAAAAAGGCCTTCTGCAGCATCTTCTTCTTGTTGCACCCGATCAAGCGCGTATTGGTTGTCAAGTCGCTCGCGCTCCGCCGCCAGTTGCTCGCGCACATGCGGAATCACTTCATGTAGGCCAAGTGCGCCATGCTCAAACAAAGCATCGGTTAGATAGGCAGAAATTTCTGCTAGGGAGAATTGAACATCCGCGATCGGAGAGTTAAAGATGTCGAAGGCTTTTGCCAAGACATCAAACCACGCCTCCCATAGACTTGACTCTTCATTCACAGACGGAAAGAAAACACGCTGCTCGAGTCGGCGCTTTCGCCGGCCGAATCGGTCGAGTCGACCGATGCGCTGCTCGATACGTGCAGGGGAAAACGGCAGATCAAGATGGACCAATGCATCGACGAAGTGAAGGTTGAGACCTTCCTCTTGCTGCCGATTGCAAACAAGCACTCGCGCTTGCTTATCGGATTCAAACTCCGCTGCGATATCGCCGTCGTCGTCTCCATGCGCAGGTGCCGTCCAGACTCGCTCCTTTCCGAGTGTCGTCTGCAAAGCGGCGTAACACTTTTCTAGGTCGTCGGCGTTGCTGCCGAAGACCGCAATGCGTGGAGTTCCCTCTTTGTCCTGTTGCTGGAGTATCTCCAAATGACGCTTTATGACAGCCGCAACCTGCAAGGGTCGTGATGGCTTGTCATTTTGCTCTTGAATGACACTCGTGAACGCACTCCTCCAGGCTTCGTCGAAGAGGGCTCCGGGCAAAGCGTCAAGGATCTCAGCAAATACGTCTACGCTGCACCCCAATGCTTCAAACAGAGTAACGACGGCCTGTGAAGCTTCCGTCCGCGCGGCCGATGATTTCGGAAACTTTGATGCCAACTCGACACGCCATTGTTCGAAAAGCTCAAACACGCTCGTAAGGCGACTATCTTCGATCCAACTCAACCGGACATGCTCGAGGTTTGGTTCACCCTCATGCAGACTTGCTGGCCCCCGTGGCCGGAATACCCAGTCCGCGGCATCACGACGCCGCGTGCGGATTAGCCTATGGTGGATTCGATACACGTCCGCTATATGGCTCCGTAGGTCGCTCACATGGCGCTGTAAGGCTTCTTGAGCATTTTCCTGTAGTGCAGAATTGATCTGCTCGCCCATGCGCATCGCTTCCCGATCACTAGGAAACAAATCTGGCAGACGACGGAGTCGCTGGCGCAGGATTGCCGGGCTCGCATCTGGACGCAAGCCACGCAAAAAAATGCCGAGGGCTTCACGCTCACGGACTCGGGTTGAGAATTCTTCCAGACCCACATCACCATAATTGTCGGGATCAAGGACTTTCAGGAGACGTAGTAAGACCTCGGGTTGTCCAAGAGGAGGAGTGGCGGACAAGAGCAAAAGTCGCGGGGACGAACTTGCCAAGCGCGTTAGCTCGTGAGGAATTTCATCGGCCACCAGGTGATGCGCCTCATCGACAACGAGCATGGAAATCCCGTCGGTCGGAATGGTCGCCATTTTATCGATGGAACAGACGTTTATCCGCTCGGGAAAGTCCAAGATGGCCAATTTATCTTCTAGTTCCGTCTCCCATTGCCTGACCAATGAGGGTGGTGCAATGACCCAAACCCGCCCTTCAGAGTTAGTTAAAAGGAATTGACGGATGACGATGCCAGCCTCAATCGTCTTTCCCATGCCGACCTCGTCTGCGAGTAAGTATCGCTGCAACGGGTCCTCGAGTATGCGTCGCGCCACCTCAACTTGGTGAGGAACTAGTTCAATGCGTGAAGACAACAGGGCGGAAAGCCCACGGCAAGATGCACGCTGGGCAATAAGAGATCTCGTGAACGTTTGCCTGCACTCATGCCAGTACTGCGTTTCCATCCCACCGCCTGCCAGCACCGCGGTAGGATCATCATGAGAGAACCAACACCGACAATAGAGTTCTTCCTCCGAAATCCGCAAAACTTGCTTGTTCGGAAATTGAACATCGTAGTCGTACCCGAAGGGCTCCCTTGGGTGTGCATGAATAATGCGCCCCATTCGCCAGAACCCGCTACGGTGTACGTAGATTCGCGTTTGCTCGTAGAGCCGTACCGGCGCCGCCCCATTCAGGTCGACAAGTACTGCCTTTCGCCGCTGCGGAGAGAAAAAGTACTCGATTTCATGCTTCCCCCCGTGGGCACCGATGATCTTTGCTGGACCATAGCGGCGATCGGACACAAACTGACCGATATTGATCATTCTTTCTGGCCCCCTTGCCGCACCCATTCGCATTGGGCGTAGGTCTTAGCCAAAGGGTCACAAGCCAACCTCTCGCTACCCTTTGTTTTTATTAATTCTGGCTGCTGGGCTCGAACCCGCCGCCGTATGGTTACAAATCATCGCACAAAATAGCTCGCTGGCGAGCTGCGCGAATTCACAATCGGTGGGAGAGCGCACAGTCCAGCCATTTCGTATGTACCATTCGGCGTCCTTGCACGCTCGCTCCCGGCATTCGATGACTGCAGCGTCTCGCGAGTCGAATGCGCCGCTTGCGTCCGATCGCAGCGCAGCGCCTGTGAACAGTGATCGGTCAAACATGCGGCATGATCGCGCGATTTTCTTGGGTGGGGCGTGAGTGACTCGAGCACTCTACCTACGGAATAAGAGCGCACGTCGAGAACCTCCCTGACTACAGGCAGGCCCTCAGTATGCGATTTGTAAGGTGTCGCCTTTCTGCGACAGTGCAGAAGCGACCTAGTCGGGTTCCGCTGTTCGGCGAAGCGAGCCAAGTACCCTTGCCGGACATCAGAGCAGGAAGTCTAATGTGGGGGCACTTTTGGGGGCAACGGCTTAGATTCGTTTGCTATAGCGCTTATCTGTGGCTGAACTGACGGGTTAGTTTGATAGTCCTCCTCCCACCACGAATCCGAAGGGCTTGGCTCAAACGCCAGGCCCTTTCTCATTTCCGCTCCCACCTCCCCTTTTCCCCGTCGCGCTAAACTGACCGTGCCATCGACCGTGAGAGAGGCACCATGCAAATCAACATCCGCGAAATCGATCACGTCGTGATCCGCTGCGCCGATATCGACAACATGGTGGATTTTTATCGCACCGTGCTGGGTTGTCCGGTCGAGAAGGAACAGCGCGACCTCGGCCTCGTGCAGATGCGCGCGGGCCGTTCGTTGATCGATCTGCTGGCCGTCGGCGCGAAAATCGATCGGCCGGAGAGCGGTCAGGTCGGCAGAGGGCGCAACATGGATCACCAGTGCGTGCGCGTCGAGCCGTTCGATGCCGACTCGTTACGCGCGCATCTTGAAAAGCACGGCGCGCGCGTCGGCGAAGAGGCGCGTCGATATGGCGCCGAAGGCTTCGGCCCCTCGCTCTATTTCTTCGATCCTGAAGGCAACATGATCGAGCTCAAAGGGCCGCCCGAAGCCTGAGGGTCAGGCCGCGCCGGCCTTAAGCACGTTCCAGCGGATCGCGACCGCGTCGGCAGTCTCGCTGCCCAGCGATACCTCGCCGTCCTGCACCATCATCTGCAAACGCATCGTCCGTTCGGCCAGCTTGCCGAGCGCTTCCGCGATGCCATCCCCGAGCGACCAGACCGTCACGTTGCGCAGCCGCTCGACTTTGCCCTTCACGCCGTTCCACCAGATATCCGCCGTCCTGCCGGCATACGCGATGACGATCACGCGATCCGAACGGCCGCTCGCCTTCGAAATGCGCCGTTCGTCCGGCTGGCCGACCTCGATCCACGTCTGGATCTGCCCGGTGAGATCCTTTTGCCAGAGATCGGGCTCGTCGGTATCGGACAGGCCCTTGCAGAATTCGAGATGCTCGTCGGCGAACATGCCGAACGCAGCGACGCGCACCATCATCCGTTCGTCGGTCTCCGACGGATGACGCGCAATGGTCAGGGAATGATCGCCGTAGTAGTGGCGATCCATGTCGGCAATTTGCAGATCTGCCTTGTAGATCGTGGATTTGAGGGCCATTCAGCATCCGTCGCCGGTTCGTTGACCGGCGCAAAAATTGTCGATATGGCGCGATGGTTCGCGCGCGAGACCGATATTGTGCGTTGAATCGATGGAAATTTGGAAGATTGCGAGACGCGCGCGATCCGCTCAGCGAGCGCGGCGGAGATTGGCGTAGCGTAGATTCAGCCGTCGAATTAACCGAGCGATCGGTTCGCGGGTAATTCCCAACTCCGGCGCAATTTAAGAATCGCGCCGGATTGCCGATTTAGCAGTCGCGAGAAACCGCTTATTGATCGATGAAACGATCTGCGGTCCACATACCTTGCGTATCGTTATTTGAGGCGTTGACGAATTCGACGTCATGGCCCACGACACGAATCACACGAAAATGCGAATCGACCGGAGTCGAAATGCATTCAAAGCCCTCAAAGAACTGCTGCATCTTTTGATGCTCGCCGGCTTTCGCGTGTTGATCGGCCGAATCGAACTTGTCCTTGGACAAGCAGCCATACGAGTCGGGCCTGAAAGTGAATGTCTGCTGAGCTTGAATAACGCTGTCCTGAGCTTGCGCTGCGGAAACGACTGCAAACAAACCCATAATCGCGAAGAGAGCACCGGCGCGTTTCTTCATGTATAGCCTCCAGACGAACTCGTTTCGAATTAGCTATGTATTTAAAAGCGGATGACCGCAAAACTCATGCTAGAGGAGCGAGGAAAACTTGCAAGCACATGTTATGTGCGTCCGCAACACGTCAGAATGTCGCAGACTGGTTTTAAGTGAATTGCGATAAAGGCGAAGCAGACGAAAATCCTTGATATGACGCGCTTGGCGAAATGAAAGCTCACGTTTATGTTCACGCGACTGCGACAATTCGCCTCTCGTGTGCATTTGGTGCGCCGCATTAAGCGTGCGCGAGGCGAAGCCAACACATGATGAGCAGGGCGCGAAATACGTCAAGCTGGCTGAACGGCCTATTGCCAGCATGCGGCGTTCATGGATAAATCGACGCATCGACTTCAGGAGACCCAGCATGACCCTCGCTCAATGGCTGCCGTTCGCGATCGCATCGGCAATTCTCGTCGCGATTCCCGGTCCGACCGTGCTGCTCGTCGTGTCCTACGCGCTCGGCCACGGCCGCAAGTATGCTTTCGCGACGACTGTCGGCGTCGCGCTCGGCGACCTTACCGCGATGACCGCCTCCATGCTCGGCCTCGGCGTGCTGCTGGCGGCATCGGCTGAATTGTTCATGGTGGTGAAGTGGATCGGCGCGGCGTATCTCGTGTACCTCGGCATCAAGCTTTGGCGCGCGCCCGCCGTCGATACGGACGCCGTGCAGCCCACCGGCGAACTTCGCACGAGCCGCATCATGGCGCACGCCTACGCCGTCACGACCCTGAACCCGAAGAGCATCATTTTCTTCGTCGCGTTCGTGCCGCAATTCGTCGATCCGCACGCGGCGAGCGTGTCGCAGATCGCGATTCTCGAAGCCACCTTCGTCGGACTGGCGGCGGCGAACGCGTTCGCTTACGCGTTGCTCGCGTCCGGCGCGCGCAAGGCGATCCGCAAGCCTTCCGTGCAGCGCGCGGTGAACCGCACGGGCGGCGCGCTTCTGATGGGCGCGGGCGTCTTCGCGGCGGCGTGGAAGAAGGCGACATGAGTAGTCAGTCCGACGATTGGACCGCGAGCGCGCGGCGCGCGTATTTCGGCCTGCTCGACGACTGGAACAGGCAGGACGCGGTTGCCATGGCGGTGCGCTTTACGGAGCGTGGCAGTCTGGTCGGTTTCGACGGCAGCGCAATCGACGGACGCACGTGCATCGAGGCGCACCTTCTGCCGATCTTCGCGGAGCATCCCACACCGCGCTTCGTCGCGAAGGTGCGTGAGGTGAGGCGCATGGCGAACGGGCAGGCGCTGCTGCTGCGTGCCGTCGCGGGCATGTGGCCGCGCGGCGCGACGGAACTCGAACCCGGTCTGAACGCGATTCAGACGATGGTGCTGTCGTTCTGCGACGGCGTGTATCGGATCGAGATGTTCCAGAACACGCCGGCGGCGTTTCACGGACGGCCGGAGGAAAGCGAAAAGCTCAGCGCTGAACTACGCGAGATCGGCAAACCGGCCGGCGCGTAGTTTCGCCGGCTTTTATTTTCCGATGCAAAAGCGGCTGAAGATCACGCCCAGCAAGTCATCGGAAGTGAATTCGCCCGTGATCGCGTTGAGATTTTCCTGCGCGAGCCGCAGTTCTTCCGCGAAAAGATCGAGCACCTGCGACTGCTGATCGGCATGTCCGGCGGCGAGTGCAAGATGGTCGCGCGCCTCGCGCAGCGCGATCAGATGCCGCTCACGCGCGAGATACACGCTTTCCGAGCCCGCCTGCCAGCCCGCGATCTTCAGCAGCTCGTCGCGCAGCAGCGCAATGCCGTCACCGGTTTTCGCCGACAGATTCACTTCGCGCGCGTGGCCTTGCGCATCTCGCGCGGCTGATGGCGCCCCCGCCAGGTCCGTCTTGTTCATCACCCGCACGACGGGCACGCCCGCCGGAAAGCGCGCCGCGATCGCCCGATCTTCCGGAGTCACGTTTTCGCGCGCATCGAGCAGATGCAACACGACGTCAGCGCGCTCGATCTCGTCCCACGTGCGTTCGATGCCAATGCGCTCCACTTCGTCCTGCGTGTCGCGCAGCCCTGCCGTGTCGATGATGTGCAGCGGAATGCCTTCGACCTGAATCGTCTGCGCGACTTTGTCGCGCGTCGTTCCGGCGATCGGCGTGACAATCGCGAGTTCCGCGCCCGCGAGCGCATTGAGCAGCGACGACTTGCCCACGTTCGGCTGACCCGCGAGCACCACCGACAAGCCCTCGCGCAACAGCGCACCCTGACGCGCGTCCGCGAGAACCGTGTCCAGCCGCTCGCGGATGCGCGTGAGCTTGCCGCGCGCGTCGGCCGCTTCGAGAAAGTCGATCTCTTCTTCGGGAAAATCCAGCGTCGCTTCGACGAGCATGCGCAGCGTGATCACGTCCTCGACCAGCGCATGGATCTCGCGCGAGAACGCGCCTTCCAGCGAGCGGCCGGCCGAACGCGCGGCGGCTTCCGTGCTCGCTTCGATCAGATCGGCGACGGCTTCGGCCTGCGCGAGATCGAGCTTGTCGTTGAGAAATGCGCGCCGGGTGAATTCACCCGGTTCGGCGAGCCGCAGGCCGAAATCGCGACCCGCTTCGATCGCACGTTGCAAAACCAGTTGCAGCACGATCGGGCCGCCGTGTCCTTGCAATTCCAACACGTGCTCGCCGGTGTAGGAGTTCGGCGCGGGAAAATAAAGCGCGATGCCGCGATCGAGCGCTTCGCCGTTGCCATCGCTGAACGGCACGTAGCTCGCGTGACGCGGCGCGAGCGCCTGGCCGCACAACGCGTGCATCGCCTTTTGCGCGGCGGCCGCGCCCGCGCGACCGAACGACAGCCGCACGACGCCGATTCCGCCGCGCCCGGGCGCAGTGGCGATTGCGACGATCGGATCGGTGTCGTTGCTCAGCATGTCGATGGCGCAATGGGATGGTTTCGAAGTGCGGGCATTGTATCGCGGCGTCCGAATCGCCTCGTTTCTCGCTGGCGGAACCCGGCTAGATAAGTTATCTTTTTTGAGATAGACAATTTTATCCAGACCGAAAAGCGAAATTTTGTACGACGAGCGAGGTGAGGCTTACTGGCGTTGCGGCTTCGATGCAAATAGATTGCCGATAAGCAGCGAATAAGATCACGTAATTAAGATAAATCAATGCGAGTGCGCGCCAAATCTAGCGTAAATGGTTGACTTGTAAGCAGCGATTGCCTCGCACAATCCAGCCCATGCCTACACCACAAGAAAAGACCGATTTCTCCGAGCGGCTCAAATTCTCGATGACCCGCGCAGCCGAAAAGATGCGCGGAGCAACTGATCTCGCATTGCACTTCAATCTGCGCTATCGAGGCGAACCCGTTTCGCCGCAGACGGCGCACAAGTGGCTCACCGCGCGTTCGATTCCGACCGCCGACAAGCTGAAGACGCTCGCCGACTGGTTCAAGGTCGATCAGCACTGGCTCCACTACGGACCGCCGCCGAGCGGCAATCCGCAGGTGACGCCGAAGCCGCTCGCGCGCGACGAGCAATATCCCGCATCCGAGGAAACGCTCGAACTGGCGACGAAGATCGAAGCGCTGTCGCCGCATCATCGGTATTTGCTCGAAGAACTCGTCGAGCAGTTTTATGGATCGATGAAGCGGTAAATTTCCACTCCACCAAAGAAAAACGCCCGGCCAGAGCCGGGCGTTTTCACATTCGAAGCCGAAGAAGCGCTTACGCGGCCTTCTTCTTATTCTTTCCCATCATGCGCGTGATGTAGTACTGCTGGGCGATCGACAGCACGTTGTTCACCACGTAGTACAGCACGAGACCGGCCGGGAAGAAGAAGAACATGACCGAGAACGCGATCGGCATGAACATCATCATCTTGGCTTGCACCGGGTCCGGAGGCGTCGGGTTCAGCTTGGTTTGCAGGAACATCGACACCGCCATCAGCACCGGCAGAATGAAATACGGGTCCTGTTGCGACAGATCGTGAATCCAGCCGATCCACGGTGCGCCGCGCATTTCCACCGACGACAGCAGCACCCAGTACAGCGAGATGAACACCGGAATCTGCACGACCACCGGCAGACAGCCGCCGAACGGATTGACCTTCTCGGTCTTGTACAGCTCCATCAGCGCCGCATTCATCTTTTGCGGGTCGCTCTTGAAGCGCTCACGGAGCTGTTGCATGCGCGGCGTGATTTCCTTCATGCGCGCCATCGACTTGTAGCTCGCCGCCGACAGCGGGAAGAACACCGCCTTGATGAGCAGCGTGAGCAGCACGATCGCCCAGCCCCAGTTGCCGACGAAGCCGTGGATCTTTTCGAGCAGCCAGAAGAGCGGCTTGGCGATGATCGTCACCATGCCGTAGTCCTTCACCAGCTCCAGACCCGGCGCGATGCCTTCGAGCATGCGCTCTTCTTCCGGACCGGCGAAGAGGCGCGCATCGACGTTCACGGTCTGTCCCGGCGCGATGGTCTGCGCGGGCAGCGTCACGCCAACGCGATACAGGTCCGGGTCGATCTTCTGAACGTAGATGTCGCGCTTCACGCCCTGCGGCGGGAGCCATGCCGACGCGAAGTAGTGCTGCACCATCGCGATCCACCCGTTGTCCGACGACGGCTCGAACGTTGCCTTGTTCTTGTCGATGTCGGAGAAGTCGATCTTCTGGAAGTGCTTCTGCTCCGTGTAGACCGCCGGCCCGATGAACGTATGCGAGAAACGCGGCGTCTCGACCGGCGTGTTGTCGCGCACGAGTTCCATGTAGAGCTTGGGCGAGACCGGCGCGGCGCCGACGTTCTCGATCTTCGTGTCGACGTTGATCACATAGCTGCCGCGCGTGAACGTGTAGGTCTTGATGACCTTCACGCCACCCTTCACCGGCGATTCGAACGCGATCTTCAGCGTCTTTTCGTCGCCCGTCAGCGACGTCTGGCCGGGAATCGGCGTGAAGACGTCGTTGTGGTTCGGGAAATCGCCGCCGGAGAGGCCCGTGCGCGCGAGATAGGTATGGTTCGCCGTGTGATCGAAGAGCGTGATGTAGAGGTCCGGCTGCTTGCCGTCGCCCTCTTTCATCAGCGAAAGCTTCGAAAGCGTGCCTCCGCGCGTGTCGATTTCACCGGAGTACACGTCCGTCGTGAACTTCACGAGTTGCGCTTGCGCCGTAGCGGGCGGCGTCGTCGTGCCGGGTGCGGCCGTGCCCGCAGGCGCGTTCGGCAGTACGGAGGGCTGCACGCCGGATGCGGCCGAGCCCGGCGCCGGGTTGCTGGCGGTCTTCACCGGCTGCGTCGCGCCCGGGAAGAACATCGACGGGCGCCCGTGGTCGCGTTGCCAGTTGTCGAACAGCATGACAACTGACACGAAGAAGATGACCCATAGGACGGTGCGTTTGATATCCATGCGTTGTCTCAGTGTCGATCGGAAAGCGCTTCAGCGCCGTTTAGTGTTGAAAGCTTGTCTTGCCCGGAATCGTCGGACTTCGGGCGCGATTCGGACGTGTCGTCAGAGGCGACATGTCCGCGGGGAGGCGGCACGAGATCGACGCCGCCCGCCGAAAGAGGATGGCAGCGGCACAACCGCTTCACGGCGAGATACGTGCCATGCGCGGCGCCATGATACTGGATTGCTTCGCGTGCGTAGTCGGAACAGGAAGGATAAAAGCGGCACCGGTTGCCGAGCAGAGGGCTCACTGCAACCTTGTAGAAGCGCAACAACGCGATAAGTGCCGTTTGCATAAGCTTCGCGCCGCGCGCCGCGTTCACCATGAGAGGCAAATCTGGCGCATCCGCGCTTCATGACCCTGACGGGTCGGATGTGTCGTCGACGGCGGGCGCCTCGGGCGGCGCCGCCACGGTTTCGGCCCTGCGGCGTGCGGCTTCGCGCACGGCACGGTCGAACAATGCTTCCAGCTCGCTGCCGACGAGCGCCCGAAGCGGCGGGG